>CAYZBH010000024.1:8123-55574 GCA_964476605.1 uncultured Thermoanaerobaculia bacterium | reverse complement strand
TGAGGGCCCGCCGCGGGCCCCCGTTTCCACCAACCCTCGACTCTCTCGCAGCACTCGAGGAGGAACCACGTGAAGCGTTCTCTGCTGATCCTGGCCGTCGGACTCGTGGCGCTCGGCGTCGCGAGCCTCGCCGGCGCCGAGGAAGGGATGTGGATGCCGAGCCAGATTCCGGCGTTGGGTCCGGAGCTCAAGGCGATGGGCATGGAGCTCGACCCGGAGAAGCTCTCGGATCTCCTGGGCGACCCGATGGGCGCCGTCGTCTCGTTGGGCGGTTGCACGGCGTCGTTCGTCTCCCCCGACGGGCTCGTCATCACCAACCACCACTGCGTCTACGGCTCGCTGCAGTTCAACTCGACGCCCGAGAGCGACCTGATCGTGAACGGCTTCCTCGCCAAGACGCGCGAGGAAGAGGTCCCTGCGGCTCCCGGCAGCTACGTCTACGTCACCACCGCGATCCGCGACGTCACCAAACAGGTGCTGGGGAGCCCGACCGTCAAGATGACCGATCCGGTCTTCGCCAAGGCGGTGGAGCGGCGGATCCGCACCCTGGTCGACGCCTGCGAGAAGCCCGGCGGCCGGCGCTGCCGGGTTGCCAACTTCTACGAGGGCTCCTCCTTCCTCGAGATCACCCAGATGGAGATCCGCGACGTGCGGCTCGTCTACGCCTCGGGCTCCGGCATCGGCAACTTCGGCGGCGAGACCGACAACTGGATGTGGCCGCGTCACACCGGCGACTTCGGGTTCCTGCGCGCCTACGTCGGCCCCGACGGCAAGCCGGCCGACTTCGCCAAGGAGAACGTCCCGTACCACCCCGAGCACTGGCTCAAGATCTCGACCGACTTCGTGAAGGAGGGGGATCTGGTCTGGATCCCGGGCTACCCGGGGCGCACCTTCCGCTACCGGACCACCGACGAGGTCCAGTGGGCGCACGACGTGGCGATGCCGACCATGGTGACCTGGTCGAAGGAGATGATCGCGCTGCTGGAGAAGGAAAACTCGCGGGGCAAGGCGGTGGAGCTCGCCAACTACGGGCGCATCCGCGGCATGGCGAACGGCATGAAGAAGTACGAAGGGCAGCTCGTCGCGATGCAGGACGGCAAGGTCGAGGCCGAGCGGCAGGCGCGCGAGACGAAGCTCGCCGAGCTGCTGGCGGGCGACCCGAAGCTCGCGGCCGACTACGGTGACCCGGTGGCGGAGATCGCCAAGCTCAACGCGGAGCGGAAGAAGCTCGACCGGCGCGACCTGGTGCTCGACTGGATGGGGCGGAGCTCGCCGATGCTCGGGCAGGCGATCACCCTCTGGCGCGCCGCCGAAGAGCGCCCGAAGCCCGACCTCGATCGCGAAGAGGGGTACCGCGACCGTGACCGTTCCCGCTTCCTGCAGGGGATCGTGCGCGCCCAGCGCTCGATCGAGCCGGGGAGCGACCGCGCGACCCTCGCCTACATGTTCCACGAGGCGGCGAAGCTCCCCGCCGAGCAGCGGATCGCGCCCTTCGACGCGGCTCTCGCGGCGACCGGCAAGGCCACCGACGACGAGAAGATCGAGGCGCTGCTCGACCAGCTCTTCGCCGGCACCAAGGTGGCGGAGGTCGACGCCCGCAAGGCGATGGCCTCCGAGTCGATGGAGCAGCTCGCCAAGCGCGGCGACTCCATGCTCGACTTCGCGCGCGCCCTGGCCCCGGTCTACGCCGAGCGGCGCGAGGCCGAGAAGAGCTACGACGGCGCCATGCTCCGGGTGCGGCCGAAGTACATGAAGGCGCTCGAGAAGCTCGCGGGCGGGCGCCTCTACCCGGACGCCAACAGCACGCTCCGCTTCACCTTCGGCAAAGTCCAGGGTTTCGTGCCGCGCGACGCGGTGGTCTACGAGCCCTTCACCACCCTCCCCGGCGTGGTCGCCAAGGCGACCGGCGAAGGGGAGTTCGCGGCGCCGCAGGCGCTGCTCGACGCCGCGAAGTCGGTGCCTCCCGCCTACGTCGATCCCAAGCTCGGCGCGGTGCCGGTCGACTTCCTCTCGGTCACCGACATCACGGGCGGGAACTCGGGCTCGGCGACCCTCAACGGCAAGGGGGAGCTGGTCGGCCTCGCCTTCGACGGCAACTGGGAGGGTGTCGTCTCCGACTACCTCTTCTACGAGCCGACCGTGCGCACGATCCACGTCGGCGCGACCTACGTGCGTTTCGTGATGGACGCGGTCGACAAGGCGCACAACCTGCTGAAGGAGATGGGCCTCCCGGTCTACACGGCCGAGTAGCTCGCGCCTCCGGGCGGGATCCCGACGGGCCGGCGGTCGCCTCGTTCGAGGCGGCGCCGGCCCGATTCACTTGCCGCGCTTGAGCGCCAGGATCAACGAGAGGCCGAAGAGGCTCCCCCAGAGCCAGGGGTTGGCCCCGAAGGCCGCCAGGATGGCGCCGGCGACGAGACAGAAGCCGGCGTACATGGTGCCCCGCATCCCCGCGAAGGGATTCTCCGGCGGCCGCGTGGTGGCCTGCTCCAGAGCGCGCAGGCCGGCGCTGATGAGCATCGGCACCTTGACCAGCGTGTCGACGAGCTCGGGCGCCCCCTGGAGCCCCTCGCGCGCCAGCCGCAAGGGATTGACCTGGTGGAGAAGCACCGAGTTGAGATGGCGCTGGGAGACCTGCGCCACGTCGAGCGCCGGATCGAGCAGGCGCCCGACGCTCTCGAAGGTCACGATCGCCTTGACCATGAGCACGAGCTCGACCGGGAAGTAGAGGCGGTAGCGCACGCCCCGCGCCACCGAGTCGAGGATCAGATGGCCGAGCGAGGCGTACTCGTGGCTCGAGTGGCGGCGCCACCGCCGCGCCACGTCGGCGACGTCGCGACAGAACCCCTGGCTGTCGGCGCGCGGGCCGGGAGTCGCGAGGCCGGTGAGATAGCGGGCGGCCGTCTCCGCGTCGCCGATCACGAGGCAGTAGTAGTAGAGGAGCAGGTGGCGCTTCAGGTGCTCGTCGAAGCGCCCCACCTGTCCGAGGTCGAGAAAACCGATCCTGCCGCCGGCCTGCACCAGGAGATTCGCCGGATGGAGGTCGGCGTGGAAGAAGCCGTCCTGGTAGAGCATCCGGATGACCGCCGCCGCCCCCACGTCGATGGCGCGCGCGCGGTCGTCGGACGAGAGCTGCTGCGCCTCCTGCGAGTTCGGCTTGACGCCGCGCAGGAACTCCATGCAGAGCAGGTTGCGGGTCGAGCAGGCACGGAAGATGCGGGGAAAGGCGACGTCCGGGTTGTCGGCGAAATTGGCGGCGAAGGTCTCGGCGTTGTCGGCCTCGAGCTCGAGATCGACCTCGCGCAGCACGTAGTAGCTGAACTCCTCGATGGCGCGCCGGGGCTGGAAGCGGGGGAGGAACCAGTTGAGGAAGCGTCCGACTCCCTTGAGGAGCGCGATGTCGCGGAAGAGGAGCTCGCGGATCCCCGGCTTGACGAGCTTCAGGATCACCGCTTCGCCGTCGCGGGTGCCCGCGCGGTGCGCCTGCGCGATCGAGGCGGAGCCCAGGGGCTTGGTCTCGATGTAGGAGAAGACCTCGAAGGGGTCGCGCCCCAACTCGCGCGCCACCAGCTCGAGGAAGCGCGGATAGGGGAGGGCGGGCAGGCGGTCGAGGAGGTTGCCGAGCTCCGCGGTGACGCGGTCCGGGAGGAGGTCCTTGCGGAGCGCCAGGATCTGTCCGAGCTTGACGTAGGTCGCGCCGAGGATCTCGAGGCGTCGCCTGAGCTGCGCCGCGAAGGGGAGCGCCACCAGGTCGGGGTCCACGCCGTGGCGCGTGAAGGCGTTGACGAGCCGCTCGGTCCGGTAGAGGAAGCCGTGGCGCTGCTCGAGCGGCATCTCCCTCAAGTGCGCCGCGAGCGCGCCGAAGAGCAGCCCCAGCGCGTGCCGGTAGGTCGTGGCGAGCCGGCGCACGATGTTGGCCGAGCGGGGCTCGACGTAGACCTCGAAGCTCTCGAACTCGGGGATCTCGGGGCGCGGCGCGCTCGGTTCGCCGGCCTCCGGCGCCGACGTCTCGTCGTCGCCGTTGGACGGCTCCACCGGGGGGATCCCGGAGCCTTCGGGGGGGGCGGACTCGACGACCATGGCGACGGTGCTCATGGTACCCGAAGGCGGCTCCGGGCGCGACGCGGGGGATGCTAGCGTTCGGTCGTGCGCGGCACGGCGGCGGAGCGATGATCCAGGCCCTCCTCGAGAACCCCCGGTTCTGGCAGCTGCTGAGCATCCCGCTCACCGCCGCGGTGGTGGGGTGGTTCACCAACTGGGTCGCCATCTGGATGACCTTCCACCCGCTCCGATTCCGCGGCATCCGCCCCTTCGTCGGCTGGCAGGGGATCATTCCGCGCAAGGCGGAGAAGATGGCGCGCGTCTTCGTCGACACGTCGATGAAGCGCCTGGGCTCGGTGCCGGAGCTCTTCGCCGGCATGGAGCCGGAGGTCATCGCGCGTCACGTCACGGGCGTCCTCGAGCCGCGCCTCGAGCACTACACGGACGACGTGATGCTGGCGAGCAAGGGGAGGGTCTGGGAGAACGCGCCCCGCTCGGTCAAGCAGAAGGTTTACGGCAGCGTCCGCTCCCAGCTGCCGGAGCTGGTGCGGGACATCCTGGCCGACATCGGACGCCACCTCGAGGATCTGCTCGACTTCCGGCACATGGTCGTGACGCGGCTGACCCAGGACCCGGCGCTCCTGAACCGGCTCTTTCTCGAGAGCGGTGCCCGGGAGTTCCGTTTCCTCGTCGACTCGGGCTACTACTTCGGAGGCGCCTTCGGTCTCGTGCAGCTCGCGAGCTGGATGCTCTGGCCGGGGGACTGGCAGCTCCCGGCCTACGGCCTGGTGGTCGGGTGGGCCACGAACTGGCTGGCTCTCAACCTGGTCTTCCGGCCGCTCCATCCGCTGCGCTTCGGTCCCTTCCTCGTGCAGGGGCTCTTCCTCAAGCGGCAGCAGGAGGTGGCCGGCGTCTGGTGCGCGATCGTGACCCGGGAGATCCTCACCATCCGCCGCTTCACCCTCTCGATGATCACCGGGCCGCACGGCGACCGGACGCGCGAGACGATCCTCAAGCGGCTCAAGCCGGTGATCGACCAGGCGCTGGCCGCGGTGGGGCCGCTCGCGCAGGCCGCGATCGGTCCGGAGGACGTGCGGAAGATCACGCAGCAGTTCGGACGCAAGGCGATCGAAGTCACCGCCGACCCCTTCGAGGACGAGCGGTTCAACGAGGATCGTGCGCGGCTGATCGAGCAGCTGCTCCGCGAGCGGATGGAGCAGCTGCCGCCGGAAGAGTTCCAGGACCTGCTCCGCCCCTGCTTCAAGGAGGACGAGTGGATCCTGATCCTGCTCGGCGCCGTCCTCGGGGGGCTCGCCGGCGTCGCGCAGATCTTCTTCGTCTTCCACTGACCCCGCGGCGTCAGCCGGCGACGCTCTCCTCCCAGACGCGCGCGAGGTGGACCATCACCTCGACGGCCTTCTCCATGTCCTGGACCGAGACCCATTCGAGGCGGGAGTGGAAGTTGTGCTCTCCCGCGAACAGATTGGGCGTCGGCAGTCCCATGAAGGAGAGGCGGGAGCCGTCCGTTCCGCCACGGATCGGCCGCTCGCGAACCTCGAGGCCGGCGCGACGGATCGCCTCGCGCGCGTGCTCGACGACCTCGGGGTGCTGGTCGAGCACCTCGCGCATGTTGCGATAGCTCTCCTCGATCTTGATCTCGACCGAGGCCCCCGGCCAGTCGGCGACCGTGGTTCGCGCGAGATTGGCGAGGAAGGCCTCCTTCGCTTGCAATCCGGAGGCCGCGAAGTCGCGGATCAGGAGCTTCACCGAGGTGCGCTCGACGCTCGCCTGCACGACGTAGGGGTGCACGTACCCCTCGTAGCCGCCAGTGGTCTCGGGGGAGAGCCCCTCCTTGGGGAGACGGTTCACGAAGTCGGCCGCGATCTTGATGGAGTTCACGAGCCTCCCCTTGCCGTAGCCGGGATGGGTGTTGAAGCCGACGAAGGTGGCGGTCAGGGCGTCGGCGCAGAAGCTCTCCATCTCGACCTCGCCCAGCGTCTCGCCGTCGAGAGTGTAGGCGAAGCGCGCTCCGAACGCGGCGACGTCGAAGTGGGCGGTGCCGCGCCCCACCTCCTCGTCGGGGGTGAAGGCGATGCGGAGCGGCCCGTGCGGGATCTCGGGGTGCGCGAGGAGGTACTCGGCGACGGTGACGATCTCGGCGACCCCCGACTTGTTGTCGGCGCCTAGCAGCGTCGTCCCGGAGGCGGTGACGATGTCGTTGCCGATCTGCTCGCGGAGCGCGGGGTTGTCGGCGAAGCGGAGCACCGCCGAAGGGTCGTCGGGGAGGACCAGATCCTGTCCCCGGTAGTCGCGGTGGACGATCGGCTTGACGCCGGCGCCGGGCATCTCCGGAGAGGTGTCGACGTGGGCGATGAAGCCGATCGTCGGCACGCTCTGCTTGCTCGACGTGGCGGGGATGGTCGCGGTCACGTATCCCCAGGAGTCGATGGCGGCGTCCGAGAGGCCCAAGGAGCGGAGCTCCTCGACCAGCGCGTTCAAGAGGTCGAGCTGCTTGGCGGTGGACGGGTAGCTCTCGGACTCTTCGACGGATTGGGTGTCGATCTGCACGTAGCGCAGGAAGCGCTCGAGGACCTTCTCGCGGAGCTCGGTCATGGGGAAGCTCTCCTCTCGGTCCCATTCTCTCCGAAGCCGGGGCCGCCGTCCCTGGCCGATGGGGCGGGCTCTCCGGCGGGTGCGCGGGTGATAGCGTTCGAGCGGCTTCTCGGGACAACAGGGAGCGCGAGGCGATGACGACGACCGGCGGCGCGGAGCGCTCCATTCGCATGCCCCACACGCTGGTGATCGTGGGCTCGCTGATCGTCCTGGTGCTGGTGCTCTCCTGGCTCGTCCCCTCCGGCAGCTACGAGCGGGTGGCGAAGGAGGGGCGCGAGGTCCCGGTCGACGGCAGCTACCACCAGGTGGAGAAGATCTATCTCGGGCCGCAGTGGCTGCTGATCGCGCCGATCCGCGGCTTCCTGGACGGCGCCCTGATCATCTCCTTCCTGCTTCTCATCGGCGGCTCCTTCAACGTCATCCAGGCGACCGGCACGGTCGAGTTCTCGATCCGCCGGATCACCGCCGCGCTAGGCTCCCGGCCCCGGCTCGAGAAGCTGATGATCCCGGTGCTGATGGTGCTCTTCTCGCTCGGCGGTTCGATCTTCGGGATGGGGGAGGAGGTCATCCCCTTCATCCTCCTCTTCGTGCCGCTCGCGCTCTCGCTGGGCTACGACTCGATCGTCGGCGTCGCCATCCCGTTCCTCGGCGCGGCCGCGGGCTTCGGCGCCGCCTTCTTCAACCCCTTCACGGTCGGCATCGCGCAGGGTCTCGTCGGCCTGCCGCTCTACTCGGGGTTGGGCTACCGGGTGATCACCTGGGTCCTCGGCACCGGCGTGATGATCGCCTGGGTCATGGTCTACGCGGCGCGGGTGAAGCGGCGCCCGGAGTCGAGCCCGGTCTACGCGCTCGACCGGACGCGCGATCTCCCGGCCCTCGCGGAGGGCGCGGCACCCGAGCCCTGGACGAGCCGGCGGATCGCCGTGCTCGGGCTCTTCCTCGCCAGCATGGGGGTCCTGGTCTGGGGGATCCTCGCCGAGCAGTGGTTCATCGAGGAGATCGGCGCCCTCTTCCTGGCGATGGGGTTGGCGATGGGAGCGGTCGCTGGTCTCTCGGCCGACGAGATCGCGGCGAGCTTCGTGGCGGGCGCCAAGGACATGGTCAACGTCGCGCTGATCATCGCCTGTGGCCGGGCGTTGCTGATCGTCGCGCGCCAAGCGCTGATCCTCGACACCATCCTCTTCCACAGCTCCGAGGTCATCTCGAGCCTGCCGCCGGTGGTCGCGGCCCAGGTGATGTTCG
This sequence comes from uncultured Thermoanaerobaculia bacterium, assembly GCA_964476605.1. Lineage (GTDB taxonomy): Bacteria > Acidobacteriota > Thermoanaerobaculia > Multivoradales > JAGPDF01 > JAGPDF01. Next base: position 47,678 of record CAYZBH010000024.1, on the reverse strand, counting down.
CGGTGCAGGCGGTGATCAACTTCTTCATCCACTCGGGGACCGCCCAGGCGGCGCTCACCATGCCGGTCATGGCGCCGCTCGCCGACCTGGTCGGGATGACCCGGCAGACCATGGTCTACGCCTACCAGCTCTGCGAGCTGGTGAACCCGATCCTCCCCACGTCCGCGGTCACCATGGGGGTGCTCGGCATGGCCAAGATCCCGTGGGAGAAGTGGGCGCGCTGGTTCCTGCCGCTGATGGTGGTGCTGGTGGCGCTGAGCCTCCTGCTCCTCGTCCCCCCGGTGCTCGTGCACTGGGGGCCCTTCTGAGCCCTCCCGCGAAGGGGGTCGCCATGAAGACGCTTCCGCTGCTCCTGGCTCTCGCCCTGGCGGGCGCGCCGGCACGGGCCCAAGAGCTCGCCGAGTTCCCCTGGATGCCCGAGGCGTGGCGGGCGCTCGAGCGCACGATTTCCTACGACCGGATGCGCGAGCTGCTCGCGGCCGTCGACGGCAAGGGCGGGGTAGAGGTCTCGATCGCCGGATCGTCGGTCGGGGGGCGTGAGCTGCCGCTCGTGCGGCTGGCCCGGCGCGGCCAGGATCCCGGTGGCGCCCCCTGGCGGATCCTCTTCTACGCGCAGCAACACGGCGACGAGGTCTCGGGAGAGGATGCGCTCCTCTATTTGATTCGCGAGACGGCGCGGCGGCGCGAGACGATCCCCTCCGGCGTCGAGGTCTGGGTGCTGCCGATGATGAATCCGGACGGCGCCGAGGCGGGGACGCGCGAGAACGGCGCGGGTGCCGACCTCAACCGGGATCACATGACGCTCGACCAGCCCGAGACCCGGGCGCTGCACGGGGTGGTTGCGCGGTTGCGTCCGGACGTCGCCGTCGACTGCCACGAGTTCGCGCGCGACCCGGAGAGCTGGCGCGCCCGCGGCTGGGAGAAGTGGCCCGACATCACGCTCGACGCGATGAACAATCCGCTGCTGGCCCCGATGGCGGTCGTCGGTGCGAGCCAATGGGTGGACCTCGTCGGCGCGGCGCTCGAGCGCGCCGGCCACCCCTTCCTCCGCTACTGGGTGGGTGGCCTGCCTCCGGAGGAGGAGCAACGCCACTCGGCGCCCGACATCGATTCGGCGATGAATGCCCTGGCCACCTACGGCGGGCTCTCCTTCATCGCCGAGGCGGCGGCTCGCAGCGGCGCCGAAGCCACCGCGAAGGAGCTCGGGAATCGCGTCGACGCCTACCTGGCTCTCCTGCGCCACTTCGTCGAGGCGGGTGGAGAGCGCACCACTCTGCGGCGAGCGCTCCGTGACGCGCGCGCGGGAGCGGCGAGGCTCCCCGACTTCCTCCCCACCAACTACTTCTGGGTCAACTTCGGCCCGACGGTGTCGCGCTTTCCGGTGCGGGAGCTCGCGAGCGGCCGGCGCCTGGAGATTCCGACGATCAATAGGATGACGCGGATCGTGGTCAAGCGAGGGATCGCGCGGCCCGAGGGGTACGCGATCGCGCCGGCGGCGGCGGAGGAGCTCGGCGCGCTGCTCGAGCGGCAGCGGATTCCGTTCGAGCGTCTGGAGGCTCCGCGCCGTGCGACGGTGGAACGCGCGACGCTGCTCCGGGTGGAGGAGGAGTTCGACGACGTCTACGCTCGCTACGGTGGGCGCCAGATCGTGCGCGCGGAGCCGCCCGAGGCTGCCGAGCTACCGGCAGGGAGCCTCTGGATCCCTCTCGTCGGGGACTCGGCGATGCGCGCCGCCCTCCTCCTCGAGCCGACCGCGATGTACGGCCTCTACTCCGTGCCGCGAATCCGCGCGCTGGTCGCAGCGGACGGCCTCACACCGGTTGCGCGCGTTCTCGAGCTCGGCGCCCGGCCATGAGCCGTGTGCCGTCGGTGGCCGAAGGGGCGACACTCGGCACGATCGAGCGGATCGACGAGCACGTCGTCCGGCTCCCGTTCGTCGCGCCCTTCGAAACCAGCGCCGCGACCTGGAGCGTGAAGGAGGCGCTTCTGCTGCGCGTCGAGGGGGAGGGGGCGGTCGGCTGGGGGGAGTGCGTCGCCGATCCCGACCCGTTCTACAGCCCGGAGACGGTCGTCTCCTGCCGCCACATCGTGCGCGAGTTTCTCCTTCCCCGCGTCGAAGCCGGTCTCCCCTTCGAGGAGCTCGAGCGGCGCTGGGCGCCGGTGCGCGGCAACCGGATGGCGAAGGCGACGCTCGAGAACGCCTTGCTCGACTGGACCGCGAAGCGGCGCGGGGTCCCGCTCTGCGAGCTCCTGGGCTTCGCGCCGAGGGCGATCCCTTCGGGGATCAGCATCGGGCTGCAGGAGTCGCCGGCGGCGCTCGTCGCCCAGGTCGAGGACGCGATGGACCGCGGCTATCACCGGGTCAAGGTCAAGATCGCCCGTGGACGAGACCTCGACCACGTCGCCGCGGTGCGGGCGCGCTTCCCCGAGATCCCGTTGATGGTGGACGCCAACAGCGACTACCGGCTCGACGACGCGGCGCGGCTCGCCCGGCTCGACGCCTTCGGGCTGACGATGATCGAGCAGCCGCTCGCGTCGACCGACATTTACGAGCACGCGCTGCTCCAGAAGCGTCTCGCGACGCCGATCTGCCTCGACGAGTCGATCCACGATCTCGCCGATGCCGAGGCGGCGATCGCGCTCGGCGCCTGCCGGGTGCTGAACGTCAAGCAGGGGAGAGTGGGGGGGCTTCTCGAGGCGCTCCGCATCGCGGCGCGAGCCACGGAGCTCGGAATCCCGGTCTGGTCCGGCGGCATGGACGAGACCGGCATCGGCCGTGCGGTCAACATCCACCTGCAGACCGCGCCCGGCTTCACGCTCCCCGGCGACACCTCCGAGACGCGGCGCTACTTCGACGAAGACTTGGTCGAGCCGCCGGTGGTGCTCGATCGGGACGGCTGGATCGCGGTCCCGGCCGGCGCGGGGATCGGCGTCGAGGTGCTGCCGGAGCGCCTGGCCCGCTTCACCCTCGAGCGCCACCGCCTGCTCTGAGCCGTTGGGCCGCAGCCGCCCGCCAAAACCCACGGTCGGTGCCGCCGTACCTAGGGGGAGTCGTCCACTCCCGGGAGGGACCCAAGGAGGCAGAAAGATGCGAAGAACCTGGAGAAGGTACGGTTGGACCCTGGCGCTCGCGGTCGCCGCGACGCCGGTGCTCGAGGCGCAGTGGCCGCCGCTCGTGACGCCTCGCCCGAGCCCCGCGGCGGCGGTCGAGCAGACGGTCGGGGTGACTCAGATCTCGATCCACTACAGCCGCCCGATGGTGAAAGGGCGGACGATCTGGGGAGATCTCGTTCCCTACGGTGAGGTCTGGCGCGCGGGTGCCAACGAGAACACGACGATCGCCTTCTCGACGCCGGTCAAGGTCCAGGGGCAGCCGCTCGCGGCCGGCTCCTACGGTCTCCACATGCTGCCGACGGCGGGGGACTGGCAGGTGATCTTCTCGAGAGTCGACAGCAATTGGGGGAGCTTCAGCTATGCGGAGGCGGACGATGCCCTGCGCGTCACCGTCCACCCCGAGCCGGCGCCCTTCGAGGAGGCGCTCCGGTACGACTTCGATGCCCCCACCGGCAACTCGGTCGTGGCGGCTCTCACCTGGGAGAAGCTCCGCGTCCCGATCGCGATCGAGGTCGACACCACGGCCGAGACGATCGCCGGCCTGCGGCGCGATCTCCACGGCCTGCAGCAGTTCTTCTGGCAGCCCTGGAACCAGGCGGCGACCTACTGCCTGCAGAACCAAGTGAACCTCGACGAGGCGATGACGTGGGTCGACAAGTCGATCGGCGTCAACGAGAACTTCGCCAACCTCAATACCAAGGCGCGGCTGCTCGCGCTCCGAGGAGACGCGGCGGGCGCCAAGGCGTTGATCGACAAGGCGCTTCCGAAGGCGAACGAGGCCGAGCTCAACGCCTACGGCTACCAGCTGATCGGCGAGAAGAACCTGGCCGGCGCCATCGCGATCTTCCGCAAGAACGTCGCGGCGCACCCCGACTCGTGGAACGTGCACGACAGCCTGGGCGAGGCGCTCGCGGCCGACGGCAAGACAGCCGAAGCGGTCGCCGCGTACAAGAAGGCGTTGGGAATGGCGCCCGAGAACCAGAAGGCGCGCATCCAGGGGATCCTGGCGAAGCTCGAGAAGAAGTAGGCGCGCTCGGCGGTCGCGGCGGTCGCCGATCAACGCCGCGCGAGGAGCGACGTCCAGCCGGAGAGCAGCGTGATCGGCGAGACGTCGCCCTCGCGGAGCGGCTCGCGCACCAGGAAGCGCTGGCCGTCGGGGGCGACGTCGTAGGTCCAACCGACGAACTCGACGATCTGGAAGAGCGGCCGGGGCGCGCCGACCGAGAAGGTGCCCGATTCGCCCTCGACCGGCACCGCGGTCAGCATGTTGTCGGGCGTCTTGAAGAAGAGCTCGCCTCCCCGGGGGTTCCAGCGCGGCTGCGTGCCGCCGGCGCGAGAGATCTGCACGGTGGTGCCGGGGCCTGGGAAGGGCGCGACGAAGATCTCGTATCGCCCCGACGCGTCCGACGCCCACGCGATCCAGCGGCCGTCCGGCGAGACCTGGCCGAACGCGTCGTCGCCCGAGGATCCGACGAGCGTGCGCTCGCTCGTGTCGCCGGCGAGCGGGCGCACGGCGATGTCGTTCAGCCCGACGCTCGCGTCGTCACCCAGATCGAAGACCAGGAGCTTGCCGTCGCGAGTGGCCGCCGTGGGGGCCAGATAGCGCGAGCCCTGCGACACGAGCTCGACCTCCCGCCCGCTCGCCAAGTCCCGGCGAAGCACGTGACCCTGGGAGTCGCCGCTTCCCTGGGATCCGTAGTACAGGCCCTTGCCGTCGGGTGTGAAGACCGGCGCGAAGTCGTCGAAGCCGGGCTTGGCAAGGCGAGTCTCCGTGCCGCGCTCGAGATCGTAGATCCAGAGGTCGGCCTCGCTGCTCCCTTCCTCGACGCGCGAGACGGAGGCCCAGCGTCCGTCGGGAGAGATCGCGAGGCCGCCGAGCCCGGTGAGAATTCCGGGGGTGCCGACCTCTCCCAGACGGTGGCCGGTGCGGTCGCGCCAGACGAGCTGCGAGCGATCGCTCTGGTGTCCCGCGAGGAAAGCGAGCAGGCCGCCTTCGGCGGGCGAGAAGACGCCGTAGGTGAAGCGCTGGTTGAAGAGCAGCCCGTCGACGACCGGCCGCGCCTCGCCGGAGAGCGCGAGCGCGTCCGGGTCGAAGCTCTGCGCCATCAGGGTGCCGTCGCGCACGAACAAGAGCTTGCCGTCGGCGAGCCGAGCGTTGGAGGCGAGGTCGAGCAGGCGCTTGCCGGGCTCTCGGCCGCCGAGGCGGCCGACGACGATTGCGGCCTTCCTGCCGGGTCCGAACAGAGCAGCCCGCTCGAGGTAGAGGAAGTGCTCGCCGTCGGGCAGGAAGTGCGGGAAGCGGTGGGTGCCGGAGCGTGCCCCGCCGGTCATCTCGGTCGCTGGAGAGGTTTCGCCGCCGCCTTCCGCGATCGTGAGAAGGGGTCCGTATTGGTGAGGTGCGAAGAGGATCGTCCCGGACCTGTTCCAGGTGCCGCCGCGCGCGTCGCGCGCGCGCGTCAGAGGCCGCACGGCGCCCCCTTCGGCGGGAGTCGTCGAGAGATGACTCCAGGTGAAGAAGCCGATTTCGCGGTCGTCCGGCGACCAGAAGGGGCGATACCCCTCCTCGGTGCCCGGCAGCGCTCGCGAGAGGCCGCTCGCGAGATCGAGGACCCAGATTCGAGTCGGCCCGGACCCTTCGCGCGCGCCGAAGGCGATGCGACGGCCGTCGTGCGAGAGCTCGGGCATGCCGGCGCGCTCGCCGTCGAGCTCGATCGACACGCCGGGCGGCAGCGGGAGGACGGAGCGAATGACGCGCTGCGCCCCAGGTGTCGCCGCGCCGGAGGTGCGGAAGAGCGCGAGCGCGCCCGCCGAGACCGCGAGCAGGGCCGCGAGGATCCAGGCGAGCGCTTCGCGCCGGGAGCGATTTTCAGGTGTCGCGGGCGCTGCGGCAGCGGGTTCCGCCATCTCGCCGCGCCGCAGTCGGTCGAGCGCGATGCGCGCCTCGCCGATGTCGCGCAAGCGCGCCTTCGGGTCGCGCTCCAGGCAACGTTCGAGCAGCGCGCGCAGGGTGGGCGGCGTTCCGGCCGGGAGCAGACTCCAGTCGACTTCCTGCCGGATCACCGCCGCGAGGGTCTCGGAGGCGGTTTCGCCTTCGAACAAGTGGCGGCCGGTGAGCATCTCGAACAACACGACTCCGAACGACCAGATGTCGGCCCGCCGGTCGACCGGCTTGCCCTTGGCCTGCTCCGGGCTCATGTAGGCGGCGGTGCCCAGGATCACGCCCAGCTGCGTCCCCTGCATGGCGGTCAGGGTCGGGGAGTTCATGAGCGTCGGGGAGCGCAGGAGGTCGCCGGCTGCGGTCGACGCCGCGCCGGAGGTCGGATCCATCGCTTTGGCCAACCCGAAGTCGAGGACCTTGACCTTTCCTTCGAGGGAAGCCTTGACGTTCTGAGGCTTCAGGTCGCGGTGGACGATGCCCTTCTCGTGGGCCTCCTCCAACGCCTCCGCGATCTGCCGGGCGAGAAGCGAGGATTCATCGAGGGGTAAAGCTCCCTGTTCGAGCCGATCCGCGAGCGTCGGGCCCTCGACGAGCTCCATGACGAGGGCCTTGGTGTCTTCGGACTCCTCCATGCCGAAGATCGAGGCGATGTTGGGATGGTGGAGCTGCGCCAACAGCTGCGCCTCGCGCTCGAAGCGGGCGAGACGCTCCGCGTCTTGGGTGAAGGCCGCCGGCAGGACCTTGATCGCGACGTCGCGTTTCAGCTTCGAGTCGTGGGCGCGCCAGACCTCTCCCATCCCGCCTTCGCCGAGCTTGGCGGTGATCTCGTAGGGGCCGAGATGAGTGCCCGGGGCCAGTGAGGTCACGGTTCGAGCCCCGACAGGCCGTCGATGCGCAGCAGCTGGCCGCGCCGATTGGCGAAGCTCGCGAAGGCGACCGCCGATCCGTCGGCGGCGACGCCGAGACTCTCAGCACCCTGGACCTGGGCGCCGCCGACGAGCCGCTCGACGCTACCGACGATGCCCCGTTCCGGATCGAAGGGATAGCGGCGGATGTCGGAAGCCTGATTCTCGAATCCCAGAGCCCAGAGGAAGGTCCTCCCGCGCTCGACGGTCCAGCGGTAGCGGTCGGTGACGGCGAGGCGCGCGTCGAGGAGTGTGCCGTCGCGGACGCGGACGAGGCGGCGCTCGCCGGGGCCCCGGAAGGCGACGTAGCGTCCATCGGGGCTGGTCTCGGGGATCAGGTAGGCGCCCGCGGTGACGAGCTCGGCGCCGCTGCCGTCGGGGTGGATCCTCCAGATCCCGTTCGTCTCCTCGGCACCACCCTGGCGCACGAAGACGATCCAGGCGCCGTCGGCGGTAAGGGTTGGGTTCTGAGCGTTCTCGAAGTCGGTCACCTGGCGAGGCGAGCTGCCGTCGGGCTCCGCTATCCAGATCTCGAAGCGGCCGCTCCGGTTCGAGCTGAAGAGGAGCTTGGTCCCGTCCGGCGACATCGCCGGATCCCAGTCCACCGCTTCGTGATCGGTCAGGCGCTGCAGCTCGCCTGTCGAGCGCTCGAGCCGCCAGATGTCGAGGTTGCTGCTCCGGTTCGAGGAGAAGAGCAGCCACTTTCCGTCCGGCGAGTAGGCGGGCTGGCGATCCTGGAATGGTCCCTCGGTCACCGGCACGGGCGCTCCCCAGCGGCCGGCGCCATCTCGCTTGGCTTCGAGCAGGCTCTGATCGGTCGATCCGACGCCGACGATCAGAGAATCCGCTCCTGCCCGGTCCAGTCCCCATCCGACGTTGGCGACCGGCAGGAGGCTCTGCACCGAGCCGCTCTCGAGATCCAGGGTCAGGATGCGGCCGGAGGGGGATTCCCGCAGATCCCGGTCGAGGGCCAGGAGCGCCAGCTTCTTCGGCCCGAGCCAGCAGAGACCGCGGAGCTTGGCGACGGAAGCTCCACCGACGTCGAGGGTGCGCGCCTCGAGCCGGCCGCTTGCGAGGTCAACCAGGCCGAGCTCGTCCGTCGTCCCGGATTGGAGGGCGGGGAGGACGACGGCGACTCGGGAGCCATTGGGCGAGACGAGAGGGCTGTTCAGTCGCCGCGCCGGGTCGCGATAGAGGACGCGCTCACGGCCGCTCTCGAGCTCGACCGCCACCAGCTCGCCCCCACCGTTCGTCGCCCCGGGGTCGAAGTCGCGCAAGAGGACGACGCTCTTGCCGTCGGGAAACCAGGAGCCGAACGCCGCCTGGCGCGCCACCAGTCGCGACTCCCGGGTCGCGAGCGTGGTCCGGTAGAGGTCTGGTGCTTGGTCTCCGTTGTTGGCCATGTAGAGCACGCTCGTTCCGTCCGGGGAGAAGATGGGGACGAACGAGGGGCGGGTGACGAGGGGGCTCTCGGAGCCGCTCTTCAGGTCCTTGATCCAGATCCTCTCGACCCCCTCGCGCAGCGAACCGAAGGCGAGCGTCCGGCCGTCTGGGGAGACCGAAGGGTCGGAGGAGAGGCCGGCGGCGACGAGCGTCCGGATCGAGATCAGACGAGAAGGCTTCGAGGTCTGGGTCGGGGAGAATCGTGGTCCGGCCAGCAGGCCGAGGGCGAGCCCGAGAACGGTGCCCAGGACCCAGGGAAGGGCGCGTTGCGCGAGGGAGACGCGCTGCGCCGACGGGACGACTCGACCGCTGGCGGGCTCCTCGGAGTCTCCCGACGCGACCTCGTCGAGCACGATGCGGGCGTCGGCGATGTCGTGCAGACGATTCCTGGGATTCCGCTCGAGGCAGCGGCGCAGGAGCTGCCGGATCGCCGGCGGCGTCTCCTGCGGCAGCGTCGACCACTCGATCTCCTGGCGCAGGACCGCAGCGAGCGTGTCGGAGACGGTTTCGCCCTCGAAGAGCCGCTTGCCAATCAGCATCTCGTAGAGCACGACGCCGAAGGCCCAGATGTCGGCCCGTTTGTCGACCGCGGCGCCCCGAGCCTGCTCGGGGGCCATGTAGGCCGCCGTGCCGAGAATCACGCCGAGCTGCGTGCCGTGAGCGGCGGTGAGCGTCGGCGAGTTCATCAGCGTCGGCGAGTGCAGAAGGTCCGCCGACGCCGCGACCGATCCGGAGCCGGCCGCAGGGTCCATCGCTTTCGCCAAGCCGAAGTCGAGGACCTTGACTCTTCCTTCCAAAGAAGCCTTCACGTTCTGGGGCTTGAGATCCCGGTGGACGATCCCCTTCTCGTGGGCCTCTTCCAGCGCTTCCGCGATCTGTTTCGCCAAGGAAAGAGCTTCATCTAGGGGAACGGTTCCCCGTTCTAGGCGGTCTGCGAGGGTCGGGCCGTCGACGAGCTCCATGACGAGGGCGTGGCTCTCGCCGCTGGACTCCATCCCGTAGATCTGGGCGATGTTGGGATGGTTGAGCTGGGCGAGGAGCTTCGCCTCGCGCTCGAAGCGCGCGAGGCGCTCCGGGTCGGCGACGAAGGCGGCGGGCAGGACCTTGACGGCAACGTCGCGCTCGAGCTTCGTGTCGCGCGCGCGGTAGACCTCTCCCATCCCGCCCGAGCCGAGAGGAGAGAGGACGAGGTAGGGCCCGAGCCGGGCGCCGGAGGCGAGCGACATGGAAAGGTGGCGCGGAGTATAGCCCGAGCCAGCCCGGATTCCGGTCGCGTCAGGCGTGGGGTCCGGAGCTCTCCGCTCGTCGCGCCTCGCGACGGGAGGATCTCAGCAGGAAGACGCCGAGCAGGCCGAGCGCCACGATGCTCACCAGGTAGCTCGGCCGCGCGAAGACCTTGGGGAGCTCCACGTCGGCGAAGGCGAGCGCCGCGAAGAGGATGCCGATGATCGCCTCGCCGGCGATGAGGCCGGAGGCGATCAGCGTGCCGGTGTTGTCGGCTCGGTTCTTGGCCTCCTCGGGCCACTTCCGGCGCTCGGCGGCGCGCTCGAGGAGTCCCTTGAAGAGCCCGCCGACGAAGATCGCGAAGGAGGTCTCGATCGGCAGGTACATGCCGACCGCCACCAGCATCGGGCTCTTCACCTGCATGAGGATCAGCCCGATCCCGAGGAAGGCGCCGGTCAAGATCAGGATCCACTCGGTCTTCCGCTCGATGATGCTGCGCGAGACGACCGCCATGAGGCTCGCCTGCGGCGCCGGGATCCTGGCGCCCCCGAAACCGGCGTTGGTCGCGAGGAGCTCGTTCTGGAGCTCGGGAGCCAAGGTGCGCACTTCGTCGAGGGCGTAGGCGCGTCGCTCGAGGTCCGTGGAGCTGCCCGCGTAGTCGACGCTCGCGACTCCCGCGCGCTCGAGCTCGCCCAACTTCGTCGAGACCGCCCCCTTGATGTCCCCGAGATGGAGGACCGAGAGCACGAAGAACATCGCGAGCGCGGCGGCCGTGATCCCGAGCATGTCGCCGAGCTGCATCCTCCAGGGGGTGCAGCCGAGGAGATGACCGGCCTTGAGGTCCTGCATCATCTCGCCGGCGACCGAGACCGAGACGCAGGTGAAGGCGGCGACGCCGAGCACCGCGGCGATGCCCGTAGTGCCCTCGAGACCGAGCAGGAGCATCAAGAAGGCGACGCAGATGAGCACCGTCACCGTGAGCCCGCTGGTCGGGTTGCTGGAGACGCCGATGATGCCGACGAGATAGCCCGACACCGCCGCGAAGATGAAGCCGAGGACGAGCATCACGAGCGCCGCGACGACCGCGGCGAGCGCGTTGCCGGCGAACCAGTGGAAGACGAAGATCATCACCGCGAGCACGGCGCCGAGACCCGCCACCGCCCACTGGATCGGGAGGTCGCGATCGGTGCGTGGCGTCGAGGCGCCGGCGCCGTCGGCGCGCGGGCGCAAGTTCGCGAGCGAGCGTGAGATCCCTTCGAGGAGGCTCTTGCGCATCTTCCAGAGGGTGTAGAAGGCGCCCGCGAGCATGCCGCCGATCGCGATCAGGCGGACGTCGTTGCGCCAGACGCGCACGATCTCCGCCCCCCAGTCGGCGACCGGAGTGGCGTCCTGGAGGTGGAGGAAGAGGGCGATCGTCGGCGCGAGCAGCCCCCAGGCGAGGACGCCGCCGCTGAAGTTGATGGCCGCGAGCTTGGGACCGATGATGAAGCCGACGCCGAGGAAGGCGGGGCTCGCCTCCGGTCCGCGCACGACCAGCGCCCCCTTGCCGAGCCCGAAGGTCGCCTGCCATTTCGCGGCGAGAACGCGAATCTCGGTGAGCAGCGCGAAGAGGGCGCCCATGCCCATGCCGGCGAGCAGGTGGCGCGAGCCCCCCTGTCCTTTCTGTCCCGCCTTGTGGATCTCCGCCGCGGCGACCGACTCGGGGAAGGGGAGCTCGGCGTTCGCCACCAGCACGCGCCGGGTGACGGTGACGAAGAGGACACCGAGGATTCCACCGGCGACCAGGATGATGGTCGAGACGACGTAGTGCGACGGCGCGAAGAAGGGGTGCCAGATGCCGGCGATGAAGAAGGCCGGGAGGGTGAAGATCGCCCCCGTCGCGACGTTGCCGCCGATCGAACCGACGGTCCGGGCGGCATTCTCCTCGAGGATCGTCCCGCCGAGACTCTTGATGATCGCCATGCCGAGCACCGCCGTCGTGTAGGTCGCGGCGATGGTCATTCCGGCCTTGAGCCCGAGGTAGGCGTTGGCCGCGCCCATGAAGAGGGCCATCGCGACGCCGAGCAGGAGGGCGCGCGGCGTCGCTTCGCGCATCTCCACCTTGTCCGGAACGACGGGCTGCGACGGGGGGTGCTCCATGGCCAGCTCCTCTCGGATTCGATCAAGGGCCGCGCGAGCGCGGAAGGGCGATTCTAGCGTCGGGCTCGCAGCCTATGGTCCGCCCGTGGCGGTGGGCCTGGTTCTCCGTCCTGAAACGCGAGAGCCCGCCGCCTCGAGGCGACGGGCTCTCGTTCTACCGCGCTCCGGCGCGACGTCTCAGCCGCGACGCCGCAGGAGGAGCAGCAGACCGGCGGTGGCGAGCAGACCCGCGAGAATCAGCAGGTTCCGGTGTCCGAGCGCCGGGATCTCCATCGCCGTCGGTCCCTGTTGAATGCACGGGACGCCGACGACCTGATACGAGTAGTCGCAGATCGCCTGGCTCGACGTGTTGGTCGTCACGAGCACCAGATCGGTGTTCCCCGCGATGGTGACCTGGAAAGGCAGGGTGTCGCTCGAGCCGACGTCGCCGAGGAAGTTCGCTCCCTGGTTGAGCGGGTCGTAGGAGCCGGCGTAGGCGCTCATGTGCGCGTTGGTCCCGCAGGCGTTCGCGCCCGAGTTCGGATCGAAGTTGATCTGGACGCAAGCGGCATCCGGGGTCGGGTTGGGATAGGTGTCGGTCTCGTAGTTGTAGATCGTCCCGACGTTGAAGGGGCCCGGGTAGGGCTTGTTGGCGCAGGTGCTGGGGACGCCGTCACGGAAGATGCGGCCGCTCTGCGAGGTCGCGCCGGTGAAGGAAGTGGAGACGTCGAAGGTCGGGCACGGGAGCTCGATCGCGGTCACGTCGACCTGCGCGTTTCCGGTTTCGCCGTCGAATCCGGCCACCTGGAAGTAGTAGGTCGTTCCGCCCGACGCGAGGAAGGTGGCCTGCGACTGAAGCCCGGAGAAGTCGTCGTTGCAGGCGACCGGCGAGAAGCTCCCGCAGGTTCCCTCCCAGATCATCAGCGTGGTGTCGAAGTCGCTCGCCACCAGGCTCACGGTGACGAGCTCGTCACCCGCCGGCGTGTAGGTGTACCAGATGGTGTTCGCGGCGAGCGTGCAGGTCGACTGCGGCTCACCCGGCTCGTCGGTCGCGCAGGTGGTGTCGCGCGGGTCGGAGAAGGGGAGGCTGGTGATCACGTAGGCGTTGGCGCAGTCGTCGATCGCGCTGGCCGAGCAACCCTCCACGACCGGGCGAGGCGGCTGCGGCGACTTGAGAATCGGAGCGACGTCGCTCTTGGAGCCCGCCGCCGGAGCGACCGCCATCGCGGGGACGGCGGCGATGGCGAGGATCAGGAGCGCGGCAGCGATCAGAATCGAAGTGCGGCGGTACGATGGCATCTGGAACCCCCTTCAATCGTAGGAATGCGGTTACATTTTTCGGAATTGTACCAAATAGGGCCCGGCGCCCCTCCCCTTGGCGATCGAGATTCACGGCCAGAGGGGACGGGAGGAGAGAGCCTCCCGGCCGGGATTTCGGTCGCTATGATGCGAGTCGGCACGAAGGACGCCCGAGCCCGAGGGGAGGGGAGAGCGATGCCTTGGCGCAATCTGCTGGTGGCCACCGGGTTCGCGGCGGTCTCCGCTCTCGCGGGGCGCGCGGACGACGCGCTGCTGCAGGATCTCCGTTGGCGCGAGATCGGCCCCTTCCGCGGTGGGCGGGTGCTCGCGGTCACGGGGGTCGTAGGAGAGCCGGGGCACTTCTTCTTCGGCGCCGTCAACGGCGGCGTCTGGGAGACGCGCAACGCGGGAGGTACCTGGCGACCGATCTTCGACCGCCAACCGGTCGGCTCGATCGGGGCGCTCGCCGTCGCTCCCTCCGACCCGCGTGTGCTCTACGTGGGCACCGGCGAGGCGGACATGCGCTCCGACATCTCGCAGGGGGACGGGGTGTTCAGGTCCGAGGACGGCGGCGGGACCTGGCGCTTCCTCGGGCTCGGCGACACCCAGCAGATCGGACGCATCCTGGTCGACCCGCGCGACGCCGGGCGGATCTACGTCGCGGCGCTCGGCCACCCCTACGGGCCCAACCCGGAGCGTGGCGTCTTCCGCTCCCGCGACGGCGGAACGAGCTGGGAGAAGGTGCTCGGCCCGGACGCCGACACCGGAGCGATCGACCTCGCCTTCGAGCCCGGCAATCCCGAGCGGCTCTACGCGGCGCTCTGGCAGACGCGCCGTCCCCCGTGGAGCGTCTACCCCCCTTCGAGCGGTCCGGGCAGCGGCATCTTCCGGTCGGACGATGGCGGCGACCACTGGACGCGGCTGAACGGCCATGGCTTCCCCGAGACGCACGGCAGGGTCGGCTTCGCGCTGGCGGCGAGCGCGCCGCCGCGCGTCTATGCGCTGGTCGACGCGGAGCCGGGCGGTGGCCTCTATCGCTCCGACGACGCCGGCGCCAGCTGGCGGCGCGTGAGCTCCGACCCGCGCATCTGGGGGCGCGGCTGGTACTTCGGACGCCTCGAAGTCGAGCCGCGAGATCCGGATCGGATCTGGGTGATGAACACCATCCTGCTGAGCTCTTCGGACGGCGGGGGGACCTTCGTGCCGTCGCGGGGCGACTCCACGGGCGACGATTTTCACGATCTCTGGATCGATCCGACGGCGCCCGAGCGGCGAATCCTGGGGACCGATCAGGGAGCGATCGTGAGCGTCGACGGCGGCGCCACCTGGAGCTCCTGGCTCAATCAGCCGACGGCCCAGATCTACCACCTCGCGACCGACGACGCCTTCCCCTACCGGATCTACGGCGCGCAGCAGGACTCCGGAGCCGTCGGACTGCCGAGCCGCACGACGGGGCGGGACGGCATCACCGTGCGGGAGTTTCGCGAGCTGACGGCGGGGGGTGAATCCGACAACGTGGTCCCCGATCCGCGCGACCCCGAAGTGCTCTTCGGCGGGCGCGTCGACCGGCTCGACCTGCGGACGCGGCAGACCCGCAACATCGACCCGACGCTGGCCTTTCCCGATCACCACCGGCGCACCTGGACGCTGCCACTCGCCTGGTCCCGGTTGCAGCCGGGCGTGCTCTATTTCGGCAACCAGCGCCTCTACCGGACCGAGGACGACGGCGGGCACTGGACCCAGGCGAGCCCGGACCTGACGCGCGAGGACCCCGGCACGCCGGCGAATCTCGATCCGCCGACGGCGGCGCTCCACCTCCGGATGGGGCCGCGACGGGGCGTGATCTACACGATCGCGCCCTCTCGCACGCTGGCGCGCGAACTCTGGGTGGGGACCGACGACGGCCTCCTCTGGCGGTCGCGGGACGACGGGGCGCACTGGGAGAACGTGACGCCCTCGGGGCTCTCCGGCTGGTCCAAGATCGCCTCGATCGAGCCGTCGCCGTTCGATCCCGAAACGGTCTTCGTCGCCGTCGACCGGCATCGCCTGGACGATTTCGCGCCCTCCATCTATCGGACGCGAGATGGGGGCCTGAGCTGGGATCTGGTGGTGCGCGGGATCGCGGCGCGCCACGCCGTGAACGTGGTGCGCGAGGATCTGGTGCGGCGCGGCCTGCTCTTCGCGGGAACCGAACGCGGCGTCTACGTGAGCCGCGACGCCGGGGAGAGCTGGTCGCCGCTGCAGCTGAATCTCCCCGCCACCTCGGTGCGCGATCTCGAGGTGAAGGGAGACGATCTCGTGATCGCGACCCACGGCCGCGGTTTCTGGATCCTCGACGATTTCTCGCGCCTGCGCCAGCTGGACGCCATCGGATCGGCGGACCGACCGGTCCTCTTCGCGCCCTCCAAGGCGCTGAGGATCCGGCCGGAGGGATTCACCGGCACTCCGCTCCCGAAGGAGGAGCCGGCGGCCGAGAACCCGCCGTTCGGCGCTGTCCTCGACTACTACCTCGCCACGGCGCCGGAGCGTCCGCTCGTGCTCTCGGTCCGGGACGCCGAGGGGAAGCTCGTGCGTCGCTACACGAGCGACGACCGGCCGCCGGCGATCGACCTCTCGAGCCTGGGCTCCGCTCCGGAATGGGTGCGGCGGCCGATCCCCCTCGCGGCGACGCCGGGCGCGCATCGATTCGTCTGGCCGCTCCGCCTTCCGGCGCCCCCGGAGCTCGCTTCCGGGAACCCGTTCGCGGACGGCGTCTGGGCCCCGCCGGGGCCCTACCGGGTCGAGCTCGAAGTGGACGGTGAGCTCCTGTCGCAGCCGCTCGAGGTCGCCCCCGATCCGCGCCTCGGCCTGCCGGCGTCTGCGTACGCCGAGCAGTTCGCGCTCGCGCGGCGCCTGCAGGAGCTCCGGGCCCGCGTCGCCGGGGCCGTGAGCGAAGCGCGCGACCTCCAGAAGAGGCTCGGAAAGCGACTCCAGGACGCCACCCCGCGCGGCCGCCCGCTGCTCGACGCCTTCCAGCAGCGGCTGACCGAGGTGAGCGGCGTCGTGCCGGCGTCGAATCCGTCGAACGGCTGGTGGCTGCCGCCGCGGAGCCTGACCAGCCTGCGCGCTCTCGCCTCGGCGCTCGACAACCTCCTGGATGCGATCGACGGCGCCGACGCGCCGCCGTCCCCCGACGCGCGCGCAGGTCTCGCCGCGACCGAGCGGCTGGTGGAGCAGGGGCTCGGGGACTGGGGCTCGTTCCGCGGCGAGCGCCTCGCGGAGCTCGCGAAGCGATTACGCCGCGCCGGCGAGGCGCCGCTCGAACCTTAGAGTCCGGCTGCTTGGCGGAGCGTTCGCTCGACGTAGACCGGAACCACTTGTCCGCGCCAGCGGGGATCGAAGTCGGTGTTGTCCATCGGCGTCGCGGCGGCGCGCGCCGCGGCGGCGGCGGCACGGAGGCGCTCCTCGTCGAGCGCGTGCCCGATCAGGACCTCGGCCGCGGACTCGACCACGATCGGGAGCGAGCCGACGGAGCCGAGCACGACGCGCGCCCCGATCACCCGGTCACCCTCCATCCGGAGGGCCACCGCGACGCCCAGCACCGCGAAGTCGATCGTGCCCCGCCGTCGCAGCTTGAAGAAGGAAGCCTTCACGTGGCGTGCGTCGGTCTCGCCCGGCAGGAGGATCTCGGTCACCAGCTCCTCGGGGCGCTTCGCGAGATAGTCGATGCCGTCGTCGCGGTAGAGCGTGGCGAGCGGGATCTCGCGCTCGCCGGCGCGCGACGCCAGGTGGACGCGCGCGTCGAGCGCGATCAGCATCGGGACGGAGTCGGCCGACTGCACCGCCCAGCAGCGCGGCGACGACGGCGCCACCCAGCAGACCGAGCCCTCCGCCTTCATGCAGTAGCCGATGGAGCGGCGCCACTCCTCGGTCTGGTCGTAGTAGGTGCAACGGGTGTCGAGGCAGACGTTGCCGCCGAGCGTTCCCTGGTTGCGGAGGAGCGGGGAGCTGATGCTCGCGATGGCGCGCGCCAGCGCCGGGTAGCGCGTGACGAGCTCGCGATGACGCTCGAGCGCGCTCAGAGTGGCGGTCGCGCCGAGGCGGAGGTTCCCGTTCGCCTCCACGCGCCGCAGCTCCGGCAGTCGCGCGAGCGAGACGATCGTCTCGGCCTTCTGGTGACGGCGCTTGAGGTTCGGCCAGAGGTCGGTCCCGCCGGCGACCGGTCGCACCGCGGGCCCCTCGCCGTCCAGGATGCGGAGCGCCTCGGCGAGCGAGTCGGGGCGGAAGAGCCGGAAGGGTGGCAGCCTCAGCATGGGTCGCTCCCATGGGAAGAGCTGGCGCCTCGAGAGAACGCGGGGATTCGAGCGCTGATCGGAGCGCCGTGCGGATGCATCTAGTCGCCTCGCTTCCCCTGGAGGTCGGTCGTGAGGGCCTTCGTGCCCCGGGCGCGGAGCGCCTGCTCCCGCTCGGTCATCGTCCCCGCCTTCGTCGCGCGGCCGAGCGCGGCCCGAAATTCCGCTTCGTTCGATGCTTGTCCGTCCCCGCCCTCCCAGGGGGGCGGCACCTTCAGCATCGGGCCGAAGTCGACGTCCGGGAAGCGCTCCGGGCCGAAACGGGGTTCCTTCCCCTTGGCCTTGGCCTCGAGCGCCCTCAGGACC
This sequence comes from uncultured Thermoanaerobaculia bacterium, assembly GCA_964476605.1. Classification (GTDB taxonomy): domain Bacteria; phylum Acidobacteriota; class Thermoanaerobaculia; order Multivoradales; family JAGPDF01; genus JAGPDF01. The sequence goes on along the minus strand of CAYZBH010000024.1, from coordinate 30,000 downwards.
ATGTGGGGCTGGATCGGCACCTGGTCGACGCGCACGCCGACCGCGTCGTAGATGGCGTTGGCGCAGGCGGGAGGAATCGGCAGCAGCGGCCCCTGGCCCACCTCCTTGGCGCCGAAGGGGCCGGCCTGATCGGGTTCCTCGATGAGATACGTGGTGACCGGCGGCATCTCCTCGGCGGTCAGACTCTTGTACTCGAGAAGCGACGGGAACTTGTGGAGCAGCGCGGGCGAGCGCGACCTGGGCAGGCGCCGGAAGGCCGACTCCTCCATCATCGCCTCGCCGAGCCCCATGTAGACGCCCCCCTCGACCTGGCCCAGCGCCAGCGCCGGGTTGATCGCGCGGCCGATGTCGTGCGCGATCCAGACCTGGATCGGCTTCCAGAGCCCGGTCGCGCCGTCGACCTCGACTTCCACCACGGCGGCCGAGTAGCTGTAGGTGGGGGAGGGACCGACACCGGCGCCGCGGTAGCGGCCCGGAGAGCGCGGGGGCGTGTACGAGCCGGCGCTCGCGAGCGTGCCGAAGCGGGCTTCGGTCGCGATCACCGCCTCCTCCCAGGCGAGGCCGCGCGCGGGATCGGAAGTGGCGAAGACGCGGCGGTCGGCGAAGACGAGGTCTGATTCCGGCAGATCGAGCTGTTGGGCAACCGCGGCCGCCACCCGGGCGCGCAGCCGCTCGGCGGCTTCGCGCGCCGCCCAGCCGGCCATCAGCGTGACGCGCGACGAATAGCTCCCGAGATCGACTGGCGTGAGCGCCGTGTCCGCGAAATGAAGCGTCAGGTCCGCGAGCTCCAATCCGAGCACCTCGGCGACGATCGCCGCGACCACCGAGTCCGAGCCCTGGCCGATCTCGGTCTGGCCGCAGAAGACGGCGACGCCGCCACCGCGATCCAGGTGGAGCACGACCCCCGACTGCGGCATGTGGTTCCAGTAGATCGGCAGCCCCGCCCCGCAGAGGTAAGAACCGCAGGCGAGCCCGAGGCCGCGCCCTTCGGGGAGGCGCCCCCAGCGCTCGCGATAGCCCGACCCCGCGACCACCGCCTCGATGCAGCGGCCGAGCGCGATCGTGCCGAGCCGCAGCCAGTTCGCGGTGACGGCACCGGGCTGCTCGAGCATGCCGAGCCGGAGATCGGCGGGACTGCGCCCGAGGGCGACCGCGATCTTGTCGAGCTGGGCCTCGAAGGCGAAGCGAGGCTGCGGCGTTCCGTGCCCGCGCTTCGGACCGCAGGCCGGTTTGTTGGTGAAGGCGCGGATCGACTCGAAGCGGTAGCGGGGCAGGTGGTACGTGACGGTCTGCAGGGCGCCGGTGTAGTAGGTCGAGGCGACGCCGTAGCTGCCGTAGGCGCCGCCGTCGAGCGCGGTCGAGAGGCTCTGGGCGACGAGGCGACCCTCGCGGGTGACGCCGGTCTTGAGCTTCATGAGCACCGGGTGGCGTCCGCGATGACAGGCGAAGACCTCCTCGCGGGAGAGCGCGAGCTTCGCGGGGCGCCCCAGGCGGAGCGCCATCGCCGCGCAGACGATCTCGTGCCCGAAGGGGTCGGACTTGCCGCCGAAGCCGCCGCCGTTCGGGGTCGCCACGACGCGGAGACGCGCCGCGGGAAGCCCGAGCACCTTGGTCAGCGCGCGATGCAGGTAGTGGGGCGTCTGGGTCGAGGAGTAGACGGTCACGCGGCCGTCCCCCTCCGGCACCGCGACCGTCGCGTGCTGCTCCATCGGCAGATGGGTGTTGCCGTCGTAGAAGAAGCGGTCCTCGAAGACGCGTTCGGCCTCGGCGAAGCCGGCCTCCACGTCGCCGAACTCCATCGCCACGACCTTGTGGAGGTTGCCGCGGTCGGCGTAGGCATGGAGCGCTGGCTCCGGTGTCGCGATCGCCTCGTCGATCGTCGAGAGCGTCGGCCGGAGCTCGTAGTCCACTCGGACGGCGAGCGCCGCCGCCTGCGCCGCGTCCTCGCTGGTCGCGGCGATCGCCGCGATCGGATCGCCGACGTGGCGTACGAGGTCGAGGGCGAGCGCGTGCTCGTCCTGCGACACCGGGAGAATGCCGAACGGGATCGGCAGATCGGCGCCGGTCAGCGCCCCGAGGACCCCCGGGAGCGCGAGCGCCGGCGCGAGATCGACGCTCCGCAGCCGCGCGTGCGGCACCGTCGATCGGGCCAGCTTGACGAAGACCATGCGGGGGAACGCCAGGTCGTCGGCGAACCGGGTCGTGCCCGAGACTTTGGCGCGCCCGTCGACGCGCCGGAAGGGCGTGCCGACGAGGCGCTCGCGAACCGTCATCGTCCTCCTCCGACGAGTTGCACCTGCCGCGCCAGGGACTCCCACGAGCCGAAGACGACTCTTCCCTCGAAGAGCGTGAGCAGGACCTTCGAGTCGGAGATCTCCCCGGGCGGGATGGTGAACAGGTCGTGGTCGAGAACGATCAGGTCGGCGAGCTTCCCGGCTTCTAGCGAGCCGGACTCGCGCTCCTCGAAGCCCGCATAGGCGCCGCCGATCGTGTAGGCGGCCAACATCGTCGCGAGGTCGATCCGCTCCTCGGGGATCCAGGGCCGGTCGCAGGTCGAGAGCGCCGGATCGCAGCGGGTGATCCCCACCTCGATCGCCTCGAGCGGGTTCATCGAGCTGACCGACCAGTCGCTCCCGGCGGCGAGCACGGCGCCGGTTCTCGCCATCGACGCGATCGGGTAGAGCCAGCGCGAGCGCACCGGTCCGAGGAATGGCTCCGTCAAGTCCCGGATGTAGCTGTCGGCGTAGGCCCAGAGGGGCTGGAAGTCGGCGATCACGCCGAGCTCGCGGAAGCGCGGGATGTCGGCGGGAGCGAAGAGTTGGATGTGCGCGAGGAGCGGCCGCGCGTCGCGGGCGCCGTTCGCGTGGCGGGCCGCCGCGAGCGCGTCGAGCGTGTCGCGGATGGCGCGGTCGCCGATGGCGTGCACGTGGATCTGGAACCCGGCGCGGTCGAGCGCGACGATCGCTTCGCGCAGTCGGTCGGTGGGCCAGTTGGGGATCCCGGAGCCGGGCCGCCCGACGTAGGGCTCGAGGAGCGCCGCGGTCCCCCCTTCGATCACGCCGTCGGCGAAGAGTTTGACCGTTCCGGCGCGGACGTGCGGCGCGTGCGGGGCGTCGCGTCGGGCGACGAGGGTGGGGATCCCCGCCACCCCTCGCTCCGAGGCCAGGGTCTGCGACACGACCACCCGGAGACCGAGCTCTCCGGCGCGGTCGAGGGCGTCGTAGGTGGCGAGGAACTCCGGCCCGGCGCTGGCCTCGGTGATCGCGACGATGCCGAAGCGGTGCGCCAGCGCCACCCCTTCGCGCAGGCCGGCGAGCCGGTCCGCGTCGGTCTCCTCGGGCAGCAGGCGCTCGACGAGCTCGGCCGCTTTCTCGCGCAGGGTCCCGATCGGTTCGCCGTCGGCGCCCCGCTCGATTCGCCCCCCTTCGGGGTCGGGCGTCTCGTGGGTGATTCCCGCCAGCGCGAGCGCCTTGGAGTTGACCCAGCTCGAGTGGCCGTCGGCGGAGGAGAGAAGCGCCGGGCGGTCGGGGAGGATGGCGTCGAGGAGCGCACGGTCGGCGACGCCGCCCGGGAAGAGCGGCAGATCCCACCCTCCGCCCACGAGCCAAGGCTTGTCGCCGATCGCGGAAGCGCAGCCGCGCACCTTGGCGAGCACCGCCTCGAGGTCGGCGCTGCCGTTGAGGTCGCACTGCAGGAGCTCCATGCCGCCGGAGACGGGGTGCACGTGCCGGTCCTGGAATCCGGGCAGCACGAATCTCCCCCCGAGGTCGACGACGCGGGTGGTGGGCCCGACGAAGGGCGAGGCGTCGCGCTCGGAGCCGACGAAGAGGAGGCGGTCGCCGCGGATGGCGACGGCGTCGGCCCAGCTTCGCGAGGCGTCGACGGTGTAGAAGCGCCCGTTGCGGAGCAGAAGATCGGCCTTCGGCGCCGACGCCGCGCCGGCGGCGCCGCTCCAGGCCAGGCCGATCGCGGCCGTGAGCGCCGCGAGGCGGCGAAACCCCACCGCGTGCGGCGCGTATGGAATCTTCGATGGGCTGGTCGTTCCGGGAGGATCGTTCGCCATGCTGACCTTTCTCGCTTGGTTGCTGCTCTTCATCCTCTGCTGGCCGCTGGCCTTGCTGGCGCTCGTGCTCTATCCGCTCGTCTGGTTGCTGCTCCTGCCGTTCCGGCTGCTCGGAATCGCCGTGGAAGGAGTCTTCGCGCTGCTCAGAGCCGTGCTCTTCCTCCCCGCGCGCCTGCTGGGCGCCAAGCCCTAGCCCTCCGCTCCCCCCGGCTCCGGCGCTCCGAAGAGCGCCTCGCGCGAGGGTTCCCAGGGCTCGCCCCGCAGGCGCGCCGCCGCTCCTTCGACCGCATCCAGGATCTTGAGATAGCCGGTGCAGCGGCAGAGATTGCCGGCGAGGGCCGCGCGGATCTCCGCCCGCGTCGGTCGCGGGTTTTCCGCGAGGAGAGCCTTGGCGGTCATCAGGACTCCCGGCGTGCAGTAGCCGCACTGCGCGGCGCCGACCGCCGCGAAGCAATCCTGCAAGGGGTGGAGCTCGGCACCGCGGTGGAGCCCCTCCACGGTCTCGATCGCGGCGCCGTCGAGCTCGGCGGCGAGCACCAGGCAGGAGAGGACCGGGCGGCCCTCGAGCAGCACGGTGCAACAGCCGCACTCTCCGAGCTCGCAGCCGTGCTTGGTGCCGGGCAGGCCGAGCTCCTCGCGCAGGACCTCGAGGAGCGTGTGGTGGACGGGAAAGGCGACCGATCGCTTCTCGCCGTTCACGACGAGCTCTCGCAGGACGATCTCGGATGGGCTCATGGCTCTCCTCGCGCGGCTCCTAGCTCGCGCGGCGCGCCTCCAACCCCCTCAGGAAGAGATCGGCGAAGCGGTCGCCGACCGCGCTCGCCGAGAGCGGACCCGAGGAGCGAAACCACTTGACCGACCAGTTGAGCGCGCCGAGCAAAGCAAGCGTCGCGAGCCGGGGGTCGTCCGCGACGAGCGATCCCTTCTCGACGCCTTCCTCGATCAGCCTCCGGATCAAGTCCTCGTAGCGCCTGCGCTTGGCGAGGAGGGGAGCGCGCCGGCCCGGGTCGAGAGCCTCGATCTCGAGATGCGCCAGCGACCCCGGCTGCGCCTCGTTGAGCGTCACCGCGTGCGCCGCGACGAGGCGACGCAGCCGCATCGGCGGTGGTTCCGCCGCGGCGACGATCGCGCGCCCGCGCGCGAGCAGCGCGTCGAGGGTCGACTCCTGGCAGTAGGCGAGCAGCGCCTGTTTGTCGGCGAAGTAGTAGTAGAGGCTCCCCGCCGTCATGCCGAGCTCGCCCGCGATCTCGCGCATCCCGACCGCGTACAGACCGCGGGCGCGAAAGAGCCGCGAAGCGGCGGCCAGGATGTCGCGGCGTCGCTCCTCGGCGGCCCTTCCCGTGGCCTCGATCCCCGGCGGCGTTTGAACCATTGTTCAAATCGTGCCGGAAGCCGTCGCGTTCGTCAAGCCGCCCGGTCTCCACGTCCGGCTCGGGAGGGCCGTCTGGAGGAGCTCTTCTACGACTCGCGGTCGCCCGGCACGGTGAGCACGGCGCAGGCGGCCAGCCGGGCGACGCGCTCCGCGAAGCTGCCGAGGAGGGCCCGCTTCAGGCCGGTCAGGCCCGACGTCCCCTGCACCAGGAGATCGACGTCGGACTGCTCGGTCAGCGCCACGACCTCGTGCGCGCCGCGCCCGCGGACCACCAGGTTCTCGCCCTCGAGATCGCCGGCGGCGGCCAATCGCAGCTCGGCCAAGGCCGCACGCAGGCGGGGCTCGACGTCCTCGAAGAACGCGGTCGACCAACCGCCGCCGAAGGTGGAGGGCTCGAAAGGGACCTCGGGAGCGGCCAGGATGTGCAGCAGGTCGAGCCGTGCTCCGGCGAGGCGCGCGAGCCAGACCGCGAGCTCGAGCGCCCGGCCGGCACCGGGGGAGAGGTCGGTGGCGACGACGATGCGGGCGAGACGTCCGAGCGGAAAGGTGCCATCGCCCGACCGCTGCGTGAGCACGGGACACGTGGCGTGCGCGAGCACCGTGGCGGCGACCGAGCCGAGCAGCAGGTGCGCGGCGCCGGTGCGGCCATGGGTGCCCAGCACCAATAGGTCGGGTCGCTCCTCCTCCGCGCAGGCGAGGATCCCGTCCGCCGTGCGCGGCGCGCGATCGATCCTCTCCCGAACGAGGAGCGGGCGCCCCTGCTGGCGGGCGAGCAGGTCGCCGAGCCTGGTTCGCGCGAGCTTCGTACTGTGCTCCCGGATCGCTTCGGCGCTCGGGAAGCCGGTTCCCTGGGCCGCCGGCTCGGCGTCCCCGATCGCGATCACGTGTTGCAGCACGAGCTCGGCGTCGCAGAGCTCCGCGAGGAAGAGCGCGGCGTCCAGGGCGACATCGCAAGCGGTGGAGAAATCCGTGGGGAAGAGGATCCGGTTGATCGACATGGCTCAACCCTCCCGGTTCAGGGTACACCCAGCGCGGTCGAGCCGCCAGCGTCGGCCAGGCTTCGAGCGGAGCGAGGCTGAGCTATCCTTACCAGTCATGGCATCGGTCCGCGCGGCGCGCGTCTGGACGCTCGGCGAGGAGATCGCGCACGCGGTGTCGCACGGCGTCGGCATCGTGCTGGCGATCGCCGGGCTCGCGACCCTGGTGGCCGTGGCGGCCCTCCGGGGAGACGTCTGGCACGTGGCGACCTCCGCGGTCTTCGGCGCCACGCTCGTGTTGCTCTACACCGCTTCGACGGTCTATCACGCCATCCCCTGGCCCCGTGCCAAGCGCGTGCTGCGCGTCCTGGACCACTCGGCGATCTACCTCGCCATCGCCGGGACCTACACGCCGTTCACGCTCGGCCCCTTGCGGGGACCCTGGGGGTGGGCGCTCTTCGGCGTGGTTTGGGTGGGAGCGGTCGTCGGGATCGTCCAGAAATCGCTCGCGCTCGGGCGCGCTCCCGTCTTCTCGGTGGTGCTCTACGCGCTGCTCGGCTGGTCGGTGGTGGTCGCCTTCGGCCCGCTCGCGCGTCATCTGGCGCCCGCGGGACTCGCGCTGCTCCTCGCGGGCGGCCTCTGCTACACGGTGGGGATCCTCTTCTTCGCCTGGGACCGGCTGCGCTATCACCACTTCATCTGGCACTTGCTGGTGCTGGCGGGGAGCGTCCTGCACTACCTCGCGGTGCTCTTCTTCGTCATTCCCCGCGCGAGCTGAGCGCGCGCGCCGGCGCGGGGCCGCGACGCCCGAGGCAGGGCGTCGCGGCGTCGCGCCTCCGGATTCAGGAGACGTCGACCCGCGTCAGACGGACCGGTTGCGGGCTCCAGCTCTCGTAGCTCACCTTGCCGTCCGGCGAGACGCGCAGCTTGGAGAGGGGATAGAGGGCGCCGTCGCCCTGTCCGTCGGCGTCGAACCGGAGCTCGATCACCAGGTAGGGGTACTCGAGCGCGCGGCCGCCGTTGCGCAGCTCGCGATAGGAGATCGGCCGTTCGATCACGAGCAGCAGACGGCGGAGCCCGTCCTCGGTGGCCTCCTGCGCGAGGGCGATCGGCAGGCCGAGGTCGCGTCCGACGCGGAAGCGGCCGAGCTCCTTCGACGAGAGCTGGTCGTGGAGCGCCGAGGCGCCGCGCTTCTGCGCGAGCGCGGCGTAGCCGACGAGGTCGCTCTCGTTCGTCAAGCCGTCGAGGCGGATGTCGAAGGTGTCGGTGGTGACCCCGGGCAAGAGGCCGGCGGCGTCGATCAGGTAGCCGCTCGCGGCCCGGACCTCCGCGCGCGCGGGCGTCGCGGCGACCACGAGCGGCGCGAGTAGCGCCACCATCCAGGCCAGGCGTCGAATCTTTGCTGCGGTTCGCATCTGAAACTCCCTTTCACCCTCCGCGGGAGTCCAGCTGCAAGCTTCGGACCAGGGGACGACGTCGCGAGCTCCGACTCCTCGACGGACCCGAGCGCTCTCCCGTCACGAACCAGCGCTCTCGCCCGCCGGCACGGACGCCACCGGCGCGGGCACGATCTCGACCGTGAGCCCTCCGCCCGCTGTCGCGACCCGCACCGTCGCCCCCTCGGCGGCTTCGCCGGCGACGAGGGCGCGGGCGATGCGGCTCTCGAGCTGGCGCTGGAGGAAGCGTTTGAGCGGGCGCGCGCCGTAGACCGGATCGTAGCCCTGGCGGGCGACGAAGGTCCGCGCCTCGCCGGTGACCTCGAGCCCGACGCCGCGCTCGGCCAACCGGCGGCGGAGGTCGGCGGTCAACAGGTCGACGATGCGCTCGATCTCTTCGACGCGGAGCGGCTTGAAGAGCACGACGTCGTCGAGCCGGTTGAGGAACTCGGGGCGGAAGTGGGCGCGGAGCTCCCGCAGCACGGCGTCGCGCGCCGACTCCCGGAGCTCGCCGGAGTCCGTGACCCCCTCGAGCAGATGGGGCGAACCGATGTTCGAGGTGAGGATGACCACGGTGTTCTTGAAATCGACGGTCCGCCCCTGAGCGTCGGTCAGGCGTCCGTCGTCCAGCAGCTGGAGGAGGACGTTGAAGACGTCGGGATGCGCCTTCTCGACCTCGTCGAAGAGGAGGACCGAGTAGGGCTTCCGCCGCACGGCTTCGGTGAGCTGTCCCCCCTCCTCGTAGCCGACGTAGCCCGGCGGCGCGCCGACCAGCCGCGAGACGGCGTGGCGTTCCTGGTACTCGGACATGTCGATCCGCACCAGGTTCTCCTCGCTGTCGAAGAGCGCCTCGGCGAGCGCCTTGGCGAGCTCGGTCTTGCCGACGCCGGTGGGGCCGAGGAAGAGAAAGGAGCCGATCGGCCGGCGCGGGTCCTTGATGCCGGCGCGGGCGCGCAGCACCGCGTCGGCGACCGCCCGCACCGCTTCGTCCTGGCCGATCACCCGTCGATGCAGGATCTCGTCGAGGCGCAGGAGCTTCTCGCGCTCCCCCTCGACCAGGCGCGTGACCGGGATGCCGCTCCAACGCGAGACCACCTCGGCGATCTCCTGGTCGGTGACCTCCTCGCGCAGCAGTCGTGGCGCGGAACCGCGGCCGCCCGCCGCGGTTCCGGTGGCGTGGCCCTCGGCCTCCGCGAGGTTCTTCTCCAGTGAAGGAAGAAGCCCGTGGCGGAGCTCCGCCGCCCGATTCAGGTCGTACGCCCGTTCCGCCGATTCGACGTCCTGTTTGACCTTCTCGATCTGTTCGCGGAGCTTGCGCACCTTGGCGATCTGCTCGCGCTCTTCGTCCCACTGCGCCTTGAGAGAGCGCTGCTTCTCCTTCAGGTTGGCGAGCTCTTCGCGCAAGTCGGAGAGGCGCTCCTTCGAGGCTTTGTCCTTCTCCTTCTTGAGAGCAGCTTCTTCGATCTCGAGGCGGAGCACCTTGCGCGTCACCTCGTCGAGCTCCTGCGGCATCGAGTCGATCTCGGTGCGGATCATCGCCGAGGCCTCGTCGACCAGGTCGATCGCCTTGTCGGGGAGGAAGCGGTCGGAGATGTAGCGGTTCGAGAGGGTCGCCGCGGCGACCAGGGCGTTGTCCTGGATCTTGACGCCGTGGTGGATCTCGAAGCGCTCCTTCAGGCCGCGGAGGATCGAGATCGTGTCCTCGACCGAGGGAGCGTCGACCAGCACCGGCTGGAAGCGGCGCTCGAGCGCCGCGTCCTTCTCGATGTTCTTGCGGTACTCGTCGAGCGTCGTGGCGCCGATGCAGTGCAGCTCGCCACGCGCCAGCATCGGCTTGAGGAGGTTGCCCGCGTCGGGCGAGCCCTCGGTCTTGCCGGCGCCGACGATGGTGTGCAGCTCGTCGATGAAGAGGAGGATGCGCCCCTCGCTCCGCTTGATCTCGTTCAGAACGGCCTTCAGGCGCTCCTCGAACTCGCCGCGGAACTTGGCGCCCGCGAGAAGCGCCCCCATGTCGAGCGAGAAGAGCGAGCGCTCCTGCAGCCACTCGGGAACGTCGCGCTTCACGATGCGCTGCGCGAGCCCTTCGACGATCGCCGTCTTGCCCACCCCGGGCTCGCCGATCAGGACGGGGTTGTTCTTGGTCTTGCGCGAGAGGATGCGGACGACGCGGCGGATCTCGGCGTCGCGGCCGATCACCGGATCGAGCTTGCCGGCGCGCGCCTCGGCGACCAGGTCGACGCCGTACTTCTCGAGCGCCTCGTAGGCGGCCTCGGGCTCGGCCGAGGTGACGCGCTGGTGGCCGCGAACGGCGGTCAAGACGCCGAGCAGCCGGTCGCGCGTGACGTCCGCCTGCTGGAGGAGCTTCGCCGCCGGCCCCGCCGGACTCTCGTCGACGAGGGCGAGCAGGAGGTGTTCGACCGAGACGTACTCGTCCTTGAGCCGCCGGGCCTCCGCAGTGGCGGCGACCAGGAGGCGCTGCAGGCGCTCGGTCACGTAGATCTTGCCGGCCTCGGCGCCGCTTCCGCCGACGCGCGGCCGGCGGGCGAGCTCTTCCTCGAGTGCGGTCGAGAGCTGTTGTCGATCGGTCCCCAGTCGGGTGAGCAGCCGCGGCACGAGCCCGTCGGCCTGCGCCAGGAGCGCCGCGAGCAGGTGCTCGCAATCGACTTGCTGGTGGCCGAGCCGCACCGCTTCGGACTGCGCCGCCGCGAGCGCCTCCTGGGACTTCTGGGTCATCTTGTTCAGGTCCATCGTTCTCGTCCGATCTCCCTCGATCGACTCAACCGCGCGGCTGGAAGGAGGAGGTGCGCGCGAGCTCCTCGTAGAGCCTTCGCTCGCCGTCGCTGGTGGTCGCCGGCACGACGATGCGGATCTCGGCGTAGAGATCTCCCACTTCGCCGCTTCCACCGGCGGGGAATCCTCGCGCCTTGACGCGGATCTTCCGTCCCGAAGAGGTCCCCGCCGGGATCCGCACGCGCACGCTCCCGTCGAGCGTTCGGATCTCGGCCTCGCCGCCGAGCACCGCCTCCCAGGGGGTGACCTCGAGCGTGGTGTGGAGATCGCGCCCCTCCAGCCGGAATCTGGGGTGGGGGAGGATCTCGACGCGGAGCAGGAGATCGCCCGGCGGGCCGCCGGAGCGCCCCGTCTCGCCTCGTCCGGCGACGCGAATCGTCTGCCCGGGGCGCACGCCGCGGGGGAGGTTGACCTTGAGGTGGCGGACCGCGTCGCCCTCGGCGATCGAGAGCTCGCGCACTCCCCCCGCGAAGGCCTCTTCCAAGCCGAGCGCGAGCCGCAACTCCTGATTCGCCCCCGGCCGCGCCCAGCCGCCGCGGCCATCGCCGGACCAGGTTCCCCAGCCGGCTCCGGGTCTGGCCCCCCCTTGTCCGCCGAAGAGCATTTCGAAGAAGCTCGAGAAGCCGCTCCCGCCGCCCCCCGCGAAAGGCCCCTCGCCGAAATCGAACGCGTAGCCCTCGAATCCCGGCGGAGGACCTCCGCCGGCGGGGCGGGACTTCCAGGCCGAACCGAAGCGGTCGTACTTGGCGCGCTTCTCGGGGTCTTTCAAGACCTCGTTCGCCTCGGCGACCTCCTTGAACTTCGCCTCGGCCCCCTTCTCTTTGGAGATGTCGGGGTGGAACTTGCGGGCGAGCTTCCGGTAAGCGCGCTGGATCTCTTCCTGCGACGCCTCACGCGCGACCCCCAGCACTTGGTAGTAGTCCTTGAACTCCACGCCCGTCCCTCCTCGGGTCTGCGGCTTCCGGCGGTGTTCGCCAAGCGAACGACCGAGAAATCGCAGTGCCGCACACTCAAGATCAGAAACCGATTCTGGCAGCAAATCATTTCCGATCCAACAAAAAAGGACGCGCCGAAGCGCGTCCTCTAGGACCAACCCGGCTCGGGGCGAATCAGGGCGGGGTCAGCTTGAAGTGCTCGTAGTTCTTGGCGACGAACGCCTTCCACTTGTCGGGGACCTCTTCCAACGGGAAGATCGCCTGCACCGGGCAGGCGTCGATGCAGAGCCCGCAGTCGATGCACTCCTCCGGGTGGATGTAGAGCATCTCCCAGTCTTCGCCCTTGCCGTAGATGCAGTCCACCGGGCAGACGTCGACGCAGGAGGTGTCCTTCGTTCCGATGCAAGGCTCGGCAATGATGTGCGGCATCCCCTCCATCCTTTCGTGGGCGCGCCGCGCCGGCGCGGCGCGAGGGCGATTGTAGCGGCTCGCCGCGAGGCGCTCAACCGGCGTCGAAGCGCCTCGGAGCGAAGAGATCCCCTTCCGGGATCGCCGCGCCGTCGGCGAGGAGCGCGGCCAGGACGCGACCGGTCCACGGGGCGAGGAGGATGCCGTCCCGGTGATGGCCGCAGGCCGCGTAGACCGGCAGGCCGTCGAGCTGCCCCAAGAGCGGGAGGCCGTCCGGCGAGGCCGGCCGCAGCCCCGCCCAGGTCGCCGAGAGTCGTGCGGTCGTGAGGGTGGGAAAGAGGCGCGCCGCGAAGGCGAGGATCGCGGCGACTCCGTCGAGGGTCGGATGCTCGGCGAAACCGGCCTCTTCCACGGTGGTGCCGACGAGCAGGCTGCTCGCGCCGCGCCGGACGGCGTAGCGGGAGACTCCCCAAACCGCCCCGCTCCACGCCCAGTCGACCCCTTCCAACCGGACCATCTGCCCGCGCACGGGCCGGATGGGCAGGGCCGGGAGCCCCGGAATGCCCCCGCTCCACGCGCCGGCCGCGAGCACGAGCCTGGCCGCGGCGAATGTCCCCTGGGGCGTGTCGACCGTGACCCCCGAAGAGGACACCTCGACCGCGCTGACCTCGTGACGCGGGAAGATCTTCACGCCGCGCGCCGCCGCGGCGCGCACCGCGGCCTGTGTCGCCTGGACGTTGTCGACCCGGTGCGTGCGCGGCATCCGGAGGACGCGTTGGACGTCCGGGGCGAGGTCGGGCACCAGCTCGCGCGCCGCCGCGGGGGTGATCTCCTCGATCGGTTCCGCCGCCGCGCGATAGCCCGCGGCGACCTGGTCGAGCTCCATCGCCTCCTGGGCGTCGAGCCCCACGACGAGGGTGCCGCTGGCGTCGTACTCGACCGGCAGTCCGCTGTCGGACCGCACCTCCTCGATCCAGCGCGGCCAGAGCTCGCGCGCGGCGCGCAGCAAGGCGAGCAGGCGTGCGGGTTCGGCGCCATGGGAGAGCGGAGCCAGCATGCCGGCGCCGGCGGAGGAGGCCGCGTGGCCGGGTTCCCGGCGGTCGAGCAGGGCCACGTCCAGATCGCGGATCGCGAGATCCCGGGCGACGGAGAGTCCCACCAGACCGCCGCCCAGAACGAGCACGTCGTGCGTACGCTGCATGCGCATCTTCTAGCACACCCGCGGGTCGAAGCCGCGGCGGTCGTTTGCCGCACTGCGGCAAGAGACCCCTTGACGGCCTTGCCGCAGTGCGGTATAAACACCTCGTCATGCCGCGTCGCGGCAAAACCGAATCGGACGGCGCCCCGGGGGAAGCATGCATCGACTGATCAAGCGCTACGAGAGCCGGAAGCTCTACGACACGGAGGAGAGCCGCTACGTGTCGCTCGAGGAGCTCGCGGAGTGGATCCGGGGAGGCACCGAGATCCGGGTCGTCGACAACGCGAGCGGCGCCGACGTCACGGCGCAGATGCTCACCCAGATCATCCTCGACGAGGGACGGCGCGGCACGGCGTTCCTGCCGAGCGAGGTGCTTCACGAGCTGGTCCGCGCTGGCCAGAAGGCGGTCGAGTCGGGCGTCGAGCAGGTGCAGCACAAGGTGGATCGTTTCTTCCAGGCCTCCATCGATCGCCTGGCGCCGGTGCGACGGGCGCGTCAGGAGATGGAGAAGCTCAGGGATCGCCTGGAGGAGCTGGAGGGTTCGCTGGTCAAACTGGAAGCGGAGCGGCCGGGCGCGAGCGCGACCCGCGGACGCCGCGCCACGCGCACCGCCGACTCGCCGATGCCGCGAGGGCGTCGCAGGAAGGGAGACAAGTCATGAGGAAGAAGATGCAGGAAGTGGCCGTGGGAATGGCCGGCAGCGGTCTCGAGGCGGCGGGTGAGCGTCTCTTCGCCGCGGGACGGACTGCCTGGTTGGTGAGTCTCGGCCTCGCAGCGACGGCCGGAGAAACGGGCGTCGCGCTGTTCGACGCGCTGGTCGAGAAGGGGCGTCGCCGGAAGGAGACGCCGCTCGAGAAGGCGCAGCGCTCGCTGACCGAGACGGGAAGCGAGCTGCTCCGCTTCGCCGAGGGCGCGGGACGCAAGGTGCAGCGCCAGGCGGAGGCGTTGCTCGGCGACTTCGGTCTGCCTTCGCGCGCCGAGGTGCGCGAGCTCGCGCGGCGCGTCGAGGCGCTGCGGTCGCGGCTGGTCTGAAACAGCGTGGGAGGCGGGGAAGGGACCCCGAGGATTTTCGGAAAGGACGAACGATCATGGCGGTGAGGAAGAAGACGCAGAAGCAGGTCGCCGAAGGACTCAAGGCCTCGGCCAACAAGATCTGGCTCGCCGGTCTCGGGGCGCTCTCGACCGCCGAGGAGGAGGGCGGCAAGCTCTTCAAGAGTCTGGTCAAGAGAGGCGAAGCGTTCGAGAGCAAGGGGAAGGTGAAGTTGGACAAGCTCCGCGGGCAGGTCGCCGAGATCGCCTCCACCGCTAAGGAGCGCGCCGAGGGGGCCTGGGAGAAGGTCGAAGACAAGTGGGGCGTGGTCGAGGACCAGTGGGATCACAAGGTCGTGGGGGCGCTCAAGCGGGTGGGTGTGCCGAGCAAGGACGAGATCGCGGCCCTGACCCGCCGGGTCGAAGAGCTGACTCACATGGTGGAGCGGAAGGTGAAGCCCGGACGGCGTCCCGCGGCCCGGAAGGCCGCGACCCGCAAGACGGCGAAGCGCCGGATGGGCTGAGTTGCCTCCGCGAGCGGCCCGGCGCAGGCATTCGATCGGCGTCGCCCTGGCCGGCGGCGGACCGGAAGGTGCCATCTACGAGATCGGAGCCCTCCGCGCTCTCGACGAGGCGGTGGAGGGCCTCGATCTCAACGCCCTCGACGTTTACGTGGGTGTCTCCGCCGGGGCCTTCCTCGCGGCGAACCTGGCCAATCAGATCACCCCGGCACAGATGTGCCGGGCGATCGTCAAGCACGAGCCGGGGGAGCACCCGTTCGTGCCGGAGAACTTCTTCACGCCGGCGATCGGCGAATGGGCCCGGCGCGGACTGTCCGTGCCGCGCCTCGCGATCGAGGCGCTCTTCGAGTTCGCGCAGAATCCTTCCGACCGGAGTCTGCTCGACTCCTTGACGCACCTCTCGCGCGCGCTTCCGGTCGGTATCTTCGACAACGAGCCGATCCGCCAATACCTGCGTGGCATCTACACCTTGAAGGGGCGGAGCGACGACTTCCGCGAGCTCGGTCGCCGCCTCTTCATCGTCGCCGCGGAGCTCGATTCGGGGCGTTCCGTGGTCTTCGGGTCCGAGGGGCACCAGCACGTGCAGATCTCGCGCGCCGTGCAGGCCTCGAGCGCCCTGCCCGGCCTCTATCCTCCGGTCGACATCGACGGCCACTTCTACGTCGACGGCGTGCTCAACAAGACCGTGCACGCCTCGGTGGCGCTCGACGCCGGTGCGAAGCTCCTCTTCTGCATCAACCCGATCGTCCCGGTCGACGTCTCGGGAAACGGGCGCGAGCAGAACGAGACCTACGATCGCGAGGAGCTCCTCCGGCGCGGGCTGCCGACCGTCCTCTCCCAGACTTTCCGCACCCTCATCCACTCCCGCCTGACGGTGGGGATGAAGCGCTACGACCAGATCTTCAAGGGGGCGGACGTCGTCCTCCTCGAGCCGAGCCGCGACGACTACCAAGTCTTCTTCAGCAACGTCTTCAGCTTCTCGGCGCGCCGCTCGGTCTGCGCGCACGCCTACGACGCGACGCGATGGGAGCTCCTCCGGCGCTTCGACGAGCTCGCGCCCGTCTTCGCCCGGCACGGCTTGAGGCTCCGTCGCGAGGTGCTGGAGGACTCCTGCCGCGACCTCTGGCGCGGCGTGGGGGTCGACGGCGAGGGGCGCCGCTGCACCGGCCACGAAACGCTGGAGCGCCTCGCCCGGGCTCTCGACCGCCTGCAGGACGCGCTCGCCGACTAGGGCAAGTCGCCCCCCCTCGCGGGGCGAAGCGCGACCGGCCCGACTTCCTTGCTTGGCGGGCTCTCACCTGCTACGGTATTCCGCTCGTAGCCCATCGTCAGACCCGGGTCCAGCCGGACCCACCCAGCCAAGGAGGAGCTCAGTGGAACGAATCACGGTATTCCGCGCCTTCGGGTGTCTCGCGCTCGGCGTCGCCCTGGCGGTCCCCGCCTCGGCGGTGACCGTGCCTCAGGACGCCAAGCACGAGTCCCTGATCTTCAAGAGCGAGGGCGCGAAGTTCGATGTCGCGCAAGTCTCGGCCGCCGAAGCGGGCGAAGCTCTCGTCGGAGGGCGTCTCGCGGCCCTCGGAGCCGATCCGGCCACCAGCTACGTCGATCTGAGGACGGGGCGATTCACGGGCCTCGAGCTCGTGCGGCCCCTGCTCCCCGGGAAGGGCTCCGGCAACCATCTCTCCTGGGCCGAGCTCGGTCGCCAGGCTCCCCGCAACGTGCAGGAGATCGGCGAGGCGGCGGCCGCCGCCTATACCGACTTCCTGTCGCGTAACGCGGAAGCGTTGCAGGTCGATCCCGCCGAGATGGCCCAGCCCGGGCGGATCACGGTGATCAACCCCGACTACATCATCATCTCGACGCCGCACGTGGTGGACGGCTTGCCCGTGCTCGGAAGCTCGCTCATCGCGACCATCCGCTACGGCAACCTGGTGCTCTGGGGCGCCATCAACTGGGGGGACGTCGACCGGGATCTCGCGGCGACGGTTTCCGAGGCCGAGGCGCGGGACGCGGTCTCCCGCCACGTCGCGCCCTTCGACATGGGTTCCCTCTGGAAGGGGAGCACCCTCGCCTGGCTCCCGTATTCGACCGAGAACTCCTTCAGCTCCGCGAACGCCGGTCACGCGATGGAGCACCGCCTGGTCTGGGTGGTCCGTCCGACGCTCGGCCAAGCGGGGGACCACTGGCAGGCGCTCGTCGACGCCCGCACCGGCGAGCTCCTCTCCTTCGAGGATCTGAACCAGTTCGTGGCCACGCAGCGCAAGGTCACGGGCGGCGTCTATCCGGTCTCCAACGACGGCCAATCCCCCGGCGGCATCCCCGACGGCGTCGAGCAGGCGGGCTATCCGATGTCCCACTCGACCGTGACGCTTCCCGGCGGCGGGACGGTGACCACGGACGTGGGCGGAAACCTCCCCATCTGCGTCGACGGCTCGATCAGCTCGGCGCTCTCCGGCCAGTACATGCGGATGAACGACACCTGCGGCTCCGCCGCGACGAGCGCGGCGGGCAACCTCGACTTCGGCACCAGCGGTGGCACCGACTGCACCGTGCCGGCGGGAACGGGCGCGGGGAACACCCACGCTTCGCGCAGCGGCTACTACGAGATCGGACAGATCAAGATGCTGGCGCGAGGCGAGCTGCCGAACAACACCTGGCTGCAGGAGCAGCTCACCGCGAACATGAACATCGTCGCCACTTGCAACGCCAACTGGAACGGGTCGCAGGTCAACTTCTTCCGCTCGGGCGGCGGCTGCAACAACACCGGCGAGCTCGCCGGAGTCTTCGATCACGAGTGGGGGCACGGCCTCGACGACAATGACGCGAACGGCTCCATCCTCTCGACCGGCTCGGAAGGCATCGCCGACATCTACGCCTCCCTGCGGACCGACGACAGCTGCATGGGACGTGGGTTCCGGGCGAGCGGCTGCGGCGGCTACGGCAATCCCTGCATCGACCCTCCGGGCGACGCGCCCCTCTGCACCGGCGTGCGCGACATCGACTACGCGCATCGCCAGGACAACCTCCCCTGGACGCCGACCAATGCCGACGTCTTGAACTGCGGCGGCGAGGTGCACTGCGTCGGCTACATCAATGCCGAGACGGTCTGGGACCTCTGGAACCGTAAGCTCACCGCCGGTCCCTTCAATCTCGACCGGGACCTCACCCGGAAGATCGCCACGCAGCTCACGCTCCGCGGCGCGGGCGCGGTCAACAACTGGTGGTCCGGGACCGGCGGCACCGCCGGGTGCGGCGCCGACTCGGGGTACAACCAGTACCGCGCGGCCGACGACGACGACGGCAACCTCGGCAACGGCACGCCGCACAACTCGGCGATCGACGCCGCCTTCCAGGATCACGGCATCGATTGCGCCGCGACTGCGGTCACGGACTTCGGCTGCGCCGGAGCGCCGACCGCCGCGCCGACCGTCACCGCCACGCCGCGCGACCAGGGGATCGACCTCTCCTGGACTTCGGTCGCCGGCGCGGTGACCTATCGCGTCTACCGCACCGACGGTGTCTTCGGTTGCGCCTTCGGGGCCACGCTGATCGGCGAGACCGCGGGGACGACGTTCGAGGACCGTGGCCTGCAGAACGGCCGGAGTTACTACTACAACGTCGAGCCCATGGGAGCGCAGGACGAGTGCTTCGGGATTCAGTCGAGCACCTGCACGACGGGAACGCCGAGCGCAGCCGGCGGCGGCCCGATCTTCGCGGCCCTGGGCGAGCAGGCGGCTTTGTCGATCCTCTCCGGCGACGGCGATCCCTTCCTCGACAACTGCGAGCAGGCGCGCGTCCGTCTGCCGCTCTCCAACTCGGGGAGCACCGCGCTCACCAACGTCCGCATCGTGAGCGCTTCCTCGCCGAGCCATGGCGGGACGACCTTCATCACCACGTTCCCCAAGATCGTCGACGCGAGCCTCGTCTCCTGCGAGTCCGCGGTCGCGACGCTCGAGTTCGTCCCCCAGGGGGTGAACCCCGGGGACACCTTCACGGTCGACATCGACGTCATCGCGGACGAGCTCGCGTCGCCAGTCACGGTGAGCTTCAACTTCGACCTCACGGAAGGGGACTTCCAGAATCAGGCCTCGAAGACTTTCAACTACGAGTCCAGCACCGAGGGGTGGCAGACGACGGCGGGCACCTTCAACCGCACGAACGCCGCGCCCGGTGGCGCGGGCGGTGCGGGGACCTTCTACTACCAGTCGTCGGCCTTCCTGGACGATCAGTGCGACGTCGCGCGCTCGCCCCTGCTCCGCCTCTCTTCGACTTCGACGATGACGCTCTCCACCCGCTTCGGTATCGAGAATTTCAGCGGTGGCCAGTGGTGGGATCGCGCCAACGCGGGATTCGTGGACGCCGTCACGGGGACGCGCACTCTCGTCACTCCGTCGAGCGGTCGCGCCTACAACGCGAGCGGAACCGGCGGGACCTGCGGCACCGATGGACAGGCGGGATGGGCGAACGCGGCGGACTCCTGGGCGACCAGCAGCTGGACCTCGACCGCTCTCCAGACCGGAACGCTCGCCGGCAAAGCGGCCTATCTCGAGATGCGCTACGGCACCGATGAGTCGGTCAACGGCTTCGGATTCCGCTTCGACGACATCACTCTGACGAATCTCGACGTGGAGGTGGCGGACTCCCAGTCGAACAGCTGCGGCGCCTCGACCTACGTCTTCGCGGACGATTTCGAGACCGGCAACACGCAGGAGTGGTCGCAGACCTCGCCGTAAGAGGCCGGCGGTCGCAGGGTTGAAGCCGTTCGTCTCTCTTCGTGCCCCCGGGGCTTCGGTTCCGGGGGCATTCTGTTTCTGGCTGTTCGCAGTAGCGGCCTGGGGCGAAGCACCGGCCGCGACGCCTGCCGCACGGCCGGACGTGCTTCTCGTCACCCTCGACACGACGCGCGCCGATGCGCTCGGCGCCTGGGGCGGCGCGGCGCGGACGCCGGTGCTCGACGGGTTGGCGGCGCGTGGTGTCCGCTTCGCGGAAGCGCTGACGCCCGTTCCGCTCACGCTCCCCGCGCACGCCTCGCTGCTGACCGGCCTCGACCCCAACCAGCACGGCCTCCGGGACAATGGCGTCGGCGCGCTCGCGCCGGAGGCGACGACGCTCGCCGAGCGCTTCCGCGACGCCGGCTACGTCACCGTGGCGATCGTCGCCTCACGGGTGCTCGACCGGCGCTTCGGGCTCGACCAAGGGTTCGACCGCTACGACGACCGGATGACCGCCGAGCGGCTGGGGGAGTACGGCTACCCGGAGCGCCCGGCGAAGGAGGTGGTCGACACCGCCGTCGGCGCCGCGCGCGAGCTGCCGGCGGATCGCCCGCTCTTCGTCTGGGTGCACTTCTACGATCCGCATGCCCCGTACGACCCGCCGGAAGGCGATCCGGCGGCCGACGCCAAGATCCGGTACCTCCAAGAGATCGAGGAGGTCGACCGGCAGCTCGGGCGGCTGCTCGCGGAGCTTCCTCGAAAGGGGCCGCGCCTCGTTGCCGTCGTCGGCGATCACGGCGAGTCGCTGGGCGAGCACGAGGAGGCGGAGCACGGGCTCCTGCTCACCGAGGCGGCGCTGCACGTGCCGCTGATCCTCGCCGGCCCCGGCGTGCCACCCGGCAGGGTGCGGTCCGAACCGGTCGGGACGGTGCGGCTCGCGGCCACGCTGGTGGAGCTCGCGGGGCTGAAAAAAGGCTCGACTAAGGAGGTACCTGGCCCGGCGCTGTCGCTAGTGGCAGGAGATTCCGAATCGGAGCCGGTCTACCACGAGACCCAGATGCCGGCCTCGGCCTTCGGCTGGGCGCCCCTCGCGGCGGTGACGGCGGGCACTTGGCGCTTCGTGCTCGGTCCCGAACCCGAGCTCTTCGATCTCGCCTCGGAC
Organism: uncultured Thermoanaerobaculia bacterium; assembly: GCA_964476605.1. Taxonomy (GTDB): domain Bacteria; phylum Acidobacteriota; class Thermoanaerobaculia; order Multivoradales; family JAGPDF01; genus JAGPDF01. The sequence goes on along the minus strand of CAYZBH010000024.1, from coordinate 9,397 downwards.
CCAGGCGAGCAGTCGAATCTCCTCTCCGCCCGCCCGGCTGAAGGTCGTGAGCCGCAGAAGCAACTGAAGTCGCTCCTCAGCCGAAAGCTTCTTTTCGAACCTCGCCCCCTCGCACCCGACGCCGAGCTCGAAGCGGCGATGCGGAACCTCGGCTATCTCTCGGGCCAGTCGAAGCGCGCCGGAACAATCGCACCGAAGAAGGGGCTCGCGCTCCTCGCGAGGTTCGTCGAGGCGAAGCGCCGCTTGGCGGAGGGGGAGGAGGGGGCGGCCATCCGGGAGCTCCAGGCGCTGGTCGCCGAGAGCCCCGGGAGCGTGCCCTTTCTCTCCGAGCTCTCCGCCGCTCAACGCGCGGTGGGGGCGCACGCCGCGGCGGTCGCGACGCTCGACCGTGCGCTCGCGCTCAACCCGGGGCTCGACTTTCTGCACCTGCGAAAAGGGGAGACGCTCGCGATCGCCGGCAAGACGAAGGAGGCGGAAGCGGCGTTCCGCCAGGCGCTCGCCCTGAACCCCCGCTTCGCCCAGGCCTATCTCGAGCTGGGTGAGCTCCTCTCCAAGGCGGGCCGCCCCGGCGACGAGGAGCGCCTCCTAGCCGAGGCCGTAGCCGCCGGCACCGACAGCGCCGCCATTCTCGCCCGCCTCGGCCAACTCGAGATGAACCGCGGGGATTTCGATTCGGCGGAGCGCCACCTTGACGACGCGGCACGCCTCCTTCCGGAGTGGGCGCTTCCGGGAAGGCTGCTGGATCAGCTCCGCGAGCGGCGCGGGTCGGCCGGAAGGAGCTGAAGTCGGTTCCCGTGTGACTAGGTCGTCGCTGTCGCGAGAAGCGAGGCGAGCCCAACCTCGAGCCTTCCGCGCAAGGCCTCGCTCTCCTCTTCCGGCAGAAAGAGCGCATCGATCCCCTGGAGGGCGACCTCGGCGAGCTCGGCGGGGGTGAAGGCGAGCTCGCGGTGGAGGAGGAGGTACTCGCCGGCGAGGTCGATGCCGAAGATCGCCGGGTCGTCGGTCGAAAGGGCGATGCGGGCGCCGGCGTCGAACCAGTGGCGCACGGGGTGGCGCGCGAGGCTCGCGACCGAGCCGGTGCGAAGGTTCGAGGTGAGGTTCACCTCGATCGCGACGCCGCGGCGGATGACCTCCGCGAGGAGCACCGGCGCCTGCTCGAGCGCCACGCCGTGGCCGATGCGCTCGACGCCGAGCTCGAGGGCCGTCGAGAGGTCGGGGGAGCCAGCCACCTCGCCCGCATGGGCGACGAGGTGGAGCCCGCCGCGGCGGGCGCG
>CAYZBH010000024.1:5805-8023 GCA_964476605.1 uncultured Thermoanaerobaculia bacterium | reverse complement strand
GCGGCGAGCACCGCGCCGAGGTTCTCGCGCGGGGCATCCACCACCACGCGCCGGCGGATCGCATCGAGGTCGAGACCTGCGAGGGTCGAACCCGTCGAGCCGGCGGAAGTGTCGCGGGCGAGCTCGCGCAGCGTCTCCGGAGCTACGGCTCCGTCGAGGTGGAGGTGGGTTTCCACCTTGGGCATGCGGCGTAGGAAGTTGGCGACGCGCTCTTCGCTCCAAGCGACTCCCGCCAGCGCCGCGCGTAGCGCTGCCGGCAGCAGGCGGAGGGGTCGGTCGGGAGCGAGCATCGGACGGTCCGGCGATCCTATCCGGCTGTGCGCCGGCCGTCGCGGGCCGAGTTAGACTCTGGCCAGTGACGCGCCGCAAGCCGCTCGCTTCGCAACCGCTCCCGCTCGAGGCCGGAGAGCGCGGCAAACCGCTCGCCGCGGTCGACGTCGCCTGGCTCCGGATGGACGAGCCGGCCAACCTGATGCACATCCACGGCGTCCTCGCCCTGAAGGGAGAGGTGACCTGGGATCAGGCCGCGCGGCGCTTCGAAGAGCGGCTGCTCGCGATCTCGCGTTTCCGCCAGCGGGTGGCGCAGGACGACGGCCGCTTCGTCTGGGTGGAGGACGCCGACTTCGACCTCGAGCGCCACCTGGTCGAGGAGCGCCTGCCGGAGCCCGGCGGGGACCGCGAGCTCGCGGCGGCGATCGCCGGGCACCTTCATCGCCAATTCGACCGCGGGCATCCGCTCTGGGAGTTCCGGCTCATCCAGGGTTACAACGGACGGGACACCGTCATCTTCGGACGCCTCCACCACACGATCGGCGACGGCGTGGCGCTGATGATCGTCCTGCTGGCGCTGACCGATCTGACGCCCGGGGGGCCGCAGACGGTCGCTGCGCCCGATCCTTCGGCGAGCATCGTCAACCCCTTCCTCGAGATTCTCCTGCACCCCGCGACCGCGGGCGCCGCCGCGGCGCGCTCGCTCGTCGAGTCGGTGATGCCGGAGACGCTGCGCCTGATGCTCGCGCCGGTCGAGGCCTTCGCGCGCGCGAATCCGCTCCTGAAGGGGGTTGGCGCGACCGGAGCGCTCGGTCGCCTGGTCGGGCGGCCGAACGATCCCAAGACCCGGTTCAAAGGGGCGCTGGGAGTGGAGAAGCGGGTCGCCTGGACGGAGAAGGTCCCGCTCGAGGACGTGAAGCGGATCGGCAGGCAGCTCGGCGGCACGATCAACGACGTGCTCAACACGGCGATGGCGGGGGGCCTCCGGCGGTACCTCGCGCGGCACGGCGAGCCGGCCGAGTCGCTCGGGTTCCGCGCCGCGATGCCGGTGAATCTCCGGCCGCTCGACGAGATGGCCGATCTCGGCAACCGCTTCGGGCTCATCTTCCTCAAGCTCCCGGTCGGGCTCGCCGATCCGCTGAAGCGGCTCGTGGAATTTCAGCGTCGCTCCACCGCGCTCAAGAGCTCCGCCGAGCCTCTGGTGGTCTACTCGATTCTGCAGATGATCGGTCGGCTGCCGGAGCTCGCGCACCGGGCCGTCGTCTCGATCTTCCAGGCCAAGGCGACGGCGGTCTTCACCAACGTCCCGGGCCCGAAGAAGACGCTCTACTTCGCGGGCAAGCCGCTGCAGGACATCTTCTTCTGGGTGCCGCAGGCGGGGAGATTGGGGCTCGGCGTCTCGATCTTCAGCTACGACGGCCAGGTGCGGATGGGGGTGGGGACCGACTACGGCCTGGTGCCCGACCCGGAACGGATCGTCGACGGCTTTCACGCCGAGCTCGAGCGCCTGGCGACGCTCGCCGAGCGCGGCTGAGTAGGCGGCGCTTCCCCTCGACCGTTAGCGATTCCGCCCGTACTTCTCGTGGCTCGACACCCAGTCGAGCGAGGAGATCGCCGAGGCGAGCGAGATCTCGCCCGCGAGCGCCACGCCGGCCACGATTTCGGCGAGCTTCTTGACGCTGCCGCGCCCCCAGCAGCCCAGGATCTCGAGACACTCGCGCTGGGTGGGGAGCGCCGTGCCGCCGCCGTAGGTGGCGACGATGAGGGACGGGATGGTGATCGAGATGTAGAGGTCGCGATCGGGCGTGAGCTCCGTGTAGACGATTCCCGCCGAGGACTCCGAGACGTTGGCGACGTCCTGGCCGGTGGCGATGAACATGGCGGTGATCCCGTTCGGGGAGTGGGCGCCGTTGTTGTTCGCCCCGGAGAGGATCGAGCCGACGTTGGC
>CAYZBH010000024.1:1168-5705 GCA_964476605.1 uncultured Thermoanaerobaculia bacterium | reverse complement strand
GTCGCGAAGTTGAAGCGCAGGTAGGCGAACTTCGCGGCCAGGTAGGTGTCGATGTAGAGCAGCTTGGCGATCGAGGAGGTCGTCTCGGCCTGCTCGCGGACGGCGGCGAGGTTGCGCTGCACCCAGAGCTCGAACTCGCGCGCCTCGCGCGCCGATTCGAAGACGAAGACGGGCGCACGCTGCATGGCGTCGCCGACGACCGTGCAGGTGACACCCCCCGACTGGTTGAGCACCTTCATGCCCCGGCTGTACGAGGCGACGAGCGTCCCCTCGGCGGTCGCGAGCGGGATCAGGAACTCGCCCTTCGCGTGCTCGCCATTGACCTGGAGCGGGCCCGCGAGCCCGATCGGCACCTGGGCGACCCCGACGAAGCTCTCGATATTTCCGCGCGTCACCGCTGGATCGAAGGAGTAGCGATGAATGTGCTCGAGCTTCTTGCCCGTGTGCTCTTCGAGGAAGCGCTGCCGCTTCTCGGCCCATTCGCGGTTGTGATCGTCCTCCTTGTGGTACGGAATCTGGAGGCGTCGCGCCGTGGCTTCGGCGATGGCGTCGGTGACCGCGAAGGAGAGCTCGCCGAAGGTCTTGGCCGAGAAGGCGAGCTCGATCTCGTGGTTCCCCTTGGCGAGCGGTCCGAACCCTTCGAGCACCAGGGTGACGACGCGCTTCAGGGGCAGGTCGAGGGGGCTCGCGTCGCTCAGCGCGGTGGCGCGGATCCGGGAGCCATCCGCGAGCTCGAGCGTGATCGCCGCGGGCTCCGCTTCGACGCCGTCGATCGCCACGCGTCGCACGGCGGTCACGACGGTGTCGCTCAAGCGGTTCTTCAAGCCCAGTCGCACGCCGCCCTCGACGTTGGCGAGGCTCCCGAACGTATAGAGCTGCTTCAGGAGGAGCGACGGAATCTTGAAGAACATGGGACCTCTCCTTCTCTCGATAAACCGCTTGGATGGTCCGGCGGGCGAGTGCGCGCATGCTAGCATTCGAGGAGGATCCCGAGGCGCATCGCAATGGCCAATATCGTCGTCGTCGGCATGCAGTGGGGGGACGAAGGCAAGGGGAAGATCGTCGATCTCCTCTGTCCTGCCTTCGACGCCGTGGTGCGCTACCAGGGCGGGCACAACGCGGGTCACACGGTGCGCTTCGGCGACCGTCACTTCGCTCTGAGGCTCATCCCGTCGGGCATCCTCCACCCGGCGATGCGCTGCGTCATGGGTAACGGTATGGTCGTGTCGCCCGACGCCTTCTTCGAGGAGCTCGAGCAGCTCCGAGCGGCGGGGATCGATCCGCGCGGCAGGCTCCATCTCTCGACGCGCGCGCAGGCGTTGTTGCCCGCGCACGTCGCCCTCGACCAAGCGCGCGAGAAGGCGGCCGGGAGAGGGAAGGTGGGAACCACCGGCCGCGGGATCGGTCCCGCCTACGAGATGAAGATCTCCCGCTTCGGCGTGCGCCTGGGCGAGCTCGCGGCGGACGGAATCGGCGAGCGGCTGCGCGCCCAGCTCGCGCGTTTGGAACCGGAGCTCCAGGCGCTCGGAGCGGATCCGCCCGGTCTACCCGGCCGGCTCGAAGATCTCTGTCGACTCTGGGCGCACCGTCTCGAGCCCTTCCTGGCCGATACCGAGCATCTCCTGCACGGCTGGATCGAGGAAGGGAAGGCTCTGCTCCTCGAAGGCGCGCAGGGGTCGCTGCTCGATGTCGACCATGGCACTTATCCGTTCGTCACCAGCTCCAATCCGACCGCCGGCGGGGCGGCGACCGGTTCCGGCATCCCGCCCACCGCGATCCACGGCGCTCTCGGCATCGTCAAGGCCTACACGACGCGGGTGGGGGGAGGCCCTTTCCCGGGCGAGCTCCTGGACGCGACCGGGGACTTCCTCCGCAAGCGGGGGAACGAGTTCGGGACGGTCACCGGTCGGCCGCGACGCTGCGGCTGGTTCGACGCGGTGGCGGCCCGCTACGCGCGGCGCCTCAATGGGGTCGGCCTGATGGCGCTCACCAAGCTCGACGTGCTCGACGAGCTGGACACGATCCAGGTCTGCGTCGGTTATCGCATCCGCGGCGAGGTCGTGCGCGAGTTTCCGTCGCGACTCGACCGCCTGGAAGCGGCCGAGCCGGTCCTGAAGAGCTTTCCCGGCTGGCGCGAGTCGACCGTGGGCGTGCTCGAAGAGGGGCGGCTGCCGCGCGCGGCGCGCGACTACATCGGCTTCCTCGAGGAGGAGGTCGGCGCGCCGTTCGCGCTCGTCTCGACCGGGCCGCGCCGGGAGGAGACGCTGCTGCGCGAGTCGCCGCTGCTCTCGAGCTGGCTCGGGCCGCGCCTTACCGAGGTGCTCACCGAGCGCGCCGCCGGCGCCTGACGCCGGCGCGCTTCGACAAGCTCGGCCTCCGTTCGCTAGAATGCGCCGCGAGCCGGGCCCTTAGCTCAGTCGGTAGAGCTGCTGGCTTTTAACCAGACGGTCGGGGGTTCGATTCCCTCAGGGCCCACCAGTTTCGAGCGGCATCGGCAGGGCCCATCGTCTAGCCAGGTCTAGGACATCGCCCTTTCAAGGCGGTAACACGGGTTCGAATCCCGTTGGGCCTACCACCCTCGCCTCCGCTCGGCACCAGCTCGGCCGGGATTCGGACGCTGCGCCCCCACCCGGCCTCTCCGCGTTCGAATCCCGTTGGGCCTACCACCCTCGCCTCCGCTCGGCACCAGCTCGGCCGGGATTCGGACGCTGCGCCCCCACCCGGCCTCTCCGCGTTCGAATCCCGTTGGGCCTACCACCCTCGTCAGCTCGCTCCTGCGGCCGCCTCGCGATGTCGATGGGGTGGTGACCGGGACAAGAGCAGGGCGCGCCGGCCGCGCTGGATTCGCGGCGGCCGGCGCCCTCACAAGAGAGCCTCAGCGACGGCTGCGGCGGAAGTGCCGTGCCCTCAACGCGGCCGCGGCGAGCAGCGCACCGAAGGCGGCGAGCCCGAACGGCGTGAGGGTCGGGATCTCGGCCACGACGGCTCGTGGGAGCGCCAGGGCGTAGGTCTCGGCGGTCGCCGTCCCGAGGTTGGTTCCCCCCGGAATGAAACCGCCACCGACCCACATCCTGCCGCCCAACGGTCCATCCAGAATGAACGCGCCGCCATGATTGCGGCGCGCCAGGTTGAGCGGATCGAAGGTCGTCCAGCTGTTCGAAGCTCCGTCGTAGAGGAAGCTGTCGGCCAGTTGGTCGGGCCACTGTCCGCAGCCGGCGACGACGATGTGGCCGGCCGGAGACCAAGCGCTTCCGGTGTCGAATCCGAAGGCTTGCGTGCTCTCGCAGCCGACGATTCCCGAGGAGGGAAGCGGGAGTGGGGCGCGCGCCTGCCACCCCGCTCCCAGGTTTCCCGGATCGAGACTCAGCACCGTGGCGTAGGGGTAGAGATTGATCCCGTCGTAGGTGTCCCCTCCGATCGAGTAGATGATGCCGTCGAGCAGAGCGCCCGCCTGGTACGCGCCGGGCGAAGGCAGGGTCGGACCGCTGGTCCATCGCGAGCCGGCAGCTGCCAGAGGGTCGAAGATCCAGGTCTCGTTGCTGGTGTACGGAGGAGTCGTGGCACCGCAGAAGCCCCCCCACGCGAACCCGAGGCCGCCCACGACGACGACGCCGCCGGGAAAGACGGGAGAGGCGTTCACCGTCCCGGGCCAGGGGTCGGTGGCCACGACGGAGGCGGTGTTGAGGTCCGGGTAGTAGACCTGTACCGCCGTCGTGCAAGACCCCGCCGTGTCCCTTCCGCCGAAGACGTAGAGCCCGACCCCGTTGGCGTCCTCGAGCTTGGCGATCGTGTAGTTCGAAACTGGAACGGGAAGGTCGACGCCGGTGTCGCTCCACGCGTCGAGCAGCGGATCGTAGACCCAGACGCTGCCGTCGGTTCCACCGCTCTCCTCGCGGTAGCCCGTGACGTAGAGCTTGCCGTCGTAGAACTCGGCATCGATTCGGTAGGTGACGAAGGGGAGATCCGTGGCGTAGGCCCAGGGGCCGTCCTCGGGAGTGGCGGCGGTGGCAGGACAACAAGTCCCGAGTACGATCGCCGCGAGCAGGCAAGCTCCGCCTACGAACCCCAGCTCGAGGCGGTGATTCCGACGTGCACGATTCATCGAGAAGGTACTCCTCGGAGGCCCGCCGCCTCGCGCCGGGGCGCGCGGGTTCCGGGTCGTCAGAAGAGGAGACTGAGAAACGGAGCCGTCGGGCGCGAAGCGACCGAAACCGCCAACGGTTCCGAACGTGGAGTGGGCACTGCCGGACTGCGGGCTCTAGGCGCGAGTTCCCTGGCGACGACCCCCTTTCTCCCGGACCTTCGCCATCGTCTGCTCCACGGGTGTCGGACTCCTTGTAGTCCTCTCCCTGGGCGAAGTCAAGCGGGACGCTGATCGCGAGGGGTACCGGCAGGGTGAGCCTCCACGTCGGTGAGGCGCTGGCGACGTGCAAGTCGTGAAGGTGAGCGCGGGAGCGACCTCCTGAACCGCGCTTCGAGCTTCGGTCCTCGGAGGCGGCGCCTTCCTAGTCCATGCCCTGCTCGGTCACCGTCTCCA
>CAYZBH010000024.1:0-1068 GCA_964476605.1 uncultured Thermoanaerobaculia bacterium | reverse complement strand
AAAGGCTCCGCTCGCCGCAGGTGCTCGAGGAAGGCCGGTAGCGCGACCGGCTCGAGCCTGGGCTCGGGGAGGCGGGCGAAGCGTCCGTACCCTTCGATGAAGCGCTGCAGCGAGGCGGCGGACTGGTCGACGTCGTCGAGAAGCTCGGCGATCCGCTCCCACTCCCGCCGGTCGGCCAGCGTGCGGGCGGAGCGGACGAGCGACCGGATCGGGGCCAGGCTCGATCGCACCTCGTGGCTGACCACGCGGATCGCCTTCTTCCAGCCGACGACCTCCTGTCGGCGCAGCTCCGCCGTGAGACGGCGAACCTGGAGGAGCCGCTGGTGGCGCCCGTTCAGCTCGAATCGGCGCTGACTGATCTGGAAGGTCTCGTCCCCCTCGGCGAGAGGGAGCGTCGCGAGCGCGTCGCGCCCACTGGCGATCGCCGCCCTCAGGTCTCCCGGTAGCGGCGCCAGCACGTCCGCGAGGGCGTGCCCCTCGAGCCGTCGGCCGCCGCCCAGCAGCGTCCGCGCGGCGCGGTTGCCGTAGATCACGCGGTCGCTCTCGCCCGCCAGGATCACCGCGGCCGGCGACGCCTCGAGCGCGCCCTGGAGCAGCAGCTCGCGCTGCCGGAGCGCCGTGCGCTCGGCGGAGAGGACGTCTCCGAGCTCGTTGTAGACGGCGACGAGATCGCCGAGCGTGTCGTCGCGCCGGGCGGCGAGCCGGACGCTGAAATCGCCAGCGCGGAAGCTCGCGACTCCGTCCGCGAGGGCGCGGGCGAGCCGCTTCCAGGGGCGCGAGGCCCAGGGGGTGGCGAGCAGCGCGGCGAGGAGCCCGGCGGCGAGCGCGACCGCGGCGATCGCTCCCGTCTCGGCGCCGAGTCGGACGGCGACGACGGCGCCCGCGGCGGAAGCGGCCACTCCGAGGGCGGCCGTCACGAAGGCCCGGAGCGCGAGCGACGGCGAGCGCGCCACGCGCCTAATCGCTCCTGGGCCGGCGTTCGAGCACGATGCCGAGCCTCTCCATCCGTCGGTAGAGGGCTTGCCGCGTGACACCGAGCTCGGCCGCGGCGCGCGAGACGACGCCGCC
>CAYZBH010000023.1:0-55927 GCA_964476605.1 uncultured Thermoanaerobaculia bacterium | reverse complement strand
GGTCGAAGAGGAGGTAGAGGATCTCGTCGGCGGTCGCGTAGTCGAAGCCGAGCTCCCCTTCGGAGGTCTGGCCGGGCCAGAGATCGGCCGACGGCGGTTTCGCGAGCACGCTCTCCGGGACGCCGAGGTGGCGCGCGAGCTGCCGGACCTGCTGCTTGTAGAGGTCCCCCAGCGGATTGAGCGAGCTCGCGTTGTCGCCGAAGACGGTGGAGTAGCCGAGCAGGATCTCGGTCTTGTTGGAGGTCCCCACGACGAGCCCGCCGTGGAGCTTCGCCTGATCGAAGAGGATCGCCATGCGCTCGCGCGCCATCTTGTTGCCGCGCCGCACGCGGTCGGCGTCGGGCGCCGCGGCGGTGAAGTAGGCGTCGATCTGCGGCGAGATGTCGAGCGTCGTGAGCTCGAGACCGAGCGTCTCCGCGACCGCGTGCGCGTCGCGCGCCGAGCGCGGATCGGAGTCCCGGTAGGGAAGATAGAAGGCGCGCAACCGCTGGGCGCCCACCGCCTTGACGGCCAATGCCGCCGCGAGCGCGGAGTCGACGCCCCCCGAGAGACCGACCACCAGGGAGCGCGCGCCGGCGCTCGCGAGCCCGTCGGCGAGGAAGGAGGCGAGCGCCTCGACCGCGAGCCCGGCGTGGAGCGTCAGCCGTCCGGCGACCTCCTCCTTGTGGATCATGCGAGCCCCTCGATGTCGCGCCGCTCGTCGGAGAGGATCGGCAGCCGCCAACGGAGGCGATCGACCTCGCGCAGGTCGATCTCCGCCGCGAGCAGGTGCTCGGTCAAGTAGGGCGCGCGCGCCAGGACCTCGCCGCCGGGGCGGACGATGTGGCTGCCGCCGGTGTAGAAGGTCCCCTCCTCCCAGCCGACCCGCCCGGAGTAGAGGATCCAGGAGGTGTTGAGGAGCGCCGAGGCGCGGGTCAGCGACTCCCAGGCCTCCTGCGACGGCGGCATCGGATCGGGGCCGATGCGGCCGGGGGAGGCGGAGACGACGCCGATCAGCTTGGCGCCGTGACGGGCCATGCGCTCGGCCGGATCGGAGTGCCAGAAGTCCTCGCAGACCAGCAGCCCGAACGGATTCCCCCAGAGCTGGGCGAGCTCGAGGCGATGCCCCTCGGAGAAGAATCGCCCCTCCTGGAAGATGCCGTAGGTCGGCAGGTAGAGCTTGCGGTGCCGGTGGACGATCTCGCCGCCGTGAAGCAGGAGCGCGCTGTTGTAGAGGAAGCCGTGCTCGCCCTCTTCGACGCAGCCGACGGCGATCGCCATCTCCGGAGCGGCGCGGCGGAGCGACGCGATCACCGGCGAGCTCGCCGGCTGAAGGGCGACGCGCGGCGTCAGGTGGAGGAGGCGGTAGCCGGTGAGCGAGAGCTCGGGGAAGAGGAGGAGCTCGACCCCTTCGGCGCGGGCGCGGGCGATCCAGGCGAGGTGGTGCTCGAGGTTCTGCTCGACCTCGCCGAGCCGCGAGTCGATCTGGGCCAGTCCGACCTTGATCTTGGCGCGCCGTTCGGTCATCCGGCCGGATGCTAGCATCGCGCCCGCCGTGACCTTCCGCCGGCGCCGCTCCGCCCCGCTCCTCGTCCTGCTCGCTCTTTTCCTGCCTCGGGCGGCCCCGCTCTGGGCCCAGGAGGCCGCCCCGGCGCTGGTCGACCGGGTGGTGGCGACGGTCGACGGCGACCCGATCCTGGCGTCGGACCTGGAGCGGACGATCGGGCTGGGGCTGGTCGAATCGAGAGCGGGGGAGAGCGACGCGGCGCTCCGCCGCCGCGCCCTCGACGCGATCGTGGAGCAGCGCCTGCGCCTGCACGAGATCGACCGTTTCGGTTTCGAGGAGGCGCCGCTCGACCAGGTGGACGCGCAGTTCGAGCACCTGCGCTCGCGCTTCCCGACCGAGGCGGCCTTCCGCGCCGAGCTCGCGCGCCTGGGGCTCGAGGAGGCGGGGCTCCGGCAGCTCCTGGCGCGGCAGATCTCGGTGCTCACCTACGTCGAGGAGCGTCTCGGCCCGCGCGTCTTCGTGAGCGTCGACGACATCCGCAAGCGCTACGACGAGGTGCTGGTCCCCGAGCTCCGCCAGCGCGGTCAGCCCGCGCCCCCGCTCGACGAGGTGAGAGAGGACCTGCGCGAAGTTCTCCGCTCCGAGCGCCTCAACCAGGAGATCGACCGCTGGACCGCCGAGCTCCGCGCCAAAGCCGACGTCGTCGACCTCCTCGACCGCGACCGCAGAGAGCTCCCCCCGCTGGCGAAGGATTCGCGGGAGTAGGGCGGGGATCCCCGAGACCTTTCGGAGCTCGCAGCGCCCTCTGATCAAGGGCCGCCGACCCGAGGTGGGACGCCCCTCCTGGCACGAGCCGCCTTCTTTCGTCAGTCTGCGGAGTGAGTCCCGCCTGTTTGGGTGGTTCTGTCGGCTCTTGCGTCCGGAATCCTAGGTTCGTTCGTTAATAGAGAAAGGAGCCCGTTCGCCATGGGCTGCGTGAATGCGAAGGGGCTGCACACCCAGGGCGCTCGAAGCGGCCGCTGCTGATGGTTCGGGCGCGGCGCTGGGTCGCCGCTCCGGCGTGTCGATGCAGGGGAGCTTTCAGACGATGAAGTCAGCATGCCGTTCGGCTTCGAGGATTCTGCGACAACCGCAGCGGTCGGTTCGCTTGGCGGCCGCTCTCTTCCTGGTGGGGAGCGCCGGGATCGCAGCCCAAGGAGGGCAGGCTGTTCCCGGCCCTGCGTGGATGTCGCTCGCCGGAACGGGGACCTTCGAGACGAATTCCGTCTTCGGAAGCGGCGAACAGCGTTATGCACTGCACTCCTCGGGGTTCGATCGGGCCGGCAACCTCTATCTCACCGGTACCTCTCGGGATCTCAACCACTATCGCGTCATGACCGCTTCGCTCGGCCCCGACGGTGACGTGAGGTGGATCCGCTACGCGGGTGGAACGAGCGAAGCGGACGATGCGGCCGCCGCGATTGCCGTCGACGTCGCCGGCAACAGCTACGTGGCGGCGACGCTCGCGAGCAATGGCTTTCAGAGAGCCGTGATCCTGGCCTATGGACCGGCTGGCACGGAGCGCTGGCGCCACGACCTGGGGGGAACCTGGGCGGACTCCGCTCAGGGCGTGGGCGTCGCTGTCCGTGCAGAAGGTGGCGTTGTCGCTCTGACGAACCACTGGCTCAGCGGCTCGACGACGGAACCCCTCGTCGTGGCCTATGACTCGAGCGGAGCCGAGCTCTGGCGGGCCGCGGGCTCCGGCATCGACGGTGTGCCTGCGTTCCCCTGGGAGCTGGCTCTGGACGCCCGGGGAAACGTCTACGTCGGGGGAACTGCGTACGCGCCGGAGGGGGCCTTGATCTGGGTACGAAGCTGGCGCGCGACTGGGGAGTCGCAGTGGCTCTATGCGGAGCGCCCGGCCGAGATCACGGACGGCGTCTTCGAAGCGATGCGGGTCACTGGCGAGGGGAGCGTCTACCTGGCTGCCGACGGGAGCCTGGGGGGTAGAACCGCCATCGTGACCTCGAGACTCGATGCGCGTGGCGAGTTGATGTGGTCCCGAGTTTCAGGGCGGGAGGGCTCTGGGGACGACAGAGCGTCCGCGCTATCGGTCGACGCGAGCGGAAGCGTTGCGGTTGTCGGAAACCGAAGGCTGGTCCAGAACCGCCTGTTGACGCTCGTCTATCGCGAGGATGGTGCACCGCTCTGGAGGGTCGAGGAGAAGAGCGGAGAAATTGGCTGGGTGGCGAACCTTGACGTCACTTCCAATCTCCTTGGGGGATTCGATGTGGTTGGCCTCGCGGCCGGCGGGTCGGGACCTGAGGCGGTTCTGACGCGGTACGACGACGGTGGCGTCGCGCGTTGGCGATGGACCATGCCGGAGGCTTTCGCAAACGGCAGGGTAGCGCACCTATGGCCCGGCACGGGTGGGCGGGTCCTTCTTGCTACTTCCTGCGGCCCGGCAACACTCGGCGGTTTCCTCACGCTGGATTTTACGAACCAGGGAGAGGTCGCCTGGTCGAGTTGCGTTCACGGTTCCGCCGACCGCATCGAGAGCGCGAACGCGGTCGGTGTGGATGCGGTGGGCAATGTCTACGCTGCGGGTTGGACGAGGACCTTCGAGGAGCTGGAGTGGCTCATCGCCTCCTTCGACCCGTTCGGCAGAGAGCGCTGGCAGGTCGTGCGGTCGAACGGTTCCGGGGACTACTCGGTCGCCAACGACATCGCGGTGCGGCCGGACGGTGTGTCCTTCGTCGTGGGTTACGAGGGGCTGGCCCCCGGCGCGCAGGACTTCAAGGTGATCGCTCTCTCTCCCGCTGGGCGGCTCCTCTGGGAGAGAGCTAGCAACGGCGACGGCATGCTGCACGGGAACGCGATCAAGGTGAGGCTCGACGACGAAGGAAACGTCTACGCTTTCGGCGAATCGTGGACAACAAGCGAGCGCGTTCTCCGCCTCGTCTCTTTCGACGCCGCCGGTACGATGCGCTGGCAGGTGACGGGGCCGGTCGGTGCGTATACGAGTGCCACGCCGACCGACATGGTCGTGAGCGCCTCCGGTGACGTCTGCGTCACGGGCGGAGGGTTGCTGAACCTCGTGGTCGCCTGCTTCGATTCGATGGGCGAGGCGCGATGGTCGAGGGCCTACTCGGACCCGGGAGGAGAGCGAGCTTGGAGCTGGCGGATCAGGGAGGATCCATCGGCGAACGTCTTCGTGGCCGGGACGATTGGAGAAGGGACGGGGAAGGACCTGCTGATCTTGTCCTACGACCCCGACGGAGTCTTCCGCTGGGCTACGCGGGTCGAGGGCCCGTCTGGGGATCGGGATGTCGCGACCGCCCTCGTGGTCGACCACGCGTCACGCGCCTTTGTCGCGGGCTACATGTGGAGCGCCACGAGCTACGACACCGTTCTGGCCGGACTCGGCCCGAACGGCGCCGTCGATTGGCTGTCGAGCTTCGCAGGCGCCGATGGCGGCTACGACTGGCCGTACGACGCGGAGCTCGATTCTGAAGGAAACCTCTACGTCATGGGCTACGGCTACCATGCGGCGACGGGCAGCGATCCGTTCGTGCTCTCGTTCCGGCCCGACGGCACCGAGCGCTGGTCGAGCTTCCCGGAGGTCGCAGGAGAGCAGCGGATCGCCGCGGGTCGGGTGGCCGGCGTCGACAGAGTCGCGATGGCGGGCATGGGGTTCGCGGCAGGCCCGGATCTCCTGGCGACCTGGTACGGGCTCTCCGCCGGAGTCTTCGCCGACGGCTTCGAGAGCGGGGATACCTCCAAGTGGAGCGAGTGACCTCGGCCCGGGCCTAGCTGGCAGGCGAAGCGATCAAGGCTAGACTCCGCGGCACCATGTCCGAACGGGTCCTGAGGAAGATGGGCCGCGCGCGGCTGTCGGGTCGGGATCGGGCGCTCGCCGCGGCGGCGATCGAGCTCGAGGCCGCTCGCCTGCGCGCGAAGGACGAAGCTTTGCGTGCCGCCGCCGCGCGGGCGATCGAGGCGCACCGCGAGGCGATGGGGGAGCTCGCGGGGTCGCGGGCTCTGCGCGCCCTCGGCGAGGCGTTGCGCCGCGAGCGCGCGAAGCTGCGGGAGCTCCGCGAGTCGCCGGGCACCACGCTCACCACGCCGGCGGACGTCGAGAAGGCGATCCGCGCGAGCCGCACGCAGCTCGGGCGGGAGGCCCGGCGTCTGGGGGTCGACCTCGACCGCCTGGCCGAGCTCACCGCCGCCCGCGACCGCCGGCTGAAACGCGCGGCCGCGCGAGCCTTCGCGCCGGCGGGTGCCGGCCTCCGGCTCCGCCGCGCTCCCGGATCGGCGGGCCTCCAGCTGCCACTCGAACCTCCCGACGCCGTCGTGACGCCGCCCTTCCTCTTCGGCCTCGTCTATCGCGGCTCCTACGCGTCCGAGGGATTCACTGTCGGGCTCGACTGGGAGATCGACGAGCCGACCGGCCGCGTCGCGACGCTGACCTGGATGCGCTGCCCGGACGCCGACTGGTGGAACGACTTCGCCGCTGTCTGGGTCGACGCCGTGCTCCTGTTCGTCTACACCGCGCCGGCGACCGGCCAGCTGTCGGTGCTGGTCGACGCGACCTCGCTCGAGAGCACGAGCCGGATCCGCCTGAAGGACGAGTTCGGCCTCTCGGGCTCGCACTCGGAGCTCGCGAACTTCCTCACCCTCCGGGTCTACCATCCGGCCACGCCGGATTTCACGGCGGTGGAGATGGGCCGGCTCGCGCGCACCGGGACGGATGCCGACGTCTCGCAGACTCTCCACTTTCCGGGCTCGCGGCAGCTCGTGGCGCTCGAGTCGAACGGTACCGTCCAGGCGGGCGACACCTTCTTCGTCGCGGTCGGAAGCCGCAACGCCGACTGGAGCTCGACCGACGACGTCGAGGTCGAGACGCGCTCCGACTTCGCCTGGGCGATCCAGCAGCTCGAGCTGAGGATGTTCGCCGGGCCGCCGATCTTCTCGGCGACCGAGCGCGCGCTCGCCGCCCGCCGGCGCGCGCGGCGCCCGGCGAAGCGCTGACCCGTAGGGCTAGCCCCTCACGGCGTCGTCGACGACCAGTTCCCCGTTCCGGCGGACTCGAAGCCGTCTTCGAAGACGCTCTCGCGAATGATGCCGAGCGGGGTGTAGCCGGCGTAGCCGGGGAAGACCTGCTGCCAGTTGGGGTTCGCCATCCGCTTGCCGAGGATCTCGGAGAGGATCTGGCGGTAGTCGGTGGTGATCGCGAGGTCGGCGTGGTCGTAGAGCTGCTCGTTGGCGAGCCCCGGCCAGTTGCCGTAGAGCTTGCCGCCGGCGACCGGGCCGCCCATCACGGTGATCACGTTGCCGTGGCCGTGGTCGGTGCCGGCGTCGTTGTTCTCGCGGAAGCGGCGGCCGAACTCCGACATCACCACCACCGTGACCCGCTTCGCGAAGGCGTTCGGGCCGGGGCCGTCGAGGTCGAGGTAGAAGGCGGAGAGCGCGGCCGACATCTCCTCGATCCGCTCCCAGAAGTACTGGCCGTTCGCGGCCGTCCCCTGGCCGTTGTGCGTGTCCCAGCCGCCGAGGTCGAGGGTCGCGGCGCGGAGCCCCATGTCGAGCTTCAGGAGCTGCGCCGTGAGCTTCATCGAATCGCCGACCGAGCCCGACGGGTAGACCGCGCCGTTGGCGGGGACGTAGCTCCCGATCGAGGGCACGTTCTGCTCGATGAAGGCCGAGGCGTCGAGCGAGACCAGCCCCTCCGCGTAGCGCGGATTCGTCGCCCCCTGGAGCTCCAGGATGTTGCGCAGATGCGTCTTCTGCGCGTCCCGCCAGGTCGACGGGCCGGTGTTGAAGAGGAAGTCGTCCCGGTTCGCGAACGCGACCACGCTCGCGTCGGCGAGCCAGGAGGTCTGGATCGTCGACGAGACCGCGATCCGCTCGACCATCGGCGTCACCGGGGGGAGATCCTCCGCGGTCAGGAAGTGGCGCGTCAGCCACCCCGAGATGGCGCTGCCGTTGCCGGGCGTGCCGAGCTCCATCTGGGCCTGATTGTCGAAGTGGCTGCGCGAGGGGACGTCGATCCCCGTGGCGTGCACGAAGGCGACGTGGCCGCTCTGGTAGAGCGCGTGGAGGCCGGTCGCGGCCGGATGGAGCCCGAAGTCGTTGCCTCCCCAGCTCCCCAGGGCGAGCGCCCCGTTGGCCCCCGAGGCCGGGATCTTGATCACCGGGCGCGCGACCTCGTAGAGGGCGCGATCGGGACCGGCCGTGGGCATCACGTAGGAGAGCCCGTCCATGCCGCCGCGCTGGAAGAGAACGATGAGCGCGTCGTGCCCGGGCAGCGAGAGCGGATCGGCGAAGACCAGGTGGGTGAAGCGGGCGGCGGCGAGATTGGCGATCGCCGCCGAGCAACCCATCATGAAGCCGCGGCGCGTCGTGGTGGCCATGGTGCGCTCTCCTCGCGGGCTACTTCAGGAAGAACTCGGGGGTCATGAACAGGAGCGCGACCAGCGAGCGGACGCGCGAGCGCAGCGACGAGGAGGCGTCGAGGTTGAGCGCCAGATCGGGGTTGGCGCCCTGCGCCATGAAGTGGACCAGCTCGTTGCGCTCGGCGGGATCGATCGGACGCGCGAAGACGCGGTCGATCCAGAGGTCGACCAGCTGGTTGCTGGTCACCTGGTGGCTCGGATAGGCGGCGTAGACCACCCCCAGGACGTCGAGCCGGAAGTCGTCGGTCGAGGAGGAGCCGTCGATGTCCTGGTCGATCAGCCAGTCGGCGAGCCGCCAGCACTGGAGGCGGGTGTTGGTGCTCACCCAGGCGGTCTCCTTGTCGGCGTAGCCGTCGGGGGGCACACGGCCGAAGAGCGTCTGGCCGGTGCGGGAGAGACGCGAGAGGAAGCCGGAGGTGTCCGATTCGATGGTGAGCGGGTTCTGGTTCGAGTAGCCGAAGAGCCAGTCGGGCGCGGCCGCGCGCATGGCCGAGATCGCGAAGTCGACCGGGCGCTTGATCTTGCCCCCCCAGGTGGTCTTGAACTCCGGCGCGAGCAGGATCGCCTCGACCACCTGCTTGAGCTGGTCGGCGTCCTGCCAGGCGAGGGTGAAGGTCTCCGCGACCTGGTTGACGAGGCTCTCCGGCGGCTCGTCGGCGAGCAGGCGCCGGCAGAGCTTGCGCACCAGGTGACGTCCGGTTCCGGGGTGCGCGGCCAGGAGGTCGAGGACGTCCTCGCCGTCCTTTTCGGCCACCTGGTCGGCCGGGATGTTGACGAAGCCCTGCGAGAGGATCGCCTTCTGGAAGCGGTCGTGATTGGCCGCGGTGTAGAGGAACTCGCCGGTCGAGCTGTTGACCCCCCAGCCGGTGAAGCAGCGCGCCGCCTCGTAGACGTCGGCGTCGACGTAACCCAGGGGCACCTCCGCCCCCGCCGACGGGGTGCCCGGGGGCCAGGTGTCGAAGTCCGGATCGGGCCAGGTCGGCACCGTCGCCTGCTGCTCGACGCCGACGTAGTTCTCGGCGCCCAGCGTGTGCAGCTCGAAGAGCTCGCGCGCCCAGTTCTCGTTCGGCCCGGCGGCCGTGTTCGTGTAGTTGTCGAGGTAGTAGAGCATCGTGGTCGAGCGCGCCACCGCTTCGAGCATCTGGCGGAAGTTCCCGAAGACCTGCGGCCGGATAACGTCGCGGTCGTAGGAGACGTAGGTCTCCTGCGTGTAGCTCTCGAAGCCGTAGACGTTGAAGTGGTTCATCCAGAAGTCGACCAGGACTTCCCGCAGCTGCCACCGGCTGTAGATCATGCGGAGAAAGGTGTTCATCCGCGTCTCGTCGACCGGGCGCGTGGGCTGCGTGCCGCCGACCCGGTGGTCGAGCCAGAGCTGGGTGAGCGACTTCGCGAGCGTGGTGTAGCCGGGGTCGGGATGCCCCCCGAGACCGTTGCGGCGCTGCCAGTACTCGGTGTCGTTCGCCTCCACCGGATCGGGGTTCGTTTGCTCGGCGACGTAGGCCGCGAGGCGCGCGTCGTCGTCCGCGCCGAGCGCCTCGAACGCCGCGACGTCCCCCGGCCGCGGACCGAAACCCATCCGGTTGAGCGCGATCACGGCGAGCGCGGGCGCCGTCGACGGCTGGCGCTCGCTGCCGGACCAGCGCTCGACCCTGGCGGCGGGAAGGGAGGCGGTCAGGAAGTCGCGCCGGCCGAGAGGAGGCCGGTACCGAGACGTCGCGACGGCGTCAGACATGGCGGATTCTCCCGGGTTCCTTGGAAGCGAGCGGAGCGGTCAGGGGACGGTGGACGACCAGGCGCCCGTGGTGCCGGATTCGAATCCGTCGCCGAAGATGCCGGAGCCGACCGGCGGCAGGTCCACGCCCTGCACGATGCCGAGCGGCGAGTAGCCGGCGTAGCCCGGGAAGATCGCTCCGAGGTTCGGATTGGCGAAGCGGCGGATCAGGATCTCCGAGAGGACGCGGCGGAAGTCGGTGGTGACGTCGAGGTCGCCGTCCGCGAGCTGGGCCGGAGCGAGCCCCGGCCAGACGCCGTGCAGGCCGCCGATCGCGTGGCCCGAGAGCACCAGCATGTTGTTGCCGTGACCGTGGTCGGTGCCCTGGTCGGCGTTCTCCTCGACCCGGCGCCCGAATTCGCTCATCACCACCACCGTCAAGCGGGACGTGAAGTTCGCGGGCGGCGCGCCGTCGAGGTCGGTGTAGAGGGCGGTCAAACCGTCGGCGAGCTCCTGCACGACGTCGGCGTAGTAGCCGCCGCCGCCGTTGCCCTGGCTCTCGTGAGTGTCCCAGCCCCCGAGGTCGAGGGTCGCGACCCTCAGGCCCAGCCCCAGCTTCACCATCTGGGCGACCGTCTGGAGGTTCTCTCCGAACCAGCTCTGGGGGTAGACGGCGCCGTTGCCGGGCGTGTAGCCGCCCGAGGCGTAGAGCTCGATGATGTCCACCGCATCGAGCGCCTGGAGACCCGCCTGGTGGAGCCAGGTGCCGTTCCCCTCGTAGAGGTTGCGGAGCGCCACCCGCTGCGCCGTGCGCCAGGACCAGGGGCCGGTCGAGAGCGAGAAGCTGTCGGGGCTCGAGAGGTTGATGGTCTCGTAGCTCGCCAGGAGCGACGTCGCCTGCGTGCCGCCGACCGAGAGCGACGGCATGATGATCTCGGGCGGGAGGTTCGGCGCCGAGGCGAAGTGGCGGGTCAGCCAGCCGTCGGGAGTGCCGCTCGCCCCCGGGGTGCCGAGCTCCATCCAGTTCATCGAGTCGAAGTGGCTGCGCTCGTTCGCCGCCATGCCGCAGGCGGTGACGACCGCGAGCCTGCCGTCCTGGTAGAGGCCGTGCAGCGAGGCCGCCCCCGGGTGGAGCCCGAAGCTGGTCGAGCCGAGCGTCCCCAGGGGGAGCGCGGCGCCCGGGCCGGAGACCGGAACGCGAAGGTTCGGGCGCGCGATCTCGTAGTGCTGGCGGTCGTTCGAGGCGCCGCCGGTGGGCACCACGAGGTTCAAGCCGTCCTGGCCGCCGCGCAGGAAGAGCACGACGAGGATCTCGTCGTTGTAGCTGCCGCCCTGCGCGAAGAGGAGCGAGTTGAAGCGGGAGCCGGCGAGGCTGGCGATGGCCGCGGAGCAGCCGACCATGAATCCGCGGCGGGTGGTCTGGCACATGTCCTGGTCTCCTCGTCGTCCGCGCTCAGCGCCAGAGGAACTCGGGGGACATGAACATCAGCCCCACCAGCGTCCGCAGGCGGTCCTTGGTGTAGTCCGGCCAGTCGTTGTTCTCGATCGGCAGCGGCAGGTTCGCGTTGTGCCCCGCCGCCATGAACTCGATCAGCTGGTCGCGATCGGCGGTCGGGAGCGCGCGGCCGAAGATGCGGTCGCTCCAGAAGTCGACCAGCTCGGTGGCCGAGCGGGCGGGCGAGGCGACGGTCGGCGCCACGATGTCGAGGAAGCGGTCGTCGTCGTTGTCGTCCGACTCGACGAGCCAGTTCACCACGCGCCAGAGCGCGACGCGCGGGTTGGCGCTCTGCCAGGCACCGCGGACGTCCGGGTAGCCGTTCGGCGGGTGCCAGCCGAAGAGCGCCTGGCCCCCCGCCTCGTAGAGCCAGTGCAGGGAGTTGACCGCGTCCTCGTCGGCCGGCAGCACGGTGAAGGGGAAGTCGGCGCCCGCGGCGCGCAGCGCCGAGGCGGCGATCTCGAAGGGGCGCTTGACCTTCTCTCCCCAGGTGGCGCGGAAGTCGTCGGAGAGCACGATGTGCCGCACCACCTGGCGCAGCTGATCGGGCGCCTGCCAGGCGGCGGTGAAGAGGGCGGCGGCCGACTCGACGAGCGCGGCGGGGGGAAAATCCCCGATCAGGCGCCGGCAGAGTTTCTTGGCGACGTGGCGGCCGGTCGCCGGGTGCGAGGCGAGGCGGTCGAGGAGCGCGCCGCCGTCGGTGGCCGCCGACCCGCCGGGGAGAATCGCCTGCCCCAGGATCTCCTTGCCCAGCGTGTCGTGGGCGACGTCGCAGTAGAAGAAGTGGCCGTCGTTGTCGCCCGCCTCGGGGCAGTCCCACTCCAGCCAGTCGATCGCGAACGTCCAGCCGGTGAGCGCGCGCGCGGCGTCCACGACGTCCTCCTGGCAATAGCCGACCGGATTCGGGTAGCCCGGCACCTGTTCGCGCGGAATCGAGCCGTACCCGACCTCGGCTCCGAGGGTGTGGAGCTCGAGCAGCTCGCGCGCGAAGTTCTCGTTCGAGCCCACGGGCGCGCCCCCCTGCTCGGCGGCGAAGTTGACGTAGTTGTCGAGGAAGACGAGCATCGCCGGCGCCTGGGCGACCGACTCGACCATGGCGCGGAAGTTCCCGAGCGCGTGCGCGCGGATGACGTCGCGGTCGTAGTGCACCCAGACCGGCGCCTCGATGTACTCCCAGCCGTAGACGTTGAAGTGGTTGTGCCAGAAGTCGACCAGGACCTCGAAGAGCTGGCGCTTCGAGTAGACGGCGCGCGTCCAGGCCGCGAGCTCGGTCTCGATCGCGGGGCGGATGCGCTCCCACCAGTCGGGGTCGGCGACGTGGTGGTCGAGGAAGAGCTGGGTGAGCGACTTTCCGAGCGTCGTGAAGCCGCTCGCGGCGAGCCGCGCGTCGCAGAGCGGGTCCGGAAGGGAGGCCGGAGCGAGCTGCTGGTCGACCCAGGCGGTCAGACGCGAGATGTCGTCGCTCCCGAGGGCGTTGAACGCCGCGATCTCCGCGGCGGTGGGACCGAAGGCGAGGCGGCTCAAGGCGAGGACGGCCATCGGCGGGGGTGTCGGCGGCACGGCGGGCGTCTCGCCGCCGTCCCCGGGGCGGCGCATCGAGCGGGTCGGAGCGTAGGCGCCGCCGAGCGGCGCCAGGAGCTCGCGGCGCGAGCGGGGGCGGGCTGGACGCGGTGCGCGGAGTCCCTCACCCGCCGCCCGCGAGGGCAGTGACCTCTGGAATGGCACGTTCATGTTGCGCGGAACCCTATCCGGGGAGGTGGTCCCCGGAAGTGAGCCAAACCACACGATCGCGGTGGACTTCGACGGGCATCGGGCGGGCCTCGAAGGGGGAGGGAAGCGGTATAGTTCGAGACGTCATGGTAGCCACTTCCCTGAAGCGAACCCCGCTCTACGCAGAACACCAGGCGGCCGGCGCCAAGCTGGTCGATTTCGCCGGCTGGGAGATGCCGGTCCAGTACCGCGGCGTCATCGACGAGCATCGGACGGTGCGCACCGCGGCGGGCCTCTTCGATGTCTCGCACATGGGGCAGATCCGCGTCGCCGGAGCGGGCGCGGAAGCCTTCGTGCAGCGCCTGACGCCCAACGACGTCTCGCGCCTGGCCGTGGGCCGCGCCCACTACAGCGCCCTCCTGACTCCGGAGGGGACCTTCATCGACGACATGCTCGTCTACCGCATGGGAGCGAGCGAATTCCTCTTCGTCGTCAACGCCTCGAACGCGGAGGGGGACTTCGCCTGGGTCGCTTCGCAACCCGCGGGCGGAGACGTGGAGCGCGCCGACATCTCGGAGCGCTACGCGCTGATCGCGGTGCAGGGACCGAAGGCGGCCGGGATCGTGCAGCCGCTCACCGACGTCGACCTCTCCACGATCAAGTACTACGGCTTCGCCCACGGCAAGGTGCTGGGACGCGACGCGATCGTCTCGCGCACCGGCTACACCGGCGAGGACGGCTTCGAGATCTTCACGGCGCCCGACGAGGCGGTGCCGCTCTGGCGCGCGCTCCTCGCGGGAGGCGCGTCGCAGGGACTGGCGCCGACGGGCCTCGGGGCTCGCGACACGCTCCGTCTCGAGGCCGCGATGGCGCTCTACGGACACGAGATCGATCGCACCACGACGCCGTGGGACGCCGGACTCGACTGGATCGTCCGGCTCGACAAGGGCGAGTTCGTGGGCAGCCCGGCCCTCACGGCGGCGAAGAGCCGTGGTCTCACGCGCAAGCTGGTCGGCTTCGAGGTGGAAGGTCGCGGCATCGCGCGCCAGGGGCACAAGATCGTGGCGGCGGGCCGGGAGGTGGGCTACGTCACCAGCGGCACCTTCAGCCCGACCTTCGAGAAGGCGCTCGGCATGGCCTACGTCCCGGTCGAGCTCTCGGCCCCCGGTGCGACCATCGCGATCGACGTGCGCGGCAAGGAAGTGCCGGCGCGCGTCGTTCCGCTCCCGTTCTACAAGCGGCCTCGCTGAGGCGGACCCGAACGACCCCAGAACCCAAGGAGGAGGCAGGCATGTATCCGAAAGAATTGCGCTACACGACCGAGCACGAGTGGGTGCGCGTCGAAGAGGACCTCGCGGTCCTCGGGGTGACCGACTTCGCGCAGAAGGAGCTGGGCGAGGTGGTCTTCGTCGAGCTGCCCGAGGTGGGGCACGTCTTCGACTCGGGCGACGAGATCGGCACCATCGAGTCGGTGAAGGCCGTGGCCGAGGTGTTCACGCCCCTGGCCGGCGAGATCGTCGAGATCAACGAGGCGCTCAAGGACGACCCGGAGCTGATCAACGAGGACCCGCACGGCGACGGCTGGCTCGTGAAGATCAAGTACTCCGCCTCGTCGGACCTCGACGATCTGATGGACGCCGAGGCCTACGAGGAGTTCGCCCAGCAAGGGAAGCACTGACTTGTTCGCTCCCCTCGACACGTTCGCCCGCCGCCACCTCGGATCCAACGAGCCGGAGGTCGCC
Source organism: uncultured Thermoanaerobaculia bacterium (assembly GCA_964476605.1). Classification (GTDB taxonomy): domain Bacteria; phylum Acidobacteriota; class Thermoanaerobaculia; order Multivoradales; family JAGPDF01; genus JAGPDF01. The sequence goes on along the minus strand of CAYZBH010000023.1, from coordinate 41,349 downwards.
GAGATGCTGGCGGCGATCGGCGTCGGATCGCTCGCCGAGCTCGTCGACCAGACGCTGCCGGAGGCCATCCGCGCCGGCCGACCGCTCGCCGTCGACGCTCTGGGCGCCGGGCGCGAGCCGGGGGAGCACGAGCTGACGGAGCGGCTGCGCACGATCGCGGCGCGCAACCGCGTGCTCCGTTCCTATCTCGGCATGGGCTACCACGGCACGCGCATGCCGGGCGTCGTGCAGCGCAACATCCTCGAGAACCCGGGCTGGTACACGCAGTACACGCCCTATCAGGCCGAGATCTCGCAGGGGCGTCTCGAGGCGTTGCTGAACTTCCAGACCATGGTCGCGGACCTGACCGGTCTCCCGATCGCCAACGCCTCGCTGCTCGACGAGGCGACGGCGGCCGCCGAAGCGGTGCACCTCGCCGCCGCGGTCCGTCCGGACCTCGAGAAGATGGAGTCGCCGGCCTTCTTCGTCGCCGCCGACTGCCATCCGCAGACCATCGCGGTGGTCGAGACGCGCGCCGCCGCGATCGGGATCCTGATCGAGGTCGGAGATCCCTTCGCGGCCGACTTCGCCTCCGGCCGCTATCTCGGGGTGCTCGTGCAGTACCCGTCGACCGACGGCCGCATCCTCGACTTCGCGCCGCTCGCCGGGCGCGCGCACGCCGGCAAGGCGATCCTGGTGGTGGCGGCCGATCCGCTGGCGCTCGCCCTGCTGCGCCCGCCGGGAGAGTTCGGCGCCGACGTGGCGATCGGCTCGACGCAGCGTTTCGGCCTGCCGATGGGCTTCGGCGGACCGCACGCGGCCTATCTCGCGACGCGCGAGGAGTTCAAGCGACAGATGCCGGGGCGGCTGATCGGGGTGTCGCGCGATGCCCAGGGGGAGCCCGCGTTTCGCATGGCGCTGCAGACGCGCGAGCAGCACATCCGCCGCGAGAAGGCGACCTCGAACATCTGCACCGCGCAGGTGCTGCCCGCGATCCTCGCCGCGATGTACGCGATCTACCACGGTCCGGAGGGGCTCACGGCCATCGCCCGACGCGTCCTCCGCTTCGCGGTCGCGCTCGCCGAGGGGTTGCGGCGCGCCGGCCACCGGCTGCCGGCGGAGCCGTTCTTCGACACCTTGGCGGTCGAGCTCGGGCGCGGCAGCGCGGACGAGCTGCTCGACGCGGCGCTCGCGCGGGGAATCAACCTGCGCCGGTTGGGCGAGCGCACGGTCGGGGTGGCGCTCGACGAGACGGTGGACGCGGCGGATCTCGCCGACCTGCTGGCGGTCTTCGGAGCCGATCCGTCGGCGCTGCCCGAGCTCGCTTCGGTCGCCGAGCGCGCCGAGATCCCGACGCCGCATGCCCGGACCTCGGCCTTCCTGACCCATCCGGTCTTCCAGCGCCATCACACCGAGCACGAGATGCTGCGCTACATCAAGCGGCTCGAGGCACGGGATCTCTCGCTCGCCCAGTCGATGATCCCGCTCGGCTCGTGCACCATGAAGCTCAACGCGACCTCGGAGATGGAGCCGATCAGCTGGCCCGAGCTCGCGAACCTGCACCCCTTCGCGCCGCCGGAGCAGGCAGCGGGGTACCGGTCGCTGCTGGGAGACCTCGAGCGTTGGATCTGCGAGATGACCGGGTTCGCGGCCGTCTCGCTGCAGCCGAACGCGGGCTCGCAGGGGGAGTACACCGGCCTGCTGGTGATCCGCGCCTTCCACGCGGCGCGCGGCGACGGGAACCGTCGCGTCTGCCTCATCCCGGTCTCCGCCCACGGCACCAACCCCGCCTCGGCGGTGATGGCGGGGATGCGGGTGGTGGTGGTGGCCTGCGACGCGCACGGCAACATCGACCTCGGCGACCTGGCGGCCAAGGCGGAGGCGAACGCCGCGGAGCTCGCGGCGCTGATGGTCACCTACCCGTCGACGCACGGCGTCTTCGAGGAGGAGATCCGCGGCATCTGCGAGATCGTCCATCGCCACGGCGGCCAGGTCTATCTCGACGGCGCGAATCTCAACGCCCAGGTGGGGCTCTGCCGGCCCGGCGACTACGGGGCCGACGTCTGCCACCTCAATCTCCACAAGACCTTCTGCATTCCGCACGGCGGCGGGGGCCCCGGCATGGGACCGATCGCCGTTGCGAAACACCTGGCCCCCTTCCTGCCCGGCCATCCGGTCGTGCGCTCCGGGGGCGAGCAAGGGATCGGCGCGGTCGCGGCGGCACCGTACGGCAGCGCGCTCGTGCTCGCGATTCCCTGGATGTACATCGGCCTCATGGGCGGCGAGGGGCTGCGCCGCGCGACCGAGTTCGCGATCCTCAACGCCAACTACCTGGCGGCGCGCCTCGAGCAGCACTTCCACGTGCTCTATCGTGGCGCCCGCGGGCGCGTGGCGCACGAGTTCATCGTCGACCTGCGCCCCTTCAAGGAGTCGGCGGGAGTCGAAGCCGAGGACGTGGCCAAGCGCTTGATGGACTACGGATTCCACGCACCGACGATGTCCTTCCCGGTGCCGGGGACGCTGATGATCGAGCCCACCGAGAGCGAATCGAAGCGCGAGCTCGACCGCTTCTGCGAGGCGATGATCGCCATCCGGGAGGAGATTCGCGCCGTCGAAGAGGGGCGCATGGACCGGAAGAGCAATCCGCTCAAGCACGCGCCGCACACCGCGGCCGCGGTCTCGGCGGACGACTGGAGCCGGCCGTACGCGCGCCAGCAGGGCGCCTATCCGCTGGCTTGGGTCCGCGACGGAAAGTTCTGGCCGGCGGTGGGCCGCATCGACAATGTCTACGGCGACCGCAATCTGGTCTGCCTCTGTCCGCCGGTCGAGGAGTACGCGAGTCGCTGAGGCGCCCGTGCGACGCTTCGAAGCGGCCCTGGGCGGCGTCCTGCTCGCGGTCTGGGTCGGCGCCGGCCTCTTCGCGAGCGGGATCGTGGCGCCGGGCGCCCGCGTCCCGCTCGATCTCTTCGGCCACTTCACCTTCGCGGCGGCCTTCGGCTGGGTGGCCGGCAACCTCACGGCGCTCGCCCGGCGCGACGAGCCGCGCGGGAGGCGGCGCCTCCGGAGCCTCGCCTCCTGCCTCCTCCTCGCCGCGCCGGTCGCGCTGTTGCGCTCGCTGGCGCTGCCCGACCTGATCGCGGCCGCACCGTTCGCGGGTCTCTACGCCGGCGGCGTCTACGCCCTCTTCTTCGCCGTGCCGATCACGCTCAAGCGATGAACGATCCGGTCTCCGGGAACGTCGGACCCGGCGCGCGAGGGGCTCGGGATCTCGCGGTGGTCTCGACCGCTCTCGCGGTCTTGTACCTCTGGGTCCCCGGCCTCTCGCCCACCTTCGTCTCCCCGAACGAGCTCTCGCGCATCCTCTTGACGCGCGCCATCGTCGAGGAGGGCGGCTTCGCGATCGATCGCGGCGTCGAGCGGCAGGGGGAGGTCTGGAGCGATCTCGCGAGCTACGGTGGCCACTATTTCTCCGACAAGGCGCCCGGGCTCTCCTTCCTGGCGGTGCCGGTGCTCGCTCTCCTGCAGCCGTTCGGGGCGCGCGCCTGGGGCGACGTCCGAGTGATCTACGCCTGCCGGCTCGCGACCGTCACCCTGCCGGCGCTCGCCTTCCTGCTCTGGCGCTACCGTCGGGCCGAGAGCGCGCGGAAGCGCGGGCTCTGGCTCGCGGTCGGGACGGGGTCGCTCTTCTTCGCCCAGGCGTTCTCCTTCACGGCCCACCTGCCCGCGGCGCTCCTGCTCCTGCTGGCCTTCGAGCGGCTCCGCGACGGCGCGGCGGGGCGTGGCGCGGAGGCGGCGACCGGAGCGTTGCTCGGTGGGGCGATCCTCCTCGACTACCTGGCGGCGCTACCGGTCGTCGTCTGGCTGCTCTTCGGGCTCCGGCGCGAGCGCAGGTTCCGGTTCTGGGCGCTCCACGCCCTCGGAGCGGCGCTGCCGCTCGCGGTTCTCGCCGGTTATCACGCCGCCTGTTTCGCGGGGCCCTTCGACCTCGCTTACCGGCACCTGGTGGTGGCCGCGCATCGCGCGCACCGCGAGGCCGGCTTCTTCGGGGCGAGCCTGCCCGATCCGGCCGCTCTCTGGCAGCTCACGTTCGGAGGGCAGCGCGGGCTCTTTCTCCACTCCCCCTTCCTGCTCGCCACGATCCCCGTGGCCTGGAAGATGTCGCGGCGAGGATCGAAGCGCCGCGCCGAAGCGCTCGCGCTCGTGGCCGCCGCGGCGCTTCTCCTCCTCTTCGATGCCGCGCTGGTCGACTGGCAGGGCGGCTGGAGTCTCGGGCCCCGCTATCTCGCGCTCGCGCTGGCGCCGCTCCTCCTGCTGCTCGAGGAGACGACGCCGGGGCGCGGCTCGTGGTGGCTGGCGGCGGCGATCGGCTGGTCGGTGGCGTTGCACGTCGGATCGGTCGCGACCTTCCCGCTCGCCCCGTTCGGCCCGGCGCTCCTCTTCCCGGCGCTCGAGCTCGCTTCCTTCCTCGGCGTCCACGGGCTCGTCGCCTGGAACTGGGGAGTCCTCTTCGGGCTCGGCGGCCTCGTCACGCTCCTGCCGCTCTTCCTCGCCGGGGCGGCGCTCCTCGCCGGCCGCGAGCGCCGCCGGTACGCGATCGCGGCGCTCGGCGGCGCCCTGCTCCTGGTCGCCGTCGCGTGGGGCCTCGCGCAGCTCCGGAGCCCCGAAGGGACTCAACTGCTCGAGACCTTTCCGGCCCGGCTAGGCTACCGGCTCGAATCTCGATAGGCGGGCGGATCGGGTGCGCGGGACTCCGGAGGAGAAGATGGCGATACGTCGCGTGGCGGTCTTCTGCGGAGCTCGGGCGGGGCGGAACACCCGCTACGCCGAGGCGGCGCGCGCTTTCGGCCGCGAGCTCGCATCGCGCGGGCTGGAGCTCGTCTTCGGCGGCGGCAGCGTCGGCCTGATGGGGATCGTCGCCTCGGAGGTGATGGCGCGCGGGGGGCGGGCGATCGGCGTGATTCCCCGTTTCCTCGAAGAGCGCGAGCTGGGTCACGACGGCCTCACGGAGCTCGTCGTGGTCGAGTCGATGCACGAACGGAAGGCCACCATGGCGGCGCGGGCGGACGCCTTCGTGGCGTTGCCCGGAGGGCTCGGGACGCTCGAGGAGCTCTTCGAGGCCTGGACCTGGATCCTCCTCGGCGTCCACGCCAAGCCCTGCGGTTTGCTCGAAGTCGACGGCTACTTCGCGCCGCTCCTGGGCTTCCTCGATCGTGCCGTGGCCGAGGGCTTCGTCGCGGCGCGCCATCGCGAGCTGCTCACCGTCTCGGCGGACGCCGCGGAGCTGCTCGAGCGCCTGACCGCGCAAGCTCCGCCCGGCCGTCTGGCCGACGCCGATCCGAGACGTCTCTGAGGCGTCCGGGCGTCGCGGGAGTCCCGCGCGCGGGTGCTACGATCGCGCGATGCCGGACGAGCTCCAAGACCTCGAGGCGCGGCTCGACGCGAAGGTGGAGAGCTACGGTTCCGTGCTGGTGGCGCTGTCGGGCGGCGTCGATTCGGGTCTCGTCGCTGCGGTCGCGGCACGTGTCCTGGGCGCGCGCGCCGTGGCCGCCACCGCCGCCGCCGAGTCCCTCGCCGCCGCCGAGCTCGATCAGGCGCGGCGGCTCGCGGCCGAGGTCGGAATCGCGCATCACGTCGTCACCTATTCCGAGCTCCAGGACCCGACCTACGCCGCGAACCCGGCGTCGCGCTGCTTCGTCTGCCAGGGCAAGCGGATGGCGATGCTCCGGGAGCTCGCCGCGCGCCTCGGCTGCGCCGCGCTGGTGGATGGCACGAACGCCTCGGATCCGGGCTCCGATCGACCGGGGCTCGCCGCTGTCCGGGCCGCCGGGGTCCGCAGTCCGCTGCTCGAGCTCGGCATCGACAAGGAGAGGGTCCGCGCCCTGGCTCGCCGGATCGGACTGTCGGCTTGGGACCGCCCCGCGAACGCCTGCCTCTCCTCGCGCGTTCCCCACGGGCAGCCGGTGACGCTGGGCAAGCTTCGCCGCGTCGAACGGGCGGAGACGCTCGTGGCGGAGCGCGGGTTCCGCCTGGTGCGCGTTCGCCACGACGCCGACGGTGCCCGCGTGGAGGTCGCCGAGCACGAGGTGGAGCGCTTGCGCGGGCTCTGGCCCGAGCTCGAGCCCGAGCTCGCGTCGCTCGGTTTCGCGCGCGTCGCGCTCGATCCGCGCGGTTATCGGCCCGGGGGCGCCGACCGGCAGTGACGCCCGAGGCGTTGCGCCGCCTGCTCGCCGCCGTGGCCGCGGGTGAGCGCTCTCCGGACGAGGCCGCGGCCGAGCTCGCCGAGCTCCCGTTCGCCGATCTCGACTACGCCAAGCTCGATTTGCACCGCGAGCTTCGCACCGGCCACCCCGAGGTGATCTACGGCGCGGGCAAGCGGGCGGAGGATCTTCTCGCCATCTGCCGTCGGCTCGCCGCCTCGGAGGGGCGGTTCCTGGCGACGCGCGTCCCGCCCGAGAGTGCCGCGGCGCTGCTTTCGGAGTTCGGGGATGCCGTGCATCACGTCCGTTCCGGCGCCGTGGCTTGGGGGAGCGAGGAGCCCGTCGGCGAGCCGGAAATCGCGGTCGTCGCGGCGGGGACCTCCGACCTTCCGGTCGCGGAGGAGGCGTCGGTCGCTCTCGCCTTCTTCGGCCATCGCACCCTGCCGATGCACGACGTCGGCGTCGCCGGGCTCCACCGGCTCCTGCACCGGATCGACGAGCTGCGCCGCGCGCGCGTGGTCGTGGCGGTGGCGGGGATGGACGGCGCTCTTCCGACGCTCGTCGCCGGGCTCGTTCCGGCGCCCGTGGTCGCGGTGCCCACCAGCGTCGGCTACGGGGCCTCCTTCGCGGGGCTCGCGCCGCTTCTCACCATGCTCAACAGCTGCGCTCCCGGCGTCGTGGTGGTCAACATCGACAACGGCTTCGGTGCCGCGGTGGCGGCGAGTCGGATCGCGCGCTCGGCGCGCCGCGCCGCCGATCAGGCCTGACGCGCGAGAAGCATCGCGTCCCCGTACGAATAGAAGCGGTACCCCTCGGCGATGGCCTCGCGGTAGGCCTCGAGCACGCGCTCGCGACCGGCGAAAGCGGAGACGAGCATCAGTAGGGTGGAGCGGGGGAGATGGAAGTTGGTGAGTAGGAGGTCGACGGCGCGGAAGCGGTGCCCCGGCACGATGAAGAGCCGGGTGCTGCCCGCGCCCGGGCGAACCCCCCCGTCCTCTTCGGCGGCGCTCTCGAGCGTGCGGACCACCGTCGTGCCGACCGCCACCACCCGGCCGCCGCGCCGGCGGGCCTCCGCGATGGCCGCGACGGTCGCGGACGGCACCAGGTAGCGTTCGGCGTCCATCCGGTGCTCGTGGACGAGCTCCGCCGTCACCGGCTTGAAGGTCCCGAGACCGACGTGGAGCGTGACGGAGGCGCGCTCGATGCCGCGCGCGGCGAGCCGGTCGAGCAGCGCCTCGGTGAAGTGGAGCCCGGCGGTCGGCGCGGCGATGGCGCCGGGCGCGGCCGCGTAGACGGTCTGGTAGCGCTCGCGATCCTCGGCGCGATCGGGACGATCGATGTAGGGGGGGAGCGGTACGTGGCCGATCGTCTCCAGGTGGGGCTCGATCGGAGTCGAGAACTCGACCGTACGCCGCCCGTCTTCGCCCATCGCGACGACCTCCGCCGAGACGCCGGGCGCGAGCGCCAGCCGTTTGCCGGGCCGGGCGCGCCGGCCCGGCTTCACGAGGCACTCCCAGCGGCGCTCGGCGAGGCGCTCGACCAGGAGCAATTCCACCGATCCGCCCGCGGGGCCGCGAGCGAAGAGCCGCGCCGGCAGGACGCGCGTGTCGTTGACCACCAGGAGATCGCCCGGGGCGAGAAGGTCGACGAGATCCGTCACCAGGCGGTGTCGCGCTTCGCCCTCGGCGTCGAGCACCAGCAGGCGGCTCTCCCCACGCGGGGCGGGCGCTTGGGCGATCGCGGCCTGGGGGAGCTGGAAGTCGAAGTCGCGGACGAGCACGCGTCGGCTCTACAGGCGCCGCCGGCGCGGGTCGAGCCGGTCGCGGAGCCCTTCGCCGACGAGGTTGAAGGCGAGCGTGGCGGCGACGATGGCGAGGCCCGGCAAGACCGCGAGCCACCAGCCGTCGGCGAGGTGGTCGCGACCGTCGGCGATCATCGCGCCCCAGCTCGCGGTGGGGGGCTGCACGCCGAAACCGAGGAAGGAGAGCGCGGCTTCGCTGACGATCGCTCCGGACGCGGCGAGTGACGCTTCGACGAGCAGGGGGGCGAGCGCGTTCGGGAGCATGTGCCGCCAGGCGATGCGCAGCGTGTCGAGTCCGGCGAGGCGCGCCGCGAGCACGAACTCGCGTTCGCGAAGCGAGCGGAACTCGCCGCGCGCGAGCCGGGCCATGGGCATCCAGCCGGTGAAGCCCAGGAGGAGGACGGTGGGGACGACTCCCGGGGGCACGATCGCGGCGAGGGCGAGCAACAGCGGCAGGCGAGGGAAGGCCTGCGCCGCCTCGATCGACCGGAGGATCGCGCGGTCGAGCGCCGGCGGGGCGAAGCCGGCCGCGGCCCCCAACGGGACGCCGACCGCGCAGATGAGCAGCACGGAGAGCGCGGCGACGCCGAGGGAGACACGACCGCCGGCGAGGAGGCGGGCGGCGACGTCCCGCCCGAACTCGTCGCTTCCGAGCCAGAAGCGGCGCGTCGAGATCGCGCCGGACGGCGAGAGCGTCTCGGGCGCCACCTCGAGCGAGCCCCGCGCATCGCGGACGACGACGCCGCCGTCGGACCTTCGCTCCAGCCGATCGCCGGCGAGCTCGCGGCCGTCCCTGAGCTTCGCCGTCTCGAGTCGGGCGCCGGGTGCGCGCAGGCTGCCGCGCACCGGATCGAGCTGGCGATCGGGGTCGTGCGGCCAGAGCGCGGCGCCGAGGGTCGAGAGCGCGGCGAGAGTCGCGAGCAGGAGGATTCCCGTGGCGAACCCGCTCCGGGCCCGCACGGTCCGTCGATCAGACATCGCGCACCCGCGGATCGAGCGCGGCGTGAAGCGTTTCGGCGAGGAAGCTGCCGGCGATCACGAGCGTCGCCTGGAGGGCGGTCGTACCGAGCAGCAGAGGGTAGTCGCGCGCCAAGAGCGCGTCGTAGGCTGCGCGGCCGATGCCCGGCCAGCCGAAGACCACCTCCACGGCGAGGCTCCCGGAAAGCAGCCCGGCGACCGAGAGGCCGGCGAGCTGCGCGATCGGTGCCGCCCCCGCGCGCAGCGCGTGGCGCCAGAGAACGCGTCGGGGCGAGAGCCCGCGGGCCAGGGCGGCGGTCACGTAGGGCTCGGCGAGCTGCTCGAGCAGCGTGGCGCGCACGAAGCGCGCCGTCGCCGCGGCCGCGGGGAGGCCCATCGCGAGCAGGGGAAGCGCCAAGTGCCAGGCGAAGTCGGCGAGGCGCCGCGAGCCGCTCCAGGCGGCCGCGTCGATCGAGTGGATGCCACCGGTTGGAAAGAGGTGCCAGCCGACGGCGCCACCCGCGATGAGCACCAAGCCCAGCCAGAAGGAGGGAACCGCCCAGAGGGCCAGGCTCACGCCACGGATCGCGTGATCGAGCGGCGATCCGGCGCGCGTCGCCGCCAGGATGCCGAGCCCGAGGCCGAGGAGGTACTCGAGCGCGAGCGCGGAGAGGGCGAGCGCGAGCGTCGCCGGCAGCGTGTCGCGGAGCACCGCGCCCACCGGCCGTTGATGCACGAAGGAGTACCCCCACTCGCCGCGGAGCGCGTTGCCGAGCCAGCGCAGGTACTGCTCGGGGAGCGGCCGGTCGAGGCCGTAGACGGCGCGCAGGCGCACCCGGTGCGAGGCGGGGACGCGCGGATCCTCGAAGGTGGCTCCCGGATCGCCCGGCAGAAGATGGAGCAGGACGAAGAGAGCGCTGGTGACCAGCCAGAGCAGCACCGCGCTCGCGATGAGCCGGGCGAGGGCCCGCCGCCCCGGGCTCATCCGCCGGAGAAGCGACGGGTCCACTGGGCGAGGTTGAAGTAGGCCGAGAGGCTGTTCGGCCGCACGTTCTCGAGGTCGCTCCGCACCACGCAGATGCGCTGGGGCTCCCAGAGGAAGGTGAAGGGCTGCGATTGGTGCAGGATGCGCTGGATGCGGACCAGGTCCGGCCGGGCCTCCTCCGGCGTCTTCGCCCGGCGCGTCGCCTCGAGCAGGCGATCGACCTCCGGGTCGCTGAAGGAGCCGAAGTTGTAGCCCCCGTCGATCTCGCTCGAATGGAGATTCGACCTCAGGTCGAACGTGGTGTCGACGGCCCAGCCCATGAGCGTGGCGTCGAAGTCGTGCGCCTGGTTGAGCTCGTTCAGGGTGTGGATCTCCACGGTCCGCGGACGGGCGTCGACGCCGACGCGGCGAAGCTGCTCCTGGATCATCACCAGCGCGTCGGAGCGGAACCGGTTCGAGGAGTTCGTGGAGAGCTCGAAGCGGAGGGGCTTGCCGCCGCGATCGAGCACGCCGTCGCCGTCGCGATCGGCGAAACCGGCCGCCGCGAGCAGCCGCTTCGCCTCCTCGGGGTCGTAGGGCCAGGGCACGAGCTCGCGATCGTGCGGCCAGAAGGCGGCCGGAATCGGCGACGAGCCGACCACGGCGTACCCCCGGAAGAGGGTGTCCACCAGCGCCTGGCGGTCGATCGCGAGCGTGAGCGCGCGCCGCACCGCGGGATCGTCGAACGGGACACGCCGCGTGTTCCAGACGATGTAGTCGTACTGACGCGTCTCGTAGGGAATCACGCGCAGCTCGGGGTGATGGGCGAGCCGCGAGGCGTCGGCGGGCGTCATGCCGCAGGCGAAGTCGATGGTCCCGGCGAGCAGCTGATCGGCGTGCGTGGCGGCGTCCGGAGCGACGCGAAAGACGACGCGATCGAGCTTCGGGAGCGTCGGGTCGAAGTAACGCGCGTTGCGCTCGAGCACGATCTCCGTGCCGGGTTGCCAGGAGGCGAGCCGAAAGGGCCCGGAGGTCACGAGGTGCTCCCGGAACCATTCCGCGCGCTGGCGCCACTCGGCGAACGGCACCTCGCCCCAGACGTGCTTGGGGAGGATCTTGCCGTCGTTCGCCTCGACGATCTGGTAGGGGTAGTCGCGGTTGAAGCGGAAACGGACGGTGTGCGGGTCGACGACCTCCACGTCGTCGATCGCCTCCTTGAGGTCCGCGAAGCTCCAGGCGATCTCGGGGGAGCGCTGCGCCTCCCAGGTGAAGCGCACGTCCTCGGCGGTGATCGGAACGCCATCGCTCCAGACGGCGTCCGGACGCAGATGGAAGGTCGCGATCCGGTGGTCGTCCGAGAGCTCGTAGGACTCGGCGAGCGACGGCGCCAGGGTCGGCGGATGCTCGGAGAAGTCGGCCTGCTCGACCAGCAGCTGCAGGAAGACCAGATCGAGGAGGTCGTTCGTGAAGGAAATGTCGCTCGCGACGAGCTCGTTGACGTTCGAGAGATCGGTGATCGTCACGCCCACGATCGTCGTCGGGCGGCCGGGCGTCGGACGCTCGGCTCCGCAGCCGGCGAGGAGAACCGACGCGAGCAGGAAGTGGACGCCGCGAGCCCGGCCCATGATCTTGTGGGCATCGTAGAGGAATGCGCGACGAAAAGAAAAGCGGGGGCCCAGGCCCCCGCCTTCCGGTCCGCCGCCGTGCCGTGGCGCGTCAGCGGATGACGATCTTGCGCGGCTTGGACTCCTCGAGCTTCGGCAGCTCGATGGTCAGCACGCCGTCCGCGAAGGCCGCCTCCACCTTGTCGCTCTTGATGTTGGCCGGGAGGGTGAAGGAGCGGCTGAAGGCGCCATAGGCGCGCTCGACGCGGTGGAAGGACTCGCCCTGGTTCTCCTTCTCGAACTTGCGCTCGCCGGAGAGCGTGAGGACCTGGTTCTCGAGCGTGATCGTCACGTCCTCCTTCTTGAGGCCGGGGAGCTCGCACACGAAGCGAAGCGCATCCGCCGTCTCGCGCACGTCGACGGGGGGCATCCAGCTGCGGCTCGCCATCTCTTCGGTGCGGGCCGTTCCGCCCCAGAGCTCGTTCAGCATCTCGTTGAAGACGCGATCGAAGCGGCCGCGCAGCAAGTCGGTCTCGGGGCTCCAGCGAATCAGTCCGGTGGTCATGGAAGTCTCCTTTCGTTTCGGGTTTGCTCGAATGGGCACCACCCCACTCGGCGCTTTCTGGAGTAGAGAACACTAAGATTTGTAGGAATATTTCTGTCCTGCCATGAAATCTGAGCACATCGCCATCAGGTTCTTCTTCATGCTTGGAAATTCCTTAGAATCAGGACATTACGCGGCCATCTCGACGTCCCGTGCTAGGCTCCGCGGGTGGCGAAGCGGGGTGCCAAGCGCTCGCGCGGCAAGCTGGGTGTCATCCTCGGCCTCCTCGCGCTCTTCATCCTCAGCGACTTCTCGCTCTTCTCCTGGCTGATCTTCCAGACCCTCTCCCGGCGGGAGCTGGATCGGGTGCTGCTCGAGACCCGGAGCGAAGCCCAGGACCTGGCGGGCCGGATCGCCGGCTCCGCCGAGCAGACCGGAGGCGATCTCTTCACCGCCGTGGCGCTCGCGCAGGAGACGCAGACCTACATCGATTCGGTGCTGCGCCAGCGCCAGATCGTGCAGACCGTGGAGATCACCGATCGCAACGGCGTGCTGGTCATGAAGGAGCGGCGCGAGACCGAAATCGCTGCGCCGGCCCCGGCGACGCCCTCCGGGCGCCGCGAGATCGGTACCGATGCGCCGCGCGTCGAGTCGCGAACCCTCGAGCATCAGGAGACGCGCAAAGTGACGCTGCCGCCGGCCGCCCTCGATTCGCTCGACGTCACGGTGCCGATCGGAGAGTTCGGCTCCCTGCGGATCGGCATCAGCGCGCTCGAGATCGAGCGCCGCATCACCGAGTTGCGCCGCGAGCTGATCGGGCAGACGGCGGTCATCGGCGGCGTCACGCTGATCATCGTGGTGCTCGCCTTCGTGCTCATCTCCGCGCTCGTGCGCCATGGCCAGCGGCTCCAGGAGCAGAAGCAGGAGGCCGAGCGTCTCGCCTACCTGGGCACCCTGGCGGCCGGTCTCGCCCACGAGATCCGGAATCCGCTGAACTCACTCAACCTCAACATGCAGATGCTGGAGGAGGACCTCGGGTCGCCGGCGTCGGTCACCTCGCACCGCCGTCTGCTGTCGATCACGCGCGGCGAGATCGGCCGGCTCGAGCGCCTGGTCACCGACTTCCTGAGCTACGCGCGACCGCGCGCTCTCCGCCTCGAGAGCGTCGGCGCGGCGGAGCTCGTGGAGCGAGCGCGCGCGGTCGTGGCGCGGGAGTTCGCCGCGGCCGGGGCGGAGCTGGTGGTGGTGGACGACGGCGGCGGTGCCGCGGCGAAGGTCGATCCCGAGCAGATTCAGCAGCTCCTGATGAACCTGCTCCAGAACGCTCTCGCGGCCTGCGACGGGACGGGACGCCGGCCGCGCGTCGTCTTGAGCGCGCGGCGCGATGCGCTGCGGCTGGTGCTCGAAGTGGAGGACAACGGCCACGGCATCGCCGAGGAGGTCCGGGAGCGCGTCTTCGAGCTCTTCTTCTCGACGCGCAAGGGAGGGACCGGGCTGGGCCTCGCGATCGCACGCAGGGTGGCGCGCGCCCACGGTGGCGACGTGACGTTCGCATCGACGCCGGGGGCCGGGACGACGTTCCGGATCGAGCTCCCGCTCGCCGCCGCGAGCGGCTCCGTCAAGCCGTAGAATCCCGCGCGTGCCAAAGACACCCGCGAAGCTCGGATTGCTGACCGGCGGCGGCGACGCGCCGGGGCTCAACGCGGTCATCCGCGCCGTCGTGCGCACGGCCGAGCGGCGAGGCGTGCAGATGATCGGCATCCTCGACGGTTTCGAGGGCCTGGTGGAGCGCCGCTTCCTGCCGTTCTCGAGCGCCGCCGTCCGCAACTTGATCGGCAAGGGCGGAACGGTGCTCGGCACGACCAACCGCTGCAACCCTTTCGCCATGCCGGGGGCTGGGGGACGCGCGGTGGACCGTTCGGGGGAGGCGATCGAGCACGCGCGCCAGGCGGGGCTCGACGCGCTGGTCGTGATCGGCGGCGACGGCAGCCTCAGGATCGCGGCGCGTTTCGCCGAGCTCGGCCTGCCGGTGGTCGGGGTTCCCAAGACGATCGACAACGACCTCACGGCGACCGACTACACGTTCGGCTTCTGGACCGCGATCGAGACCGCGACCGAGGCTCTCGACCGGCTGCGCGACACGGCGGAGAGCCATCACCGCGTGATGATCCTCGAAGTCATGGGCCGCGATGCGGGGTGGATCGCCTTGCACGCCGGGATCGCGGGCGCTGCCGACGTGATCCTCATTCCGGAGATTCCGTACCGCGTCGAGCGCGTCGAGGAGAAGATCGAGGAGCGGGCCGAGCGCGGGCAGGCGTTCTCCCTCGTGGTTGTGGCGGAGGGAGCGCATCCGGTGGACGGGCAGGCAGCCACGCGAGTGGCGGACGCGGGGGACGGACCCCCGCGACTGGGGGGCGCCGGGGAGGCCCTGGCGCGGGACCTCGCGCCGCGCATCGAGCACGAGATCCGCGTCACCGTGCTCGGCCACTTGCAACGGGGCGGCTCGCCGGTGTCGTTCGATCGCATCCTGGCGACGCGGTTCGGCAGGCGTGCCGCCGAAGCCGCGGTGGAGGGTCGCTACTCGACGATGGTCTGTCTCAACGCCGGGGAGATCGCGGAGGTGCCGCTCGGCGAGGCGGTGGCTTCGATCAAGCGCGTGGACCCGCGCGGCGAGCTGGTGGCCACCGCGCGTGCCCTGGGAACGGGCTTCGGCGACGACGCCTGACCGTGGAGGGTCGTCAGCCGTCCCGCTCGGCGGTGATGGCGTCGAAGTCGTCCTCCGTGACGAACTGGTCCGGTTCGTCGTTGCCGCAGACCTGGCAGAGGGCTTCCTCGACGCCGTCGTCGCCCCATTCGAAGGTGTAGCAGGGTGATTCACAGTTGAGGCAGATCAGGTAATCGGGCGTCGGCATGGACGGGCCCTCCGGCTTCGGGACGTCGGTACGCGGATCATCTTGCCGCTCGGGCGGCCGTCACGGCAAGGGGAACTCGCGGCGAAAGGCGCGCACGCGGGCGACGAACTCGGAGGGCTTCTCCCATTGCACCGCGTGCCCGGCGCCGCCGACCCGATAGAGCCTCGCGCGGGCGAGGTGGCGTGCCATCGTCTCGCCGACCTCGACGCGGAAGAGAGCGTCTTCTTCCCCCCAGAGGAGTCCGACCGGACAGGCCAGGCGATGGAGATCCTCGGCGCCGAAGGCATCCGCCGCGCGCACCGTCGCGAGCGTCGCGCGAACCGTCGGGGAGGTGTAGGCGAGGAAGAAGAGGGGGCGCGCGAGGCGGAGCGGGAGGGGCGGTGCGACGAAGAGCGCCCGCCACATCGCGGCGGTATCCCGGTACGTCTCCACGCGTACCATGCGCTCGATCCGGTCCCAATCCTGATCGCGATAGCCGCCGGGAACGACCAGCAGGAGACGGGCGACGAGCTCCGGACGGGCGAGAGCGAGGCGGACGGCGGTCCATCCGCCGAGGCTGATGCCGCAGAGGGTCACCGGCCGCCCGGCGAACTCCCGCTCAACGAGAGCGCCGACGGCGTCGGCCCCTTCGCGCACGCCCAACGCCGGCCGCGGTCCGCGAGTCCCTCCCAGCAGGGAGAGCTCCGGGAGCCGTAGGTCGGCCTCGGAGCGGAGATCGCGCAGCAACGGGAGGAAGGTCGCCGACGTCGCTCCCAGGCCGTGCAGGAGAACCCAGGGCTCGCGGCCCGGTGCGCCGCCCGAGCCGACCCGGAGCCGCCAGGGCCCGTGGACCTGTTCCCGCCGGGAGAATCCCAGAGCCTTGAGCGCCGCGTCGGTCCCGAGCCGGGTCAAGCGAGCGAACATGCCGAGAGCGTACGAGAGCGCCCGGGTCGCGGGGAGCCCCGACGATCGAGTTGACGCCCGAGGGGAGGGCGGATAGTATTTGCAGTCCGCGCGCTGTCCGCGGCAAGAAAGGTGTGTCGTCATGTTTGCGGTGATCGAGACAGGTGGGAAGCAGTACCGGGTTCAGCCCGGGGACGTGCTCGACGTCGAGCGCGTTCCGGTCCAGGGGGAACGGCAGGAGAAGGTGACGTTCGATCGCGTCCTGCTGGTCTACGGGGAGGGTGGCACCCGAGTCGGAAATCCGGTGATTCCCGGGGCGAGCGTCGAGGCCGAGCTGGTGGGCGAGACGCGCGGCCCCAAGGTGCGGATCTTCAAGCACAGGACGCGCAAGGGCTTCAAGCGCCAGGCGGGGCATCGGCAGGACTACCTGCGCGTCCGAGTCAGCAAGATTCTCA
Organism: uncultured Thermoanaerobaculia bacterium; assembly: GCA_964476605.1. Lineage (GTDB taxonomy): Bacteria > Acidobacteriota > Thermoanaerobaculia > Multivoradales > JAGPDF01 > JAGPDF01. The sequence continues at coordinate 25,054 of CAYZBH010000023.1, read as the reverse complement.
TCTGAGAGCGGCTAGGAGCACTTCGTCATGGCACATAAGAAAGGGCAGGGCTCGACGCGCAACGGCCGCGACTCGAACGCCCAGAGGCTCGGCATCAAGGCCTTCGGCGGCGAGAAGGTGACCGGCGGATCCATCCTCGTGCGTCAGCGCGGCACGCGCTTCTTCCCGGGCCGCAACGTCGGCCAGGGCAAGGACGACACCCTGTTCGCCAAGGTCGCCGGCACGGTGGCTTTTCAGAACCGTGGCCGTCGCGGCACCTTCATCCACATCGAACCGGCCGAGTAGGCCGGGAGCCGGCTGAGAGCCGGTCCAGAATCGTGGTATTCCTCGACGAGGCGATCGTTCACGTGCGGGCGGGTCGGGGCGGGAACGGCTGCGTCGCGTTCCGGCGCGAGAAGTACGTGCCGCGGGGTGGTCCCTCCGGGGGGGACGGCGGGAACGGGGGCTCGGTCTATCTGGTGGGCGACTCCCGGCTCAACACCCTCTTCCATCTGCGCTTCCAGTCGATCTACGCCGCCGAGCGCGGCCAGCATGGGCTCGGCAGCAACCGGACCGGCCGCTCGGGATCGGACCTCGAGGTCCGGGTCCCGCTCGGCACGGTGATCGCGCTCGAAGGCGAAGCCGAAACGCTCGGCGAGGTGCTCGAGGATGGGCAGCGCCTGCTGGTCGCGAAGGGGGGGCGTGGTGGGCGGGGCAACCAGCACTTCGCGACGCCGGTCCATCAGGCGCCCCGGCGCGCCGATCCGGGGGGTGAGGGGGAGGAGAAACGGCTCGCGTTGGAGCTCAAGCTGCTCGCGGATGTCGGCTTGGTGGGGCTTCCGAACGCCGGAAAGTCGACGCTCATCAGCGTGGTCTCGGCGGCGCGGCCGAAGATCGCCGACTATCCGTTCACGACGCTCGTCCCTAATCTCGGAGTGGTGGCCGAGGGGCCGCTCGCGCGCCCCTTCGTGATCGCCGATCTTCCGGGTCTGATCGCCGGTGCGTCGCAGGGCGCTGGGCTCGGGTTCCAGTTTCTCCGCCACGTCGACCGTTGCCGCCTGCTCGTGCACCTGGTCGATCTGGCGGCCGAGGGCGACGCGGTCGCCGACCTGGAAACGGTGGAACGCGAGCTCGCGGAGTTCGATCCGGGGTTGTTGGAGCGCGAACGCCTGCTGGTCGGCAGCAAGCTCGACGCCGCTCGGGAGGAGCGACGACGGGAGCTCGCGGCCGCGGCCGTCGCGCGCGGACTCGCCTACTTCGAGCTGAGCGCCGCGACGGGTGCCGGCGTCCGGGCGCTGGTGGCGGCGCTCGCCGCGCGCCTGGAGGCGGCGGCGTGAGGGTCGGTCTGCTCGGCGGCAGCTTCGACCCGATTCACGCCGGGCACGTCTCGGGCGCGCTCGCCGCGCGGCGCGCGCTGGAGCTCGACGAGGTCCTCTTCCTCCCCACCGCCGAGCCGCCGCACAAGCGGGACGGTTGCGCGGCTCCGGCGGCGGCGCGGTACGCCATGGTGGAGCTCTCGCTGCTCGAGCAGGACTCGCTGCTGGTCTCCGATTTCGAGCTCACCTTGGGGAGGCCCGCCTATACGATCGACACCGTCACGCACTTTCTCGCGATCCGGCCACGCGACACGATCCTTCTCCTGCTGGGGGCCGACTCCTTTCTCGACCTGGCGAACTGGGTCCGTTGGCGCGAGATCCTGGCGGCGGTCGAGATCGGCGTGATGGCGCGCCCGGGCTGGAGTCTCGAGGCGTCCGGGGGCCGGGTCCCGGCGGAGCTCGAGGATGGCCTCGAGCGCGGCAGAGTGCGCGTCATCGCCAATCCCCCGCATCCGGCGTCGTCGACCGAGATCCGCGGACGCTTGGCGCGCGGCGAGCAGATCCCCGCCGGATGGCTCGCCGACCCGGTGCTAAGATACGTGCGGAAATACCGCCTCTATCGATGATCGCTCCCGACGGCACCGACGCGAACCCCATCCGAGAGCGCGTCCGACAGGCGGTCGCCGCGGCGCACGACACCAAAGCCGAGGATGTGCGCGTGCGTCACCTCGAGCCGGTCACCGACTTCGCCGACTACTTCGTCATCTGCAGCGGCTCGAACGAGCGCCAGGTCCAGGCGATCGCCGATGCGGTCGAGGAGCGGCTCAAGGAGCGTGGCGTGCGTCCGCTGCACGTCGAAGGCTACTCGGCGGCGCAGTGGGTGCTGCTCGACTACGGCGACTTCCTGATTCACGCGCTGCTCGACGAGCGCCGGGCCTACTACGGGCTCGAGCGGCTCTGGCGCGACGCGCCCGAGGTGACCGCAGAGTTCCACCCGTGAGCGGCGGGGCCGCGGCGGCGGAGAGCTTCTTCTCGGCGTCGCCCTCCCTTCAGAACCGGTTGGCGGGCCTCGTCGCCGCCGCGGCTTCGACGGCGCCGGCGCTGGTGCTCGGCGAAGCCGGCACGGGGCGCTCGACCCTCGCGCGGCTCCTGCACGCCGCGGGGCCGCGGGCGGCGGGACCCCTGGTCGAGCTCGATCCGGCGGCCCTCCCCACGTCGCTGTTCGAGAGCGAGCTCTTCGGCTATCGCGCCGGGGCCTTCACGGGCGCGGAGCGCGGTCAGGCGGGACGCGTGGCCCGGGCGGAGGGCGGGACGCTCGTTCTCGATCACGTCGAAGAGCTACCCCTGGTCGCGCAGCCCAAGCTCCTGCGCCTCGTCGCCGAGCGTCGCTACGCGCCCCTCGGGGGCGCGGACACCGAGGCGAACGTGCGGTTCGTCGCGGTGGGCGCCGAGGATTTGGCGGCGCGGGTCGAGCGCGGGGCGTTTCGTTCCGACCTCTTCTACCGCCTCGAGGTGCTGACCTTCCGGTTGCCGCCGCTCAGGGAGCGCCGAGAGGATCTCGACGCTCTCCTCGCGGCTCTGCTGGCCGACCTCGGCCACCGTTTCGGGCGCCCCGGCCTCGACCTCGCGCCGCGCGCCCGTGACTGGATGGACCGCTACGGCTTTCCCGGCAACGTGCGCGAGCTGCGCAACCTCCTCGAGCGGGCGATGCTCGCGACCGACGGACCGGTGCTCGATCCAGCCGTTCCCGAAGGCGCCGCCGGACGGGGCGTGGAGACGCTCGCCGAGGCCGAGCGTCGCGCCATCGTCGCGGCCCTCGGTGCGACGCGCGGTCACCAGGCGCGCGCCGCGGAGCTTCTCGGCGTCAGCCGCAAGGGGCTCTGGGAGAAGCGCAAGCGCCTCGGCATTCCCTGAGGAGGCGGCCGAGCGCCCGCGTCATCGGGGGTCGCTGCTAGGATTCGACGGCTTCGACGACGCGAGCGTGGGGCGCGGTGGCGCTTGGCGTCCCGCGCGGCAACGAGCGCCGCGGGCCACGACCCGAGATCTGGGAAGGAGCGCACATGGGCTTCGCATCGGAGTTCAAGGAATTCGTCAACCGCGGCAACGTGATGGACATGGCGGTCGGAGTCCTCATCGGTGGGGCGTTCGGGAAGATCGTCTCGGCGCTGGTCGACAAGGTCCTCACGCCCGTGCTCGGCCTGGTCCTCGGCGGTCTCGACTTCTCGGGCCTCCAATGGCGCCTGGGGGGAACCGACGAGGCGCCGATCACCCTGGGCTACGGCGCTTTCCTGCAAGCGGTGATCGACTTCCTGATCGTCGCCTTCTGCATCTTCGTCCTGGTCAGGGCCGTCAACCAGCTGCGGCGGCCCGCGCCAGCGCCGGCCCCCGCGGCTCCGGCGGAGCCGCCCGCGGACGTCAAGCTGCTCGGCGAGATCCGCGACCTGCTCAAGAGCCGCGGCTGAGGTCCTCACCCAACCAGCGCTCGCCGAGGTCCGCGCCGCGCCGCGCGAGCCCCGCCGGCAGGCGGGCCGCGCAGCTCGCGCAGAAGGTCCCACCTCGCAGATCCGCCGCCTCGATGGTGGCGGCGAAGCGCATGAGGCAGCCGGGCTCGGCGCAATGCTCGAGCCCCGCGAGGTGGCCGAGCTCGTGGAGGATCTCGGCGGCCGCTCGACGTCCGAGCAGGGATCCGGCCCCGCCGGTCACGTCGGGTTCTCGGAGGCGCGCGAGCGAGACGACCGCCGCGCGGCCGCCCAGGCGAGCGCGGCCGAAGACGTGGGTGAAGATGGGCAACGCCAGGTCGTGGCCGGTGACGCCCACCAGGGGCGCGGATCCGGCGAGCTCCTCGAGGTGCGCGAGCAGCCGGTCGGCGTCGACCTGGGAACGCCCGGGAATGGTCGCGAGCGGGATCTGGCGCGGCACCGCCACGGGCCGGCACGGCAGGTCGACGCGGGCGGAGAGCGCGGCGAGGACCGCCTCGAGATCCCGTGCGGGAAGGCCGCCGATCGGCGAAAGAGCGATCTCCCGCCAGGCCGGCGCGACTCCGGGGCCCTGCGGCTCGCTCCCCATCGCGAGAGGGTTCCCCCGGCTCAGGCCGGGACCCGCTCGAATCCGAAGCGCCGGATCTTGGCGTAGAGCGTGCCGCGATCGATCCCGAGCGTCTTCGCAGCCTGCGAGATGTTCCAGTCGCAGCCGTCGAGAACCCGCCGGATGTGGTTCTTCTCGACCTCCTCGAGGGAGAGGGGGCCGGGACGGGTCGGCGAAGCCGAGAGCCTGAGCGGCAGATCACTGACCTCGATCGTGGGCGGCTTGCCGAGCACCACCGCGCGCTCGACCGCGTTCTGGAGCTCGCGCACGTTGCCCGGCCAGGCGTAGGAGCGCAGCGCCTCCACGGCTTCGCTCGAGAGCTTCATGGCCGGACGATTCATGGCGAAGGCGAAGCGCTCGAGGAAGTGCTCGGCCAACACCGGGATGTCCTCGGGACGATCGCGCAGCGGCGGCAGGTCGATCGTGAACACGTTCAGCCGCCAGAAGAGGTCGTCGCGGAACCGTCCCTCGCGGACCGCCGCGTCGAGATCGAGGTTGGTGGCGGCGATGACTCGGAAATCGGTGCGGACGCTCGCCGTCCCGCCGAGCCGGGTGACCTTCTTCTCCTCGAGCACGCGCAGGAGCTCGACCTGCACGCGGGCCGTCACGGTCCCGATCTCGTCGAGAAAGACGGTGCCGCCGTCGGCCATCTCGAACTTCCCCTTGTGCCGGAACTGGGCGCCGGTGAACGCTCCCTTCTCGTGCCCGAAGAGCTCGCTCTCGAGAACCCCCTCGGGAAGGGCGCCGCAGTTGACCACCACCAGGGGACCGAAGCGCCGCGGCGAGCGGGCATGAACCGCGCGAGCCACCAGTTCCTTGCCGGTGCCGGATTCGCCGCGCACCAGGACGGTGGCGTCGGTCCCCGCCACGGCGTCGATGAGCCCCTGGACGTGCCGCATCGCCGCCGAGACGCCGACGATCGGCGTCGGTCCGGCCACCGAGGCGAGCTGCTCCTTGAGGCGGGCGTTCTCCGATCGCAGGGAACGGTGCTCGGCGGCGCGGCGGACGAGGTGCGAGAGCTCGTCGGGGTCGAAGGGCTTCGTGATGTAGTCGTAGGCTCCGGCCTTGAGCGCCCTCACCGCGGACTCCACCGAGGCGTAGGCGGTCATCACGATGATGGTGAGCTCCGGGCAGTCCTTCGCGAGGCGTTCCTGGAGCTCGAGCCCGTCGATCCCCGGCATCTTGATGTCCAGGAGGGCGATGTCGTGCGATCGTTCGGCCGCGAGCCGCAGCGCCTCCTTGGCGTTCGAGGCGCAGTCCACCGCGTAGCCGTCCTGGCGAAACCAGTCGCCCAGCGATTGCTGGACGATCGGCTCGTCGTCGACGACGAGGATCGAGAGTTGGGCCGCCTTGTTCGTCGCGTCGCTCATGCTGTGCTCCGTTCCCCCGCCGGCTCGGCCGTGAGCGCCGGCTGCCGGACGGGCAGCTCGATCGTGAAACGAGTCCCCGCGCCGAGTTGCGAGGTGACGTCGATGCGCCCGTGATGCCGCTCCACGATGCCATAGACGATCGACAGGCCGAGGCCGAGGCCGACCCCCATGGGTTTGGTGGTGAAGAACGGCTCGAAGACGTGCGGCAGCGCCTCGGGCGGAATGCCTCGGCCGGTGTCCGCCACTTCGAGCACCACGTGACCGGCATCGCGCGAGGTCTCGGCGGCGATCGTCACCCGTCCGCCTTCTCCGCAGGCCTCGAGCGCGTTGATCACCAGGGCGAGGAGCGCCTGCTGGATCTGCGCGGCGTCGCACTCGATGGTCGGGAGCTCCGGAGCGACCTGGCGCTCGATCGCCACGCTGGCGAGCTCCGCCTGGTGGTGCACCAGCAACGCCACGCGCTCGGCGATCGGGGCGAAGTCCGTCGGCGTGAACATGGCGCCCGGAGTGCGCGAGAAGAGGAGCAGGTTCTTCACGATGCCGCCGCAGCGCAGCGCCTCGTCCTCGATCAGCTTGAGGATGCGGTCGATGTCCTCGCCGGGCGTGATCGGAATGCCATCCGCGACCGCCTCCGTGCGACGTCTCCTCAGGAGTCGCGCGTAGGTCGCGATTCCCGCCAGCGGATTGTTGAGCTCGTGCGCGACGCTCGCCGAGAGTTTGCCGAGCGACGCCATCTTCTCGACGCGTAGCAGGTGCTGGTGGGTCGCTTCGAGCGTGCGGGTCTTCTCCTCCACCCGCTCTTCGAGGCGGCGTCCCCACGAGGCCAGCTCCTCGTGCGCCACCCCGAGCTCCACCGCCATCCGGTTCCAGGCCCGCGCCAGGTCGCCGAGCTCGTCGCGCGAGGTCGCGGGAACCTGGGCCGTGAAGTCGCCCGCCGCGAGGCGGGGCGCCGCCGCGGTGAGCCGTCCGACCGGCCGGAGAACGAGCCGCCAGCTCAGCCACCAGGCCAGGGTGACGATCGCGAGCACCAGCACGAGAAGCCCGATCCGGAGCTGCCGCTCCGAGGCCGCGAGCGCTTCGTCGACGCGTCCGAGAGGGAGCTGGACGTCGAGCACTCCGAGCACCGTGCGCTCGGCCGGATGCGCGTGGCAGGCGGCGTTGGCGCAGGCGGCCTCGTTGCGGATGGGAGCGATCAGGCCGAGCAGGCGCCCCTGGCCCGGACGTTCGAACACGCGCGTACGCTGGGGAACGTCCGGGGTCTCGAGCGGCGCGTCGGCGGCGTGACAGCTCTCGCACTGCTCGGCCGAGAGGTCGACCCGGTGCCCGATCTCCGTGCGTTCGCTCGATTGCGTGATGCGCCCCTGCTTGTCGAAGACGCGGATGCGGTCGACGCGCTCGCGATCCGCGAGCGCGGTCACGATCCGGGAGAGCTCGGTCGAGTCGTTGCGCAGCATCGCGTCGCGCGAGGCGCTCCGGATGACGCTCACGACGGTCGCCGCCTGCTCCTCGACCAGCCGGGTCAGTTGGGCGCGCTGGAGCGCCAAGTTCCAGGCGGCGGCGGCGAAGAGGATCAGCGCCGAGCCCAGCGAGAGGACGAGGGCAAGCCGGAAGGCGAGACGCGACGGCGGAGACCGCCGAGGGGCGGCCTCCGCAGCAGACGACTTCATGGCGATCCTCAAGTCATCCGCTTCGCCGGCGTGACGAAGGGATGCCCCGGAAGCGACTCTCGCGGCCGCGCGGCGACGGCCCGCGAGTCGCCCTCGGGGTACACCCGGAAGTATCGCACCACCAGGGCAAACGCCGCGAATCCGGCGGCCACCATGGCGAGCGAGACCGCGATCTCGGTCCAGGCCGGGACGTAGTGGGTCTTGGAGGCCGACTCGAGCCCGGTCACGCTCACGTTGAGGCGGTTGACGACGAACCCCATGACCGCGAGCAGCGCCGTGGGGTAGAGGCGTCGAATGTCGGAGCGGGTGCGCGGTGAGAGCAGCAGGAAGAACGGGAGGGCCACGCCGAGCACGAACTCCAGGCCGAACATGCCGGCTTCGTAGGTGGGTTTCAGCACCTCGGCGAGGACGCCGCGGTGGACGAGGTCGTAGATGCGGAAGACGGCGAAGACGCCGAGCGCCACGAGGAGCACGCGGGCGATGTCGGAGAGCAGGTCCATCTCGATCGGCCGGTGGAAGGCGCGCGACGAGAGCCGCGATTCGACGATCACCATCGCGAGCCCGGCGGCGATGGCGGAGGACCAGAAGATCCAGGGGAGCGCCGGCGTGTACCAGATCGGGTGCAGCTTGCCCGGGATGATGAGGTAGAGGGCGCCGAGCGAGGACTGGTGGAGGGTCGAGAGGAGCACGCCGGCCAGCACCAGCGGAATCGTTGCCGCGTGCTGGATGGCTTGTGCCCGCTTCCACTTGAGGCGCTCGAAGACGAGGCCCGAGAGCTCGAGCGCGAGCACGGTCGTGTAGAGCATCACGCACCAGGCGACCTCGAACATCACCGAGTGGGGATTCCACATGATGAGCGGATGCCAGATGTTCCAGGGACGGCCGAGGTCCACCAACAGCGCGCCGATCACGAGCAGATAGCCGAGGAACGCGGTGAGAACGGTCGGACGGACGATCGGCTGGAAGCGCTTGAGGTTGAAGATGTAGACCGCCGCGGTGAGAGTGAAGCCGCCGGCCGCCAGGCCGACTCCACAGAGCAGATCGAAGCCGATCCAGAGGCCCCAGGGAAAGTCGTCGGACAGGTTGGTCACCGCTCCGAGCCCGCGCGTGAAGCGGAGCACGAGAACGGGCAGGCCGAAGGCGAGCAGCAGATAGAAGACACCCCGCCAGAGCGAGGGGCGGAAGGAATCACGCGTCATGACCGGCCTCCTTGGACCGACGGTCTTCGTGCTCGGCGCGAGCGACTTCCTCGCGCCGCTTGGTGATCCACCAGATGCCGGCGAGCAGCGAGCCGCCGATCGAGAGGATGCCCGGGATCTTGGCGAGCGCCTTGGCGGTGAGCTCCGGAAGCGGCCCGCCGGCGACGTTCGGGAAGCCGAGCTGCTCGAAGGGCACGGGCGAGAGGAAGAGCACGGAGGTGCCGCCGGCTTCGGTCTCCCCGTAGATGTGGGGGTGGTACCTGTCGGGCTCGGCGGCGATTCGACGCCGGGCCTCGGCGAGCATCTCGTCGCGCGGGCCGTAGGTGGTCGCGTTCTCGGGACAGGCTTCGGCGCAGGCGGTGGGCTTGCCCTCCGCCTGGCGCGAAGCGCAGAAATCGCACTTCACGACCGCCGGAACGGGCTTGTCCCACTCGTACTTGGGGACCCCGAACGGGCAGGCCTGCATGCAGTAGCGGCAGCCCAGGCAGCGGCTGGCGTCATAGACCACCGGGCCGGCCGGCGTCTTGCGAAAGGCCTCGACCGGGCAGACGCTGGCGCAGGCGGGAGTCAGGCAGTGGCGGCAGAGTTGACGCACATAGAGGTCGCCGTGCTCGGCGAGCGCCGTCAGGGCATGCGAAGAGAGGCCTTTGACGGTGGCGGGGTCGGTCGCGAGGTGATGCGCGTCGAGGCAGGCCTCGACGCAGGCCCCGCATCCGACGCAGCGGGTGATGTCGATCAGGAGAGCCTGCGGGCGGATGGTGGTCATCGCCGACTCCGTTACGAGAGCAGGAACTCGCGGGTGAAGCGATGCCAGTCGTCGTCGCTCAGATGACGGGCGAAATCGGGCGAGGGCTCGCCGCCGTCGGCCAGCACGCTTCCCGAGAGGGCCATCAGCTGGAGCTGCAGGCGCTCGCGGGAGTCCTCGATGAAGCGATGCGCGAGGCTGCCGGAGAGCAGGTTGGCGAGATTGCGTCCGACGTCGCTGGTGCGGACCTTGTACAGCCAGCCGCGGCCGTAGGGATCGGAGGTGGCGGCTCCGGGCTGCTCGGCGAGCAGCGGGTTGGTTTCCACCACCTCGCCCTCGACCGGAGCGACGAGCTGGACTTCACGTCCGTCGAGCCCGAGCCTCGCCGAGGCCTCGCCCTGATGGATCCAGGTGCCGGGCTTGGGGAGGGAGGCACGGGTCGCGGGGCCGATCAGGCGACGCGCGAAGTCGTCGATCCCGACCGCGATCGTGTCGGAAGAGATCGGACGGGCCCAAGTGTGGCCGCGATGGTAGTGGAGGCCCTCGGGGACCTGGTAGCCGGCGACCCACACCGGCTCGAGCCGGAAGGACTCTTCCCGTTCCACCGCGAGAACGGGGACCTGCACGGCTTCGTTGCGGTGGGACCAGGCATCGAGCGCCAGGAAGGCGGCGAAGGTGAGAAGCACGAAGAGGACGGTCATGGGTTTCTCCTTTCAATCGTCCTGCGCCACTCTCCTAAGGCAAGGGGCATGCCGACTTTTCCAACGCTCCGAGGAGTCCGGATATCTCGTTGCAGAATCAGTGGATTACCCACCACGCGAGCGGCCCGCGGGAAGATCTCGGAGGGGAAGCAGCGTGGAGAAATTCGACAGTTGAAGCGTGACGACAGAGGAGAAATCGAGCGAAGCCCCATTCCAGCTTGGCTTTTCGGTGCTGTTGGATTTTCCCACGAGTGCCGTCGCGGAACTCGACAACTCGAAGCGGAGTCCGTTGTGGCCCCTTGGCGGCGCTTGGACCCGCGGGAGCAGCGGCCAAGCGCTCGCATTCGACCGGAATGCCTTGCTCGGATGGATGGGACGCCACCCGCGGCCCGAGGAGACCTCCTGGCCGCGCGGGTCGTCTCGGTACTTCCGCCTCGCGGGCCCGTCGTGGCTTGCGCCAGCGGGGCGGACCCTGTTAGGTTGTCGGCCACAGAAACAAAGACCGCGACCCGGATCCAGTAAGGAGGCTGCGCATGCCCAGAGTTCCGTCGAGCTCCCCGTTGAGGTTGTTGGGATTGATCCTGCTGGTCTCCGCGGGACCCGCCCTGGGCGATTGGTCCACGAGCCGCACGACCGACCTCACGCAGAAGTTTCCGGCGAAGTACGACGGTCGCGGGGCCCCGTGCGGCACGGTGACGCTGACCGAGTCCACGTCCCAGGCGATCACGGCGCTCAATTCGGTCTCCTGCAACAATGGGGTCGGCCACACCGACAACTCCTACTTCCGCGCCTTCAATCTGGCCTCGTTCGGCCAGGGGGACTTCAACGTCTGCTCGGTGGAGGTCGGGGTCGAGGAGGCTTCGAGCGCCGGTGGCTCACAGCCGATCACGATCAATCTCTACACCGTCGCGTCGGGGACCTTCCCGGGTGGAGCGCTGACTCCGATCGGAACCAGCTCGACCACCGTCGCGGATCAGTCGCTCACGATCGTCGACTTCCCCGTCGCCGGGTTTGCCGCCGGGACTCTCGACCTCGTCGTCGAGGTCTTCACGCCGGATGGCGAAGCCGCCGGCAACCTCTTCTTCATCGGCTCGAACGCCTCGGCCGAGACCGCCCCCAGCTATCTCCAAGCGGCGGACTGCGGCGTGACCACGCCGATGACGACCGCGGCGATCGGCTTTCCGAACATGCACATCGTGATGAACGTGCACGGAGATCCGGCGGGTCCGGGCGGAGTCGATCCGGCCGGCTCGTCGCTCGTCTCCGAGTCCTGCACGGAACCGAACGGCGCCCTCGATCCCGGCGAGCTGGTGACCATGTCGCTGTGCGTCGAGAACAACTCGGGCGCGGCGACCACGAATCTGGTCGGAACGCTGCAGGCCACCGGAGGCGTGACGGTGCCGAGTGGCCCGGTGACCTTCGGGGCCGTCGCGGACGGCGCCACGGCCTGTGAGGACTTCACCTTCTTGGTCGATGGCGCGCTCGCTTGTGGCGACACCGTCACGGCGACGCTCTCCTTGACCGATGGAGCCACGACCTACGACGACGCGGTCTACACCTTCCCCACCGGGACCGTGGCCCTGGGTCTCGCCGAGAACTTCGACGGCGTGACGGCTCCCGCGCTGCCCGCCGGTTGGACCGCCACGAACCCCATCACCACCGACGGCATCCTCTGGGTCACCACGGCTGCGAGCTCGGACACGGCACCGAACTCCGCCTTCGTCAACGATCCGAGTGCGGTCAACGACAAGGTGCTCGACTCTCCGAGCATCCCCGTCACCACGAGCTCGGCCACGGTCTCCTTCCGCCACAGCTTCAACCTCGAGGACACCTTCGACGGCGGAGTGCTCGAGATCTCGATCGGCGGCGGCCCGTTCACCGACATCATCGCCGCGGGCGGAAGCTTCGTTCAGGGCCCCTATACCGACACCATCTCGAGCTCCTTCTCGAGCCCGATCGCCGGTCGCCAAGCCTGGAGCGGCAGCTCCGGTGGCTACATCACCACGGTGGCGAATCTCCCGGCGGCGGCCTCGGGCCAGAACGTAGTCCTGCGTTGGCGCATGGGTTCGGACTCCTCGGTGTCGGGAACGGGCTGGAACGTCGACACGATCGAGGTGGCGAGTGGCACGGTCTGCGCCACGGATTGCGCCGCCGGGCCGAGCGTCATCGCTCTCGAGATCCCGACGCTCTCGAAGGTCGGCTTGGCGCTCCTCGCCGCGTTGATGGCGGGAGCCGCGGCCCTGCTTCTTCGCCGGCGCGGCTAGTCCGAGCGCAGCGTCGCGAGTCCGAAGGGCGCGTCCGCGAGGACGCGCCCTTCTTCTTTTCTCCGGGTCGGAGGCGCCTACTCCTCGGCGGGAGGGGGATCGATTCCGAGCCCGATACGCAGGTCGCCGAGCGCTCCCGCCGCCTCCGGGGCCACGGCGACGCTCAGGCGGTCGCCCGCGGCCAGTCGCGTCTCGCCGGTCGGCACCCGGCTGCTGCCGCGGCGCTCCACCGCGACGAAGAGGAGGCCGCGCGGCAGGCCGAGGTCGGCCACCCGGCGCTCGGTGTACGGGGCACCGGGAAGGACGTCGAGCTCGAGCAGGATGCTCCCCTCGGGGGGGGGTGCTTCGCCCCCTCGGGCGAGATCGCGCTCGAGCAGCGAGTCGTAGATCGGGGGCTCGCCCAGCCAGTCGGCCACCCATTGCGCCACGAACGTGGCGGTGAGGAGAGGGAGGATCAGCGCGTACCCCTCGGTCATCTCGACCATCAGCACGATGCCGGTGAGCGGCGCCCGCACGGTCGCCGCGAAGAGCGCCGCCATGCCGGTGACCGCCCAGGCGGTCGGCTCGCCGATCGAGAAGGGGATCACCGTGCCTGCGGCGAGCGCTCCGGCGAGACCCGCCTGGGCACCGAGGACGAGGAGGGGCGCGAAGATGCCTCCCGGTGCGCCAGTCGAGTAGCTCCCGAGCGTCAGGAGCAAGCGCGCCGCCAGGGTGAGAAGCAGGATCGCGAAGAGCCCCTGGCCGGCGAGGGCCGCCCGCACGAGGCGGCCGCCGCCTCCGACCAGCGACGGGGAGAACCAGGCGATGGTCGCCACGGCGAGCCCCACGAGCGCGGCGGCCGGCACCTTGGCCCGTTCGGGAAGGCGATCCCCGAACGCGAGTCCGCCCCGCAGCCCGCGGTTGAAGAGGACGCCCAGCACCCCCACGCCGACCCCGAGCAGGGCGAACAGGGGCAGGGCGGTGAGCGGCGGCGCGGCCACGGCCGGAACGCCGAAGACCGCGCTCTGGCCGAAGAGGTAGCGGCTCACGGCGTCCGCCGTGACGCAGGCGAGGAAGGTGGAGGAGAAGATCCCCGGCGCGAAGTTGCGCTGGATCTCTTCCAGCACGAAGACGAGCCCCGCCAGCGGGGCGTTGAAGGCCGCCGCGAGCCCGCCGCCGGCGCCGGCCGCGATCAGCACCTGACGCTCGTGCGCGGTGGAGGTCATCCAGCGCGCCACCACGCGCCCGAGCGCGCCGCCCATCTGGATGGTCGGACCTTCGCGTCCGAGCGCGAGCCCGGCGCCGATCCCGGCGATCCCGCCCAGGAACTTGACGCCCACCAGCCGCAGGCCCGGCATCGGGCGGAGGCGATAGAGCACGGCCTTGAGATGGGGGATGCCGCTTCCCGCCGCGACGGGAACGAACCGGCGCACCAGCCAGACGGCCAGCGCCACCAGGGCGGCGCCGATCAGAACGAAGGCCAGGAACCCGGCGAAACCGTAGGGGCGTAGCCGATCGATGCCCGAGGTCCGGAGCTCCTCGCCGCGCTCGAGGAGGGCGCGAAAGAGCGAGGCGACCAGACCGGCGAGCGCGCCGACGAGAACGGCCCGCGGGAAGAGCCGCCGGCGGCGCTCGTGCCGGCGCCGGAACTCCTCGACGAGCCGCCGCCCCCCCTTCTCCGGGCGGGCCACCGTCTCGTCGCGTATCTCGCTCGGCACGCACCGATGTTACCGCGCCAAGTGCGGTGTGCCACGTCACCCCGGTCGGAATCCCAGGGTGCGTCGACTTCGCGGAGACGCAGGGCAGTGCTCTGCGTCGGATGATCACACGGGATTGCGGCCGGCTGTGCCCGCCCGGATGCTCCAACAGGCACGGCGGTCGCTAGAATGACTCGATGTCGATCCCTCCCTTCAAGACTCCGCTCGTGCTCCGCTTCGGCGATCTCGACGCGGCCGGGGTGGTCTACTTCCCGCGGGTGCTGCACTTCTGCCACGTGGCGATGGAGGAGTACTTCCGCGGCGCGGTGGGGATCGACTACCCGGAGCTCCTCGCCGAGCACCGGATCGGTTTTCCGACCGTGCGCGCCGAGATCGACTACCGGCGGCCACTTCGCTACGGCGAAGCGCTTCAGATCGAGGTCAGGGTGGCGCGGGTGGGCTCGACCTCGGTCGAGTGGCTCTATCGCTTCCTGCGGGAGGATCTCGAGACGCCGTCGGCGGAGAGCCGGATCGTCACCGTCGCGGTGGACATGACGACCTTCGAGAAGGTGCCGCTGCCGGCTTGGCTCCGGGATCGCCTGAGCGGCTTCCGCGGCTCGCTCGCCTGACGCCCGGGAATCGGCGACGGAGTCGAACGATGGCGAGTCGCGGTCGCGCCTTTCTCCTGCTCGTCGTCTCGGCGGTCTCCTTCGCGGCGATGGCCTTCGTCACCAAGCTCGCGACGCGCTCGCTGCCCGCGGGCGAAGTCACCCTCATGCGCTTCCTGGTGATGCTGGCGCCCTTCGTCGTCGCGCCGCGCCTGGTGCGGCGCGCGCTCGTCTGGCAGCGTCTCGATCTCCTGGTCTATCGGGGGCTCTTCGGTGGGGTCGCCGTCCTCCTCTACTTCCTCGCCATCGCCCACATTCCGGTGGGGACGGCGACGCTGCTCAACTACAGCTCGCCGCTTTGGAGCGTCCTCTTCGCGGCGCTCTTCCTCGGCGAGCGGACGCGACCCGTCCTCCTGCTGCCGTTCGCGGTCGCGATCGGCGGCATGCTGCTGGTGACCGGGGTCCTCACCGGCGGCACGCTCGACGCCTTCGGGCTCTGGGAGGCCGTGGGCTTCGGATCGTCCGTGCTTTCCGGAGCGGCCGTCGCGGCCATCCGGGCGGCGCGGAGGACCGAGGGCTCCTGGGCCATCTACGGCAGCTTCACGCTCTTCGGACTTCTCGTCGCAGCTCCCTTCGCGCTCTCCGGCTTCCGCGCTCCGAATCGCTTCGAATGGATGTTGCTGCTCGCCGTCGGAGGTTCTTCCGTCGCGGCGCAGCTCACCATGACCTACGCCTACCGGTGGGCGACGAACCTCCAGGCCGGGGTCATCCTGCAGCTCACGGTCGTGATCTCGATGGCGCTCGGAGCGCTATTCCTCGGCGAGACGCTCGGCCCGGCGAAGCTCCTGGGCGCGGCGCTCACCCTCGCCGGCATCGTCGGCGTGATCGCGATCCAGGCGACGCCACGAGCCGTGGAATAGCGCGGCACCGCCCGCGCGACGTCAGGGAGTCGTCGCGGTCGCCCGGAAGCGGTCCGCGTAGCGCAGCTCTCCGCCGGTCTCCCAGGGGCGATAGGCGTTGCAGAAGTCGATGCGCTCGCCGAGCGGCGGGTGGCTCGAGCGCCAGATCTCGTAGAGGAGTCCAGGCCGCGGGTTGCCGAGATTCTCCTGCTGCAGGCGGACGAAGGCCTCGGCCGCCGCGCGATTCGTCCGCGTGAGCTCGAGACCGAACCGGTCGGCCTCGTGCTCGAGCCCTCGCGAGTAGGCGAGGAAGAGCGGCGAGATCAGGAAGAAGAAGGTACCCAGGAGAAGGGTCAGGAGGGGGGCCGACGCGACGTCCGCGAGCTCGCGGAATCCCCACCGCTCGCCGTATCGCGAGAGCAGCGCGCCGGACGTCCGGTGGATCAACCAGAGCGCCGCGAGCACCAGCGCCGGGAGAATGAGCAGCGTCCTCCAGACGTGTCCCAGCACATAGTGACCCATCTCGTGCGCCATCACGAAGAGCACCTGCTCGCCCGAGAGCTTGGCGAGCAGGGTGTCCCAGAGCACGATGCGTTTCGTCTCGCCGAGCCCGGTCACGTAGGCGTTGACCGCCTCGGTGTCGACGCTCTTGTCGACCTCGAAGACGCGGCCGCCGGAGATCCCCGCCCGGTCGGCGAGCTCCAGGATCCGAGCTTCCAGCGCCTTGTCGTGCATCGGTCCGAAGTCGTTGAAGAGGGGGTCGATCCAGATGGGCGCCACGAGCACCGAGAGCACGATGAAAGGCAGCGCGCCAGCAGCCGTCCAGAGCCACCATCGGCGGGGGCTCCTGCGGAGGAGCCAGAACGGGATCCAGGCGAAGAGCGAGACGAACACCAGGGAGACCGCGAGCCCCTTGAGCTCGTCTCCGGCCCACTTGCCGAGGGTCTGATTGGAGAGCCCATAGGCGTGCTGGCGCACGAAGCCGGCGTAGTACGAGAGCGGCAGGTCGACGACGAAGCCGATCACCAGGAAGCCGGCGAGGTAGAGCGCGACCGTCGGGTACCAGCGGCCCCCCGTCCAACGCCCGACGAGCGTCCGCAGTCGGGCCGAGATCCTGGTCATGAGCCAGAGCACCGGGATCAGGAAGCTCCAGAGCGTCGTGACCGCCCACAGGACATTGCCGCTCCGGTAGTAGCGCAGGGCGAGCTCCGAGGGCTCCGGCACCGCGACCGGTCCGTTGGCCGCCGCGGTGACGCTCGCCTCCGGCGCTGCCGCGGGAGGAGCGGCCACCCGGGCGAGAGCCGGAGACGCGACGGCGAGCGCGAGAGCCAGGACCAGACGAGCGGACAGGGTGCGCATGCCTTCCCGCCTCAGCGCCCCTTCCAGGCCGCGGGGCGCTTGGCGAGAAAGGCGGCGACCCCTTCCTCCTTGTCCTCCGAAGAGAAGCAGAGGCAGAAGAGGTCGCGCTCGTAGAGGATCCCCTCCTCGATCGCGAGCCGCTCGGAGGCGCGCACCGCCTCCTTCGCGACCTTGAGGGTCAGCGGGCTCTTGGCGGCGATCTTCGTCGCGAGCTCGAGCGCTCTGGCGCGCAGCTCCTCGTGTGGCACGACCTGGTCGACGAGGCCGATCTCCTTGGCCTCGGCGGCCGGGATCATGTCGCCCGAGAGGATCAGCCGCATCGCCTGACCCGTGCCGACCAGGCGGGGGAGGCGCTGCGTTCCGCCGCCGCCCGGAATCAGGCCGAGGTTGATCTCGGGCTGCCCGAAGCGAGCCTTGTCGGAGGCGATCCGGATGTCACACGACATCGCGAGCTCGCATCCTCCGCCCAGGCAGAAGCCGTTGATCATGGCGATCACCGGCTTCGGGTAGGAGGCCATGACGTCGAAGATGCGCGGGCTGCGCATCGCCCAGCGCTGATCGAAGGGGGAGCGACCGGCGAACTCCGAGATGTCGGCTCCCGCGATGAAGGCCTTCTCCCCGGCTCCGGTCAGCACCACGACGCCGATGCCGTCGTCGCCGGCAAGCTCCCCCAGCACGGCGAGCAGCTCGTCGCGGACCTGATCGTTGAGCGCGTTCATCTTCTCGGGGCGGTTCACGGTGAGCAGAGCGACGCGCCCGATGCGCTCGCTCAAGATCGTCTGGGTCATGGCTTTCCCCCCTTCTTCGCGGGTTTGGGTGTCGCGGCCGCGCTGGCCGGAAGCAGCGTCACGTCGGTCTTCTCCTCGTCGAGCAGCGTCAGGGCGAGCGCTTCCGAGACCCGCTCCTGGTGCCGAATCTGGCGCACCGTCTGATCGCGCCAGATCTCGAGGGTCGCGGGATCGACCAGGCGGGATGCGTTCCCCGTCAGGGTATAACCGGTCGCGGCGGGCGCGGTGAGGGCTGGCGAGAACTTGGATTTGACGCGCGGCAACAGCCGATCGGCGCCGGCGACCGTGGCGCGCGCATCGGCGACGTAGGCGAGACGCACGCGCAGCCTGCGAGCGCCGTCCGCTGTCTCCCAGGGGCCGAGACGGACCAGCGTCTGGAAGTGGATCCAACCGGCCCCCTCGACCGGCCAAGCATCCTCGAACCAGTAGTCGCGGTCGAGCTCGAGGGTCTGTCCGGCGAGCACTTCGATGCGCTCGAACCAGGCCGCCCGATCGCGCTCGTCGAGCTCGCCGCGGGCGAGGCGACGCTCGAGAGCGGTGCGTTCGCTGGCCTGGAGGCGCGGCATGAGCCGGTCGTAGATCTTGCGGAGCCCGTTGACGCGCTCGAGCGCCCCGTCCGACGTGGTCACGTAGACGACGTCGACCCCGGTCATGGCGTCGACCAGTGGGTGGTCGAGGGGCTTCCCGTCCTTCGCTGCCGCGGCCCGTTCGATGCGATTGAGCAGAAAGAGGCGGCCAGCCTCGCGGGAGAGCTCGACGGTGGCCTCCGCGGCGATGACCAGCTCCTCCTTGCGGAGCCCCACCTGCTGGGCGCGCGTGGTGATCTCCCGCGAGACGTATCTGGCGCCGCTTGGCGGCGCATAGGAGAAGGTGACCTGCTCGGCGACGAGCTGCGCAGCGCCAGCGAAGTGGAGAAGGAGTAGCGCCGTCGATCGTCGCATCGGAGCTCCTCGGCTTGCTGATCAGCGGTGGCGCCAGCGCGGCGGGCGTTTCTCGGAGAAGGCGGCGAGTCCCTCGGCCATGTCCTCCGTGTGGGCGAGCTCCGCGAGGTAGATCCGCTCGGCCTCCCCGAGCGCCGTGGAGTAGGTTCGAGTCTCCGCGGCACGAACCGCCCGCTTCGTGATCCGGGCGACGGCGCGGCTCTGCTCCAGGATCGGGCGCAGGAGCTCGTCGAGAGCGGTCGCGAGCGCTTCGGCGGTGACCACGCGCTGGGCGAAGCCGAGCCGTTCGGCCTCGGCGGCATCGAGTGTGCGGCCGGAGAGCAGCAGCTCCAGCGTGGTGCCGCGGCCGAAACGGCCAGGGTAGAGCGCCGCCGCGACTGGAGGAAAGCACCCGAGCCGGATCTCCGGTTGGCCGAAGCGGCTGCGATCGCTCGCGAGCAGGTAATCGCAGGCGAGCGCGAGCTCCATGCCGCCCCCCAGGCAGTGGCCATCGACGCAGGCGACGGTGAAGAGGTCGAGGGCGCGGATCTTCTCGATCGCTCCGTGGAAGGAGGCGAGCATGCGGGCGATCTTCTCGGGCGTGTGGTCGGCGACCGAAACTCCCGCCGAGAAGGCGCGATCGCCGGCGCCGCGAAGCACGAGGACCTGCAGCTCCTCGTCGGTGGCGAGGGAGACCAGCGCCGCGTCGAGCTCGGCCAAGAGCCCGAGATCCAAGATGTTGAGCGGTGGCCGGCCGAAGACGAGGGTCGCGGTGCCCCCCTCCCGGCGCAGCTCGAGGGTCGTGCTCACGCGCCTGCTCCGACGGAGGCGCGCGCGGCCGAGCGACCGGCGACCGCGGTGAGAAAGCTCGCGAAGAGGCCACGATGAAACGGCAGGTGGACGAGGTTCTCGGGGTGCCACTGCACCGACTGGCGCCACCATCCGTTCTCCTCGGGCGCTGCCGTCGCCTCGACCACGCCGTCCTCGGCGAAAGCGATGACCTCGAGACCCTCTCCGGGACGGCGGACCGCCTGATGGTGGCGGCTGTTGACGAGGGGGCGATCGAACTCCCCGATCCAGCGCGCCAGCGGATGTGCGCTCGCCGTCGCCACCACGCGGTGTGCCAGATGGTCGAGCGCGAAGCCCAGGTCCGCATAGGCGGCGTGGCCGCTCTGACCGGTCTGGCTCGGAAGGTCCTGAATCAGCGCGCCCCCCAGGAAGACATTGAGCATCTGATGACCCCGGCAGATGCCGAAGACGGGTCGCGACGTCAGGCGCGCGTGCCAGAGAAGGTCCCACTCCAGCTGGTCGCGCTCCGGCGCCGGATCGTCGAGGCCGGCGTCCGGCCGGCGCGCCTCTCCGTAGAGGCAGGGCTGGAGGTCGGCTCCGCCGGTCAGCAGAAGGCCATCCGAGGTGGCTACGAGCTCCTCCAGGTCGACACCGCGCAGGCGTGCCGGCGTGGCTCGGACGAGGTCGGTTTCGGCGACTCCGCAGGAGCGGAGCGCCGCGAGGTAGGGCTCGATCTTCTCTTCCTTGAGGTAGGCGACGAGGATGCGCGGCATACGGCCCCCCCTAGCCTGCCCGTTCGACGAGCGCGGCCAGCCCCAGTCCCCCGGAGACGCAGAGGGTCGCCAACCCGGTGCGCGCGCCCCGCTCGGCCATGCCGTGGAGGAGGGTCACGAGAAGGCGCGCTCCGGTGGCGCCGATCGGGTGACCGAGGGCGATGGCGCCCCCGTCCGGATTGACGCGCTCGCGGTCGAACGGCAGCTCACGGAGGCAGGCGAGCGCCTGCGACGCGAAGGCCTCGTTGAGCTCGACGAGATCGATATCGCCGAAGTCGAGACCGCGCCGCGCGAGGAGCTGCCGGGTCGCGGGCACCGGGCCGATCCCCATGATCCGAGGCTCGACCCCCACCACCTCCCAGTCGAGCAGGTAGGCGAAGGGAGCGAGGCCCAGGCGCTCGGCCGCGCTCTCGCTCGCCACCAGCACAGCCGCGGCGCCATCGGTGATACCGGAAGCGTTGGCGGCCGTCACCGTCCCGTCCTTACGAAAGACCGGGGGCATGCGGGCGACCGATTCGAGCGTCACGCCGTCGCGGGGGTGTTCGTCGTTCTCGACCAGCGTCTCCCCGTTCCGGCCGGGCAGGCGGATGGGCTCGATCTCCGGGACGAAGCGCCCGCGGCGGCGAGCCGCTTCGCAACGGTGCTGGGTCTCGACCGCGTACGCGTCGGCCTCGGCGCGCGAGACGCCGGCCTCCGCGGCGAGCTCCTCGGCGGTCTCTCCCATGACCAGGCCGGAGAGCGGGTCGTCGAAACCGTCGCGATACATGCCGTCGACGATCTCGTCGGTCCCCAGCCGATACCCCCAGCGGGCTCTCGGAAGCAGGTAGGGAGTATTCGACATGCTCTCGACGCCCCCCGCCAGGATGACCTCGGCCTCGCCGAGGAGGATCGTCCGGGCGGCGGAGATGACCGCCTGCAGGCCGGAGCCGCAGGCTTGATTGACGGCGAAGGCCGGCCGGTCGACCGGCAGGCCGATCCGGTGGGCGATCTGGCGAGCGCTGTTCGGTCCACCACCGGCCTGGCGCGCGTGGCCGTAGATCAGCTGGTCGATCTCCCCCGCCGCGAGCCCGGAGCGTCGGACGGCGGCGGCGGCCGCCGCCGCCCCGAGCTCGGCGGCGGAGAGCGCCGCCAGCGCCCCTCCGAACTTCCCGATGGGCGTCCGCACGGGCGCGGCGAGCACGAGGCGTGGGCGGGCGGTCGCGGGCAAGGGGAGCGCCTCAGCGGGCCTTGAATTCGGGGCTCCGCTTTTCGATGTAGGCGGCGAGCCCCTCCTTCGCGTCGTCGCTCTGGAAGAGCTGCTGCTGGAGCTCGCGCTCGAGCGTCAGCGCCGATTCGAAGGGGATCTCGGCGCCCGATTGCACGGAGCGCTTGATCCGTCCGACCGCGCGAGCCGCCTTGGCGGGAGGGCAGAACTGGCGGGCGTAGGCATGGACCTGGTCGAGGAAGTCGGAGCCCTCGAAGACGAGGTCGACGAGACCGAGCTGGCGCGCCTCGTCCAGCCCGAAGAGGCGACCCGTCACCATGAGCTCGATGGCCTTCGACTTGCCGACGACGCGGACCAAGCGCTGGGTGCCGCCGGTGCCCGGGAGAACGCCCAGCGAGACCTCGGGGAGCCCGAACTTGGCCGGGCCCTGCTTGGCGATCCGCAGGTCCGCGGCCATGGCGATCTCGAGGCCGCCGCCCACCGTGTTGCCGTTGAGCGCCGCGATCACCAGCTTGGGGGTCTGCTCGAGGCGCGACAGGGTCTCGTTGGCGTGCAGACAGAAGTAGTACTTGAAGTTCGGGTCGGAGGCCTTGAGCATGTTGATGTCCGCCCCGGCGCAGAACATCTTCTCGCCGGCGCCGGTCAGCACGAGCACGTGCACCGCCGGGTCGAATCTAGCCTTCAGGATCGCCTCGTCCAGCTGGCGCATCATCTCGTGCGTGTAGCAGTTGGCGGGTGGGAAGTCGAGCTTGAAGTGGGCGACCCCCTCCTTGACCTCGTAGTGGACCAGTGTGCGGGCCGTGGCTTCGGCAGTGGTCTGCGACATTCCAGCTCCTCCTGTCGGTGGTGTGTGGACGGGCCGCTCGCCGGCCGCCTCGGGCTTCTCGTGCGGCGGATTTTGGCACGACCGCCGGGGGAGGTCCACCGTCGCCTTGACCCCGTCCGAGCCGGCTTCTTACAATCTCCAACTTGGCTGTCCTCAGACCATGATCACCGGCTACAACACCGACGTTCGCCACGGCGAGCTCGTCGTCCACGTCCAGACCGAGGACAAGGGGCGCGAAAAGGCCTTGATCGAGAGCGTCCTCTACGTCGGCGGGCGCGTGGTCGCGACCAAGCGCTCGACCTACTCGGAGGTCCTGGCCGGAGGCGGTGGAGACGCCGAGATCGCGCAGCAGATGGACCATCAGCACCGCACGATCTTGGCGGCCATCAAGTCGGGACGTTTCGACGATCGGCTGGAGGGCGCGAAGGCCGGGGGCTCCGCGTCCGAGAAGGGCGATCAGGAGGCGCTCACCGTGATGCGGACGGCGGCCCTCGCGCAGGCAGCGCTCGACGGCGCCGCGAACGAAGAGGAGGCGGAGGAGGAGGACGAGGGGCCGACCCTCGACCAGGTGATCCTCGAGTACCTCTCGACGGAGGCCGAGCACGAGCAGCTGCTGCTGGTGCTCGACGGGCAGGAGGAGATCCAGCCGGGGCGCGTCAACGCCTTGACGCTTCGAGCCTTCTCCTCGAAGAGCGGACTCCCTCTGCCGGGCGTGCAGATCTCGGTGAAGATGCTCTCCACCGTCGCCGACCCGCGCACGCTCTTGACCGCCGAGACCGACGACGTCGGCGCGCTCGAGATGCAGCTCGACGTTCCCCAGTACGCGCGTGGCACGGCGGCGCTCATCATCTCGGGCTCCTCCGATCTCGGCCGGGCGGAAATCAAACAGCTCCTCTGAGCGTTGAAAGGTTGGAATGACGAGCGACGGAACGCTGGCGGTGTCGGTCAACGGGAGCGAACAGGAGGTTCGCGCCGGCGCGTCGCTCGCCGACCTCGTCGCCTCGTCCGGGAGGAGCCTCCTCGCGGTCGCGGTCGAGGTCAACGGCGAGATCGTGCCGCGTCGCAAGCTGGAGGAGACGCCCGTGCGCGCCGGGGATCGGGTCGAGATCGTCCAATTCGTCCAGGGAGGCTGAATGGGCTCGGGGCTTGTCAGGCGGGGGGGCGTCCGCTATATTTCGCCTCCCGGGGGGCCGCTAGCTCAATTGGTAGAGCAGCAGACTCTTAATCTGCGGGTTGTAGGTTCGATTCCTACGCGGCTCACCAATCCCTCTCCCTGTCGATCCTGATAGCGTCGCCGCGGCGGTCCGCGAAAGTGGCGGAACTGGTATACGCGCTAGACTTAGGATCTAGTCCCGAGTGATCGGGTTGGGGGTTCGAGTCCCCCCTTTCGCACCATCCCACCGCCCCGAGGAAGAAGAGACCAGCGATGAGTGTCGTGCTTTCAGTCGAGGACGTCGGCCCCTGCCGCCGACAGCTGAAGATCGAGGTTCCCCAGCCGGCGGTCGAAGCGGAGGCCGCAAGAGTGCTCGGAGACTACGGACGCCGGGCCCGGATCCCGGGATTCCGGAAGGGCAAGGTGCCTCCGGCACTGGTGCGACGGCACTTCGGCAAGGAGATCGACCAGGAGGTCCTCGAGCGCCTCGTGCCGCGCTACTGGCGCCAGGCCGCGGCCGAGAAGGGGATCGAAGCCCTCCTGCCCCCGCGTGTCGGGGACGTCGATCTCGCGGAGGGGAAGCCCCTGACCTTCACCGCCGTGGTCGAGGTTCGGCCCGAGATCGAATTGCGCAACACGAGCGATTTCGACTTGCCGAACCCCCCGGTCGAGGCCTCCAAGGAAGAGGTGCGAAGCGCCCTGGACGATCTGCGCCGCGGACATGCTCAGTGGATCCCCGTCGAGCGCGCGGCGGCGACCGGCGACCGGGCGCGGATCGCGATCCGCGAGCTCGGCGGCGATGGCGCGGACGAGGCGACGGATCAGGAGATGGAGATCGAGGTCGGGTCGCCGCAGATCTGGGAGGAGCTCTCGCTCGCGGTCACGGGTCTCGCGCCCGGGCAGGAGGGCCGATTCGAGCGCCAGGAGGGGGAGGGCGAGCAGGCACGCACGCGCTCCTTCGCGGCGCGCCTCGTCGAGCTCAAGGAGCCGAAGCTGCCGGAGCTCGACGCGGAGTTCGCGGCGCACCTCGGGAAGTTCGCGAGCGTCGAGGAGCTCGAAGCCGATATCGCGAAGCGGCTCTCCGCCGTCAAACAGGACGAGGCGAGGCGGCAGCGCGAGGTGGCGATGCTCGACCAGTTGACCGAGCGTCACACCTTCCCCCTTCCGGATGGCGTCGTTCACGAGGAGGTCGAGAACCTCTTGCGGGACTACGCCGAGTCGCTCGCACGACGCGGAGTCGACCTCGAGAAGGCGGAGCTCGACTGGCAGAAGCTCGGCGAGCAGGCGCGGCCACAGGCCGAGCGGCGGGTGCGGGCACGCCTCTTGCTCGATGCGATCGCGGGGCGCGACGCCGTCGAGGTCGGTGAAGAGGAGTTCGAGCAGGCGCTGGCGCTCATGGCGCGCGTTCAGGGCCTGCCCACGGTCGCGATGCGCCAGAAGCTCGACGAGAACGGCCAGCTCGCGGGCCTGCGCGCCCAGATGCGGCGCGAGAAGACGGTACGCCGGCTGCTCGGCGAGGCCGAGCCGGTGACGGCCGAGAGCGGAAGCTAGGAGAGGGCGACGACATGCTGATTCCGATGGTCGTGGAACAAACCAATCGAGGCGAACGCGCCTACGACATCTATTCGCGGCTCCTCAAGGACAACATCATCTTCCTCGGGCGGCCGATCGACGACGATGTGGCGAGCCTGGTGATCGCCCAGATGCTCTTCCTCGAGGCCGAGAACCCCGAGC
>CAYZBH010000022.1:0-61138 GCA_964476605.1 uncultured Thermoanaerobaculia bacterium | reverse complement strand
CGCGTCGCGAAGCTGTACGCGAGGAGCTCGCGCTGGCGCGCCGAGAGGGCGAGGAGGAGCGCGGCGACGACGACTCCGGCGACGAGCGGCAACTGGCGACGGAGCGCCGTCCGGCGGGCTTCCCCCGCGCCGAGCGTCAGCTGCCAGACGAGTCCGAGCGCCGGCAGGACGAGCGCGGTCTCGCGCGCGAGCGGGGCGGCGAGAGCGAGCGCCGCGGCACCCCAGGTCGCCCAGGATCCGGGGGCTCGACGGCCGGTCACGAGGCGCAGAGCCGCCAGCATCAACAGGGTCGATAAGAGGACCGAACGCCCCGTCACCGGGGCCACCGCCTCCACCGCCGCCGGGTGAAGCGCCCAGATCGCCGCGGCCCCCGCGCCGGCGAGCGTCGCGCGCTCCTCTTCGCCCGGGTGCGGGGGCGACGTCCTCGCCCCGCGAGCCCAGCTCCGGGCGAGAGCGAAGACGAGGAGCGCCGTCGCGAGATGGAGCGCCAGGTTGACGGCATGGAAGGGGCGCGCGGCCTCGCCCGTCAGGGCGCGTTGCAGGGCGTAGGTCGCCTTGAGGAGGGGCCGGTTGGTGCGCCCGAGCGCCGCGGCGAATCCGGAGGGGCTCGCGGCGGGATTGTCGAGCACGTCGCCGCGATCGTCGAAGACGAAGCCGGCGTCGAGCACCGGCGCGAAAGCGAGCGCGGTGAGCAGGGCGAGCGCGAGACCCAGCCACGCAGCTCGCCGCCCCTCCGCGAAGAGGCGCGAGAGGGCGAGCGGGCGGGGCGCCGGCAGCAACGAGGTCGACGGGTCCGAGATGACGCGCGAGGCTAGCTCAGATCCTCCCGCCGCGAAAGGGAGCGTGCGGCGCGAGACGGCGGCCCCGATCGCGCAGGAGCGCGCTTCGCCTCCCGGTCGCCTCTTGGTACGCTCGCCCGCGGGAGGTGCGCATGACGACCACCGTCCGATTCCAACTCAACGGCAAGCCGGCCAGCTTCGCGGGGGACGCGAACCGCATGCTCCTCTGGGTGCTGCGCGGCGAGCTCGGGCTGACCGGCGCCAAGTACGGCTGCGGCGAAGGGCTCTGCGGCGCCTGCACGGTGCTGGTGGAGGGCGCCGCGGTGCACGCCTGCACGACGCCGGTCGGCGCGGTCGCGGGCAAACGGGTGGTCACCATCGAGGGGCTCGCCTCGGGCGGTCGCCTCCACCCGATCCAGCAGGCCTTCGCCGAGGCGGGAGCGTTCCAGTGCGGCTACTGCACGCCGGGGATGATTCTCGCGGCGCACGCGCTCCTGGCCGAGCACCCCCACCCGTCGCGCCAGCAGATCGTCGACGGGCTCGAAGGGCACCTCTGCCGCTGCGGTGCCCATCAGCGGATCGTCGCCGCGATCCAACAGGTCGCGGCCGGGAAGGGAGGTGCGGCGTGAGCGACAGTCTCGTGCTGGACCGCGCGCTCGACCGGACGCTCTCCCGCGGCTTCGACCGCCGTGGCTTCCTCCGGCTCGTCGGCGGGGGCATCGCGGTGCTCGTCACCCTGGGACCCGAAGACCTCTTCGCGCAGGGGCGACGCGCCTATCCCGAGGATCTCAACGCCTACCTCTTGATCGGCGCCGACGGGCGGGTAACCGTCTTCACCGGCAAGATCGAGATGGGCCAGGGGGTCATGACCTCGCAGGCGCAGATGGTCGCCGACGAGCTGGGCGTCGCCCTCGCCTCGGTCGACGTGGTCATGGGGGACACCGACCGCTGCCCGTGGGATGCCGGGACCTGGGGCTCGCTCACGACCCGCATGTTCGGCCCGGTGCTGCGGGCCGCCGCCGCCGAGGCGCGGCAAGTGCTGATGGGCTTGGCCGCCACCAAGCTCGGAGCCCCGCGCGCCGACCTCCGCGTCCGCGAGGGCGTGGTGTCGCTGGCGTCGGACGCGAAGCGGCAGGTGACCTTCGCCGAGCTCGCGCAAGGCAGGAAGATCGCCCGCTTGGTGGGCGAGAAGGCGGTGATGAAGAAGGTGCGCGAGTTCGAGGTCATGGGGCGCTCGCCGGCGCGATTCGACGGCCACGACAAGGTCACCGGCAGGGCGCTCTACGCCGCCGATGTCCGGCGCCCGGGGATGCTCTGGGCGCGCATCCTCCGGCCGCCCGCGCACGGCGCGAAGCTCGGGACGCTCGACACCTCGGCTGCCGAGAAGCTCCCCGGCGTCCGCGTCGTGCGCGACGGCGACCTGGTCGCCGCCCTCCACGCGACCCCGGACGGCGCCGCCGCGGCGCTCGCGGCCTGCCGGGCCACCTGGAGCGAGGTGCCGGCGACGCCCGACACCGAAGGGATCTTCGCTCACCTCCGGGAGGCCTCCGGCGAGCCGCAGGAGATCAGGCGCGCCGGCGATCCGGAGGCCGCGCTCGCCGGCAACGTCCGGAAGAGCACCTTCCACAAGGGATACGTCGCGCACGCGCCGATCGAGCCGCACGCCGCGGTGGCGGAGCTCGTCGACGGCAAGATGACGGTCTGGGCTTCGACCCAGACCCCCTTCGGCACGCGCGACACGCTCGCCCGGACGCTCGACGTCGCGACCGAGAAGGTGCGGGTCATCACGCCCTTCGTCGGCGGCGGCTTCGGCGGCAAGGGCGCGCACCAGCAGGCCGTGGAAGCGGCCCGCCTGGCGCGCGCCGCCGGAGCGCCGGTCGGCGTCGCCTGGACCCGCGAGGAGGAGATCTTCTTCGACACCTTCGACCCGGCGGCGGTGGTCGAGATCTCGACCGCGGCCGACGCCGCGGGCCGGCTCTCGCTCTGGGCCTACGACGTCTGGGCGGCGGGCGGGCGGAGCGCCGACCTCTTCTACGCGGTGCCCAACGTGCGCATCCGAACTTTCGGCGGACGCATGACCTCCTCCGAGCAGCGCCTGGGGCCGGAGCTCCATCCCTTCGGCGTCGGTCCCTGGCGCGCGCCGGGCGCCAACATGAACGTCTTCGCGCGCGAGTCGCACCTCGACGTCGTCGCCGCCGAGCTCGGGCTCGATCCGCTCGACTTCCGGCTCCGGAATCTCCAGGACGCCCGCATGCGCAAGGTGCTGGAGACCGCGGCCCAGGCGTTCGGGTGGAAACGCGCCAAGGGGCCGAGCGGCCGCGGCCAGGGGGTCGCCTGCGGCGTCGACGCCGGCACCTACACGGCGCTCATGGCCGAGGTCGAGGTCGATCGCGCGACCGGGAAGATCCGGGTCCGGCGCGTCGTCTGCGCGCAGGACATGGGGATCGTGGTCAACCCCGAAGGCGCGAAGATGCAGATCGAGAGCTGCGTCACGATGGGCCTGGGTTACGCGCTCTCGGAGGAGCTCCGCTTCGCGGGGGGGAAGATCCTCGACACCAACTTCGACAGCTACGAGCTGCCGCGCTTCTCCTGGGTGCCGAAGATCGAGGCGGTGCTGGTGCCGAACGACGCGCTCGACCCGCAAGGGGGGGGCGAACCGGCCATCGTGCCGATGGGCGCCGTGCTCGCGAACGCCGTCTTCGACGCCTGCGGCGCGCGCCTCTTTCGCCTGCCGATGACGCCGGAGCGCGTGCGGCGGGCGCTCGCCCCGGCCTGAGCGACGCACCGGCGCGGATTGCTAAAGTCCGCGCCACGATGGATCCCGCCGAGACCGGCGAGCTCACCCGGCTCCTCCGGGCGCACCACGCGGGCGACCGCGGGGCGTTCGACGCGCTGGTCTCGCGCGTCTACGACGAGCTCTCGCGGATCGCGCACCTCCAGTTGCGGCGCCATCGGCCCGGCGCGACCCTCGACACCGTGGCGCTGGTTCACGAGGCCTATCTCCGCCTGGCCGAGGAGTCCGGCGTGGACTGGCAGGGGCGCGGCCACTTCTTCGCCGTCGCGGCGCGCGCCATGCGCTTCGTGCTGGTGGATCGCGCGCGACGCGCCATGGCCGGCAAGCGGGGTGCCGGAATCGCCGCGCTGCCGCTCGACGAGGGGATCGTGGCGGAACCGTCCGATGCCGAGCGCGTGCTCGCGGTGCACGAAGCGGTCGAACGGCTTCAGGCGCTCGACCCGCGCTTGGCGCGGCTGATCGAGTGCCGCTTCTTCGTCGGCCTCGACGACGCCGAAGTCGCCGAGGTCCTCGAGCTCTCGCCGCGCACCGTCCAGCGCGACTGGTTGCGCGCCAAGGCCTGGCTGCAGCGGCTGCTCGCCTCACCCGCCCCGAGCGGGTGACTCGAGCCCCGCGAGCTCGGCGTCGATCAGCCGCGCCGTCTCGTCGGTGAGCCCCGGACGCATCGTCGAGCTCGCGTGCCGTAGGGTCGCGAGCGCCTCCTCCCGGAGACCCCGCGCGGCGAGCGCACGCCCGAGCCAGAGCTCGACCTGCCCGACCCGGTAGTGCCCTTCGCCGAGGGCGGCGGCGAAGAGAGTGCGCGCCGCGCCGAGCTCGGGCGCCGCCTCCGCCCAGCGCCCCTGACGGAACCGCAACTGGCCGAGCCCCGAGCGTCCCTCGGCGACCGTCAGGTGCCCTTCGCCGAAGGTCGCGCGCCAGCGCGGCAGGGCCGCGGCGTAGAGTGCCTCGGCGCGTGCCAGGTCACCGGACTCCTGGAGGGCGAAGCCCAAGCGCAGCTCGTCGCGTGCCACGTTCGCGTGCCGATCGCCGTAGAGCGCGAGGTCGGTCGCGAGCGCCTCCTCGAGCAGCGGCACCGCCTCGGCCGCGCGTCCGCGGCGCCGGGCGATCGAGGCCAGGTTGTAGAGCGCGAGCGCCACGCGCGGATTCCGCGACCCATCCAGGCGGCGGTGGATCTCGAGAGCCTCTCGGAGTCGGCTCTCGGCACCGTCGAGATCACCGCGGGCATAGAGCGTCGAGGACAGGTTGTTGAGCCCGATGGCGACGCCACGCTCGGAGCCGCGGCGCCGGTGGATCTCGAGGCTCTCGCGTAGATCGCGCTCCGCTCCTGCGAAGTCGCCGCTGCGCCGGCGCGCGCCGCCGAGCTGTGCCAACCCCTTGGCGAGCTCCTCGGTGTCGACCTCCCCCAGCGCGCGGCGCAGCGCGATGGCGCGCTCGAGCTCGGCGACCGCTTCCCGGGACTGGTCCTGCCGGTCCAGGAGCACGCCGCGTCGTTGGCGGCTCTCGGCGACGTCGCGATGGTCTTCGCCGAAGAGCTCGAGCTGCCGCGCGAGCGCCCTCTCGACGAGCTTCCGCCCGGACTCGACCTCTCCCAGCTGGCCCTGGATCTCCCCGAGCGCGCTCCAGAGCCTCGCTTGCACGGCGGGCTGCGCGGCGAGCTCGCGGTCCACCCGCTCGAGGCCGCGCGCGAGGAGCTCGCGCGCCGTGATGTCGCGCGCCAGCGCCACTTCGGGATCGGCCGAGGAGAAGAGGTCGAGCAGGAAGCGCTCGACGGCGCCGGCGGTCGTCGCCTCGCGTTCGGCGCGCTGCCGCTGGCGGTCGATGGCCCGCGCCTGCACGGAGACGGCGATCAGGTAGGCGGCGGTGAGCATCGCGACGAGCACCGCCGCGGCGGAGGCGAGCGGGTTGCGCCGCACCCGCTTGGCCCCGCGGGCGAGCGCGGAGACGGGCCGCGCCTCGACCGGACGCCCCGCGAGCCAGCGGCCGAGATCGTCGGCAAGCGCCGCGGGCGAGGCGTAGCGCCGCTCGGGATCCTTGGCGAGCGCTCGCGCCAGCACGGCGTCGAGCTCGGGAGCGAGCGTGCGCGCCAGCCGTGCCGGGGTCGCCCCCCGCCGCGCCGCGAGCTCGACGGCGCTCCCTTCGGCACCGTCCTCCCGCACGGCGCGGCTCGCGGGCGGCGCGTCGCGCCGGCAGACGAGCTCCACCAGGTCCGCGAGCGAGCCCGGGCGCCCCGCCTGGGGGCGGCGCCCCGTTGCGAGCTCGTAGAGCAGGAGGCCGAGCTGGTAGACGTCCGAGGCGGTGGTGACCGTCTCTCCCGACACCTGCTCCGGGCTCGCGTGGCTGGGCGTGAAGGCGCGGCGCCAGGTCGCGGTCCGCTCGGCCGACAGGCTCCCCAGGTCGAGCCCCCGGGCGATGCCGAAATCGAGGAGCTTGACGTCGCCCTTCGCGTCCACGAGGACGTTGTTGGGCTTCAGGTCCCGATGAACGACGAGGCTCCGATGCGCGGCTTGAACCGCCCCCGCGACCGCCACGACCAGCCGGATCCTGGCCTCGAGCGGCAGCCGCAGGCGATCGCAGTGGCGGTCGATCGGTTCCCCGTCGACGTACTCCATCACCAGGTAGGGGAGACCGCGCGGATCCACACCTCCGTCGAGCAGGTGCGCGATGTTCGGGTGCTGGAGCTTCGCGAGGAGCTGGCGCTCCCGCTCGAAGGCGCGGATCTCCTCCGGGTCGCCACCCCACCGCGGAAGGAGCTTCAGCGCGACGCGACGCTCGAAGCTCCCGTCGCTCCGCGCGGCGAGGAAGACGACCCCCATGCCCCCCTCGCCGAGCCGCTCGAGGAGGGTGTAGGCGCCGACCGTGTCCCCCGGCCCGAGCCCGCCGACGGGCGCTTCCGCGCGCTCCGCGAAGCCACGCACCGGCGCCAACAAAGCCTCGTCGGAGCTTCCGGCGAGCGCGAGCAGGCGCTCCACCTCGACCGCGAGCTCCGGATCCCCGGCGGTCTCGCGGGCGAGCCATCGTTCGCGCTCCGCTCCCTCGCGCTCGAGAGCGCCGGCGAGGAGCGAGTCGAGGACCGCCATGCGGTCGGGAGGGAGCGGGCTCTCCACGTTCGGGTCGGCGCATTGTACGCGTTGGCGGTCGTTCGGGGTCCAGGACCGCCGGGGCTTGTCGGCCACCCCGTCGGGACTTAGACTCGCGGCGCTTTCCAACAGAAAGGGGGAAGGGGATGCGTCAGAACCGAACGTGGGTGGTCGGTGTCTCTTGCGCGGTCCTCGCGCTGCTCGCCTGCGCCGTCGCGAGCGCGGAGGGGGAGAAGAAGGAAGGCGCGGGGCCGTCGATCCGGCCGATGGAGCTCTACACTTGCAAGTACAAGCCGGGCAAGGCGCTCGCCGATCTCCAGGCGGCGTCGGCGAAGTTCAACGCCTGGATGGACTCGACCGGACAGAAGGATTACTGGGCGATGCTCCTCATGCCTTACTTCCGGAGCCAGGACCAGGACTTCGACGTCCTCTGGGCGGGGGGCTGGAAGACGGGGGCCGACATGGCGCGCAGCATGCAGCGCTACGTCGGCGAGGGCGGCGCGGTCTCGGCCGAGTTCGACAAGGCGCTCGTCTGCGACGCCACCACCAACTTCGCGATCATGGACCTCTCGCCGGCGCCCAACCCGCCCGACTCCGGCCCGGTGACCTTCTCGAACTGCACCGTGAAGGAGGGGCGCAAGTTCGAGGACGCGCTCGCGGCGGTCAACGCCTGGATCGCCTACGAGAAGGCGAACGGGATCGACGACGACAACTATCTACTCTTCCCGGCCTTCGGCGAGGAGCACGACGCCAAGTACTCGTTCAAGTGGGTGACCACGTCGAGCTGGGAGGCCTTCGGGAAGTCCTACGACCAGTACGGGACGGGCGGCGGATGGCAGAAGGCGGACGACCTCTTCAAGGGGCTGCTCGACTGCGACAGCGGTCGCGTCTACGTGAGCCAGCGCGTCCGCCGGACGGGCGGCGCCAAGTAGCGTGAGAGTCTCGATCGCCCGCGTTCTCGTCACGGGCGCGGTCGCGGCGCTGGCGTTCGCCGGCGCCGCGATCGCCGAGACCTCGCCCTCCGCTGGCACGGCCTTGCCGCCGAGTCTCGCGAGCTATTTCGATACCGCCGGTCGCGACGACGTCCTCGCGGGCGGCGTGCGCATGATCCCGATCCAGACTCCGAAGGGGACCTTTCGCGTCTGGACGAAGCGGACCGGCAACAACCCGAAGATCAAGGTCCTCCTGCTGCACGGAGGACCCGGCGCGACGCACGAGTACTTCGAGGCCTTCGACAGCTACCTGCCCGCCGCCGGCGTCGAGTACTACCTCTACGACCAGCTCGGCTCGGCGTACTCGGATCAGCCCGACGAACCCGAGCTCTGGGAGATCCCCCGCTTCGTCGACGAGGTGGAGCAGGTGCGCAAGGCTCTCGGCCTGGGACCGGACAACTTCGTCCTCCTCGGGCACTCGTGGGGAGGGATCCTGGCGATCGAGTACGCGCTCGCGCATCCCGAGGCGCTCAAGGGGCTCGTGATCTCGAACATGATGTCGAGCATCCCGGCCTACAACGCCTACGCGCACGACGTGCTCATGCCGAAGATGGACCCGGCGGCCCTCGCGCAGATTCTCGCCCTCGAAGCCGCGAAGGAGTTCGAGAATCCGCGCTACGAGGAGCTCCTGATGGAGCACTTCTACGTCGACCACTTCCTCCGCATGCCGCCGGAGCAATGGCCACAGGGCGTGGTGCGTGCCTTCACCTTCATGAACAAGAAGATCTACGTGCCGATGCAGGGCCCGAGCGAGATGGGCGCGAGCGGCAAGCTCGAACGCTGGGACCGGAGCGGCGACCTGGGCAAGATCCGCGTCCCCACGTTGGTGGTCGGGGCGGCGCACGACACCATGGATCCGAAGCACATGGAGTGGATGGCGAAGCAGTTTCCGCGCGGGCGCTATCTCTTCTGCCCGAACGGGAGCCACCTCGCGCTCTACGACGACCAGCAGACCTACATGCGCGGGGTCGTCGCTTTCCTCCAGGAGCTCGCCGCGAAGTGATCGCGGAACGGTGACGGCGTCGGGGCCGCGCGGATGCGCGCGACCCCGGCGCGTCCTCGCCGCCTCGCCTCAGCCGCCCAACGTCCCCTTCATCGCCTGCCGCGCCAGGGCGAGCTGCAGGTTGGTCAGGGTGTTGTCGTTCTTCGCCGCGTCGGCGAGCTCCCTCGCCTTGGCCTGATCTCCCTTGCCCGCGTAGGCCTGCGCGAGGCGGTAGCGGTTGTAGGGATTGAGCAGGTTCGCGGCCGAGAGCTCCGCGATCGCCCGGTCCCAGGCCTTGGCCGCGAGCGCGGCGCGCCCCGCCGTCTCGTGCACCAGCCGCTGCTGGAAGGGGCTGCCCGATCCCTCGACCGCCTTGGCGAGCGCCGCCGCCTCCTTCTCGGCCGCCGCCACGTCCTGCCGGGCGAGGGCGAGCTTGAAGCGGTTGTAGATCGCGAAGCGGCGCTGGTTCTCCTTGTTCGCCGCGGCGACCGTGGGAGAAGCCTCCACCACCTCGAGCGCCTTCTGATAGTGCCTCTCGGCCGCGACCACGTCCCCGGCGCCGAGCGCGATGTCCCCCATCGCCACCAAGTCCCCCGCCATCCCGAGCGCGTCGTGGATCTTCTCGGCCAGGGCGAGCTGCTTCTCCATCTCCTTCTGGGCGGCGGCGAAGTTCCCTTCGTAGACGTAGGAGACGGTCTTCGCGAAGAGGGCCGCACGGCGCTGCCCGTCGTCGGCCGCCTGCGCGATCGCCTGGTCGAGCTCCTTCCGCGCTTCCCCCCCCTTGCCTTCGAGATCGAGGCAGGTGGCGATGCCGTAGCGCGAGTTGACGAAGTCGGAGCGCACCGAGAGAGCCTTGCGGTACTGCGCGATCGACTCGTCGAAGCGACCGAGCTTGAGCAGCAGCTCGGCGTAGGAGTCCCACGGGTTCGGATCGTCGGGGAGAACCTCGGTGTACTTCCTGAACGCCTCTTCGGCCTTCTTCATCTCGCCCAGGAAGCGGTAGCTGTAGCCGAGCTGATTGTAGATCTGCGAGAAGCCGGGGTTGATCTTGGCGGCGCGCTCGTAGAGGGCGATCGCCTCGGGGTAGCGCTGGGCGCCGAAATGGGCGTTGGCGAGCAGCACGAGCGCGCGCTCGTCCTGCGGGAACTTGTCGGTGAGCTGCTCGTAGATCCCGACCTGGCTCGCGACGTCGCCCTTGGCCCCGGCGTCGGCGCCACGGATCATCAGCTGCTCTCCTTCCGAAGCCTTGCCGGCGAGGGTCTTCGCCTTCTCGAGCTTCTCGAAGAACTCCTTGGCGCTCGGCTGCGTTCCGGCGAGGCCGAGCCAGGCGAGCGCGAAGCCGGGATCGGCCGCCGCCGCCTTCGCGAAGTGCGCGCGCGCCTCTTGAGCCCGCAGCCGCTCCACCAGATCGCGTCCGGCGAGGTACTCCTGGCGCGCCTCGGCGGAAGCCGTGGTGATCGGGATCTTCCCGGCTGGCATGTCGGACGCGCGCGCGGGCGGCGCTCCGAGCGCGAGGACGAGCGGAAGGGTGAGGGCGAGGCGGACGAGAGGGCGTCGATGCATGGGCTCTCCTTCCTCTGGAGATTCGCCGGACCGGGAGGGTCGGGCGATCGCTGGGACGTCGCGGCGAATCGGGCCGTGGACGAGATACGCAGCGGACCCTACGGGGTTTTCCGCGGCGCCGCCGGCGGACCGGCTGGTTGGCTGCTGCTCCCGAGCGGGAACGGAGACGAAACGACGAACGCGCCGTCGATGCGCGAGATTGAAGCGATTCAGGAATCGGAATCGGTCGGCGTGGAGCGTCCGCTCTCGCCGAAGTTCTTCGCCCCCAGGTCGCCGAGCGCGAGGGCGGCGAGCAGCGCGAGGTCCGCGAAGAGGAGCGGCGCGAAGGGAGGCGCGCCGTAGAGCACCGCCTGCGTGAGCTCTCGGTGAGGGCTTGCCGCGATCGCCCGCAGGTGGAACGCGAAGCCGGCGAACCCGACCAAGGCTTCGCCAACGAGCAGCCAGGCCGTCACGCGAAGCAGCGCGCGGTCGTCCGGGCGGACGAGAGCCACCGCCAGAAAGCCGATCGCGAGCGCCGCGGCGACGACCGGAATCCACTCCTTGCGATCGAAGAAACCGTTCTGCGCGTGGTCAGCCAAGGAGAGGGCGAAGTTTCCGACGAAGCCGCCGAGGGCGAAGAAGAGCACCCACTGCCCCCAGGCGACCGAGCGCGGGTCGACGCCCCGGTTGAGCAGCACGAGGAACCCGAGCCCCGCGAAGGCGAGCGGCGCCGCGAAGGGAGCGGTGTAGACGAGGTCGGCGAGGGTTTGGTGAGCGAAGAACGTGCTCTGGAGGTGAAGAAAGAGACCCCCGATGCCGACCGCGATCGCGCTCCAGCCGACGAGGAGACCGGCCCAGCGGGCGCGCCGCCGGGTGAGATCGAAGGCGTCCAGGGCGAGGCCGACGAGGAGCACCGCCGCGCCCGCGACGCCGAAACCGACCGGAATGCGCTCGATCGGGAAGTGGAAGGCGTTGATCGAATGGGCGACGAAGACGTCGACGGTGAGAAACGCGAGATTCGCGATCGCGAAGAGCTCCACCAGGAGCTCGCGCGGCAGAACGGTGAGCCGCCGCGCCAGCGCCGCGAACGACGCCATTCAGCGGCCCGCCTCGCGGCCGCCGGGGCCTCTCGACGCGCGGAGCTCCCGCGCCTGGGCCTCGAGCTCGACTTGGTGGAGGAGCAGCTCGTAGTTGCCGTGCCACTGCACGAAGTCGGCCCCGCCCATGAAGGCGCCGTGCTTGGCGGTGCGCCCGTAGTAATGCCAGAAGTCGAAGGCGGTGAACTCGATCGGCTCGTCGAAGGGGGCCGGTGTGAGCAGCCCGTCGTCGGCGAGCGCCTTCATCACCGCCTGACCGCGGCGGATCTTCTCGTTGGTGTCTGCGACCACCGCCTCGGCCTGCGCGTAGAAGCGCGAGGTGTTCGCGGCGACGTGGCACTGGTTGCAAACGTCCTGCATCGCGTTCTGCGCCGCGAGATAGTTGGGCCGCCTCTCGGAGATGTCAGCGAAGAGCCAGTAGGAGAGCCGCTCCGACGTGTCGTGCGTGGACTTCTGTCCGCCGAGTCCGCTCATGTGACAGGTGGCGCAGGTCGGCACCGGCATCTTCGCCACCGTGAGCTCCCCCGGCCGCGCCGACAGGTCCATCCGGTCGCGCTGCGCGGCGAAGAGGACGCCGTGCTTCGACTCGGAGTAGATCTCGATCTGCGAGTGATCCGGGCCCATGTGGCACTGACCGCAGGTCTCGGGCAGCCGCGCCTGCGCGATCGAAGCGATGTGCCGCGCGTGGCATTGAGTGCAGCTTCCGATCGAGCCGTCGGCGTTCGGGCGCCCCACCGCGTGGCAGGAGGCGCAACCCTTGACGATCGCAGGTTCTCCCTCGAGCCGGGCGAGGACGTTTGCCGCCCTGTTCACCGCTCCCGGATGGTAGCGCTCGGACTCGGCGATCTGCTCCGGCGTGAAGTCACCGGGTCCCCGCACGGCCGCCCACGCGGGCGCGGCGTGCCGGCTCCGGAGGAACTGGCGGTACTGGTCGGCGTGGCAGCCGGCGCAGTTGAGCGCGGTCGGGTGGGCGACGATCTCGAAGCCGCGGTGCTCCATGCCTTGCTGCCCCGCCGCCGGACGATGGCACTCCAGGCAGTTCACTCCCTTGGCGGCATGGCGACTCCGCTCGTACTCCACCACCACCGCGGCGGTCTCGTTGCGATGGCACTCCGCGCACTTGCCACCGGCTCGCACCAGCGCCGCGGTCGGTTGCGCCGTCTCCAGGGCGGGACGCCGCGCGTTGAGGACCAGCGCGGCGGCGACGAGCGCGGTGCCGAGAAAGACGGCGACGAAGATCGATCGAAACGACATGGTTCCCTCCCGGTTCTCTCGAAGCTACCACCGGCGGTCGAGAGGAGAGGAGGGGAGTCCGGACGGGCGCTCCCGCGGCCATGGCCTAGACTCAGCAA
This sequence comes from uncultured Thermoanaerobaculia bacterium, assembly GCA_964476605.1. Taxonomy (GTDB): domain Bacteria; phylum Acidobacteriota; class Thermoanaerobaculia; order Multivoradales; family JAGPDF01; genus JAGPDF01. The sequence continues at coordinate 48,523 of CAYZBH010000022.1, read as the reverse complement.
GAACGTCGAGCGATGCGCGGTCCTCTCCTCCACCTCCGACTCTCCCTGGTCGCGGTCGCGATCCCGCTCTCCGCCGCCGTCGCGGCGTCGACCGGCGGCGAAGTGCCGCGCCTCGAGCTGCGCGCGCCTCCGAGCCTCGCCGGGATGGCGCGGGCGATCGCGGAGCTGCCTCCGGAGAGCTTCGCTCCCGTCTTCCGGCTCACTGGCGCCCCTCCGGGAGCGCCGATTCCGGTCGTCCTCGCCCCCGAGGGCACGGCGACCGCGCGCGCGACACCTCCTTGGATCTCCGGCTACGCGACCGGAGACGGGGTCATCGTGCTGCTGCCGGCGCGGATCGGCCGCTATCCCGACTTCGCTCTCGCGCCGCTCCTCCGCCACGAGCTCGCGCACGTGCTCGCGCACCGGCGGGCGGGCGCGGGCGAGCTGCCGCGCTGGTTCGACGAAGGGCTCGCGATGGCGGCGGGCCGGGAAGGGGACCTCGGCGACCGCGCGCGGGTCGCCCTCGCCGTGCTCAGCGATTCCCGGCTTCCCATCGCCCGCCTCGACGAGGCGTTTTCGGGGGGGGAGTCCGAGACGCAGGAGGCCTATGCGCTCGCCGGCGATCTCGTGCGCGAGCTCCTCGCGCGGCACGGCGACGATCTCGGCGCGCGCATCCTCGTCCGCATCGGCCGCGGGGAGCGATTCGCGGCCGCTTTCCGCGCCGAGTGCAGCGAGACCCTCGCGGAGTTCGAGAGCGGCTACTGGAAGCGGCGCACCCTCTTCGACCGCTGGATTCCGGTGGTCTCGAGCTCGGTGGTTCTCTGGGGGCTCCTCGCCCTGCTCGCGCTCGCCGCCTTCCGGCGGCGGCGCCGGCGCGACGCCGAACGCCTGCGCCGCTGGAGCGAGGAAGAGGCGAGCCTCGACGCGGCCGCCGAAGATCCCTCGACCGAACCGGAATAATCCCCTCTCCCCCGCGCGTTGACGGGGCCACGGAGGAATTCGCCATGACGGGTGCACCCAGAGTGGGAGTGATCGGTTCGGGAGTCGTCGGCAGGACGCTCGCGGCTGGGTTCGTGAGCCATGGCCACGTGGTGACCTTGGGGACGCGAAACCCCGAGAAGCTCGCGGAGTGGAACGAGGGAGCCGGGGCCGGCGTCGCGATCGCCTCCGTCGAGGAAGCGGCCCGTGCCGGCGAGATCCTGGTCCTGGCGGTCGGCGGAGCGGTGGCCGAGGAGGCTCTCCGCCTGGCCGGCGCGAACAATCTGGCGGGAAAGCTGGTGCTCGATGCCACCAATCCGATCGGAGGCGCGCCGGAAGCCGGAGTGCTCAAGTTCTTCACGACGCTCGACGATTCGCTCATGGAGCGCTTGCAGCGCGCCTTCCCGGAGGCGCGTTTCGTCAAGGCCTGGAGCTCGGTGGGGAGCGCCTTGATGGTCGATCCCCAACTCCCTGGAGGCCCCCCCACGATGTTCATCTGCGGCGACGACGCCGGCGCCAAGCGGGACGCGGAGGCGATCCTCACGCGCTTCGGCTGGGAGGCCGAGGATCTCGGAGGCGCGGTCGCGGCGCGGGCCATCGAGCCGCTCTGCATCCTCTGGTGCATCCCGGGATTCCTCCGCAACGACTGGGTCCACGCCTTCAAGCTGCTGCGGCCGGCGACCTCCTGACGGGCCGCTGGGAGGCAGTGGTCGGGTGTGGAATAATGCATGGCCAATCAGAATGTGTCCGTCCACCCGATCTTGAGGAGATATCCATGAAGCGAGTCGCCCTGCTCCTCGTGGCCATCGCCGTGATGTCCGCGCCCTCCCTCGTCCTGGCCAGCGCCAACGACGTCGGGACCAACCCTGCCTCGACCGGCAAGCCGCTCACCGGCGGCGTCGCCCCCGACGCCACCAACGCCTGTCCGCCCGCGGGTGTGGTGAGCACCGCCTTCACCGGCGCCACCTCGCAGCTCGGCCGCATCTTCCGCGACGGCATCGCGAGCGCCTGCCCGAGCAAGGTCTATCCGGGCATCTTCAACGCCGCCACGACCTACAACTACGAGGCCTTCACCTACAGCAACACCGGCGCGACCTCCTGCGTCACGATCAACTTCGATCCCAACAGCGGCGTCGGGACGCCCTGCGGCACCAACGCGCACATGAGCGCCTACCTCAACTCGTACAACCCTGCCAGCCAGGCGACGAACTTCCTCGGAGACGTGGGCTCGAGCGTCACGCAGCCCTTCTCCTTCGACGTCGCGGGCGGCAACGACGTGGTGCTGGTGGTCACGAACACCGCGTCGCAGGCGATCTGCGGATTCGCCTTCGAGGTCGTGAACCTCCCCTGCGTCGAGGAGGCCGATCTCTCGATCACCAAGACCGCGAACCCGCCGAGCGTGCCGGTGGGTGGCGAGGTGACCTTCCAGATCGACATCAGCAACGCCGGACCGGCGGCCGCAGCCAACGTGGTGATGACCGACACTCTGCCCGCCGGGCTCACCTACGTCGGCAACGACTGCAGCGCCAACTTCTCCGATCCTACGCTCACCTGGAACGCCGGCACGGTGGCGGTGGCCGAGACCGTGACCTGCCATGTCACCGCCACGGTCGACGCGGCGGGGACCTACCCCAACACCGCCACAGTGACCGCCGACAACGCCGACCCGAACTCAGCCAACAACGCGAGCACGGCCGCCGTCACGGGGCAGGCGAGCGTGCTCGAGATTCCCACCTTGGGAACGCTGGGCTTGATCGCCCTCGCGCTGCTGGTTCTGGGCGCCGGCGTGACGATGATGCTGCGCCGCCGCTCGGCGCACTGATCGCGCGGAAGGAGTGGAGCGCAAGCTCGAGGGGCGCGCCGCTGGCGCGCCCCTTTTTCATTTCACTCTGGTGGCGGCTGACTCAGAAGTCGGGTAGACCGACGAGGTAGAGGCGCGAGAACTGGTCGCGCAGCCCGAACTCCCGGTCGATGTCGAACATCCCGAAGAGCTCGAGGACTCTGGGGAAGCCGGCGTGGCAGAGCGCGCGCACGAGCGAACGGCGGGTCGGCCAGAAGGAGCGTGCGTTCGAGACCGCCGACCAGGCGCGGTCGAGCGTCGAGCCGCCGGTCGGTTCCTGGAACCATCGCCCCTCGTAACGGTGGTCACCAGAGGGTTCGACGACGAGCTTCGAGAGCTGGCTCCCCCACGTGGGATGCCCGTCGGCCTCCGGCGCGACGTGCGTGTCGACGAAGAGGAAACCGTCCGGCGTGACGACGGTTCGCAGCGTGCGGAGGAACGCGATCGGGTCGTCCAGGTGATAGAGCAGACCGCAGCAGAGGACGCCATCGAACGCCCCGTCGCGCTCGGGCGAGAGCGTCTTGACGTCCCGGAGCTCGAAGCGCAGGTTCTCGAGCCCGAAGTAGTCCCGGACGAGCTCCGCTTTCTCCAAGTTGCTCTCCCGCCCTTCGACGCCGACCACGCGCCACCCTTCGCGGGCCATCTCGAAGGCGAGGCCCCCCTCGAGCGATCCCAAGTCGAGGAGCCGCACCGGCTCGCGCGCGATCAGATAGCGGCGGACCAAGCTCTTGATGGTGCGGGTCCGGGGATCGTCTCCGATCAGCGGCTGCTCCGGGCCCATCGTCGAGACGCCGGCGGCGAGCGGGATGTTGTGGCCGGTCCAGGATCGGGCGCGGAGGGCGGCGAGGCGCGCGGGGTCGGGGCTCTCGAGACGCGCGCGAACCAGGGCTTCCGCTGCGTTCTGGCGCGGCATGGGCGGGATCAGGATACCCCACACGCTCGACTGAAGCCTGTCGCGTCGCGGCCTCGGGCGGCTTCCCGCGCGCTCCCTTTCCGCGTACCATGAGGCGATGGAGCCTTCCGACCTCGCGCTGCTCCGGGATCTGCTCACCCAGTCCCGCGTGCTCTCGCTCGCGCTGGTCGATGGGGCGCGTCCGATCGCCGGCGTCTCGCCCTTCCTCGCGGCGCCAGATCTGACGGCGCTCGTCGTGCACGGTTCGCGCCTCTCGCGCCACGTGCGGGCGCTCTCGCCCGGGCTCCCCTTCTCGGCCGCCATTCACGCGCCGGATCGCGCCGAGCTCGACCCGCTCCGGCTCCCGCGCGTGCTGATCGACGGCGTGATCGGGGCGCTGGGCGACGCGGAGCGCGAGGAGGTCCTTCCGCGCTGGGTGGAGCGCTTCCCTTCGGCCGCCATGACCGTGGAGCTCGGAGACTTCGCCTTCCATCGCCTGTCGATCCGGAGCGGTCGGCTCGTCGCCGGATTCGGTCGAGCCTTCGGCTTCGGGACCGAGGCCCTCGCGGCAGCCGCTGCCCTCGAGTCCTGATGTCGCAGGTCTCACGGGAAGCTCCGTTCGCCTCCTTTTGATTGACTAGTCAACGATTTATCGCTATGGTATCTGCCGCTCGCCCGCAGGGGGCGGCGCGATCCCGAGAGAGCCGTCGCTCGATCGACGAGGAGGAAAGCCATGAGCCGAGAGAAGAAGCCCACGATCGCCGTCTTCGGAGCCACGGGAGCGCAGGGAGGCGGCCTCGTCCGGGCCATCCTAGGAGACCGCGAACAGCCCTTCGCCGCGCGCGCCATCACGCGCAAGCCCGACGCGGAGCGTGCCCGGGCGCTCGCCGCCGCCGGCGCCGAAGTGGTGGCGGGGGACGCCGACGCTCCGGAAACTCTCGCGGCCGCGCTCGCGGGTGCGCACGGCGTCTTCGTGGTGACCAACTTCTGGGAGCACTTCTCCGCCGAACGCGAGCTCGCCCAGGCCGCCGCCATCGCGCGCGCCACGCGCCGCGCCGGAGCGGCGCACGTCGTCTGGTCGACGCTCGAGGACACCCGCCGGTGGGTCCCGCTCGAGGACTCGCGCCTGCCGACGCTGCGGGACAAGTACAAGGTCCCGCACTTCGACGCCAAGGGGGAGGCGGACGCCATCTTCGCCGCCGAAGGCGCGCCCACCAGCTACCTGAGCGCAGCCTTCTATTGGGACAACTTCATCCACTTCGGAATGGGACCTCGGCGCGGCGAGGATGGCAAGCTCACGCTCGGATTGCCGCTCGGCGGCACCCCCCTGCCGGGCATCGCCTCCGAGGACATCGGCAAGAGCGCCTATGGCGTCTTCCGCCGCGGCGATGCCGCCCTCGGCCAGCGCTTCGGGATCGCCGGCGAAGTGCTGTCCGGCGAGGCGATGGCCTCCGCCTTCGCGAAGCAGCTCGGTGAGCCCGTCTCGTTCTTCGACATCCCGTTCGACGTCTATCGCGGCCTCGGCTTTCCCGGCGCCGACGATCTCGGCAACATGTTCCAGTTCCAGGCCATCCTGGGCCAGGAATTCCTCCGCGCGCGCGACCCCGAGCTCACGCGCGCGCTCGACCCCACGGTTCTCGGCTTCGAGGCCTGGCTCGCCGCGAACGCGGCTCGGTTGCCGATCGGCTGAGCTCCGGGCGCTTGGAGGAGCACTCGAGGCCGTCTAGAGTAGGGCGCTCGCCGGCGGAGAGCGGCACCCGCCGCGCGCGGAGCCGTCAGGAGGGTGGGCCATGCGCGTTCTGGTGATCGGCGGTACGGGAACGGTGGGCTCGCAGGTGGTCCGCGAGCTCGCCAAGCGGCACGTCGACGTCGTCGTGCTGACCCGAGATGGCAGCAAGCCCCTGCCGGTCGGCGCTCGCAGCGTGGTGGGGGACATCCTCGATCCGGCCACCGTGCGCTCGGCCTTCGCGGGCGTCGAGGGCGCCTTTCTCCTGCACCCGGTCTCCCAGACGGAGGCGCACGAAGGACTGATGGCTCTCAACGGCGCCCGGCTGGCGGGCCTGCGGCGCGCGGTCTACCTCTCGGCGCACCAAGCGGACCGGCTTCCCTGGATCCCGCACTTCGGAACCAAGTTGGCGATCGAGGCGGCGCTGCGCGATTCCGGGATACCCGCCACCATCCTGCGCGCCGAGAACTTCTATCAGAACGATCTCCGCTATCGCGCCGCCATTCTCGACTACGGCGTCTACCCGCAACCGCTGGGCGCCGTCGGAGCGGCCCGCGTCGACGTCCGGGACATCGCCGAGGCGGCCGCCATCGCGCTCACGGAGTCCGGTCACGAGGGCGCGAGCTACGATCTCGTCGGTCCTCAGGTCCTCTCCGGCCCGTCGACCGCGGAGGCCTGGTCGCGCGCCGCCGGGCGCCGCGTGGTCTACGCCGGCGATGACCTCGACCTCTGGGAGCGACAGTCGCTCGCCTTCCTGCCCCCCTGGATGGTCTTCTCCTTCCGGCGCATGTACGAGCAGGTGGTGAAGAACGGATCGGTGCCGGCCGCGGAGGCAGTGCCGCGGCTCAGCCAGCTCCTGCGTCACTCTCCCCGTCGCTTCGACGACTTCGCGCGCGAGACCGTGATCGGCTGGCGGAAGCCCGAGCTCGCCTAGAAGGAGAACGGCCCGGCTCCTCGTAGGAACCGGGCCGCCCACCGCCACGGCGCGGGGCCGCGGGCCGCGCTAGAAGCGCACCACGAACTCCACGCCGACCGTCCGCGGTTCGTTCGTCATGCCGGTGAGATTGTCGAAATCGATGCCGTTCTGCACGATGACCTTGTCGAGGAGGTTGCGCGCGAAGGCCGCGATCTCGTAGCGCGCCTCCGGGAAGACGTAGCCGAAGCGCGCCCCGACCTCGAACGAATCGGCCACGAACTCCTTCGACTCGTACAGGAAGAAGTTCTTCTTGCTGTGGTAGGCCCAGTCGACGCTGGCGGTGAAGAGGCCCTCGTTGCCCAGCGGCATCCGGTAGTCGACGATGCCGTTGAAGATCCACTTCGGCGCGTGCGGAAGAGGATTCCCGTCCACGCGGGCGAGCCCGCCGACGATCGGATCGGTGACGGTGCAGCCGCCCCCGCAGGGTGCGACGTAGAGATTGGGATCGTCGATCTCGGTCTTGTTGTACGAAGCGCCGAGCGTGAAGAGCCAATTGGCGGTCGGCATCCAGTCGAGATCGGTCTCGAATCCGTACCCGTTCGTCTTGTCGGCGTTGAGCAGCGTCGCGGTGTTGTACTGGCCGCCGACCGCGACGATCTGCTGGCCGTCCACCTGGTACTTGTAGACGTCGAAGTTGAGCCGCACGCGCCGCTCGAGCTCCGTCTTGATGCCGACCTCGAGCGAGGTGATCTTCTCTTCCTTGGCAACCGAGACGCAGTTGGTGGCCGGGTTGGTGCCCCCTTCGAAGTCCGCGCAGAAGAGAATGCGACCCTGGATCGACGGGGCCCGGAAGCCGGTGCCGACCCGCCCGTAGAGGTTCACGCTGTCGCTCGCCTTGTAGGTCGCCGAGAGGTCCCAAGTGACGAGGTCGGCGTCGGTCGAGACCTTGATCGGAGCGACCGTCGGCGTCTGGAAGGTGGGATCCGGACGCTCGGCCGCGAAATCCTTCGAATCGGTCGTGTAGCGCATGCCGGCCTTGAGGGTCCAACGGTCGGTCGGCCGGAAATCGAGCGACGCGAAGAGCGCCCAGGAGGTCGCGTCCTGCTTCTGGAACGCGTAGCCGTCCTGCGGGTTGCCGGGCGAAAGGCTGTCGTAGCTGAAGGTTTCGGCCTTCAGGCTCTCGTCGAAGTAGTAGAAGCCGACCAACCAATCCCAGGATCCGCCGGTGTTGCTCGCGAGCCGGAGCTCTTCGGTGAACTGGTCGAGATTGGGAATGCCGTCGGCGCTCTCGGAGACGAACGGGATGAATCCCGGGCCGTACGGCGGGGCGTAGACCGCGCCGTAGCCGCCGTCGATGTCGCCGCGGCTGTACATGTCGAGCGTTTCGTAACCCGTGACCGACGTCAGCGCCAGGTCACCGAACTTCCAGTTGAGCTTGAGGACGCCCCCCTGCGCGCTGATGTTCTGCTCGTTCTTGCCGTCCTGCGCGACCTTGTCCTGGTGGAAGTCGGCCACCAGGTCGTTGGTGCCCGCCTTGAGGATGTTGGCGCGGAAGATACGCGCCGTGCCGTCGAGGTCCCAGCCGTGCACGTTGAAGAGGGCGTTGAAGTCCTCGTTCGGCTCCCAGAGGAACTGCAGGCGGTAGGCCCAGGTCGAGTAGCCCCCGAGCGCGTTCTTCTTGCCGGTGAACGTGTTGTCCACCCAATCGGACTCCGACTGGTAGAGGACCGAGGCGCGGGCCGACAGGGTGGGGGTGAGACCGCCGCCGACCGCCGCTTTCACGTCGACGTTGTCGAACGTGCCGTAGGAGGCACGCGCGTACCCTTCGAACTGCTGGCTCGGCTTCTTGGTATCGAACTTGACGATGCCGGCGGGCGTGTTGCGGCCGAAGAGGGTCCCCTGCGGACCGCGCAGCACCTCGGTGCGCTCCAGGTCGAAGAGGGGCATGCCCTTGACGACCGGGTTCTCGAGCACCACGTCGTCGACCACCATGGAGACCGGCTGCGACGCATTGAGATCGAAGTCCGTGTTGCCGAGCCCGCGGATGTAGAAGCGAGGGAAGGCGCGTCCGAAGGAAGACTCGAGCAGGAGGCTGGGAACGCGCGCCGAGAGGAACTTCACGTCGGCGCCGCCCGAGGAGAGCAGGTCGATCGCCTCGGCGTCGATGGCGGTCACCGAGACCGGAACCTCCTGGATGTTCTCCTCGCGCTTCTGCGCGGTCACGGTGATCACGTCGAGCACCACCTCCGGCTCCGGCTCCTTCTCGGTGGCGATGGGTTCCTGGGCGGCGGGCGTGGGCGCCGCGGGTTGTTGCGCGTAGGACCAACCGGGCGCCAGCAGCGCCAGCGCTCCGAGGATCGCCATCCACGAGCGTCGACTGGTCGCGAGAACCGTCATTTCGTACCTCCTTTGGGTCTGTCAGGCTGAGACGGCAGTGTAGCACCCGAGGGACCTCCCGACGCCACACCCGCGCCCCCCGCCCTTCGGGGTGAGCCCCGCTTCGCGAAATGGCCGCGCGCGAAGGAGAATGGCCGCGCCATGAGCGAGACCCCAGCCTTCCAGGACCTCTACCCCGATCGTTGGAGCCATTGCTACGGCTGCGGCCGCCTCAACGAGAAAGGCCTCAAGATCCGCAGCTTCTGGGACGGCGAGGAGACCGTCGCCACGGTCGTTCCGCGCCCCGAGCACACCGCTCTCCCGGGGTGGGTCTACGGCGGCCTGATCGCCTCGGCGATCGATTGCCACGCGACCGGCTCCGCCGCCGCGGCCGCCCACCGGGCCGCGGGGGGGGCCCTCGGCAAGGGCGACCTCCCCCGCTTCGTGACCGCCCGACTCGAGGTCGACTACCTGGCGCCCACCCCGATCGAGGCGCCGCTCGAGCTCCGCTCGAAGCTGCTCGAGGTTCGCGAGCGCAAGGTGACGCTCGAGACCGAGCTCCACGCGGCGGGAAGGCTCTGCGCCCGCGGCCGCGCCGTGCTGGTGCGCGTGCCCGACGACTGGTCCCCGGACGACGCCCGATGAGCCGGGCACCGGCCCCGCTCTTCTGCGGCATCGAGCTCGCCGCCCGTCTCGAGCGCGTCGAGAGCCAGCTCATCGCCGAGGGGGCGGCAGCCGCCGCGCTCCGGCGCCCCGAGACGCCGGCCTTCTCCCTCGCGATCGCCGGCGGCCAGGCCGCTTGGGCCGGGGCGGGATCCCCTTTCAACAAGGTCGCGGGCTGGGGGTTCGCCGGGCTTCCGGAGCTCGCGGAGCTCGAGGCGCTCGAGCTCCGTTACGCGGCGCTCGGCGAACCGCTGCGGGTCGAGCTCGCGAGCCTCGGCGAGCCGGCGCTGGCGCTCCTCTTGACCGGCCGCGGCTACCACCTGGCGGGGTTCGAGGACGTGCTCGGCCTCGCCCTCCCGGCCGAGCCCGCGCGGAGGTTGCCCGCAGGGGTGGAGATTCGCCCGGGCGGAACGGAAGATCTCGCGGCATGGCTCGACGTCGTGGTCTCGGGCTTCGCGCACCCCGACGCGCAAGGTGTCCCCTCCGACGAGGAGTTTCCGCGCGAAGTGCTCTCGTGGGCGATCGGCGACCTCGCGGCGACCCCGGGCTTTCGCCGTTACCTCGCGTTCCGCGGCGCTTCGCTCGCCGCCGGCGCGAGCTGCCGCTTCGCCGAGGGCGTGGCGCAGCTCTGTGGCGCCGCGACGCTGCCGGAGCACCGACGGCACGGAATTCAGAGCGCGCTGCTGGCGCGGCGGCTCGCCGACGCGGCGGCGGCCGGATGCGACCTCGCCGTGGTGACCACGCAGCCCGGCTCCAAGTCGCAACAGAACGTGCAGCGGCTCGGCTTCTCGCTCCTCTACACCCGCGCGGTGCTGATCCGAGCCGCCTGATCGGTCCGCGTCGCGGGCGCCCGAGACGGCCCGAGTCGGATCAGGGGTCGGCCAGGCGCGCCGCGATCGTCTCGAGGACGTCCGGATCGAGGCCGAGCCCCCAATGGCAGGAGGTCGCCTCGAAGTGCTCGACGTCCTTCGCCCAGCGATCGACGCACGCCGGCCAGGCGACGATGCCGTCGCGGCGCGAGAGGATGGCGGTCACCGGCACGCGGATCGGCGTCGCGTCGGCCGCCGCGAGGAGCGCGGCGACCGCGTCGAGATCCCACCCCTGCAGCCGGAAGAGGCCGGCGATCGCCGTCGCTCTGAGCCCCTCCCGGACCGGCGTCCCGAGCGTCACCACGTGCCGCACGAGGTCGGGGCGGAGCCGCGCGAGCTCCCGCGCCAGGATGCCGCCGAGGCTCCAGCCGACGAGCGCGACGCGCTCGCCCCGCTCTCCCGCCAGGGCCTCGAGCCGCGCGAGCGTCCGCGCCAGGTTGCGCGGCACGTTGGGGCGGTTCCGGCCCAACCCCCAGCCGCGCGCATCGAAGCCGCGGCGCCGGAGGTAGCGGCGAACCGTCCGCGTCGAGAGATCGCCCACCCCCATGCCGGGAAGGACCAGAACCGGTCTGTCCTCGCCGATGACCGCCCCTTCGAGGCGACGGCGCGCCGCGAAGCGGCGGAAGGGCTCCCGCGCGAGCGCGAGCTGGCGCCAGAGCGCCCGCGCGAGCGACGGCCGCCGCCACCCGTCGAGGAGGGCGGCGTCCGGACGGAATCGAGGCAGCACCGGGCGAGCGTAGCAGCGCTCCCCGCTCGCGCCCCGGGATCAGTCGTGGTGGTCGGCGGGAGCGAGCGACTCGGCCCCCGGCAGCACGCCCACCAGCCGCTGCGGATCGTGAATGAGCACCGGCAGGTGTTGCGGGCAGATCCAGGTCGAAGCGTCACGGTAGCGCAGCGCAACGAGCGGCGTGAGGCGGTCGTCGCGTCGGCAGAAGAGGCAGACGGGGCGTGGCTCGGTGGACATCGACCTCCTCCTTCGTGGGCCGTGCGAGACGACCCGGACACCCTCACCCTACCCGCTCCCATCGGCCGTTGCCCATGACGGCGGTCAGGTGAAACCGCCCTCTCCGACATCGATCAGGGAGTCGTGGAGCTCCAGGCGGAGGTGTCTTCCGACTCGAATCCGTCCGCGAAGAGGAGCGGCGGCCCGAGTGTTCCGTTGCCGTTGAGATCCTGCGCGACCAGATCGCGCGGCGTCTCGCCATCGGTCCAGGCGAAGATCGAGAAGCCGTCGCTGCTCGTCGCCGCGGCGAGACGGCTGGTCCCGGTCGCGGCGCTCTTCACGTCGCGGATGGCGGGGTTCCAGAGGAAGCTGCCGGCGGCGGCGAGGCGCGCCGCCCGGACCGGTTGATCGTCGAAGGCGACGGCCGTCGCCCAGGCGACGATCGCTCCCGCGGCCCCCGGCGCGGCCGGCAGGGCCCGCACCTGGGACACTTGCGGCGCTCCCAGAGCGACGATCACCTGGCCCGTCGCTCCCCACTGGCGCGCTCCGGAAGCGTCGAGCCGCTGTCCGTAGAGGCCGAACTGGCTCTGCAGCGAATTCGCCTCCACCCAGAAGGCGTAGAGGTCACCGCTCGCCGGGTCGTAGGTCGCGCTCGGATCGGCGCGGACGCGCGAGGTGTCGGTCGAGAGCTCGACCCCGTCGTGTGCGAAGGACTCGCTCCCGGCCGCGGTGACGTGTTGCGCCCGGACCTGGAGAGCCGGCGTCGCCGTGTACCAGGCGAAGACCGCCCCCCCCGCGCCGTCGGGCCCGAACCCCGGGAAGTTGCCGAACTGGAGCGAGCCACCCGCGGGATCGAAGACCTTGACGTGCCCGGAGGCCCAGAGCGGAGCGCCCGTCGGATCGAGCTTCTGCGCCCAGAGGTGCTTGTCGCCGAGAAAGGTGACGTAGCGCACCCAGGAGGCGATCACGCTCCCCGCGTCGGTCGGCCGGAGATCGGCGAGCAGGAAGAAATCCCCGCTGTGCGCGAGCGCGATCCCGCCGTGAGTCCACTGCTCGACGCCGTCGGCATCGAGCCGCTGCAGGATGACGTCCGAGTCCTGGGTCCAACCGACGACCACTTCGCCGTCGCTGGTCGCGGCGATGCGTGGCGAATGCAGCGAGCCCGTCGAGTCGGAGACCGCGAGCCCTGGCGTTCCCCACAGGTGGACTCCGTCTGGGTCGATCTTGGCGGCGACGATGCGCTCCGTCGCCTGGCTGTCGTCGCGAAAGGCGAGGAGCGCGTTGCCGGAACCGTCGACCGCGAGCCCGTAGTCCTCGGTCGACGAGTAGCCCCGATCGGCGACGAGCACGCCGTTGTGCGCCCAGAGCTCCTCCCCGCGCGCGCTCAAGCGCTGCAACCGGACGTCGTATCCGCCGGCGGCGTTGTCGAACCAGCTCACGTAGCAGCCGCCGTCCGGCAACGGCACCACCTTGGGCTGAACCTGCTCGCTGGCGCCGTCGGCGATCACCAGGGGCGACGCCGGATCGCCCGACCAGAGCGCGGGAGAGGGTCGAGGAACCAGCGCCGCAAGCGCTGCGAGGACCAGAGCCGTGGCAGGGGGGGCGAAGGACGAGAGTCGGGAGCGAGCCATCGGGACCTCCGGACGCTCCCGCGACGGGGGAGCGCCCGGATCCTACTCCCGCTCGCTCGGCGTCGCGTTCGCCGGCGCCGGCGCCTTCGTCCGCGCTGCCGGGTCGTCGAGCGGCTTCGCGGCCCGCAACGCCCCGAGCTTGCTCGTGATGTCGGCCGCGCTGCTCGCGGGCAGCAGGAGCGTCAGCGCGCGACCGCTGGTGCGCGCCGGAACACCGGCCGCGGTCGCCGGATGGAGGGTCAGCGTCTCCTCGGTGCCGTCGCCGTCGACCAGCCGGAGCGTCAACGTCGGCTTGCCGGCGGTCGCCGGCGAAGCCTGGGCGCCGTCCTCGATCAACCGCTCCGCCTTGGCCGAGGTCACCGCGTACAGCAGATCGCTCGCCGCGGTGAAGGGAATGCGCTGACCGTCCCGCAACCAGTCGCCGTCCTTGCGCGCGAGCTCGAGCTTGCCGACGCCGTCCTCGAGCTCGACCCGCTCGATCCGCCAGTTCTCGAATCGGGTCCAGTGATGCGAGCGCCACTCGAGCGCCGGGCGCGCGAGCGCCGCGGCGAGGCCGGTCGAGGCCTCGAAAGTCTTGTCGCCGACCCGCATCGGCCGCTTCCCCGCCACTTCGGTGCCGACCTCGATGCGCAGCGCCTCCGTCGCGGGCTTGCCCTCGAGGGCGATCTCGATCGTCCCGGCGGCGGGTGCGAAGGAGGCCTCGACCTCCGGCGCCAGCGGCGGATCGAGGAAGGTCGCGATGCGCAGTCCCGTGAGGTCGCCCAGCAGCTGGTCCGCGAGGTCTCGATCGACCGCGTCGGCGACCGGCTTGTCGAGCCGGAAGAGCTTGCCCGAGCGAACCAGCTCGACCCGCTCTCCGCCGGCCGGAGCGAGGTCGATGCGCGCGATCTCCCGCCGGTCGGCGGTCACGACGTCACGGCTCCGCCAATCGCCGGGCGGTTTCTGGAGCTGCGCGAGGAAGCTGTCGGGGACGACCGCGAAGCCGGTCGCGCCGGCGATCGCGACGAGCAGGTCGTGCGAGGCGGGAAGGGCTCCGCCGATCTCGAAGCTGCCGGAGCGCGATGCGCTCCTCCACTCCACCTTGCCGCGGGGCGGCGCGAGTCCGCCCTCGGCGCGACCCGCGCCGTTCACCGAGCGCAACGATTCGAGACGCGTCAGGGCGTCGGCGAGCGACTCGACCGCCCCGTCGTCGGCGGGCCCCGGGAAGGGCTCGACGAGACGCCAACCGGGCGGCGCGACGATCTTCGCCGGCGCGCTCTCTCCGGGCCCCGCTGCGCTCACCGCGCTCGCCGCGCTGGCCGGAGGCGCCGCGGCCGCTGGCGCGCGCTCCAGCCGCACGCGCTTTCCGGACCACTCGAGGTCGAGCGCGAGCAGCTCCTTCGCCTCGACCGGCACGATCTTCTTGGCGAGGGCGGCACGCTCGTCCGAGGAGGGCTGGCGGCCCTCCCAGAAGTAGATGATCGCGCCGAGCACCGCCACCAGGGCGGCCAGGATGGCCAGCGTCCGCGGTCTCACGCCCTACCTCCGGCGCCGCAGGTAGACGGCGATGCCCGCCGCGATCGAGAGCAGCGGCAGGCCGGCGAGGACGCTCCAGGTGATCGCCGAGAGCTCGCCGGGCGTCAGGGTCAGGCGCGCCTGCTCCGGGCGCTTGGGGCCGATCTCGATCAACTTCTGCCGCTCGAGCAGCCAGTTGAAGGCGTTGGCGACGAGCGTCGGGTTGCCCACGTTGGCGAGCTGTCCGTTGGTCGCGAAGTCCGAGTCCCCGGCGACCACGAGGCGCCAGGTTGGCGCCGGCGGTTGCGCGGCCGCGGATTCGGCGGCCGGGGGCTCGAGCTCGTCCTCCTCGAGCCCCGGTGTCGCCGGCGTCTTCGCCTTGGCGGCGACCGCCACCGCGAGCGGCACCGGACCCTTCCGATCGCTTTCCCCCTTGGCCACCGCCTTGAGGTCGGCGAGATCGCGCTCGCCCCAGCCGTCGGCGCTGGTTTCGAGGAGGGTCAAGGCCTCCATGCCCGCCGGCGCCTGACCGGGCGCGACCGAGCGCGCGAGCGCCACGATCACCGGGTACTTCGCCTGCTCAAGACTCTGCACGATCTTGCTCGAGCCGGTGGCGTTGACGAAGATCGTCTCGGCGCCGAAGAACGGGAGGGTCGCGGACGGATCGACGACGATGTCGGTTCCGACCTCGACGCCGTATCCCTTGAGCCAGCTTTCGAGCCCCGTCGTCACCAGCCCCGCGCCGCGCGCGAGCTCGGGATCGAGCAGCACCATCATCCGGCCGCCGTGGTCGAGGTAGCGCGCGAAGGCGTCGAGCTCGGGCGGCACGAAGCCGCTGCGCGGCCCCGCGATCACCACGAGGTCCGTCCCCGCCGGCACGTCGGGCTGGCCGAGCGAGGCCCAGGTCGAGAGCTCGAGGTTGTCCTGCCCCAGGAGCTCCCGGATCCGCGACAGCCCCTGCGGCCCGGCGTCCTCGAGCGCGAGCTCACCGTGACCGGAGGTGAAGAGCACCTTGGGCGTGCGGCTCTCGCCGAGCGCCAGGATCGCGCCCGTGAACGCTTCCTCGCCCTTGAAACCCGTCATCTCGGGAGAACCGCCGAACTGGAGACCCGAGTAGTCGTAGTCGGCGAGGTCGGATTCCTCGACCACCCGGCGCTTGCCGCCCGCGTCGAAGACCACGACGTTCAGGGAGGAGATCTGGTACTTGTCGACCAGTCGCTGCGCCTCGATGAGATTCTTCTCGGCCTCGACGACGCGGAAGGTGATGCGCTTCGACTTCGCGGCGTAGCGCTCGAGCAGCTCCTTCGCCTCGTCGTGGAGCGGCGACTGCGGCGGCAGGAACAGGGTGACCTCGACGTCCTTGTCGAGCCCGTTGAGCACCGCGAGGGTCTTGTCGGAGAGCGAGTAGATCTTCTCCGCCGTCCAGTCGAAGCGATGGTAGTACTTCATGCCGAAGTAGTTGAGGATGCCGATGAGCGCCAGCACGAGCAGCACGCCGGCGGAGAGGACCGAGCCCTGGACGAGCGCCTTCTTGCCCGGAGTCGTCATGCTCACCGCCACTTCTTGGCCGCGAGCGCGCGGCCGGTCAGGAAGAGGAAGAAGGAGACGCCGCTCGCGTAGTAGACCAGGCGGCGCGTATCCACGATGCCCTTCGCGAAATCGTCCATGTGTTGCCAGAGGTTGAGGTAGCCGAGGATCCGCTTCGCCGTTTCGCCGTTCACGAGGTTCTCGAGCAGGCCGCAGCTGAAGAGGACGAGCAGACAGAAGAAGGTGACGATCGCGGCCACGATCTGGTTCTTGGAGAGCGACGAGGCGAAGATCCCGACCGCCAGGAAGAGCGCCCCGATGCCGACGATGCCGACGTAGCTGGCGGCGATCGGACCCCAGTCGACCGGCGTCTTGGCGCGCACGATCGCCACGTAGACGAGCGTGGGCGCCCAGAGGAAGAGATAGAAGGCGAGCGCCGCGAAGTACTTGCCGAGGACGACGTGGGTTTCGGAGACCGGCGCCGTCATCAGCGTCTCGATGGTGCCGCTCCGGAGCTCCTCCGAGACCAGCCGCATGGTGAGGAAGGTGCCCGCGAAGATGAGCACCAGCCAGGTGAAGATGGTCTGCCCGAAGAAGAGCTCGAGCGGCTTGCCGGCGGTGGCGCGCGGGTCGGCCAGGTAGGCGACGATGATCGAGAAGTAGTAGCCCTGGACGAGCAGGAAGAAGGTCAGGATGACGTAGGCGAGCGGCGACAGGAAATAGGCGCGGAGCTCGCGCCCGAAGACGGCCAACGCGCTCCTCACGCCGCCACCTCCTCGTCGTCGCGCGTCGTCAGGCGGACGAAGACGTCCTCGAGCGAGGCGCGCTCGACCCCCAGCTCGACCAGCACCCAGCCGCGCTCGACCGCGAGCCGGAACAGATCGGCGCGCGGATCGCTCCCTTTCGCGCACTCGAGCCGGAAGCGCGTCCGGGACGCCGGATCGGGGCGCACGCTCTCGACCCCACCGACGGTCGCCAGGACCTCGGCCGCGCCCGGGGCCTCCGCGGCGAGCTCGAGGCTCACCGCGACCTGTCCCAGCCAGCGTTCGCGCAGCTCTACCGGCGTGCCCTCGGCCACGATCCTCCCGCGATCGATGATCAGCACCCGCCGGCAGAGGAGCTCGACCTCCGGCAGGATGTGCGTCGAGACCAGGAGGGTGTGCTTCTCGCCGAGCTCGCGGATCAGCTCGCGAATGGCGATGATCTGCTTGGGGTCGAGACCCACGGTGGGCTCGTCCAGCACCAGGACTTTGGGGTCGTGGAGGATCGCCGCCGCGAGCCCGACCCGCTGGCGGTACCCCTTCGAGAGGGTGCCGATCACCTGGCGCCGCACCTCCTTGAGGAGGCAGCGCTCGATCACCTCGCCCAGGCGTAGCCTCCCCGCGGCCCGGTCCATCCCCTCGAGCTTGGCGCGGTAGGCGAGGTACTCCTCGACCCGCATCTCGGGGTAGAGCGCCACGCTCTCCGGGAGGTAGCCGATCTGGCGCCGGATGCCCACGTCGGCGCCGAACAGGTCCTGCCCGCCCAGGGTCACCCGCCCCGAGGTCGGGGGGAGGAACCCGGTGAGCATGCGGATGGTGGTCGTCTTGCCGGCCCCGTTGGGACCGAGCATGCCGACGATCTCCCCCTCGGGCACCGCGAAGGAGATCCCGGCCACGGCGGTGAAGTCGCCGTATCGGCGCGTCAGGTTCTGGGCTTCGATCATGCGCCCCGAACGAGCAAGATCAATGCCTTGCATTTTCGGCGTCCGGGGCGTCAGGTTGGCTCGCGCCGAGGCGCCCCGGAGAGCCCGCCGCCGCCCAGACGCTACAATCTGCCCCCGACATGGCGACGCGCGACAAAGCGGCGGGGATGAAATCGGCCTACGAGCTGGCGCTCGAACGGATGGAGCGCGAGGGGATCGAGCGTCCGCGCGAGGAGGCGCTCCCGGAAGAGACCAAGCGGGCGATCGCCGAGGCGCGACGGGTCACGGAATCGAAGATCGCCGAGCTCGAAATCCTGCACCGCGACAAGATGGCCAAGCTCGCCGACCCCGTCAAGCGTGACGAGCAGGAGGAGTTCTACCGCCGGGAACGCGATCGGATCGGCGCCGAGGGAGAGGCCCGGGTCGAGGCGCTGCGGCGCCGCGCCTGACGGCTCAGAACGGCAGCTCGTCCTCCTCCATTCCGAAGTAGTGGCCGAGCTCGTGCTGCACGGTCTCGCGGATTTCGCGCAGGACCTCGCGCCGCGTCTCGCACTCGCGCAGGATCGGTCCGCGGTAGATCAGCACGCGGTCGGGGAGCGCGGCGTAGAAGCTGTCGCGCTCGGTCAAGGGCACCCCCTGATAGAGGCCGAGGAGCTCGTCCCGCTCGGGGTCGTCCGGATCGATCCCCACGCCCTCCAAGTCCTCGTCGGAAGGCTCCTCCTCCACCATCACGGCGACGTTGTCGAGCGCCTCCTGGAACTCCTCGGGGAGTTGCTCGAGCGCCCTCTCCACCAGAGCCTCGAACTCCTCGCGCGAGACCCTCATTCCGGTGCCTCTCCCCGCGCTCCCTCCGGCTCGAGCTGCCAAGCGAGTCGATAAACCGAAGGCGGAGCGAGCTCGCGGCGCAGGCTCGCCAGGACTTCCGCCGCGGCCGGGGGTGCGGAGGTCTTCGCGAGCGGAGGGCGCGTGAAGGGGGTGACGTCCACCTCCGAATCGCCTCCGGCGCGCAGGGACTCCGCCATGGCGCGGAGGGGATCGGCCGCGAGCCACTTCCCTTCGAGCCGCGTCGCCGCCTCCCAGAGCGAGAGCTCGGGCACCACGTAGGCGTGCTCGTCGGCCGGCACGAAACCCTCGACCTCGTCGGCCTCCCGCGGCAACTCGATGCCGAGACGCGCCGTCAAGGGGTGAAAGACCTGACGGCTCCGCTCGTCGATCGAGTAGCCGTCCGTGGCGTCCACCTGCAGGACGTCCAACGCCGCCGTCATCCGCTCGGCCAGGGTCTTGGCGAGCCGCGTCTCCTCCGCGTCGAGCGCCTCGGGCTCCACCTCGGCTCCGAGCGCCGCGCGCCAGCAGATCGCCGCGCGACCGGGGGCGCTCGCCAGATGCGCGTCGAGAGCGAAGGCGGCCTCGAGGTAGTCCGCGTAAGGCGCCGCCCAGGCCGAAAGCTCCCGCTCCACGCGCTGGCGTTCGCGGCGCGTCGCCCGGCTGGCGCCGGTCGGGACGATCTCGAGCAGCGCGCGGTCGCCCGTGCGATCGAAGCGCACGAGCACGGCGTCGTCGCGCAGCAGGGCGTCGAGACCCGCCGCGTCCTCGAGCCGCGCCCAGCGGCGGAACGAGGAGAGCCGTCCCGCGCCGCGGCGCCACTCGGCCCCGTCCTCCGCGGCCTCGAGCGCCGCGAAACGGCCGAGCCAGGGATCGGTCCCTTCGAGGAGCATCCGTTGTCGCTCCTCGATGCGGCGCGCCACGCCGCGCGTCTCGAGCTCGGTCGGGCTCGCGAGCGCCACCTCGAGCGCCGCGACGACCTGCCCATCCGGGGCGAACGTGAGGGTCAGGAGCTCCACCACCGGGGGCTCGAAACAGCCTCCCAGCGTGAACAGGAGGCAAGCGAGGGCGAGAGTCGGGAGTCTCGGCGCGCGCATCGTCCGGATCTTGTCGCTCCGACGCTCGCGCGGCAAGCGGGGGCGACCTAGAATCCCGCCGTGGAGGTTCGGATCGACAAGTGGCTCTTCGTCGCGCGCGTCTTCAAGAGCCGGAGCCTCGCCGCGAAGGCCTGCGAGATCTCGCGCGTCCGGGTGAACGGCGTCACGGTGAAGCCGCACCGGCTGGTCGCCGTGGGCGACCGCATCGAGGCCGAAGTCGCCGGCGACTGGACGCGTGTCCTGGTGGTGCGCGAGCTCGCCGGGAAGACCCTTCCCAGAGCCGAGGTCCCGCGCCTCTTCGAGGACCTCTCGCCCCCGCGCCCTGCCGCCGATCCCATGGCGCGCCTCCTGCGGCGGCCGCCGGTCCAGCGCGCTCCGGGATCGGGGCGCCCCACCAAGAAGGAGCGGCGGGCGATGGAGGCGTGGGACGGCGGCACCGACCCGGATTGAGCCGGAGGACGAGACGCCCTGGGGAGGCGTGCTAGCCTCCGCCCGTGACCTCGATCGACTTCTTCTACTCGCGCCCCGGCTGAACGAGCTGCGAGCGCACCCGGGAGGTGCTGCGCGGCAAGGGGGCGGGAGTGGAGGAGGAGCGTACGACCCGGCGGGCCTTCACGCCCGCGGAAGTGGAGGCGCTGATCGCGGCCGTCGACGAAGTCTGGATCGCGCGCGGCAAGAGGGTCGAGCGGCGCCCCGCCCGGGGGGTCGCGAGCGACCAGCTCCGCGGTCCGACCGGGAACTTCCGGGCGCCGATGGTGCGCTCGGGACGCAGGCTGCTGGTCGGCTTCCATGCCGAGACGCTGGCAGGATGGCTCGACGAGGGACGATGACGATGCGGGCGCGGCTCGGCCGGCGCCGCGAGGAGGAGCGACGATGACGAAGAAGGCGATCTGGCTGCTGGCCGTGCTGGCCCTCGCGAGCGCTCTGCCGCTCTTCGCGGAAGGCGAAGGACGGATCGAGGGCTTCGCCGGCTACTACATCGGCGAGGAGGTCTCGGAAGACGTGAGCTACGGCATTCGCGGCGCTTGGCGTCCCTCGCCGGGCTGGGGACTCATGGCGAGCTTCGAGAAGTTCTCGCTCGACGGCGAAAAGGGTTATCACACCCAGAACGTCGACGCCGACATCTCGCACCTCGAGCTCTCCTACGTCGCCTACCCGAGGGGCAAGAGCTTCGAGCTCTTCTGCGGCCTGGGCTACTCCGACGTCTCCGTCGACACGCACGTCCAGGGCGCGGCGGTCGACCTCGACAAGGGGGTGCTCTCCTCGCACTTCGGCCTCGGCTACCGGGCGCCCCTCGGCGACTACCTCTACCTCCGCCCGGAGGTGCGCGCCCGCGTCTACGACGTCGCCGACCGCACCCTCGACGTCACCGCTTCCGTCGCCATCGGCTTCGCCTGGGCGAACGACTGACCGCTCCGCGCGCTCAGCCCCCTTCGGTCTGAGCGCGCGCGTCGAGCAGCGACGCGAGCTCGTCCTCGGGCAGCACGTGGCGCTCGAGAGCGAGCTCGCGCACCGTCCGCCCGCTCCTCACGGCTTCGTGCGCGAGCGCCGCCGCCTGGTCGTAGCCGATCCGCGGCGCGAGGACCGTCACCATCGCGAGCGAACGCTCCACCAGCTCCTCGCAGCGCTCCCGGTTCGCGACCAGGCCGGCGACGCAGCGCTCGCCGAGGAGGCGCGCCGCGCGGGCGAGCCACGCGATCGATTGCAAGAGGTCGTAAGCCAGCAGGGGCATCATCGTGTTGAGCTCGAAGTTGCCGCCCATGCCGGCGAGCGTGATCGCCTGGTGGTGGCCCACGACCTGCGCGGCGACCATCAACACCATCTCGGGAATCACCGGGTTCACCTTGCCGGGCATGATGGAGCTGCCGGGCTGGAGGCTGGGCAGCGCGATCTCACCGATCGCGCAGCGCGGGCCGGAGGCGAGCCAGCGCAGGTCGTTGGCGATCTTGGTGAGCGACACCGCGATGGTGTTGAGCGCTCCCGACAGCTCCACCGCCGCGTCCTTGGCCGCCAGCGCCTCGAACTTGTTGGGCGCGGGCACGAAAGGGAAGCCGGTGCGGACCGCGAGCCGGGCGACGACCCGTGGCGCGAGCTCGGGCGGCGCGTTGAGGCCCGTTCCCACCGCCGTGCCTCCGAGCGCGAGCTCCGCCAGCCGCGGCTTGGCGGCGGCCAGGCGCGCCGAGGCGTAGCGCACCTGCTGGGCGTGGCCGGAGAGCTCCTGGCCGAGCCGGACCGGCACCGCGTCTTGGAGGTGCGTGCGCCCGATCTTGACCACGTCGTCGAGCTCTTCGGCCTTCGCGTCGAGCAGCTTCGAGAGCGCCTCCAGCGCCGGCTCGAGCTCCTCGGCCAGCGCGCCGTAGGCCGCGACGTGGATGGCCGTCGGGAAGACGTCGTTCGAGGACTGACCGGCGTTGACGTGATCGTTGGGGTGGACGGGGCGCCGGCTCCCGCGTTCGCCGCCCAGCAGCTCGATCGCCCGGTTCGCGATCACCTCGTTGGCGTTCATGTGGGTCGATGTTCCCGAGCCCGTCTGGAAGACGTCGAGCGGGAACTGGTCGTCGAGCGCGCCCGCCGCCACTTCGTCAGCCGCCGTCGCGATGGCACGCGCGATCGCCGGCGCCAGCCGGCCGAGCTCGCCGTTGACGGTCGCGCACTCCGACTTGACGAGGCCCAGCGCCGCGATCAGGCGCCGGGGCATGGTGAGCCCGGAGACGGGGAAGTTGCGCCGCGCGCGCTCCGTCTGCGCGCCCCAGTACGCTTCGGACGGGACCTCGACCGGTCCCAGGCTGTCCTGCTCGATGCGCGTCGCCGGCATGGCGCCTCCTCGCGGGCGGGAAACGACGCTCCGCCCGCGCCCAGACTAGCTCAGCGCCGGTCGAGGGCTCACTCGGACGACGCCTGCTCCTCGTCGACCGTGTCGAAGACGCGCGTGAAGGCCTGGCGCCTGAGGGCGAACTCGGCCAGTCGGTTCTCGACCGCGTGATTGAACGAACCTTCTGGGTAGTAGCCGTCCTCGCCTCGCTCCCCCGCCGGCAGCCCACTGAGCAGCGCGAGCGCCTCGTCGACCGAAGCGACCGGATAGAGGTGGAAACGACCCTCCTCGATGGCCGTCACCACCTCGTGCCGGAGGATGAGGTGCCGCACGTTGCTCCGCGGCAGCAGGACGCCCTGGTCGCCGGTGAGCCCGCGCCGCCGGCAGAGCTCGAAGAAGCCCTCGACCTTCTCGTTGACGCCGCCCACGGCCTGGACCGCGCCACGCTGATCGACCGATCCGGTGACCGCGAGGTTCTGGAGGATCGGCACCTCGGAGATCGCCGAGAGGAGCACGCAGAGCTCGGCGAGTGAGGCGCTGTCCCCTTCGATGCCGCCGTAGGACTGCTCGAAGACGAGCGAGGCCGACAGCGAGAGCGGAGACTCGCGCGCGAAGCGGTCGCCGAGGAAGGAGCCCAGGATCAGCACTCCCTTCGAGTGGATCGGTCCGGCGAGATCGACCTCGCGCTCGATGTCGAGCACGCGGCCTTCGCCGATCCGGGCCCGCGCCGTAACGCGGCTCGGAAAGCCGAAGGCGAATCCCCCCCGTTCGCCCACGGAAAGAGCGTTGACCTGTCCCACGATGCCGCCGCTGGTCGCCGCGACCAGCGTCCCCTTGTCGTACATCTCGAAGCGGCGTTGGCGCCAGAGGTCGGCGCGCCGCGTGTCCGCCTCCACCGCCGCCTCCACGTCCGAGGCGTCGACCACCCGGCGCCCGGTTGCGACGCAGCGGTGATTCGCCTCGCGCAGCAGGTCGAACAGGTGCCGCGCCTCGAGCGAGAGCTTGCCGACGTCGCCGGCGCGCCGGCTCGCCGCCTCGAACAGGCGGGCCACCGCCCCGGCATCGAAGGGGTGGAGCTTCTCGGAGCGCGCGAAGGTGGCGAGGAGGCGCGCGTAGTCCCGGTCGGCGACCGCGTCGCGATCCACCACGTCGTCGAACTCCGCGGCCACCTTGAACATCTCGAGAAATTCGGGATCGAGCGAGGTCAGGAGATCGTAGAGCTGGGGCTCGCCGATGAGCACGATCTTGAGGTCGAGCGGCACGGGCTCCGGCTCGAGCGTCACGGTGCTCACCAGCCCCATCGCCTGCGCCGGCGACTCGATGCGGATCTCGCCCTGTTGCAGCGCGCGCTGAAGCGTCTCCCAGGCGAGCGGCTGACGCAGGAGGTGCAGCGCGTCGAGGATCAGGTAGCCCCCGTTGGCGCGATGCAGCGCGCCCGGCCGGACGAGCGTGAAGTCGGTCGAGAGCACCCCCATCTGCGCCACGTGCTCGACCCTTCCCACGAGGTTCTGGACCGTCGGCTGGAGCTCCGTGACGACCGGTGCCCCTTCGCTCGCCATGTGATCGACGAGCAGGTTGACGCGATAGCGCTTGAGCGACTCGACCGCGACCGCGGCGGCGCCCCCTTCCTCGCCCGCCTGGGCGCCGTCGGCGGCGAGAAAGAGGCGCGCGTTGGCGACCAAGTCCCGTTCGAGCTCGCCCAGCCACGCCACCACGGCCGGCAGCTCCGCGAAGATCGCGCGCAGCTCCTCGAGCGGCCCCGCCGCCACGCGGCGGGCGATCTCGAGGTCGAGGTCGCGCACGCGCTCCCGCGCCTCCCGGCGCCAGCGGGGCACTTGGCGCAGCCTCTTCTCGAGCTCCTCCTGGAGCGCCGCGACCTCGCGCTGCAGTCGCTCCCGCTCCGCCTCGGGGAGCGCCTCGAACTGCTCGGGCGTGAGCACCTCCTCCCCGCGCCCCGGCGCGAAGACGACTCCCATGGGCGTCCTGCCCATGAGCAGGCCGCGCTGGGCGGCGAGCGCTCCGAGCTCCCGGAAAGTACTTTCCTGGCGCTCGCCCAGCTCGCGGTCGATCGCCTTGCGACGCGCCTGATAGTCCTCCCCCTCGAAGGCCGCCGCGTAGGCGGCACGAAGGTCCTCGACCAGCTCGGCCAGCTCGGCGCGCAGCCGCGCTCCGAGGCCTGGCGGCAGCGCCAGCGCGAGCGGACGGATCTCGTCCTGGAAGTTGGCGACGTAGACGCGATCGGGCGGCGCCGGTCGCTCCGCCGCCTTGCGCTCGAGGAAGCCGCGCAGGATAGCGTGCCGGCCGGTTCCGGGAGGTCCGAGCACGAAGAGGTTGTAGCCCGGCCGGTCGATCGCGAGACCGAACTCGATCGCCCCCACCGCGCGCGGCTGCCCGAGGATGCCCGGAAGGTCTTCGAGCTCGTCGGTCGTCTGGATGTCGAGGGCGGGCGCCGCGAGAGCACCCCTCAGGTCGGCAGCGGACAGCTCGGTCGGCATGGAATCCTCCCGGCGCCCGTCCCCCCGACGAAGGCGCCCAGCGAAGTCAGTCTCGATCCCCGGCGCCCCGCGGTCACCGTCCCACGGGGTGGGCTCCCTCAACCGCGTTCGAAGCCCTCGTCGCTCTCGAGCTCCGGACCGGCGAGCGCCGCCACCGCGAGCGCGTCGGCGCGCTCGTTCTCGTCGTGCCCGGCGTGCCCGCGCACCCAGGCGAAGCGCACTCGGTGCCGCTCGAGCAGCGGCAGCAGGCGCTGCCAGAGATCGACGTTGGCGACCGGGGACTTGTCGGCCCGACGCCAACCGTTCCGCCGCCAGCCCGCGAGCCATCCCTTCTCGATCGCGTGCACGACGTACTGCGAGTCGCTCACGACCTCCACCTCGGAGGGGCGCTTGAGCGCTTCCAGGCCCGCGACCACGGCCAGGATCTCCATCCGGTTGTTGGTCGTGCGCCGGAAACCGCGCGCGATCTCGCGCCGGTTCTCCCCCGAGACCAGGACGACGCCGTAGCCGCCGGGCCCGGGGTTGCCGCTGCAGGCGCCGTCGGTGAAGAGAGTGACGCGGGTCACGCGGAGCGCGTCGCCCCGGCGGCGGCGCCGAGCTCCTGGAGCGAGGTGACCGAGAGGGTCCCGGAGGCGAGGGCCGCGATCCCCTCCGCCGCCGCGCGCGCTCCCGAGAGCGTCGTGATGCAGGGGATCTGGTAGCGCATCGCGGCTCTGCGAATGTGACCGTCGTCGATCACCGAGGCGCGCCCGATGGGGGTATTGACCACCAGTTGGATCTCGCGGTTGATCATCGCATCGACCACGTGCGGGCGCCCCTCGTGCACTTTGTTGACACGTCGCGCCGGGCAGCCCTGCTCGGCGAGGTAGCGTGCCGTGCCGTCGGTCGCGACGAGCTCGAAGCCGAGCTCGAGGAGGCGGCGCGCGATCCCGACGATCTCCGGCTTCTCGCGGTCCTGGACGGAGAGGAACGCGGTGCCGGCGAGCGGAAGCTGGTTGCCGGCTGCGAGCCAAGCCTTGGCGAACGACCAGCCGAAATCGCGATCGACTCCCATCACCTCGCCGGTCGACTTCATCTCCGGGCCGAGCAGCGGGTCGACCCCGGGAAAGCGCTTGAAGGGGAAGACCGGCGCCTTGACGAAGAGCGCCGGCGCCGCGGGCTCCTCGACGAAGCCGATCTCGTCGAGCGTCTCCCCAGCCATCACGCGGCACGCGATGTCGACCAGCGGTGCCCCCACCGCCTTGGCGATGAAGGGGACGGTACGCGAGGCGCGCGGGTTCACCTCGAGCACGAAGAGCGCGCCGCGATGGCGCGCGAACTGGATGTTCATCAGACCGCAGACGCCCAACCGGAGCGCCAGAGCGCGGCCGATCCGCCGCATCTCCTCGATCTCCGCGGGCGTCGCGCGGTGCGGCGGGAGCACCGCCGCCGAATCGCCCGAATGGACGCCGGCCTCCTCGATGTGCTCGAGAATGCCGCAGACCACGGCGCGCTTTCCGTCCGCCACCAGGTCGAGATCGAACTCGGTGGCGTCGTCGAGGAAGCGATCGAGCAGCACCGGATGCTCCCCCGAGACTTCGGCCGCCTGCACCATGAAGTGCTCGAGCGTCGAGCGGTCGTGGCAGATCGCCATCGCGCGGCCACCCAGAACGTAGCTCGGCCGCACCAGCACCGGATAGCCGAGCGTCTCGGCGACGCCGATCGCCTCTTCGAGCGTCCGCGCGGTGCCGTTGTCCGGCTGGCGGATTCCCTCGGCCTCGAGCAGCGCGCCGAAGAGCTTCCGGTCTTCGGCTAGGTCGATCGCCTGCGGCGAAGTCCCCCAGATCGGCACGCCGGCCGCCGCCAGGCCCTTGGCGAGCTTGAGCGGCGTCTGCCCGCCGAGCTGCAGGATGACGCCTTCCGGACGCTCCACGGCGACGATCGCCAGCACGTGCTCGAGCGTCAGAGGCTCGAAGTAGAGGCGGTCCGAGGTGTCGTAGTCGGTCGAGACGGTCTCGGGGTTGCAGTTGACCATGATCGTCTCGAAGCCGAGCCGGCGCAGGCTGAAGGCGGCGTGCACGCAGCAGTAATCGAACTCGATCCCCTGGCCGATGCGGTTGGGACCCGAGCCCAGGATCATCACCTTGCGCCGCTCCGTCGGCTCGACCTCGTCTTCGCTGCCGAAGGTCGAGTAGAGATAGGGGGTCTCGGCCGGGAACTCGGCGGCGCAGGTGTCGACGCGCTTGTAGACGCGCCGGATCCCGAGCTTCGCCAGGCGCGCCGCGACCTCGGCCTCGGGCGCGCCCAAGAGCGGTGCGAGACGTGCGTCGGCGAGGCCCGAGCGTTTCGCGCGCCGGAGCAGCTCGGTGGGCGCCGAAGCCACGGTCCAGCAGTCGAGCTCCGCCTCGAGCGCGACGATCTCCGCGATCTCGCGCAGGAACCAGGGATCGACGTGCGTGACCCTGGCCACCTCCTCCACGGTCCACCCCTGGCGCAGCGCCGCGAAAATCGCGAAGAGCCGCTCCCAATGGGGGGTCGCGAGGCGCTGGCGCAGCAGCACCGGATCCGCCACCCGCTCCTCGCGGCTCCAGGGCGAGCCGTCGAGCTCGAGCGAAGCCATTCCCTTGAGGAGCGCCTCGCCGAAGGTCGAACCGATAGCCATGACCTCGCCGACCGAGCGCATCGCGGTGCCGAGCGTGGTGGAGGCCCGGGGGAACTTCTCGAAGGCCCAGCGCGGGATCTTCACCACCGTGTAGTCCAGCGTCGGCTCGAAGGCCGCGAAGGTCTTGCCGGTGATGTCGTTGGGAATCTCGTCGAGCGTGTAGCCGACCGCGAGCTGCGCCGCGATCTTGGCGATCGGGAACCCGGTCGCCTTGGAGGCGAGCGCGGAGCTGCGGGAGACGCGCGGGTTCATCTCGATGACGATGCGCTCGCCGGTTCGCGGGTTGACGGCGAACTGGATGTTGGAGCCGCCGGTCGCGACGCCGACGCGCCGGATCACCCGGAACGCGTCGTCGCGCATCGCCTGGTACTCGCGGTCGGAAAGCGTCTGCTGCGGCGCCACGGTGATCGAATCGCCGGTGTGCACGCCCATCGGATCGAAGTTCTCGACCGAGCAGACGACGATCGCGTTGTCCATCCGGTCGCGGATCACCTCGAGCTCGAACTCCTTCCAACCCAGTACCGATTCCTCGATCAGCACCTTGTGCGCGGGGCTCGCCTCGAGCGCCGCCACGACGATCTCGTCGAGCTCGTCCCGGTTGTAGGCGGTGCCCCCTCCCTCGCCACCGAGCGTGAAACTCGGGCGCAGGATGAGCGGAAAGCCGATGGTGGTGGCGATCTCGCGCGCCTCCTCGATCGAGCCGGCGTAGCCCGAACGGCAGACGCGCAGCCCGATCTCCTCCATCGCCTCCTTGAAGAGCTCCCGGTCCTCCCCCACCCGCAGGGCCTCGATGCCCGCTCCGAGGAGCTCGACCTCGAGCCGGTCGAGGGTCCCCCGTTCGTGGAGCGCGATCGCCAGGTTGATCCCCGTTTGCCCGCCGACGGTCGGCAGGATGGCGTCGGGGCGCTCCCTCTCGAGGATCCGCTCGACCGCCTCGGGAATCAGCGGCTCGATGTAGGTGGCGTCGGCGAACTCGGGGTCCGTCATGATCGTCGCCGGGTTGGAGTTCACCAGGACGACGCGATACCCCTCGCGCCGGAGGATCCGGCAGGCCTGCGTGCCGGAGTAGTCGAACTCGCAGGCTTGTCCGATGACGATCGGACCGGAGCCCAGGACGAGAATCGACCGGATATCGGTCCGCTTCGGCATGTCGAAGGCGGATCCTATCAATGGCGACGGGTCACGCGACGCGCCCCGCCTGCCACCACCGGGCGATCGCCCGGGCCGCGATCGCGGCACCCCGCGAAGGCCGCGGCGCGGGGCGGGGCGTCGCGAGGAGGGCGGAGAGCCGCTCCACCCACGCCCCGCTCGCGAGCTCCGCCCAGGAGATCTCCTCGGCTGGGAGGTGGCGGCGGACGAAGGCCTCGAGCACCGCCGACTCCCGGAAGCCGGGACGCGAAACGTAGAGCATTCTGGCACCGGCGGCGTGGGCCTCCGCGACCGTCGAGTAGCCGAGCTTCCCGACGACGACGTCGGCGGCGGCGACCAGGTCGGGGTGATGAACCGGCGAGCGGTGCGGCAAGAGACGCAGGTTCCCCTCCCAGCGCTCACGGTCTGCGGCCCCGGGGAGCACGAACACCGCTTCCGGATGCGCGTCGAGCGAAGCGAGCCGCTCGAGCCGGTGCTCGACGCCGCCCAGCGAGACCAGGACCATCGCGCGGCCGGGCTCGATCTCGAGCCGCCGCCGCACGTCGAGCTGCCCCGCCCGCGGCGCCCGCGCGACCGGCGGCACGGTCACCGCACGCGGTCCCGGCGCTGAGACCGGCTCCAGCTGGATCCGAAGGTCGGCGAGCGCGAACCAGGACCGGAACCTCTCCAACCAAGGCGCGAGACGAGGCTCCGCCTCGACCAGCGGCGCGTAGATCCAATCCCAGGTGAAGCTCTCCAGAAGAACGGATCGGAGGCCCGCCTCGCGCGCTGCGAGGAGCCCCAGCGGGGCGATGTCGCAGACCACGAGATCGCAGCGCTCGGCCACCAGCGATCCAACCACATCCCCTAGGTCGAGCTC
Organism: uncultured Thermoanaerobaculia bacterium; assembly: GCA_964476605.1. Taxonomy (GTDB): domain Bacteria; phylum Acidobacteriota; class Thermoanaerobaculia; order Multivoradales; family JAGPDF01; genus JAGPDF01. The sequence goes on along the minus strand of CAYZBH010000022.1, from coordinate 19,130 downwards.
CTCGCAGGCCAACCACCAGCGCTCGAGCGCGTCGACCGTGGCCGCCAGATCCTCCTCGACCGGGCTCTTCTGGACCATTCCGACGTCGCCGGCAAACGGGCGATACCGGAAGGGGATGGTCAACGACTCCCGGAAGAACCACTCCGGAACGGTCGTCCGGAGGTCGAGCTCGAGATCCGGCAAGAGGGCCCCCAACGCCTCGAGAACGGCCGCGGAACGCGCTGCATGGCCGAATCCGTGAGGGCTGACGAAGGCGGCGACGCGGAGCACTCCGGAAGTCTAGCTGCCCCATCGGGCGGTTCGCCCGCCTCCTCCATCTGCGCTATTCTCTCCGGGCACCGTCGCCCAGGATGGGGCGGTCGCATCTCGAAGCCCCTCTCCCGACCAATCGGAGCCCGTCATGTCCGAACACGAGACCGCCCCCGTCGCCACCGAGATCCTCGAAGCCCCCGCCACCGCGACCGCCACCGCGCTCGAGAGCGCGCCCGCGGCCGCGCGCGAACCCGCTGCCGAAGCGCCGCCGGAAGCGGCCGTCACGGTGACCGGGGAGAGCGAGGGCCCGGCGGAGTCCACCGCCGATGCCGTCGGCGAGGAAGCGGCGGGCGCACCCGGCAAGAGCGCCAAGGGGGAGAAGGGCGCCAAGGGAGAGAAGGGCGCGAAGAAGAAGCGCCATCGCGCCCCGCGCCGTGCCGAGGAAGAGTTCGTGGCGCCGACCCCCGAAGAGCTCGAGGGCATTCCGAGCGACATCGTCCGCGAGGCGGTCCGCAACCAGGCGGTCGTCGAGGGGAAGGTCATCGGTTGGAATCAGGGCGGCTTCCACGTCGTCGTGGACGGCATCACGGCCTTCTGCCCGCGCTCCTCCATGGAGCTGCACGGCCCGAAGGAGCCCGCGCACTACCTCGATCAGAGCTTCCTCTTCCGGGTCCTCCGCGTGGAAGAGAAGGGACACCGTCTCGTCGTCTCGCACGCCGCCGTGTTGCGCGAGGAGCGCACGCACAAGGCGGCGGAGCTCAAGGCGAGCCTCGTCGTGGGATCCGACGTCCAGGGCCGCATCATTTCGCTCGCCGACTTCGGCGCCTTCGTCGATCTCGGAGGCATCGAGGGGCTGATCCACGTCTCCGAGCTGCGGCGCACGCGCGTCGCCCACCCGAACGAAGTGCTGAAGGTGGGCGACGAGGTCACGGCGCGCATCCTCAAGCTCCCGAAGGGTTCGGACCGCGTTTCGCTCTCCCTCAAGGCGCTCGAGCCCGATCCGTGGAGCGGAGTCGCCGGCCGCTATCCGAACGGGGGCAAGTTCAGCGGCAAGATCCTACGAAAGACGGAGTTCGGCTGGTTCGTCGAGCTCGAGCCGGGGATCGAGGGCCTTCTGCACCCGTCGCAGCTGCCTCCCGGCCTCAAAGCGGAGGACTCGAAGCTCGCGGCCGGCGAGACCATCGAAGGGTGGATCCGCGAGGTCGACTCCGCCCGCCATCGGGTCTCGCTCTCCTTGCGTGAGACGCCCACCGGCAACCCCTGGGAGGGTGTCGACAAGAAGTACCCCGAGGGAGCCAAGGTCACCGGCACGGTCGAGAAGGTCGAGAAGTTCGGCGCCTTCATCGTCCTCGAGCCGGGCCTCACCGCGCTCCTCCCGACCTCGGAGATGGGTCTGCCTCGGGGCGCCAACGTCGGCAAGGCCTATTCCACCGGCAAGAAGGTGACGCTCCAGGTGGCCCACGTCGACGTCCGCCGCAAGCGGATCTCGCTGACCGTCGAGGGAAAGACCCTCGAGGGCTCGAAATCCGACTACCAGGCCTACGTCAAGCAGTCGAGGAAGAGCGACGGCATGGGCGCCATGGCCGCCGCGCTCTCGCGCCTGCGCTCGAACCGGTAGCGACGCCGGAATCGGCGCGCCGCGCGCGCGAGGTGCTACCATCCCGGCCGCGATGGAGACGGGGCCGCGATCGACCGCCGGCGGCGCCGACGCGCGCCTCAAACGTCGCCTGCTCAAGGGCGCGGTCGACGACAATCTCCGCGCGATTCGCAACCAGCCGCGTGGCAAGCTCTATCGCCGGCCGCCGGTCGGAAAATGGCTCGCTCTCGCGGCGGCGCTGGCGCTCGCCGTCCTCACCGCCTGGTGGCTGCCAACCCATTTGACCGCGACCGCCACCGTTCTCCCGGCGGCGCCCGCGGCGTCGGCCGCCGGCGCCCCGCCCTCTGCCGTGGCTCCGCCGCGCCTCGCGCCGGCGCCGCCGGAGGAGCTCGATGTCCCGACCCGGTTCCCGGCCGAAGCGCTGCCGCTCGCGGTCCATCGCATCATTCTGGACCCTGGACACGGCGGAGGCGACGAGGGGACCCGCACGCCGAACGGCCTGAAGGAAAAGGCCCTGACCCTGGACATCGCGCAGCGGACCGCGCTCCGGCTCACGGCGCTCGGTTTCGAAGTGGAGCTCACGCGCGACTCCGACACCAAGCTCTATCTGCGCGACCGCGTGCGTTTCGCCAACCAGCAGAAGGCTGATCTCTTCGTGTCCATCCACGTCAATTGGCTGGTCGACGGTCGCGCCAACCGTGGCATCGAGACCTACTTCCTGGGCCCCTCGGACGACCCCTTCATCAGCGCGCTCGCGGCGGCCGAGAACCGCGAGTCCGGCTACTCGATGGCCGACGCGCGGGCGCTCCTCGATTCGATCTACAGCGACGTTCGCCAGCAGGAATCGCGCCGCCTCGCGAAGGCGGTGCACGGGCGCCTGCTCGCCAATGCCCGGCGCGTCTCGCGTGACGTTCGCGACCGCGGCGTGCGCTCCGCGCCGTTCCTGGTGCTGGTCGAGACCGGCATGCCGGCGATCCTCGCCGAAGTCGCCTCGCTCGCGTCGCCGGAGGAGGCCCGCCTCCTCACCATCGCCGACTACCGCGAACGGATCGCCGAAGCACTGGCGGAGGGAATTCGGGCATACTCTGCAGATACGACGGAGAACCCGGAGAGAGAGGGAACTGGATGAGCGCCAAAGAGAAAGTCCTTTCGGTCGGCATCGATCTCGGCACCTCCCAGAGCGCGATCGCGACCTCGTCCGAGGCCCGCTACGTCGTCGACAGCTACGTCGGCTGGCCGGTCGACATGGTGGCTCGCAAGGTCGTGAAGAAGGCGGTCCTGATCGGCAGCGAAGCGATCGAGAATCGATCGGTTCTCGATCTCCACCGGCCGCTCGAGCAGGGGCTGATCAAGGAGGGGAGCGAGAAGGACGTCGCCGCCGTCAAGGAGATTCTCGGCCACCTCATCGGGCTCGCGACCGAGGGCAGCAAGGAGGCGCGGGTGCGCGCCGTGGTCGGCGTTCCGGCCGAGACGCAGCGCGTCAACAAGCAGCAGCTCAGGCAGGTGATGCGGGGCATGGTCGACTCCCTCATCATCGTCTCGGAGCCTTTCGCGGTCGCCTACGGGCTCGACGCTCTCCTCCACACCATGATCATCGACGTCGGCGCCGGGACGACGGACTTCTGCGTCATGAAGGGGCACTACCCGACCGAGGAGGATCAGCGCACGCTCACCAAGGCGGGAGATTCGGTCGACGACCTGCTCGGCAAGCTGATCGCCGAGCGGCACCCGGAGATCCAGTTCTCCGCGCACATGGTGCGCGGCTGGAAGGAGAAGCACGGCTTCGTCGGCGAGACCAAGGAGAAGGTGGTGGTGAGCGCACCGTCGCACGGCAAGGCGCAGAGCGTCGACGTGACCGAGGAGCTCCGGATCGCCTGCGAGAGCCTGGTGGCGCCGTTCACCGAGACGTTGCTGGATCTGCTCGCCGCGGTGGAGCCCGAATACCAGGAGCGCGTACGCCAGAACGTCATCCTGTCGGGGCGCGGCTCGCGCATTCGCGGCCTCGACGGCGAGCTCGCCAAGGCCCTCGCCGACCTGGGGGGCGGCCAGGTCACCATGGTCGAAGATCCGGTCTACGCCGGCGCCAACGGGGGGCTCGCGATCGCGCTCGACGCCGACGAGGCCGACTGGGAGAAGCTTTCGGCATAAACTAGCCGCCGACCATGGAGTCCGTCTTCTCCGGCGAGTTCCAGCGCTCGACCCGCATGCCCTTGGATGCGGTGGTGCGCCTTCATTTCGAGGGCACGGTCGCCTACCAGAACGGTTTCGCGGCCAACGTCTCGGCGACCGGGATGTTCGTCAAGCACCCGTCCCCGCCGCCGGTCGGAACGCACCTCGTCTTCGAATTCAACGTCGGAGCCCAGCGCCGGCCGGTGCAGGGAGCGGGCGAGGTGGTCTGGGTTCGCGACCGCTATCTGGGTCCTGGCCAGCCGGCGGGGATCGGCATCCGCTTTTCTCAGCTCGACGCCCAGAGCCGCGACCATATCGCCGAGGCGCTCTTCGAGTTCCTGGAGCAGTCGCTGTCTGAGGAAGCGCTCACCCAAGCGGACCGCGAGGTCGAAGAGGCGGAGACAGGGTTCGCGGCCGACCGCGCTCCGACCCCGAAGCCCGCCCTGCTCGCGGAGCCGAGCGAGACGCCGGAACCGTCCGGCGGAGCGCAGCGGCTCGATCTCTCCGGGCTCCAACCGCTGCCCTCCGCGGAAGCTCCCGCGGCGCCCCGGCCCTACGCCGAGCTCCCCGCGACGGAGCGTTTCGCTCCGTACACGCCGGAGGACACCGACGAGGAGCGGACGCGGGCGCTCGTTCGGGAAGCGCTCGTCGAGCCCCCCCTCGACTTGACCGGGGCCGCGTCCGTCCGCTCGGGTGGCTCCTCGCCCTGGGTCTGGGCCCTGCTCGTGCTGGTGCTGGCCGGCGGAGGCTATTTCGGTTGGCAGCGCTGGGGACGGACGTCGCAGGCGAAGCCTGCCCCCCCGGCCACGACCGCTCCTGCGGCGAAGCCCGCGGAGCGCCCGCGGGAGAGCCCGCCTCTCCCCGCCGTCGATCCGAATCGAACCCTCGCCGAAACGGTCGGCGTCGACGCCGGACGACCTTCCGCGGCGGCCGCGCCCACCGCCACGGCGGCGGGCACCGAGGGACATGATGGCGAACCCCCTCCGGCCGCTCGGCCGACGCCCGAGGACTCCTCGCCGCGCTCCGCTCCGGCGTCGCCGGTCTCCGAGGACCGTCCGGTGAGCCCGCCGGTGAGCGAAGCGCCAGCGAAGCCGACGGACCGCGCGCACGCGCTGCGTTCCATCTCGACCCGTGAGGAGGCGAATCTGACGCTGGTCACGCTGACCGGCGACGGCGCCTTCTCGGCCGGCAGCTTCAGCTACTCGGAGATCGGTGGAGAGAATCCGCGGGTGCTGATCAAGCTCAAGGGGATGTCGGCGCCGTTCCGGGGGCCGATCGCGGCGGGCTCGGCCGTGCTCCGCGGAATCCGCACCGGCTATCACGCCACGAGCGACGGGAGCGAGGTGCACGTGGTGCTCGATCTCGTGCCCTCGGCGCGGGTCCGCGTCTCGGAGCTCGCGCCCGAGGACGATCGCCTGGTCGCCGTGCTGATGCGCTAGCGGCGCGCGAGACGCGCGCCCACGAAGGGAAGATCCGCTCGCCGCAGCCAGAGCACCGTGGCGCTCGCCACGAAGACGACGCACGCCAGTCCGAAGAGCAGACCCCCGTCCCCCTGGACTTCGATGCCCAGGCGCGTCAGGTGGGAAACGAGCGCGCCCGAGATGACGCCGAGCGCGAGCACCGCGCCCACGCCGGCGGTCGCCGGCACCAGGAGCAGCACCACCGCGACGAGCTCGGCCAAGCCGGAGCCGATCCGCCCCCAAGGCTCCATGCCGAGCGTTTGGAAGATGTAGACCGATTCCGGCGCCGCCGTGAACTTGAAGAAGAGGGTCTGCGCGAGGATGGCGGCCGCCACCACCTGGCATGTCCAGCTCCAGCGGCGGGCGGCGATTCCGAGCTCTGACATCGGCGAATCTCCTTTCGTGCCGCTACGATGCCGCGCGCCGGCGAACGGTTACAGGCGACGGCACACGGTGCCGGCACCGCCTCCGTTCGACGTCGCGGAACCCCCGTGCTAGGTTCGCGACTCGAGATGCGCGAGATCGCGGTCGTCGCCCTGCTCATCCTGCTGCTCAACCTGCCCTTCGGTTACTGGAGAGCGGGCGTGCGCAAGTTCTCGCCACCCTGGTGGTTCGCGGTGCACTTGCCGGTGCCGCTCGCGATCGGTCTGCGCTTCGCCGCCGGTCTCGGCCTGCGGTGGGCGACGCTTCCGGTCTTCGTCGCCGCCTTCTTCACCGGCCAGCTTCTCGGCGGCCGCTACCGCCGCTGGCGTGGGCCGGCCACGAGCGAGCCCGCGCCCCTCGACTAGGCGGCCGGCGCGGCCAACGCCACGCCTTCGATCTCGAGTAGGAGCTCCGCGCGGCAGATGTCGGCCTCCAGAAAGAGCACGCGGGCCGCGGGATCGAGCCGCGAGGCGAGCCCCTTCTGGATCTCCGGCAGACTCTCCGGGTGCCGCACGTAGACGCGCAGGAAGCCGAAATCGCTGCAGCGACCGTCCGGACCGGCGGCACGCGCGGTCGCCGCGGAGACGACGCTTTCGATGTTGGCGAGCGTCTCGCCGAGCTGACAGCTGACGCACCCCGAGTGCCGGCTCTCGCACCCCACGATGCTGGCCGTGCCCGAGAGCAGCAGCATGTCGCCCAGCTCCTTGGGTGTCCGCGTGGCGCGACTGAAGGACGGCGGCTTCACGCCGAATTCCGGAGGGTAGCGGTAGGCGCGCTCCTGGCGCGGATTCTCGACATGCGTGCCCGCCGCGCGCGAGGCGGCGAACCAGAGAATCAGCTCGTCTCCGCTCGTGCCGACGGCCGTCGAGGCCGGATAGCGCCGCTCGGCCGCTGCGCGACCGAAGCGCCCCTCGAACGCCCGCGCGCGTCCGAGATTGAAGAGACGATAGCGTTCCACGCCCGCCTGCTCGTCGTTGATCCCCGGCAGCAGGTTCCAGACGCGAAGCAGGTTCGGGAAGGCCATCTCCGCGAGCAGATCGAGCAGCTCCCGGAAAGCGAGCTCGCTCTCCGCCGCCAGATCGCCGACCAGCGGCCGGCGCAGCGCGCCGAAGAGAACGCGCGAGTCCGCGGCCCAGTCGATTCGCCCTCGGCGTCCGCGCTCGACCGGACCGGACGCCACCCAGAGCTCGATCAGCGGAGGACCGGCCAGGAGACGATTCGGCGGCAGCACGAGCGGCGATGTCTCCGCTCCCGCCGGCAGCGCGCAACCGTGGCAGACGGCGAGCAAGGCGCGCGGCGCGAGCGTGCTCCAGTGTGGCTGGAGCTCGTCGGGCGTCAAGGCCAGGAGAGAGAGATCGGCGGGGGAAGGCGGACGTGGGACCATGCGGGGCGCCGGACGCCCGGACCAAGCCTATCGCAACCGCACGGTGACGGCCCCCCTCAGGGGAGCCACCCGCCCGAGAAATCCCCACTCTCGAAGCCGTCGTAGAAGAGGAGGTCCCCGTCCAGGATCCGGACGTGGTCCGCCACCGTTCCAGCGGTCGTCACGAAGCGCAGGTCGAGCTGGTTTCCCACGACGTCGACGGCGAGCGAGCCCAGGAGCTCCAGCCCCACGGCCATCGCCGGATGGGGTTCGATGGTGCCGTCCAAGCGCCCGCCACAACCCGCCACGACGTAAACGGTCCCTCCGTGCGGCCCCAGCCGCTTGAGATAGGCGCCGTCGCCGTCCGGATCACCATCACCGTCGTCCAGCCGCATCTCCGGGAGAAAGGTGCCGGAGGTCCCGTAGTGCCCGTCGAGAAGATAGGAGCGCTCGTAGCCGTGGCTGTGTCCCGAGAGCACGAGATCCACACCCGCGGCTTCCAGCAGCGGCAGGACGTTCTCGCGCACCGCCTGCATCCGCCCCTCCGAATCGGCGGGGTCGTCGCTGTCGTGCGAACCCTTGGTGTAGGGCGGGTGATGGAAGACGACGAGGGTCCAGGGGAGGTGCTGCGCGCCGAGATCGGCCTGGAGCCATTCGAGCATCGGGCTGCCCGGAACCAGCTCGCCTCCGGCCGTGTCCAGAACGATGAAATGCACCGGCGGATGCTCGAAAGAGTAGTAAGCCTCCGTGCCGCTCGCGAGGCCCCCCGCCTCGCCATTGCGCGGTAGCGAGAAGAGGTCGAAGAAGGGCCCCGTCTGCGTCGCCGCGTTCGACGAGAGGGCGTCGTGGTTGCCGAGCGCCGGCCAGAGCGCGCTCGTGGCGAGCGTCTCCGGGTAGATCTCGAAGAGAGCGCTCTGGTATTCGGCCTCGGTCCCGGATGAGTAGGCGTTGTCACCGAGCATCAACCAGACATCGGGCGTGCCCCCGGAAGCGAACGCCGCGTAGCCGTCGCGGACCGCTTCGGCGTTGGCGTCCCCCGTTCCCGAATCCCCGAGCACCCAGATGCGGAGCGGCCCGCGCGCGCCTGGCGGCGGCGACGTGACGAGGCGGTGCGCCGCGTCACCTCCCGCGAGAATGCCCGCCGAGCTCCCCACCGCGTAGTAGAGCGTCGTCGCCGCCGCGAGACCCCCGAACTCGACGCGATGCTCGGTGCCCAGTCCGGGTAGGAGCGTCGCGTGTTCGAAGACCCCCGGCGCGAAGCCCCACGCCGCCCAGCTGTCGGTCGGAAGGTCGGTGCGCCACCGCACGACGAACCGGCTCGCGGAGGTGCGCTGCAGGTAGGGTCCCCGTACGAGCTCGGTCCCGCTCGCCGCCTGCGCGACGAGCCCGAGCACCGCGAGAATGCGCGCGGCACGATGCAGGCGCATCTAGAACCCCGAGCGTCGCATGAGAAAGCGTGGCAAGCGGCGAACCACGGCCATCACGAGTCGCCAGACGGCGGGCGTATAGATCACGGGGCGCCGCCGCTCGATCGCGCGCAGAACGTCCGCCGCGACGCGCTCCGGATCGGCAGCGAACGGCGGCTCCGGGAGCCCGCTGGTCATCCCCGTGCGCACGAATCCAGGCTTCACGGTCACCACCGTCAGGCCGGCCGCGTGGAAGCGATGGTCGAGCCCCTCGAGATAGCGCGAGAGCCCCGCCTTGGCGGCCCCGTAGAGGACGACCGGCTTGCGTCCCCGCTCGCCGGCCACCGACGAGAAGACGCAGAGCGTTCCACCTCCCTGGCCGAGCAGCCGGACGCGCGCCTCTTCGCAGAGCTCCACGGTGCGCGCGAAATCGATGTCGAGCAGCCGCCGCAAGAGCGTCCGATCGGATTCCAATGCCTCCTGCGTCGCGAACTGGGCCGCGGTGACGACGAACGCGTCCACCCGCTCGAGTCTCTTCCAGGCTGCGTCGAGAGCCGGCGCGAACGTCTCCGGGCGCTCGAGATCGCAGATCTCCCAGCCGATGGTCCCCGCTTCACGACCGGCGCGGATCTCCAGATCGCGTGCTGAGGCGGCGAGATCGTCCGCGCGCCGGCCGAGCAAGACGAGCGCCTCTCCACGCATCGCGATCCGCCGCGCGAGCGCGCGCCCGACACCGCGCGTGGAACCCACGAGGACCCACTTCACGAGCTGGCCTTCCCGAGCGCGAAGAGGCGTTCCGACAGGGCGCTCCGTAGCCTGCCCTTCGGGTCCCAGCGCTCACGCACCGCGAGGAAGGCGGGCAAGCGGGCTTCGAGCCGGGCGAAGTCGGCCGCCGTGGTGAGGGCATCCTTGGCGAGGTAGATCCGCCCTCCTTCTTCGGCCACCCGCGCGTTGAGCCGGGCGACGATCTCACGTGTCCCCGGTCGCATCGGCAGATCGACCGCGACCGAGACCCCCGGGCGCGGAAAGGAGAGCAACCCCTCCCCCTCGGTGCCGCAGTCCTTGAGAACGGAGAGGAAGGAGGTCCCCCCGAGCGCCACCAACGTCTCCAGGAATCGCCGGCTGGCTCCCGGACGATCGCCTTCCGGCAGCACGCACTGGTACTGCGTGAAACCGCGGCGGCCGTACATGCGATTCCAATCCTCGACCGCGTCGAGCGGGTAGAAGAAGCGCTCTGGGGAGGTGAGGCGCCGCCGCGGCCGCCGCGGAGCCGCCGCGTAGAGCGCGCCGTTCGCGAGCCTCACGAAAGGCGACGCGAGGAACCAGGAGGGGAGATCGATGGGAAGTCGGCGTCGCCGTCGTGGTTGCGGCGGGTTCGAGGGAGCTTCTCCGCTCTCCGCCCAGCGTCCACACCAGAGAATGCCGCGCCCGAGACGCCGCCCCGAAGCCAACGAGTCCACCCAAGCGACCGTGTAGGGCCAGACCGTGGCGGCCTCTCGCAGTCCCGCGAGCAGCGCGTCGAGCCCGTCGAAGCGCAGCCGCTCCTCGACGATCCAAGGAGAGGGGATGCGCTGCAGAGTGATCTCCACCTCGAGGACGTGGCCGGTCAGCCCCATGCCACCGAGCGTCGCCCGGAAGAGGTCGGCGTGCCGCTCTCGATCGCAGTCGACGACCCGGCCGTCAGCAACCAGCAGGCGCAGGGCGCGGACGTGCGCTCCGAAGGTCCCGTCGCGGTGATGACTCTTGCCGTGCACATCGGCCGCCACCATCCCACCGAGCGTCACGAAGGCGGTGCCGGGGCTGGCCGGCGGCCAGAAACCGCGCGGCACCGCGAACTCCACGACCTCCCGGAGTGCGAGTCCGGCCTCGGCGCGCAGCACCCCGGTCTCCGGATCGAAGGCCAGGAATCGATCGGCGAGCCGGGCCCCGGCGACTTCGGTCGATCCGGAGGGAGGGAGGGCGGCATCGCCGTAGGAGCGCCCCAGCCCGCGCGTGAGCGGCCGATCCCGTGCGAGCGTCGCGAGATCCTCGGAGCAGACCTCGCGGCCGGGCACCGGAAGGCGTCCCCAACCCGAGAGCTCCGGAGGCTTGGGAGGGCGAAGCATGGCGTCCCGAGGACTCTATCCGAGCCGGTCGTCCCCGGCCCCGGCGACCGCGGGCAGATGACGCCGCCACTCGCGCCAGCCGAGGACGCAGAGCGCCATGAAGACGACGTAGAGCAAGGCGGTCAGCGCCAACCCCTTGACCAGGTAGAGGACGACGTAGATCACGTCGGCCGCGATCCAGATCCACCAAGTCTCGATCCACTTGCGGGCCTGCAGGTACATCGCGGCCAAGCTGAGCCCGGTCGTCGAGGCGTCCGACCAGGGCACGGTGCTCGGCGTCCATCTCTCGAGCACCACGGCCAGGGCGACGATCCCCAGAGCGGTCGCGGCGGCCACCAAACCCGCCGCGCGCCGCGGCGTCCGGGCGACGCGGAGGGCACCGTGCTCCGGTCCGCCGCGCAGCCAGTTCCACCAACCGTAGACGGAGATCGCGATGTAGACGAGTTGGAGGCCGGAGTCCGCGAAGAGGCCGCTGCGGAAGAAGAGCGCGAGAAAGAAGAGGTTGTTGAGAATGCCCAACGGCCAGTTCCAGGGGTTCTCGCGCACCAGGAGGAAGACGCACGCGGCGCCGGTGACGAAACCGGAGATCTCGATCCACGAGGGCATGACGCGGCGCCGGTCCGAGCCCGCGCCGCGCGGAGGCTAGCAGACGGCGGAGCGGTAGACTGCACGTCGATGCCCGCGGAGATCCTCGCCGCGCTCTTCCTGCTGCTCGCCGGCGACGCGTCCTCCACCGGCGAGATCGCCGTTCGCCCGGGCTCGATCGTCCGCTGGCCCGGCGACGGACTGGTCGAGTGTCGCCAGTCCGGACGACGCTCGGAGCCCCTCGACGGCGCCTGCTACTACCCCATCGACCTCCTCGCTTCGGGGGAGATCGAGATCGCGCGGCGAGGCGCCGCCGGAGAGGAGCGGCGCCGGCTGCGGGTCTCCGACTACCCCTATCCGACCGAGCGGCTGTCCGGCGTCGCGGACAAGTACGTGGCGCCGCCCGCTTCGGAGCTCGAGCGGATCGCGCGCGAGCAGCGAGAGGTCGCGGCGCTCTTCCGGCGGGACGGACCCCGCCGCTTCGAGCTGCCGCTCGGGCGGCCGCTCGCGGAGCTGCCGGAGGGGGGGCGCTTCGGTGCGCGGCGCGTCCTCAATGGCGAGCCTCGAAGCCCGCACGGCGGCATCGACTATCGCGCGACGCCCGGAACGCCGGTCTTCGCGCCGGCCGACGGCCTCGTGGCGCTCGCCGCCGACCAGTATTTCGCCGGCAACGCCGTCTATCTCGACCACGGCGACGGTCTCGTCACCATGGCGTTTCACCTGAGCAGAGTCGAAGTGCAAACGGGCGAGCAGGTCGTGCGCGGGCAGGAGATCGGCCGCGTCGGCGCGACCGGCCGCGTCACCGGGCCGCACCTGCACTTCGCCGTTCGCTGGCGCGGCAGTCGCGTCGACCCGGCGGCGCTGCTCGACTCCCCCGACGCGCTCGTTACCGTGAAGTGAGCGGGGGCTCAGGGCGGACAGGGGTCGGAGCCGCCCACCACCGTGCTCCAAGCGCAGTAGCTGCCGTCCTCGAAGGAGTCCACGAAGATCAGGAACGGCAAGAAGGTCGCGGTGACCTGTCGATCCACCGTCATCGGCAATGAGCAACCGGCGCTCCCCGAACAGTCGCCGCTCCAGCCCACGAAGAAGGCTCCGGCCAGAGGTTGCGCCGCGAGATCCACCTGCACCGTCTGCTGGTACGCCTCGCTGCAATCCCCAGGGCAGGAGATTCCCGGAGGCGTGCTGGTCACCGTGCCGTACAGCTCTCCCACCACGGTGACGTCGAGGATTCGCAGCAGCGCGAAGTTCGCGGTGACCGCCCGGTCGACGCTCATCGGCAACGAGCAGGCACCCGCTCCCGAGCAGTCCCCGCTCCAGCCGACGAAGTAGGAACCCGGCGCCGGCGTCGCGACGAGGTCGACCTGCACGGTCTGTTCGTACTCCTCGCTACAGTCTCCCGGGCAGGCGATGCCGGGCGGCGTGCTCGCGACCGAACCGGAGCCGCCCCCGGCGGGTGTCACCGTGAGCGTCCTCAGGAGCTCGAAGCTCGCGGTGACGTTCCGGTCGACGTTCATCGGCAGGGAGCAAGCGCCGGTGCCCGTGCAGTCGCCCGACCAGCCGGAGAAGTAGGAGCCGGGAGCGGCGGTGCGCGTCAAATCCACCGTCACGTTGGCCGCGTACATCTCGTCGCAGTCCGCCGGACAAGCGATGCCGGCCGGGTCGCTGGTCACCGAGCCGCCCCCGCCGCCACCCACGGCTACCGTCATCTGATGGTCAACCGGCGGGACGCCGGCGTGCTCGTAGGCGCCGATGTCGCAGTCGGCCACCGCGTCGCCGTCGCCGTCGGTCGGCCGCGTCTCGCCGCGCTGATCGGTCGGCATGGCGACGTCCGTCCCCGAGACCGGATCCCAGGCGAGGCAGCCGTTCACCGGATCCCCGGCGTCGATGGCGGGGCTCCCGGTCTGCAACGGAAAGGTCTCGGTGGGCCCCGCGTCGTTGGCGAGCGTTCCGAGCAGCGGTTCGAGTGGCAACGCCGACGTGCCCTCGAGGTCCGTGCCCGAGAAGGAGGAGGCACAGCCGTTGTTCACGCGGATGAAGTTATGGCCGTTCCCGACCACGCCGGCCGTCACGCTCGTCGTGCAGTCGGGCTGGCTGCTCGCGCCGGAGTTGTTGGCGAACAGGGAGTGGCGGGTCAGGATCGTGCCGCCGGAGATGCGGGCGATCCCACCGCCGGTTCCACTCGCCGTGTTTCCGGAGATGGTGACGTTACGCAGGCGGGTGTTTCCCGCGACGACCGCGAGCCCTCCCCCCTGGGCGGAGCTTCCGGAAGAGGTAGCGCCGATCGCATTGCCGGCGATCGTGACGTTGTTGAGCGTGCAGTCCCCCTCGCAGAAGATCCCGCCCGCGCGGCCGTCGGCGCCGAACACGGTCATGAAGGAAGCGCCGTCGCCGCTCGTGTTGCCGGAGAGCGTGCTCTCCTCGAGCAGGAGAGTTCCGCCGCTGAGCACCGCTACGCCGCCCCCCTCGCCGCCGGGTCCGTTCGGTCCACCGCCATCGCCGGCGTGGCTCGCGGAAAATGTCGTCCGCCGCACCACCGCGGCTCCCGCGGTCGCGAGCCCGCCCCCTCGCCCCCCCTTGGAGCCGTTGCCGGCCGGGGGAAAGCTCGAAGTTGCCGCTCCGAGTCCCGCGTTGTTTCCATCCAAGAGGAGGAGATCGCCCTGGAACTGACCTGTCGCCGCGACGTAGATTCCACCGCCATCTCCGCCCGTCGTCGCAGCGTCGAGCGGTGCATACCAGGCCTTGCAATTCACCAAGTGGGCCGACGTGAGCGTCAGGCTCCCGAGGACCTGGATACAGCCTCCGTGCTTGTCTCCGCTCTGGTGCGCCCGGCCGTCGCGCAGCGTCAGGCCCGAGATCGAGGCCATCGCCCCGGCTGCGATCGACAGGACCCGCCGCGCGGAGCCGCCGGAGACGGCGAGGTCGGCGGCACCCGGACCCTGGAGCGTCACATCGGTGGCGACCACGAGCTGCCCGAGCGCCGACGAGAGAGCGATCGTCCAGGGCGGCGAGCCGGGAGGCGCGAAAACGATGGTGTCGCCGTTTCCGGCGACCGCGAGCGCCTCGCGTAGCGAGCAGTCGCCCGGGTCGCAGGTCGGGTCGTTCTCGTCGGCCGTGATGTCGACGGTCCAGTCGGTCGCGGGGAGCGCAGCGGAGATCGCGAGAGCCGACAGGAGAGCGAAAAGGGGCGCGAGGGCCCTCGCGCCGCGGGATCGGGAATCCATGGAGCCTCCCTTCGCGGCGGCGCTCCCGACGGGGATCGCCGTCACCGCCGAAGGTAGCATGACGCGGCCTGTCACACTATGCCGGTCTTCGCACCGCCGCGGGCGTTGGCGGTGCGCTCCTCCCGCCCGGCCCTGCGAGCCGCGGGGTCTTCGGCCTGTCTCGCGACGCCGCCCGGCTCAACCGAGGACGGCGAGCGGCGAGGCGTAGGGGCGATTCTCGGGGGTAAGGGCGTGCCGGTACTTGCTCGCGAGCTCGGCCGTCTCGTCGCGCGTCACGAAGCGCTCGTAGAGGTTCGTCCTCTGCTTCGGCTCGTAGCCCGCCTGCCGGATCAGGTGCTCCATCTCGTCCTGGCTCATCTTGTAGTGAGCCCCCGCCGCCGAGACGACGTTCTCCTCGATCATGATCGAGCCCATGTCGTCGGCCCCGAAGGCGAGGCCGAGCTGGCCGATCTTCTTGCCCTGCGTCACCCAGCTCGACTGCAAGTGCTGAACGTTGTCGAGGAAGAGCCGTGAGACCGCGAGATTCTTGAGGTACTCGTGCGCGTAGACCTCGGGCATCTCCGGCATGTCGGTGTGCTCGTGCTGGAAGGTCCAGGAGATGAAGGCGGTGAAGCCGCCGGTCTCGTCCTGCAGGTCGCGCACCCGCTGCAGATGCTCGATGCGCGCCGCGAGCTCCTCGCCCATGCCGTACATCATCGTTGCCGTGGTCCGGAGGCCGTTGCCGTGCGCCTGGCGCATGATGTCGATCCACTCCTCCGGCGAGGCCTTGGGGTAGGCCAGGACCTCCTTGCGGATCTTGTCCGAGAGGAGCTCGGCGCCGCCCCCCGGAATCGACATCAATCCGGCTTCCTTCAGCCGGGCGATGACGTCATAGAAGCTCATGCGCTCTTTCTTGGCGATGAACTTCACTTCGGGAGGCGAGAAACAGTGGCGGTGAATGGCGGGGTACTTCTCGCGCAGGAAGGTGACGAGGTCGAGGTAGTACTGGAGCGGCAGGTCGGGGTTCACGCCCCCCTGCAGGAGGATGCCGGTCCCGTTGAGCGCGAGGGTCTCCTCCACCTTGCGGCCGATCTCCTCGAAGGGGAGCAGGTAACCCTCGGCATCCCCCGGCTTCCGGTAGAAGGCGCAGAAGCGGCAGCGGTAGACGCAGACGTTGGTGTAGTTGATGTTGCGATCCACGTTGTAGGTGGCGACGTGCGGGTCGTTGTGGCGGTTGCGGACCTCGTGCGCCGCCAAACCCAGCTCGAGCAGGTCGCCCTCGAGGAGCAGCTGGTGGGCGTCGCCAGCGGAGATCCGCCGCCCCGCGAGAGCGTCGTCCAGGATCGCCCGCACCGGGCGTTGGGAGGGAGCCAGTTCCATCAGACGGCGAATTCTACCAGCCACCGGAAATGGTGAGGCCCGCCGGGCGGCGGGCCTCACCTCTCTGCGGAATCGAGATTCGGCCTACGGACAGGTCGCGAAGGCGTTGATGTCGGTGATCGCCGGCGCCTGATTGGGGAAGACATTGATGTAGTCGTTGATGCCACCGCCCGGATTGTGCGTGTCGAAGACTCGGAGGCGGTAGCTCTGGTTGGTGAGCGCACCCGCGAAAACCCACCAGTGGGAGTTCACGCCGCAGCCGTTGAGGACCTTGATCATGACCTCGTAGTTGTCGCTGTCGTAGAACCAGAAGAGGCCGGTGTCCTTGGAGGCCACGGGCACCACGTGCCCGAGCCCGGTCGCCGAAGCCGAGATGTTGTCGACGCCCACCAGGAACCGGTTGTTCAGGCAGATCGAGTCTTCCTGCGGGATCGCGGTGTAGTAGTACCCGTTGCAGGGAGCGCCTTGGGGCTGCGCCGTGGAGCAGTGGATCGTGTTCTGGAAGGTCCCAACGCTGGTCCCTCCACCAAAGCTGCTCGTCACCAGAGCGTAGTGACCGGCGGTCAGGCTGAGGGACTCGAGCTGCGAGGTTCCGACGCCCAGGTCGCCGTCGTCGTCACCCGCGAACAGGTTCGTGAGGGGGCTCGCGGGATTGAACGTGCCCTGATAGAGGTGCAGGTACCCGTCGTTGCTCTGCGCGCTGTACACGTAGCATGTGGAGCTCGACGGGAGCTCGAACTCCTGCACGTGGTAGTGGGTGATGACGCCGGAGAGCGCGAAGGGCGAGCTCTGCCCGGGGCGATTGAAGGTTGGGCTCGAGAGCGTCGTCTTGCCGAGATAGCTCTGCGCGGTGTCGGCGAAGGCCCCGGCGCCGCTCAGCAGCAGAACCGCTACGGCACAACCCACGATTCGACGGATCATCGTCTGTCCTCCTCTTTCGCCCATCGGAGAGAGTGATCCGACGCCCCGGGCGAGCGTGGGGCGGTGGATCGGCTGCGCGTTGGACTACCTTGGCCGCCAGTCTACTCCGATTTCTGCGTCCTTGGAGTGACGGGCCGCCGTCGACCCTCGCGGCCCGCAGATCGGTCGCCGGCCGGGCCATCGTCCCGAGCGGCTAGACTCCCCCCGAAAGGAGCCGCACATGGGAATCTTCGACTTCGTCAAGGACGCTGGCGCTTCGATCTTCGGCAAAGACGAAAAGGGAGCCCCCGCCCCTCAGGCGCAATCCCACCAGGTCTCCCCCCAGGAGCTCGAAGCGATGAAGCGGCGCAAGGCGCTCGAAAAGCTCTTGGCCGAGCTCTCGCTCCAGGTCGAGGGGCTCGAGATCGACGTGACCGGCGCCACGGCGACGGTCCACGGCATGGTGGACGACCAGGCCGAGCGGGAGAAGGTGGTGCTCGCGGTCGGCAACGTCGCCGGCATCGCCCGCGTCGACGACCGCCTCGAGACCAAGGCGAAGGCGCCGCAGTCCACGATGTACACGGTCGTCGGCGGCGACTCGCTCTCGAAGATCGCGAAGAAGCACTACGGCGACGCCAACAAGTACATGAAGATCTTCGAGGCCAATCAGCCCCTCCTCAAGGATCCGAACAAGATCTACCCCGGTCAAGTGCTGCGCATCCCCCCCCTCGCCTGACCCCCCGCCCGCGCCTCGCACCCCGCCCCGCGCCCGAGCTCGCCCCCGCCGTTTCCGGCCGGGCCGGCGCGCGGGCGCGCGGCCGCCCGAAGCATGCCAGTCCGACATTTCCCTCCAGCTGAAGCACAAATGTGCTAGCTTTTTCCTTAGTTGAAGCTTTTTTTAATCTAGCGACCACCTGACCCAGGAGAGAGAATGGAGACGCAGCTCAGAGACTTTCTGGAGATCCCCTACGAGAAGCTCGAGGAGCTCAACCTCGAAGCGAAGGCCGAGCGCCTGGCGCGCAAGGACCCGGGCAAGGTGCAGGAGACCCGCCTGCGCTACCTCGCCGACGAGCGGCGCATCAAGGCGGTCACCGTCTGCTTCACCGACCTCGAAGGCCGGCTGCACATGCTCGACTACGACAAGAAATTCCTCTTGAAGTCGGCCGACAACCTGACCTTCGATGGCTCGTCGATCCGGGGCTTCTCGCAGCAGGCGGAATCCGACCTGCGTCTCGCCATCGACTGGCCCTCCTTCTACTGGTTGCCCGCCGACGTCTTCGGGCCGGGAAAGGTCTTGGTCTTCGGCGAAGTGCAGGAGCGCGACGGCTCGGCCTATCGCGCCGACATGCGCACCAAGCTCAAGAGCTACACGGAGAAGCTCTGGGCCAAGGACCAGACCGTCGCTTACGTTTCCAACGAGATCGAGGGCTTCCTCTTCCGCGGCCGCGACGCCGAGCGCCGCTACCCCGAGACGGGTGCCTTCGAGTTCATCTCCACCGGCGGCTACTACCACTCGCTGCCGGGCGACGCGCTGCGCCAGTTCATCGACGGGGCCGCCGAGGTGCAGCGGGCGATGGGCTTCGGCAACGAGAAGGACCATCCCGAGGTCGCCCCCTCACAGTTCGAGATGAACTACAGCTACACCGAGGCCATCGTGGCCGCGGACCAGGTCCAGCTCTACAAGCTGCTCTCCCGCCAAGTCGCGGCCCGGCTCGAGATGACGGCTTCCTTCCTTCCCAAACCGGTGGCGGGCGTCAACGGCAACGGGATGCACACCAACATGTCGCTCGCGCGCAAGGGGAAGAATCTCTTCCACGACAAGAAGGGTGAGGACGGGCTCTCCTCGACCGGCTGGAGCTACATCCAGCGCATCCTCGCGAACGCCAACGACGTCTGCCTGATCTTGAACTCCTCGGTCAACTCCTACCGCCGCCTCGATCCGCACTTCGAGGCTCCGAACCAGATCAAGGCGTCGCCGATCGACCGGGGCTCGATGGTGCGCATTCCACTCGGAAACGAGAAGTCGGCCCGCGTCGAGGTGCGCTCGATCGCCCCCGACGCCAATCCCTATCTGGCGATCTACGCGCTGCTCCGAACTGGCATCGAAGGCCCGATGGACGAGAGCGACAACGACGGCAAGCGGCCGCGGACGCGATTCCTGCCCGACAACATCTACGACGCCGCCCGCCTCTTCAAGGGCAGTCGTTGGGCCGCCGAGTTGATGGGGGAAGAGGTGCACGGCAAGTACGTCGACCTGAAGCTCGCCTCGGCCGAGCGCTGCCCCAAGGCC
>CAYZBH010000021.1:0-64864 GCA_964476605.1 uncultured Thermoanaerobaculia bacterium | reverse complement strand
ACCACCGACCTAGCGATTATGAGTCGCTCGCTCTAACCGCTGAGCTACACCGCCGGGATGGGCCGGGGCTCCGGAGGGAGCCCCGGTCACTTCAGCCGGGATTCTAGCGGAAGTGGCGCTCAGCCGCGCGCCGCGGCGAAGCGTTCCGCGACCTTGTCCCAGCGGACGACGTTCCACCAGGCCTTGAGGTAGTCGCCGCGCCGGTTCTGGTACTTGAGGTAGTAGGCGTGCTCCCAGACGTCGACGCCCAGAATCGGCGTCTTGCCCTCGGCCAACGGGCTGTCCTGGTTGGGACGCGCGAGGACGTCGAGTTTGCCGCCGTCGACCACGAGCCACCCCCAGCCCGAGCCGAACTGCCCGGCCGCCGCGTTCGTCAGCTTCTCCTGGAAGGCGGAGAAGGAGCCGAAGGCGCCGTCGATCGCCTGCGCGAGCGCGCCCGCGGGGGCGCCGCCGCCGTGCGCTCCCAGCACCTCCCAGAAGAGGGAGTGGTTGGCGTGACCGCCGCCGTGGTTGCGCACCGCGGTCTTGATCGCGTCGGGGACCGACGCGAAGCCGCGGAGGAGCTCCTCGACCGGCTTGCCGGCGAGCTCCGGGGCCTGCGCGAGCGCCTTGTTCAGGTTGTCGACGTAGGCCTGGTGGTGCTTGCCGTGATGGATCTCCATGGTGCGCGCGTCGATGTGCGGCTCGAGCGCGTCGAAGGCGTAGGGGAGCTTCGGCAGTTCGTGCATGGTCGTTCCTCCTCTGAGCGACGTCCGGCGTGGGACCGGAACGTCATTCTTGGACAAGGGCCGTCAGAAGTCCAGCGGCTGTCTAGGGAGAGATTGACGGGAGGATGGAAGAGGACTATAAGGGGGATGTACATGACAGGAGGTGGCGGCTTGAGTTGAGTGCCAGGATCTGGCGATCGAGGTTGCCCAAATCAAAGTTGCGGCGTTGCGGGAGGCACTTTCAACGAGCCGGAAGCCCGGAGGAGGACCATGAAACGAGGGCGAATGAGAACCGCGGCAGTCTTGACGGGAGTCTTGCTGAGTTCGTTGGCTTCGATAGGCGGTTGCAAGATCACGATTGGCGGCGGCGGTTCCACTGGGAACCTCAATTTGTACATGCCCTATGTCAACCAGCTGGCCGGCACCCAATACTGCGGTGTCGCCTCGGTTCTGATGTGGAGATACAAGGACGGTTATTCGACGATGGATCAGAACCAGTTGGCGTCCATGATGGGTTGCTCGGCCTCGACGGGTTGTAACCTCGAGGCCATCCGATACGGCGTAAACGCCTTCACTTTCACCCACGATGCGGTGATTGACGACTACGGCGGCGTTGGTGACCCAGACCAGCTTCGCGCGGAGTTCCATGCGCGGCAACTTCAGTCTTTGTCGATGGGGTACCCCGTCATCGCCATTATCGACAATGTCTCGCACGCCGTCGTCCCTAACAAGGGGAGATACTCAACCGCTACGGATGGACTGAAGAGGTGGGACTATGTAAACGCGCATGATCCTTCGGATATTGCCAATCGCTACTTCCCCGCTGGTGAGTGGATGGATAGGGTTATCTGGAACATTGTTGGGACGTCTGCGATGGGAGGTTGGCAGACATCACTTTCGACCCACGGGAACATCTACGTCCTCGGCGTTCCGGGGGCCCCGTTCTGTCCCGACTCAAGTGAGAACGGCTGTGTCTAGGAGTTCCCTCAGTTGATCCAGGGATCTTCAAGTCAAGTGTGGTATTCGAACGCCCTAGCCAACGCGGCGGTGGCCTCGGCCACGAAGCAGAGAGATGGGTCGGTTTCGCTCCGGAGCAGCGCCAGCTCTCAGGCAGCTCCGCAGCGGTGGACGTCGCGGGGTCTGTGGCTTGCGGCCTGCGATTCGGACCAACTGCACCAGACAGGGGCCTTCCGCTTGCAGCGGCTACGGAAGGACGCTGCGATGGGCGGGTTCGGGAGTCTTCGAGGAGAGATTCTGCAACCCCTAGAGGCGAGGAGGAATTGAGCGATGCGCGGTATTGCGACCCGTCTTAGGCTCTTGGTGCTAAGCACCGTTCTAGTTGGAAGCGCTCTGCAAGCAGATACAGCGAGCACCAGGTGGTACTTGGACAGCTGCCCGCCCGAGAATTCGGCGAAAGCAGAGTCTGTGAGAACAGAACTCCGCTTGGCGGCACCGGGATCAAGTGCCTACGTGCCAATACCCTATCCAACGACCGAAGGTCAGGTCATCGAAGATCTCGAGTACCAGTTCTTGGACCTCTGGTCCAAGGATCTGCCGACAGAGGTACCAAGCGATGTGCAGCCGGCCCTGAAGGCACTGAAGAGCAAGTCGGCTCGATTCGAGGTGCTGGAGTTCGCGGACTGGCGATCCGCGCGGTGCGGATTTGTGTACGGTCAAACTGATTTTCGGTACCTCATACGGGTCTTTCCGGCGCGTGACGAAGAGGAGCTTGCGCGCATTGTGATCAACAACACTGGATTGCTGGGCACATTTGTGACGCCGCGAGCAGCGACGTTTGGGCGCGAGACGGGCTTTGAGTCAATAGAGTCCATGGAGGATCTGCGAGCACGGAGCGAAGTGGCGGCCGGCGCCTCGGATTTTCAGTACGTGGCCGTTTCTGGTTTTGGTTTGAATTGTTCCGATGTTCGACCTTGTATCGCCTTTCGAGTTTCAGGCCGAGCGCACTTGTCGCAGGGCGGTAAGATATACGCCCTCGACCTTACACGCCCCGGCGTTACCGGAGTGCGACCGGAAGAGGTTTCCCTTGGGACGCCGAAGAGTGCTGGCGCAGAGAGTGCGCTGGGGCCAGGTGAGCACCTGGTGGCGCTTGGTACGAATGTGCTCGCGGTAGCAGTGCCAGTCCCGGAGTAGGCTGACGGGCAATACGCAGAATGACTCGATGCTCGTCTGGTACTTCGCCAGGTAGAAGTAGGGGATCGTCTGCTCGAAAGCCGGGGCGTTGACTCGCGCAAGGAGTGTGCCATAGGATTCCCCGGCTCGGGCGAGGGAGGTTAGCTCAGCGGTAGAGCACCTGCCTTACACGCAGGGGGTCGCGGGTTCAAATCCCTCACCTCCCACCACGACACGGGAGGGGCGCCGGGCGAGTCCTACGACTGCGGGGTCGTAGTTCAGTTGGTTAGAACGCCGGCCTGTCACGCCGGAGGTCGCGGGTTCGAGTCCCGTCGGCCCCGCCATCACCCTCGAGGAGCCTGCCATGCGCGACAAGATCAAGCTCGTTTCTTCCGCCGGGACGGGCTACTTCTACACCACCACCAAGAACAAGAAGACGACCACCGAGAAGCTGCGGATGAAGAAGTACGACCCCAAGGTCCGCCAGCACGTCGAGTTCGTCGAAGAGAAGCTGCGCTAGGAACGTGTCCCACGCGGTCCTGCTGCGCGGTGGGACCCTGCTGACCCTCGACGCCGACGCGTCGATCCTCCGTTCCACCGATCTCCTCCTGCAGGGCGGGCGTATCGCCGCCCTGGGCCGTGGCCTCGCGCTGCCGCCGGGGGGGCGGAGCTACGATGTTTCGAACCAGATCGTCATGCCCGGCCTCGTGCAGGGACACGTGCATCTGGGCCAGACGCTCTTCCGCGGGCTCGCGG
This sequence comes from uncultured Thermoanaerobaculia bacterium, assembly GCA_964476605.1. Classification (GTDB taxonomy): domain Bacteria; phylum Acidobacteriota; class Thermoanaerobaculia; order Multivoradales; family JAGPDF01; genus JAGPDF01. Next base: position 61,271 of record CAYZBH010000021.1, on the reverse strand, counting down.
AGCGGCGCCGCCTGCTCGCCTGGCTGCGCGAGCGGATCTGGCCGCTGGAAGCGGCGCACGACGAGGGGAGCGCCTACTGGTCGGGGCGGCTCGGGGCCGCCGAGTGCCTGCTCGGGGGAACCTCGACGATTCAGGACATCGGGATCGGACCGGGGTGCGCGGGGCTCCTCGACGCGATCGCCGACTCGGGGCTCCGGGCGATCGCCGGCAAGTGCCTGATGGACGAGGGGGAGGGGCTGCCGGCGCGGTTGGCGGAGCCGACGCACGCGACCCTGGCCGAGGCGGTCGATCTCGGGATCCGCTTCGAGCGCCGGGGCGAAGGGCGCCTGCACGCCGCGCTCAATCCCCGCTTCATCCTCTCTTGTTCCGATGCCCTCTGGCGGGAGCTCGCGGCCGTTGCCGCCGAGTGTGGCTGGCCGGTCCACACCCACGCCCTCGAGCAGCGCGACGAGGGAGCGGCGGTGCGGAGCGTCAAGCAGGGGCGGGACGAGATCGAGTACTTCGCGGACACCGGCCTGCTCGAGCGGCGCCTGTCGATCGCCCACGGCGTGTGGCTGCGGCGATCGCACTTGGCGCGGCTCGACGGCGGGCGCTTCGGCGTGGTGCATTGTCCGGGCTCCAACCTCAAGCTCGGCTCGGGCGTGGCCCCGGTGGGCAGAATCCGTCGCGCCGGCATCCCGGTCGGCATCGGCGCCGACGGAGCGCCCTGCAACAACCGTCTCGACGCCTGGAGCGAGCTCAGGCTCGCGGCGGGACTGGCCTCGGTGCGCGAGGGTCCGGCGTCGTTCTCTGGGCTCGACGCGCTGCGCCTGGCGACCAGCGAAGGCGCGCGAGCGATCGGTTTGGGCGACGAGATCGGGTCGCTCGAGACCGGGAAAGCCGCCGACGTGCTGGTGCTCGATCCGGGCTCGCCCGCGCTCACCGGCGACGCCACGGTCGATCCGCACGACCTCGTCGCCTTCGGAGCCTCGCCGGCAGCGGTCCGCCACCTTTTCGTCGCCGGCGTCCCGCGGGTGGAGGAGGGAGAGCTGGCGAGTGGCGACTTGGCGGAGATCCTCTCGCGGGCCCACCGCGCGCTCGGCGCGCTCGTCGCGCGCGCCGACCTCCCCTGAGGCCGCCGCTTGCCCGGCAGCGCCCGGTCTGCTAACGTCTGTTCGTCCGGAAAGGCCGAGCGCGGCGCGCTCGGCCTTTCTTCTTTCTCGGCCCTCCCCTCCCGCGACGCGAGAGGAGCCGAGAATGACCGTAGCCACCGTTTGCCAGCCGCTGTTTCGACCGACCCTCGTCACGCAGGATGCGTGCGAGCAGTCGTGGCAGGAAATCGTCCGTCACTTCCACCCCCGTCTCGTCGCGGCGGTGCGTCGCGCGATCGCCCTCCGGGGTTCGACTCTGGCGAGCGACCTCGCGGAGGATCTCGCCCAGGAGGTCTGGTGCCGTCTGCTCGCTCACGCGCCCACCTGGAGCTTCCGGGGAACGAGCGAAGGGGAGGCCATGGTCTACCTGCGACGAGTCCTCGAGAGCGTGGTCGCCGATGCCGACCGGGCCGCGCGCGCGCAGAAGCGGGCGGTGGCCATGACCTACTCGCTCGACACCGTGGGGGCGGCCAGGGTCCGGGCGGGCGAAGGATCCTCTCCGGAGGCTCGTCTTCTCGCTGCCGAGCGCCGGTGCCTGGTGATGGAACGATGCCGGCGCGCTCTCGGCCGGCGCGCCTCCCCGCTCGCGCTCCGGGCCGCGCGACTCGCGCTGATCGACGGTCTGTCCAGCCGCGAGGTCTCGCGGAAGCTCGGTGGCCGCCTCACCACGACGGCGATCGACACGATGATCTGTCGTCTCCGGCGTCGGCTGGGCGCGGCCGGAATCGAGCTGCCGCGGCGTCCGCGGGCCGTTCGCTAGACTTCCGCCATGCGTCTCTTCACCTCCCGGACCTGCCTCGAACATCCAGCCCCGGCGGGATATCCGGAGCGTCCGGACCGGCTGGCGAAGATCCTCGACCACTGGGTCGTCGTGGGGCCGCGCCACGCGGTGGTCGAGGCGGCGTCGCACCCCGACCTCGAGCGGGCCATCGCGGCGGTCCACGACGTGGGCTACGTCGGGCGGTTCGCGCGGGCGGTCGCGCGCGGGGACGGGCTGCTCGACTCCGCGGACAACCCGATCGGAGCGCGGACGCTCGCGGCCGCGCGGGCGGCGGTCGGGGCGACGCTCACGGCGCTCGATGCGGTGCTCGCGGACGGGGAAGCGGCCTTCGCCGCGGTCCGGCCCCCGGGGCACCACGCCGAGCGCGACCGTGCGATGGGATTCTGCTTCTTCAACAACGTCGCGATCGCCGCCGAGCGCGCCCGCGAGCGCGGCGTCGAGCGCGTGGCGATTCTCGACTTCGACGTGCACCACGGGAATGGGACCCAGCACCTCTTCGAGGAGCGCGGCGACGTCTTCTACGCCTCGCTTCACCAGTTCCCGTTCTATCCCGGCACCGGCGCCGCGTCGGAGCGCGGGCGGGGGGAGGGCCTGGGAACGACCCTCAACGTGCCGTTGCCGGCCGGATCGGGGGACGCCGAGTACCGCCAAGCCTTCGATGCGGAGGTCTTTCCTGCTCTCGGGAGATTCTCGCCGGGACTGCTGCTCGTCTCGGCGGGCTTCGACGCTTGGCAGGGGGATCCGTTGGGCGGCATGCGGGTGAGCCGGGAGGGATTCGCGGAATGGGGGAGGTCTCTCGCGCGGTTCGCTCGGGAGGTCACCGGAGGGCGGCTGCTCTCGGTCCTGGAAGGGGGGTACGACCTGATGTCGCTTCCTGACCTCGTTTTGGGCTATCTCGAGGCTCAATATGCTGAAATCGCTTGACTTTCCGAAAATTCCCGCGCACACTATCTGGCGAGTCCTACGAAGGAGACCGAAATGCGGCGCAACCTCAGTGTGCTCTTGGGCTTGACTCTGTCTGCCGGGCTCTTGCCGGCGATCGCCGGAGCGGCGATCCCGTTCGGGAATCTCAATGGCCTGAGCGGTGGCCAAAACGCGGGTGGAGGCGTCCTGCCGATGACCGGTTGGGCGCTCGACGACGACGGCATCGCGCGAGTGGATTACTTCGTCGACGGGGTGTTCGAGGGTCTCGCCGACTACGGCCAGAACAACCCGGTGGTCGACGCCCTCTATCCCGGCTATCCGGACGGAGCGCAGAACGGGTTCGGCTTCTTCCTCGACACCACGCACTTCTCCAACGCTCTGCACACCGTCACCGCGCGGGTGACCAGCAATACGGGGGAGCAGGTGGAGCTCAACCCCTTCGTCCTGCAGGTCAACAACACGACCTGGAACCTCGTCCCGTTCGGCGCCATCACCTACCCGAACGCGAGCGCCGAGCTCTTCGGTACCTGCGACCTCTTCGATCCGACACCGCGGCTCTCCGTCGTTCAGGGGTACGCGCTCGACGTCGGCATCGAGTCCGGCGACACCGGGGTGAAGTGGGTCGAGCTGCTGATCAACGGCGGTCTCTACGCCAACACTACGACCGATTGCTTCTACGATCCCTACTGGGGCGGGCTCTCCAACTGCTTCGGCCTGCCCAGCCTCGACGTCGAAGACATCTACCCGACGATCGCGAACGCACCGCACGCGCGTTTCCGCTTCGTGCTCGACGTCGGCTTCCTGATCTCGGCGGCCGGCTACTCGCAGGGATTCCACGAGCTCACGGTGCGCGCGGGTGACTACGCCGGTGGCGTCGCCAACATCGCCGAGATCCCGGTCGCCTTCTTCTGCGACGAGAACCTCCCCAACCAGGGCACGTTCGGCTTCATCGACGACCCGGAGGCGGGCGAGCTCACCTGGGGTCTCACGAACGTCTCGGGCTGGGCCCTCGACGCCGAGGGCGTTGCGGCGGTCGAGGTCTACCTCGACGGCGTCTTCAACGGCTACGCCGCCTACGGCGCGCTCCGGCCCGACGTCAGCTCGAACTTCCCAGGGTACCCGGACAGCGCTGCGCCGGGATGGAACTACCTGCTCGACACCACCGCCACCTCGGACGGCGTGCACCACATCCAAGTGCGCGTGATCGACGATTTCGGAGTCTCGTCCATCCTCGGGGAGCGGTACTTCCACGTCGACAACGAAGAGCTCCCGTAGCGCGAGTCTCGCCAGGCGGGCTCCCGGCGGCCGGTCCCTCCGAGGACCGGCCGTTCGCGTTTCGGGCCCAGGCGACTCGGATATCCTCGCTCGCGGCGACGACTGAAGGTCGGACGTGGGTCGGAACCAGGAACGGGACCGTGGAGAATCAGGGCGTCAACTACTGGGATTCCATCGCGGCGCACGCGCGCATCGACGAGATCTGGGCGAGCCATCCGCTGGTGCGGGCGGCGATCAATCGGCGCGTCGCCGGGGATCCCGAGATCTGGACGACCACCTGGTTCCGGGGGTGGTTGAACGGCCGCCCGCGCCTCGCCGACACCCTGAGCGTCGGTTGCGGTCTGGGGAACTTCGAGCGCGATCTGGTGCGGCTGGATCTCGTCGAGCGCGTGCTCGGCCTCGAGATCTCGCCCGTCTGCGTCGCCGAGGCGACGCGGCTCGCGGCCGTGGAGGGCACGAGCGATCGCATCGCGTACCGCTGCGCCGACGCGTGGGGTGAGATCGCGCGGGCACGGGACCTCGACGCGATCTTCTTCCACGCCTCGCTCCACCATTTCGATCGTCTGGACGAGATGGCGGAGCTCCTCGCGCGCGCCCTCAAGCCGGGTGGCCTGCTCTATCTCGACGAGTACGTGGGCCCCGCGCGCGACGAGTGGCAACCGACGCACGAGCTGCGCTGGAACTGGCACTACTACCGTCTGCCGCGCAGCGTGCGCCGCGTCGGGCGGATCCGTCCACCGGTCAACGACGAGGATCCGACCGAGGCGGTTGCCTCTTCCTCGATTCGCCCCTCCGTGGCGCGCCGCTTCCGGGTGCTCGAGGATCGCGGCTACGGCGGCAACCTGCTCGCGGTCATCTACGGCAATCTGCGCCGGCCCAGCGAGAATCCGCCGTCGCCGGCCCTGGAGTTCGACGCCGCGGTGGCCCGCCTGCTGGAGGCGGAGGAGGCGATCCTCCGTCGGGGGGAGCCCTCCTACCACGCGGTGATCGTGGCGACTCCGCGGTAGCTCGAGGAGGCCGCCGGGCGGCGGCGATCTTCAGTTGCGGGACGGTTGGGTCGTTGCCACGGCCGGCTCGCGACCGAGGTCGCGGCGCTCCGCGAGGAGCCCTTCGGCGCGCGGGAAGAGAGTGAGCGCCGTCTGGATCTGCTGGTCCCCTTCCGCCAGCGCCTGGTGCGCCGCCTCGATACCGAACTTCGAGGTCAGGACCTCCGACCGGATCTGGCGCGTCACCCAGGCGCGATCGGCGGCCGTCGCGAGCCCCTTGGCGACGTTCTCGGCGCTGTCGAGCTTGCGCTCGATGACCCAGCTCTGGAACTCCTGGAGCACGTCGGAGCCGGGACGCCAGTCGCGCGGCAGGTCGGGGTGGCGCCGACCGTAGTCGACACCGAAGCTGAAGAAGGCGGAGCGGCCGAGCAGGAACTGGAGGAAGGGCGCGATCTCCGCGGGCTGCACTTCGACGTCCGGGGTGATCCCGCCGCCGCCGAAGACGTCGCGTCCGAGGTCGGTATGAAAAGCCCCGGTCGTGGCGCCGGACCCGCCGGCCGGCGGCTCCCCTTCCTTGGCGTGCGGCGCGTCGTCTCCCGGCTCGATCCCCTGCCGGGTGTAGTAGTCGAAGTAGGAGCTGTAGTCGCGCTGGATCAGTCGGCCCGACGGGGTGTAGTACTTGGCGGTCGTGAGCGCCAGGCCGGCGCCGTAGGAGAGGCTGTAGACCGTCTGCACGAGCCCCTTGCCCCAGGTGGGCGTGCCCACCACGAGCCCGACGTCGTGATCCTGGATGGCTCCCGAGACGATCTCGGCCGCCGAGGCGGTGCCGCTGTTGACCAGCACGATGACCGGAACGTCGAGCGGCACGTGCGCGCCCACGGCGGTGAAGGATTGCGCCGAGTCGTGGGTGCGGCCGCGCGTCTCGACGATCGTCGCTCCTTTGGGGAGGAACTGGTCCGCGACGTCGACCGCCTGGTCGAGCAGGCCGCCACCGTTGTTGCGCAGGTCGAGCAGGAGGCGCTTCATGCCCGCGCCGCGCAGCTTGGCGAGCGCGCGCTCGACCTCGCTTCCCGTCGAGCGCGTGAAGTCGCTGATCGACAGGTAGCCGGTGTCGCGATCCAGCATGTAGGCGTAGCGCACCGTGGTCTGCGGGATCTCGGCGCGGGTGACGGTCATCTCGAGCGGCTCCTCGAGGCCGGCGCGCACGATCGTGATGTGGACCTGGGTGTCCTTGGGGCCCTTGAGCCGTGAGACCGCGTCGTCGAGCGAGAGCTTGTCGGTCGGCTCCCCCTCGATCGCCTGGATGACGTCGCCGGCGCGGATCCCGAGGCGCGAGGCGGGAGTGCCCTCGATCGGCGTGATCACCGTGAGCCGGCCGTTGCGCAGACCGACCAGGATGCCGAGCCCGTAGAAGCTCGCCTGCTGCTTCTCCCGCATCGTCGAATAGGCCTCGGGGGCGAGGAAGCTGGTGTGCGGGTCCAGCACCCGCAGCATGCCGTAGATCGAGGAGTAGACGAGATCCCGGTAGCTGACCTCACCGCCGTAGCGCGCGCGCGCCGCCTGCAGGAGCTCGCTGTAGAGGCGAAGGTCCTCGCGCGTCGAGTCGGTGACGGCGAGGAGGCGCGGGCCCGCGATGCCGCCGCCGAGCGCGAGGGCGAGAAAGAGAACGAGCGCGGCGGAACGCCAGGGGCGACGCACGGCGCGGATCCTAGCATGCGATTCGCGTGCCGACGGGGGCCTCGCCACCTTGACACTGGCGATGCGCGGTCCCATGATTCCGCGGGAGCGACGATGTTCGGACCCCTCGGTTTTCCGGAGCTTCTCTTCATCCTGGTCCTCGCCCTGCTCATCTTCGGGCCGAAACGGCTGCCGGAAGTGGGGAGGACGATCGGCAAGGGCATGGCGCAGTTCCGGAAGGCGACGACCGATCTCAAGCGCACGATCGAGTCGGAGATCTCGCTCGAGGAGGAGCCCGCCCGGCGCCCGAAAGCTCTGCCCCCGCTCGCGACCGCGCCCCGCGTCGCACCGCCCGTCGTCGCCGAGGCGTCTCCCGTCGTGGAGACGCCCCCGATAGCCATGGAGCCCGTCGTCTCCCCCGTGGAGAGCACCGAGAGCACCGAGAGCGCCGCGGGCTCTGCGATCGAGGCGACGATCGAGGCGACGGTCGAGCCTCCGTCCGCCGCCCGGGCCGAATCCGACCGCACCGACGGCGATCCCGCGTGAGCCCGGCTCCCGTTGCGGGAAACGCCGCTCCCGTTGCGTCCGCACCCACGAACGCGGCCGAAGAGCTGCCGCGCATGTCGCTCCTCGAACACCTCGAAGAACTGCGCACCCGGATCATCCGGTCGCTCGTCGCTCTCATCCTGGCTGTCTTCGGCTGTTTCGCCTGGGCTCCCGAGATCTGCCGCTTCTTCGCGCGGCCGATCTACGAGATGGGGCTGCTGCCGCCGGGCCAGAAGCTCACGTTTCTGGCCGTCACCGACCCCTTCCTCCTCTACTTCAAGACGTCCCTCATGGCGGGCGCGTTCATCGCGTTTCCGGTGATCCTCTACCAGACCTGGGGATTCATCGCGCCGGGGCTCTATCCGAAAGAGCGGCGATGGGCGCTGCCCTTCGTGGTGAGCGGCTGGACCTTCTTCGTGGGCGGCGGCGCCTTCGCCTACCTGATCGCCTTCCCCTTCGCGGTGCGCTTCCTGATCGAGATGGGTGGGGACTTCACGCCGCTCATCACGGCCGACCGCTACTACGGCTTCCTGCTCACGATCATGCTCGGCCTCGGGCTCATGTTCGAGCTGCCGATCGTCATCGTGCTGCTGGCGAAGATCGGCCTGGTGACGCCGCGTTTCCTGATGCGCCACTTCCGGTGGGCGGTGCTCATCATCTTCGTGGTGGCGGCGATCATCACGCCGACCTCGGACGTGGTGAACCTCTGTCTCTTCGCGGTGCCGACCATCGGCCTCTACCTGCTCGGCACCGCCGCCGCTTGGCTGGTGACGCGCGGCCAGAAGAAGGAACCAGCCTAGGATCCCTGTGGCTGGCGCCGCCAGCGGCGGTGGAGCCAGACCCACTGCTCGGGCACGCGGCGGATCTGCGCTTCGATGGTGCGGGTCATCGCCTGCGTCGCCGCCACGGGGTCCTCGGGGAGATCGAGCGCCGGCGCGATGCGCGCGCGGTGGGTGCCGTCCGGAAGGCGCTCGATGAACGTCGGGAGGACGGCGGCGCCGAAGCGCGCGGCGAGCTCGGCGGCGCCCACGGGTGTGTAGGCGGGGCGGCCGAAGAAATCGACGAAGACGCCGTCGACCTTCGTGTCCTGGTCGATCAGCATGCCGAGCGCGCCGCCGCCGCGCAGCGTCTTCAAGAGCTCCCGCGCGGCGCCGGGAGTGCCGCGCACGATCGTCCGCGAGCCGAAGCGAGCGCGCAAGTCGAGCAGCGTCGCCTGCAGGCCCGCGTCGTCGAGCTCGCGCGCCACCACCGCCATGCCGAGGCCGCGCGCGTTGAGGATCGCCGCCAGGAGCTCCCAGTTGCCGCAATGTCCGGTGAGGATGAGGACCGGCCGCCCCGCTGCGCGCGCCCTCTCGACCTCCTCCCACCCCTCGAGCTCGACGAGATCGGAGATCGTCTCGCGCGCGGCGTGGCGGAGGAAGAGAGCCTCCCCGAGCATCGTGCCGAGGTGGAGGAAGCTCGCGCGCGCGAGCGCGACGCGGCCCGCGGGAGCGAGCTCGGGGAAAGCGATTTCGAGGTGCTCGAGCGATCGCCGCCGGTCCCGCCGGGAGAGGCGCCATCCGAGCCTCCCGATGCCCCGGCCGGCGCGCTGCGCGGAGCGCCAGTCGGCGGAGCGGAAGTAGACGTCGAGGAGACGCGTGAGGAGCGAGAAGAGCGCCGCGCGGCGCTTGGAACTAGATCCTCGGCTGCGGATCGGATCAGGAATCGCCGTTGCCTTCGCGTCGGGTGAAGCCTTCGACGATGCGACTCCAGGCGCCGCGCGCCCCGAGCAACCGCTCGACGAGCTCGCGCACCGCGCCCCGGCCGCCCGCGGCTTCGGTGACGAAGTGGACACGCTCCCGGATCTCGCGAGCGGCGTCCGCGGGCGCGGCGGCGAGACCGCACCGCAGCAGCACCGGCAGGTCCTGCAAGTCGTCGGCGAGGTAGGCGACCTGCGAGGCCTCGAACCCCCGTCGCGCGAGCAGCTGTTCGAAGGCCGCCAGTTTGTCGTTTTCGCCCTGGATGACCTCGTCCAGCCCGAGCTCCGCGGCGCGCCTCGCCACGATCGGGCTCGAGCGCGCCGACAGGATGCCGACCTCCAGGCCCGAGCGCCGGGCGAGCTGCACGGCGAGGCCGTCGCGCACGTCGAAGCTCTTCATCGCCTCGCCGTCGGCGGTGAGCCAGAGGCGGCCATCGGTCAGCACGCCGTCGACGTCGAGGAGCAGCCAGGCGAGCCGCCGGGCGCGCGCGTCGAGGTCGTCGGTCCAGCTGCGGTTGGCGGCCGGGAGCTCCCGCATCGGCGGCTCAGAAGAGCTCGAGGCCCCAGAGGTCGTGCAGGTGAACGATGCCGGTGAGCTTGCCGTCCGGATCGCAGACGAAGAGCGAGGTGATGCGCTTCTCCTCCATGACCCGGAGCGCCGCCGGTGCGAGCGCTTCCCCCGAGATGGTGCGGGGACCGCGCTTCATGCACTCGCCGGCCGTTCGGTCGAGGATGTCGTTGCCTCGCTCGAGCAGGCGGCGCAGGTCGCCGTCCGAGATCACGCCGACCAGCGCGCCGGCCTCGTCGGTGACTCCGGCGATGCCCAAGCCCTTCCTCGACATCTCGTAGATGGTGTCGCGCATGCTGGTCGAGGTGCGGACGGCGGGGAGTCGCTCGCCCGCGTGCATCAGCTGATCGACGCGGAGGAGACGCTTACCCAACTGGCCACCCGGATGAAGCCGCGCGAAGTCCTCCGGCGTGAAGCCGCGCGATTCGAGCAGCGCCATGGCGAGCGCGTCGCCCAGAGCGAGCGTCGCCGTCGTGGAGGCGGTGGGCGCCAGGTTGAGAGGACAGGCTTCCTTGTCGATGGCCGCGGAGAGGTGCAGGTCGGCGGCGCGCGCGATCGGCGAGGCGGGGTTGCCGGTGATCGCGATCAGCCGAACGCCGAGGCGGCGCAGGATCTCGACCAGCCGCAGGAGCTCCTCGGTGGTTCCGGAGTAGGAAGCGGCGAGGACGACGTCCCCTTCCACCACCATGCCGAGGTCGCCGTGGATCGCCTCGGCGGGATGGAGGAAGAAGGCGGGGGTGCCGGTGGAGGCGAGGGTGGCGGCGACCTTCTGCATCACGATGCCGCTCTTGCCCATGCCGGTGCAGACCACACGCCCGGGCGCGGCGCGAATCGCCTCGACCGCCCGGTCGAACGTCTCGTCGAGCTGCTCCAGGAGACCCTGGAGCGCGGTGGCTTCGATCTCCAGGACCTGACGGGCGACGTCGCGGGGCGCGCGGGGCATGCGATCGGGAGTATACGGCGCAGGAGGCCGCGGGAGGCGGCGAGGCTGCGAGCTCAGCGCGCCACCTGGGCGGCGCCGAGCGCGCGGCGGATCGCAACGAGCGACGCGAGGAGGCGTTCGGCGCGCGCCGGGTCGAGCTGGGTCTCCTTGTCGGAGAGCGCCCGCGCCGGATCGGGGTGGACCTCGAGGAAGACGCCGTCGGCGCCGGCCGCGACCGCGGCGCGCGCCAGCGGCTCGGCGAACTCGCGGGCGCCGCCGGACCCTTCGGCGCTCGCGCCCGGCAGCTGCAGCGAGTGGGTGACGTCGTAGATCACCGGAATGCCGTCCTTCTGCATCCAGGCGAAGCTCCGCATGTCGACCACGAGATTGTGGTAGCCGAAGGAGGCGCCGCGCTCGGTCACCGTGACCCGATCGTTGCCGGCCGTGCGGAGCTTCTCGACGACCCGTCGCATGTCGTCCGGCGCCATGAACTGCCCCTTCTTCACGTTCACCGAGCGCCCGGTGCGCGCCGCCGCGACCAGCAGGTCGGTCTGCCGGCAGAGAAAGGCGGGGATCTGCAGCACGTCGCAGACGGCGGCCGCCGCTTCGCACTGCCCGGGCTCGTGGACATCGGTCAGCAGCGGCAGGCGGAAGCGTCGCCGCACCTCGGCGAGGACGCGTAGCCCCTCGGCGAGCCCCGGCCCGCGGAACGAGCTGCCGAGGCTCCGGTTGGCCTTGTCGAATGAAGCCTTGAAGACCAACGGGAGGGCGAGGCGCGCCGCGATGCCGGCGAGCGCCTCCGCGGACGCGAGGGTCACCGCTTCGTTCTCGACCACGCACGGGCCGGCGATCACCGGCAGCGAGTCCCCGCCGATCTCGACGCCGGGCGCGAGCGCGAACGGAGCCAGCGTCACGCCGGCTGGCCCTCGCGAGCCGCGGCCGGCGCCGCGGCCGGCCGCGCCGTGCCGGCGCGGCGGTGCTGCTCGGCGAGCGCCGCCGCGATGTAGGAGACGAAGAGCGGGTGGGGCTCGGTCGGCTTCGACTTGTACTCGGGGTGGAATTGGCAGCCGAGGAACCAGGGGTGCCCCGGAAGCTCGACCATCTCGATGAACTTCCCGTCCGGGCTGCGGCCGGAGATGACCAGCCCCTGCTGCTGGAGCGCGGCGAGGTACTTGTGATTCACCTCGTAGCGGTGCCGGTGGCGCTCGGAGATGTCTTCGCGGCCGTAGATCGAGCGCGCGAGCGTCCCTTCCTGCAGGCGGCAGGGATACGCCCCGAGGCGCATCGTGCCACCCATCTCCTCGATGCCCAGCAGGTCCCGCAGCTTGAAGATCACCGGCTGCACAGCGTCCGGGTCGAACTCGCTCGAGGTGGCGTCCTTGATGCCGCAGACATTGCGCGCGAACTCGATGGTCAGGCACTGCATGCCGAGACAGATGCCGAAGAACGGCACCTGGTGCTCGCGTGCGTAACGGATGGCGCGGATCTTCCCCTCGGTGCCGCGCTTGCCGAAGCCGATCGGCACCAGGAGGCCGTCGACGTCGAAGAGCTCGCGCGGCCAGGAGCCGCCCTCGATCTCCTCCGCGGAGATGTAGACGAGCTCGACCTTGGCGTCGTTGGCGACGCCGCCGTGGAGGAGCGCCTCGTTGAGGCTCTTGTAGGCGTCCGGGAGCTCCACGTACTTGCCGACGATGCCGATGCGCACCACGTGTTTGGGGTTCTTGACCTTCGAGACCAGCGTCTCCCAGCGGGCGAGATCGCGCTCGTAGTGAGGGAGGTTCAGCAGGTCGAGCAGGATGTCGTCGAGCCCCTCGCGCGCGAACATGAGCGGCACTTCGTAGATCGTGGAGACGTCGCGCGCCGCGATCACCTGCTCCGGCGCGACGTTGCAGAAGAGAGCGATCTTTCGCCGGAGATCGTCGGGGAGCGGCCGGTCGACGCGGCAGAGCAGCACGTCGGCCTGGATGCCGATAGCCCGCAGCTCCCGTACCGAGTGCTGCGTCGGCTTCGACTTGAGCTCCTCGGAGGCGGCGATGTAGGGCACCAGCGTGAGGTGCACGTTGACCGAGCTGTTGCGCCCCAGCTCGAGCCGCAGCTGGCGGATCGCCTCGAGAAAGGGGAGCGACTCGATGTCGCCCACCGTGCCGCCGATCTCGACGATGACGACGTCGTGTCCGTCGGCGACCCGGCGCATGCCGTCCTTGATCTCGTCGGTGATGTGCGGAATGACCTGGACGGTCTTCCCGAGATAGTCGCCGCGGCGTTCCTTGTTGATGACCGATTCGTAGATGCGGCCGGTGGTGTAGTTGTTGAGCTTCGAGGTGACGGTGTGGGTGAAGCGCTCGTAGTGGCCGAGGTCGAGATCGGTCTCGGTGCCGTCGTCGGTGACGAAGACCTCGCCGTGCTGGTACGGGGACATGGTGCCGGGGTCGACGTTGACGTAGGGGTCGAACTTCATCAGCGCGACGCGGAAGCCGCGAGACTCGAGCAGCGCCCCGATCGAAGCCGAAGCGACCCCTTTACCGAGCGAGGAGACCACGCCGCCGGTCACGAAGATGTACTTGGTGGTCATCGTCCCCCTCCCGCTCCGGATCCGGATGCTTCCTCCTGGAGACGCCGCTCGACTTCGGCGGCGTCCTCCGGCGTGTCGACTCCCCAGGACGGCCGTGCGCCGGTGAGCACCCGGATGGCGACGCCGTTCTCGAGCGCCCGCAGCTGCTCGAGCGACTCGCTCACCTCGAGCGGCGTACGCTCTCGGGCCGCGAGATCGAGCAGCGCGGCGCGCTGGTAGCCGTAGATGCCCAGGTGGCGCAGCGGCCGGGCCCCTCCCGGAAAGCGCGGGAAGGGGATCGCGGCGCGGCTGAAGTAGAGCGCGTAGCCCCGGCGATCGAGCACCACCTTGACGACGCTCGGATTGTCGAGATCCCCGGGCAGGGAGTCGGCGGCCAGGGTCACGATCGGATCGCGCGGCTCGACGGCGAGGTGCCGCGCGATCCTGGAGATCCCCTCCGGGTCGATCAGGGGCTCGTCCCCCTGGATGTTGAGCACCGCGTCGCACCTCCAGGAACGCGCCGCCCAGGCGATCCGATCGGTGCCGCTCGCGCACTCCTCCGGCGTCATCTCGACCTCGCCTCCGAACGCTCGGACGGTGGCGGCGATCCGCTCGTCGTCGGTGAGCACCACCAAGCGCGCGAGGCCCGAAGCCGCGGCGGCTCGCCGATAGACGTGCTCGATCATCGGTCTTCCGGCGAGCGGCACCAGCGCCTTGGCGGGGAGGCGAGTGGAGCCGTAGCGGGCCGGAATGGCCCCGACGACGATCGCGGTTCCGGTGAAGCTCGAATTTTCCGGAGGGTGCACGTCTCAATCTACTGCGGGCGCCGGAGCGAGTCAATCGACGGTCGACGCTGTGTTAGCTTGTCGCGGTCGTGCGCTCGCGCTTCGTCTTCGACCTGCCCAAGACTCTGCTGCTCGCCGGCGCCGCGGCGCTCGTTCTCGCCGCCGCGGCGCGGGAGCTCGCCGTGCGGGCGCCGGGACTCCTCAACGGTGCCGGCGGCGCGATTCCGCGCTGGATCTGGCGCGACGGAGACCTCCGGAACATCGGTCCCACCGCCTTCTTCGTGGCCCGGGATTTCGACCTCGAAAGGGTGCCCGCGCGCGCCGCGGTCACGGTGGTGGGGGACGAGGAGTACGTTCTCTTCCTCAACGGCGCCTGGATCGGCGGCGGCGCCTGGCGGCCGCGAACGCCGGCCGATCGTTACGACGTCACCGAATGGCTGCGCCCGGGTCGAAATCGCTGGGTGGCGGAGCTCAGGAGCTCGACCGGCTCCGGCGGCTTCCGGCTCGCGTTGGCCGACGGGGAAGGGCGGACGCTGATGGTCTCGGACGCCGCCTGGCGACGCTTCGACGGCGCCTGGCACGGCCTCTTTCGCGACGAGCCGCTCGTGCCCGCGGGGCCCGTGCGCGTGCTCGGATCGTCTCCGCTCGGGCGCTGGGGGAGCCCGCGGCCGGGAGCCCTCCGGCAGGCCCTCGCGCGCCTCGATCCCTCCCGGATCCGGCGCGCCGAAAGCGTCCGTTTTCCCGCCGAGGATGGGACGAATCAGCCCCTCCAGGGTCGCCGACGGGGTCCGAGCCTCGGGCCGCTGATCGAGTTCGACTTCGGCGAGGAGGTGAGCGGCTATCTGCAGCTCGCCTATCGCGACGCGCCAGGAGAGAGTCGGGCGCGCCCTGCCTTGGTGCGATTCGGCGATCGACCGGCTCCCGAGTCGCCCTGGCCCGCCGACGAGGTGGTGGTGCCCATCGCCGCCGCCGGGAATCGCATCGAGGCGGTTCCCCGCGCCTTTCGGTACGTCGCGGTCGCCGGCTTGCCGGGGGTCTACGCGGCCGAGGTCCTGGAGGTCGATCCTTCGGAAGTGGCCGCCCCGCCGCGCCTCGGTGGCCTCCTCGGGCTCGAGAGCCCGCGGTCAGGAGCGCCGATGCAGCACGAAATCTGGCGCGAACTCGAGCGCTTCCCGGGCGTCGTTCGCGGGCAGATCCCGTAGCGCCTCACGCGCTTCCCGCGCGTACCTCTCCGCCACCGCCGCCGTCTCGTCGAGCGTCCCCTCGCGACGCACCAACTCGAGGACGGAGGCGGCGGCGACGCTCTCGAAGGAGCGATCGGCGAGCACCTGATCGATCAATCCCCGCTCCCTGGCGGAGAGGCGCGGCAGGAGAAGGATCAACGGCAAGGTGAGCTTCCCCTCCTTGAGGTCGGCGAGCACGGGCTTTCCGAGCGTACGGGCGCTGGCGGTGAAGTCGAGGAGGTCGTCCGCGATCTGGAAGCAGATGCCGAGCGCGCGGCCGTAGCGCTCGAGAGGCTCGACAGCGGAGGGGATCTCCGGCCGCATGCGTGCCGGAATCGAGCAGGCAGCGGCGAAGAGCTGCGCCGTCTTGCGGTCGACGATCTCGAAGTACTCCTCGACCGAGAGGTCGGTGGCTCCGAGGCGGCGCTCGGCGAGCAGCTCCCCTTCGGTCATGCGGAGGGTGGCCTCGCAGAGCCGGTCCAGGATGACGATCGAATCGTGCTCGATCGCCATCTTCATGGCGGTCGTGTAGAGCCAGTCGCCCAGCAGGACCGTCTGGCTGTTCCCCCAGAGCTCGTTGATGGTCTTGCGTCCGCGGCGGGTCGCGGCGCGGTCGATGATGTCGTCGTGGATCAGCGTTGCCGTGTGGATGAACTCGACGACCGCCGCGTAGGTGACCTCTTCGTCGCTGTCGCGCCCGAGCAGGCGAGCCGCGAGCAGCAGGAGAGCGGGGCGCATCCGCTTCCCGCCCCCCTCGAAGATGTACTCCCCGGTCCGTTGGATGAAGGGGACGTCGGAGGCGAGCCGCGCCCGGAAGAGACTCTCCGTCGCCTCCAGCTTGTCGCCGATCAGCTCGAGGAAGCGCGAGGCGCCCGGAGACTCGGCGGGCGCGGCGGCGTCGAGCAGCTTGTGGTGGGGGACGCTCACCGGTAGTTCGTGAAGGTCACGGGGACGTCCAGCTCGAGGGACTTGACGGCGGCGATCGCGGTCTGCAGCTCATCCCGGCTCTTGCCCGAAACGCGCACCGTGTCCCCCTGGATCGCGGCCTGCACCTTGAGCTTGGCGCGCTTGATCTCCGCCACGATCTTCTTCGCGGTGTCCTGCGGGATGCCCTGCTGGAAGGTCAGCTTCTGGCGGAGCCTGCCGCCGCTCGCCGGCTCCGGATCGGCGCGGCGGAGCGACTTCAGATGAACGCCGCGGCGCACCAGCTTGGTCTCGAGCACCTCCCGCGCCTGGCCGAGCGAGAAGTCGTCGGCCGATTCGAGCACCAGCGTCTCCTCCTCGAGCCCGAGCTTGGCGCCGACCCGCTTGAGGTCGTACCGGTTCGCGATCTCCTTCTCGGCCTGGTGCGCGGCGTTGCGCACCTCCTGGAAGTCGACTTGCGACACGATGTCGAAGGAGTTCTCGGCCATGGGCGAGCGCCTTTCGAGGCGCGCGGCGCATCCTACACCGCGCGCTAGGGCTCCTTCCATTCGAGGTCCGCGGGGGGCGAGAAGCGGTCCGCCGGCTCGGCCGCCTCGAGCGCGGAGAAGCGGAAGCGCGTCGCATTGCCCTCGCGGTCGGTCCAGGCGAGCGCGACCGGCCGCTGACGCACCGGATCGATGGTGAGCTCGACCCTCGCGAGGGTCGCGTCTCCTCCCAGCGGCTCGAGCTCGATCAGGCGATTCGCCCCTTCGGGCCGCGCGCTCGCGCGGTAGCGGCGCGCGAGTGCCTCGGCCGGCAGCAGCAGCAGGTCGAGCCCCCGCTGCGTGCTCGCCTCGAGAGTCGAGCGCTGTCCCTGGGGGTCCCCCTCGACCCAGTAATAGAGCTGCGATCCGCAGAGCAGGTAGGACTTGCGGTAGGGAACGAGGTAGTCCCACCGCAGGCAATCGGGGATCGCGAGGGCGAGACGGCCGGACTCCTGCTCCCCGTCGGAGAAGCCGGCCGGCACGAAGGTCTGATCGAAGTCTCCAGCGAGCGTGCCCGCGGCGGCGAGCCCGACGCGGAGATCGCCGAGCAGCTGCCAGGGATCGTCCGCGGCGCGAGCGGCTCCGCTGGCGCCCACTAGCGCCAGCACGAGCAGGCCAGACCCGAGGGCGCGACGCGGCATCGGGCTCAATGCCGGAAGTGACGGCGGCCGGTGAAGAGCATGGCGATGGCGTGCTCGTCGGCGGCGGCGATCGCCTCTTCGTCGCGTTTGCTGCCACCGGGCTGCACGATCGCCTCGACTCCGGCCGCCGCCAGCGCGTCGATGCCGTCCCGGAAGGGAAAGAAGGCGTCCGAGGCGGCGACGGTTCCGGCGAGCGGGAGCTGCGCCTTCTGGATCGCCAGCCGACAGGAGTCGACGCGGCTCATCTGACCCGCCCCCACGCCCACCGTCTGGTCGCCGTTGGCGACCACGATCGCGTTCGACTTAACGTAGCGCGCCACTTTCCAGGCGAAGGCGAGGGCGCGTCGCTCCTCGGCATCGGGTTGCCGCCGCGTGGGACAGCTCCAGTTGGCGGGGTCGTCGTCGGCTCCGTCCGCGACCTGGGCGAGGAAGCCGCCGTCGATGCCGCGCAGCTCGATCTCCTCCGAGTACCGGTAGCCGGGACCGATCAGGAGCCGGAGGTTCTTCTTCTCGGCGAGTCGCTCCTCGGCCGCGGGCTCGACCTGTGGCGCCAGCAGCACCTCCATGAAGAGCTCGCGCGAGGCGTCGACGAACTCGACGTCGAGCGGCCGGTTGACCGCGACGATCGAGCCGAACGCCGACACCGGATCGCACGCGAAAGCGCGGCGGTAAGCGGTCGAGAGATCGTTCCCGCGGCCGACGCCACAGGGGTTGTTGTGCTTCACGATCACCACCGCCGGCTCCGTGAACTCGGCCACCAACCGCCGCGCGGCGTCGGCGTCGAGCAGGTTGTTCCAGGAGAGCTCCTTGCCTTGAGTTCGGCGGGCTCCGCCGAGGACTCCCGTGCCTCCGGCGTGGCGGTAGACGGCCGAAGGCTGATGCGGATTCTCGCCGTAGCGCGGCTCCAGCACGCGCTCGAGCGGCAGCACCAGCCGGTCGGGAAAGCGCGGACCCGGCTCGGGCCCGGTCCGGGCGAGCCAGGTCGCGATGGCGGCGTCGTAAGAGGCGGTGTGCGCGAAGGCCTTGCCGGCGAGACGGCGGCGCAGCGCGAGCGGCAGCGTGTTCCCGTGCTCGGCCAGGGCCGTCGTCACTTCGGCGTAGTCGGCCGGGTCGACCACCACGCCGACGCTGCCGAAGTTCTTGGCCGCCGCGCGCACCATCGCGGGGCCGCCGATGTCGATCATCTCCACGACGTCGGCCGGCGTCGATCCGGTCCGCGCCGCGGTCTCGGTGAAGGGATAGAGGTTGACGACCACCAGATCGATGCGTGCGATGTCGTGCTCGGCGAGCGCGGCCAGGTGCTCGGAGCGCTCGCGATCAGCCAGGATGGCGCCGTGGATCTTGGGATGCAGGGTCTTGACCCGCCCGTCCAGGATCTCGGGAAAGCCGGTGACGCTCGAGACGCCGGTCACCGGCAGCCCCGCCGCCTCTAGGTGGCGGCGCGTGCCGCCGGTGGAGACGAGCTCGACGCCGGCCCTCACGAGGGCGCCGGCGAGCTCGACGAGGTCTCGCTTGTCGGAGACGGAGAGCAGGGCACGGGTCACGGGGAGCATGCTGGGCCTTTCGCGTCAGGGGCCGCCGGCCGCCGCCACGCTCTCGGCGCGCAGCAGCACGAGACGATCCCGATCTCGGAGGAGCCGGTAGCGCGGGTCGGCGCCACCGGCGGCGATCCAGACGTAGCGAAACGCGCGCGCCACGTCGGACACGGCGTGGCTGTAGGAGAGCGCCGCGACGGCGAACGCGGTGGAGCGGTCGTCGAAGCGTTCGATTCCCGAGCCGTAGCCGATGCGCGCGTATTCGCCGGACAGGGCGGGGTAGAGCTCGCGGCCGCGCCGCAACGAGCGGCCGAGCCAGGCCGCGACGTCGCCGCGCCCCCGCCAGTCGGCGCCGAAACCGTAGAAGACGACCGCGAAGCGCGGGCGCGCGACCTCGGCGTACTCGAGGAAGTCACGGAAGTAGCGCCCCTCGCTCCGGTCGCCGTTGGCGGTGTTGAGCGGCAGGTTGGCGTCCGCGATCCAGTGGGAGAGCCGCCCGAAGCGCGTCACGATCTCGTCGAAGCGCCGGTGCTCCCGGATCGCCGCGATGGCTCCGTCGATCTCGGCTTGGATCACGCGATCGAGCTGCCCGCTGCCGTCGGCGTTCTTCATGTGACGCGCCGGATCCCGCTCCGTGAGCGGCGCATCGACTCCCGCCAGAAAGGCCTTCTCGCGGCGCAAGAGCTGGCGTCCGAGGTCGGGCGGGGCGACGGCGGCGGCGTCGAGCGCGATCGCGTGCTGGGTGGCCGGCTTCCAGGCGTGCGCCGGGTTCGAGACCGAAATCGCCAGGGCGAGACCGAGGGTGGAGAGCGCGGCGGCGCGCGGGGAGGGCATCCGCACCATTCTAGTTGACGCGACGCGCGCGAAACTGCTACAAATCGCCCCGGCCGGCGCCCCCGGCCGCCCTGCCAACCTGCCCAGGTAGCTCAGTTGGTAGAGCACGGCACTGAAAATGCCGGTGTCGGTGGTTCGATTCCGCCCCTGGGCACCATGCTTCTTCCTCCAGCTTCGGATCACGGCGCGTCGCGCAGGCGCGCGTAGAGGTGGCTGTCGAGGAATCGTCCCGCCTTGTAGATGCTCGTCCGGCGCGTCGCTTCGCGCGTGAAGCCGGCTCTCTCGAGCACGCGCTCGGACGCTGGATTGCCTGCGAAGACCAGCGCCTCGAGGCGCACGAAGCCGCTCGTCCGGAAGAGGTGATCGACGAGGAGGTGGAGGACCCCGAAGCTCCATGAGACGAAGTGTAGCCCTCCATAGCGGCCGTTCACGAGGCCGTCATGGAGCTCTGCTCGAATCCCGGCGCGCGACGACGCGCGAGAGGAGGTTCGGATGCGACGACGGCGAGCGATCCCGACGATCCTGGTGACTCTCTGCGCCGTGGGCTTGGCGACTCGGCTCGGCGCGCAGGCCGGAACCTGGACCCTGGTCGGTTGGAACGACCTCGGCATGCACTGCATGGACGCCGACTTCGCCGTCTTCTCGATTCTGCCGCCCTACAACGTGCTGCACGCGCAGCTGCTCGACGCCAGCGGGAATCTCGTCGACCCGCCGCCGGCCGGCGTGACGGTGACCTACGAGGCGGCGACCGACGCGGCGGGATCCCAGAACCGGACCTCGATCGGCAAGACGAATTTCTGGGACTACGTCGTGGATCTGTTCGCAGCCTCGCCGCCGCCCGACACCGGGCTCGCGGGTTTCGCGATGCCGGGTGCCGCCAACACGCCCCGCGCGATGAGCTTCGTGGCGGCGGCGCACGGCTACGTCGCGGACGGCGTGCCGATCACGCCGTGGGACGACGCCGCGCAGAAGAACGAGTACCCGCTCCTCCGGCTGGTGGCGCGTAACGCCTCGGGGCAGCTGCTCGCGGAGACGAAGATCGTGGCGCCCGTCTCCGACGAGATGGACTGCCGCGCCTGTCACGCGTCGGGCTCCTCGCCCGACGCGGAGCCCCCCGGCGGGTGGGTCTACGATCCCGATCCGGATCGCGACTACCGGCTGAACGTGCTCCGGCTGCACGACGGTCTCGAGGCCGGGAACCCGAGCTACGCCGCGGCCCTGGCGCTCGCTGGCTACGACCCGGCCGGTCTCTACGCGCAGGTCACCGGGCATCAGAGCCCCATCCTCTGCGCCCGCTGCCACGGATCCAACGCGCTGCCGGGAACCGGGTTCGCGGGCATCCCGCAGCTCACCCACGCCGTGCACGCCCGGCACGCGAACGTGCTCGACCCGTTGACCGGCCAGACGCTCGACGCCTCCACCAACCGAAGCGCCTGCTATCGCTGCCACCCCGGCTCCGAGACCCGCTGCCTGCGCGGCGCGATGGGCAACGCGGTGGCGACCGACGGGACGATGGCCATGCAGTGCCAGAGCTGCCACGGCACGATGAGCCGAGTGGGCGGCGCGACGCGAACGGGATGGCTCGAGCAGCCGGCCTGCCAGAGCTGCCACACCGGCACGGCGGTCCAGAACAACGGCCAGATTCGCTACACGACCGTCTTCGAGGCGAGCGGCGACGAGCGCGTGCCGGTCAACGCCACCTTTGCCACCAACGCGAACGTGCCCGCGCCCGGCTTCGATCTCTATCGCTTCTCGTTCGGCCACGGCGGGCTCTCCTGCGAGGCCTGCCACGGCGCGACGCACGCCGAGTACCCCTCGGCCCAGGACAACGACAACGTCGCGAGCACCATGGCGCAGGGGCACGTCGGCGTCCTCGCCGAGTGCCTCGCCTGCCACACCCAGACCCCGCAGACCGTGACCGGAGGACCGCACGGCATGCACCCGATCGGCCAGTCCTGGGTGAGCCACCACGGCGACGCCGCCGAAGGGAACCCGAGCCCCTGCCGGACCTGTCACGGCACCACCTACCGCAGCACCGTCTTGTCGGCGTCGCAGGCGGATTGGGTGGCTTCGACCCAGTTCGGCTCGAAGCATTTCTGGCGCGGCTTCCGGATCAGCTGCTACGCCTGCCACAACGGACCGACGAGCGAGAACGCGAGCCCCAACCACCCGGCGGTGACGCTCGACCGGAGCGCCGAGACTCCGGCCGGGGAGCCGGTGGCGATCCCGCTCTCGGCGAGCGACGCCGACGGCGACCCGCTCGAGCTGCGGGTGGTCTCGCAACCGCGACACGGGACGGTCGGTCTCGCGGGCGCGGTGGCGACCTACTACCCGGACCCGAGCTTCGCTGGTTCCGAGACCTTCACCTACGCCGCTTGGGACGGGTGGACCGACTCCAACCTCGCCACGGTGACCGTCGCCGTGAACGACGCGGGCTGCGGGCTCGCTGGCTGTCTCTTCGTGGATGGCTTCGAGAGCGGTGACACGGGAGCCTGGAGCTCCGTCGTTCCCTGATCCCTGATTCGCGCGCCGGGCTCAGCCGGCGAGCTCGACCTTGGAGAGCAGCCGCTCGGCGGCCGGCGATCCGGGCGCGTAGGTGAGGATCTTCTGGATGCGCTCGATCGCCTTGATCGGGTCGCCCACCGACTGGTAGAGCACCACCTCGCCGTAGAGACTGTCCGCGAGCGCGTTCAAGCGCGTCGCGACGGTCTCGGTCTGCGAAGCCGCGGGGTAGCGCTTGAGGTAGGCCGCGCCGTCCTCGAGATCGGTGTAGACCGCGGCCTGACGGGCGAGGCGCTCCGCGGCCAGGTGCTGGAGCTCCTCGTCCTGGCCCTGATCGGCGAGCTCGGCGAGCGCCGTCAGCTCGTCGAGCGCCGGGGCGAGCGCCCGGAGGCCTCGCTGCGCCGTGGCGGCGGCGTCGCTCTCGGGCGCCGCCTTCCAGCAGCCCAGGAACTGCTCGACGGCGTCCGCCTGTCGCCCCAGACGGGCGTACGCCTCGCCGAGCGCGAGCCGGATCTCGGGGACCTCCCCGGACTGCGGGAAGTTGCCGAGGAAGGTCTCCAGGAAGGAGGTCTCGTAGATGCCGCTCTTCCAGACCTCGACCGCCTGGGGCTCGAGGGCGTCGCGCTCGGCGGCGAGCGCATCGCGCTCGGCGACGAAGGCCGTGAGAGCCGAAGAGTCGGGCGTGAGCGTTCGTAGCGACGCGATCTCCCGGTCGTAGGAGGCGAGGAGCGATCCGTAGTCGCGCGCGAGCGGCGCGCCTGCCAGTCGCTCGCGCCGCTCGGCGGCTAGGCGCTCGCGCCTCAGGTCCTCGGCCGCCGGGCCTCGCGGCCAGGCGGTCAGAGCGGCGGCGTGCACGAGCTCGACCGGTGAGAGCTCGCGGTGGTGCCGCCTCTCTTCGCCGCCGGGACCCTCCCGGTCCTCGGGACCGCGGTCGCCCCCAGGGCGCCGGCCCTTCTCGCGGGCGTCGGGCTCCTTGACGGTGATCCGGCTCGCGAGCTGCAGGAGCGCGGCTTGGGAACGGGTCCGGAACTCGTCGGCCGAGCGGGGGGTCCCGATCGACAGGCCCTGCTTGCGGATGCGGGCGGCGGCGATGCGCTGATCGAAGAAGGGATGGGTCCGCCAGTAACCGTACTCCTTCGAGCTGTCGGGAAGGCGCGAGCCCAGCGTGCTCATGAGCCGCTCGGTGCCGTCGGTGGCGAAGCCCGCGGCGGAGGCCCAGCGTTGTCCCTCCTCGTCGGCCTCGTCTTCGTACTCGCGGCTGTAGCTGCGCAGCAGGAGCTCCGAGATGATGACGCTCGCGGCGTAGCTTCCGTAGACGATGTTGCCCTCGGGCCGGTCCTTCGTGTTGTAGACGCCGTACGGGTCGGGAACTCCCTTGGCGACGTTGCGATCGTTGTTGCCGGCCAGCAGCACGCCCATCAGCACCGCCTGCGAGAGCACGTTGAGGAGATTGGCCCGTTTCTCCATCCGGATGCCGTGACGCTTGACCACGTGCGCGATCTCGTGGCCGAGCAGGGCCGCGAGCTCGTCGTCCGTGAGACCGAGCTCGAGCATGCCGCGCGTGATGAAGACCTGGCCTCCGGGGAGCGCGAAGGCGTTGGGCTCTGGCATGTCGATCAGGTAGAAGGAGATCGGATAGTCGTCGAAGTTGGCCTCGCGAGCGACGCGGTAACCGACCGCGGCCACCCGATCGAGGGCTTCGGGCGCGTCCCAGGGGCCGTAGATCCGGAGCGCCTCCGCGGCGGCCTCCAAGCTCTTCTCGAAGAGCTCCTGCGCGGGAGTCTTGGCCGGCGAGGGTTGGGCGGGGGGAGCCTGACCCGCCACGGGGGCCGCGAGCGAGCCGGCGAGCAACGCGGCGAGGAGTCGGCCAGGAAGACGTGCCATGCCGGAAACCTTAGCAGGATGCGTGCCGCGCCCCTGTCGCGGGAGACTTCGGGTGGTGGGCCTGTGGTACCTTGTCGCGCCATGAGCGAGCTCACCATCGAAGTGCCGACCGCGAAGTCGGGCATGGAGGAGATCCGGCCGGCGCTCGACGCGGCCCTGGCGAGGGAATTCCCGGGCGGCATGTTGACCCGGCATTGGGAGGGGGAGGTGCTCGAGCTCTCGGGCGCCGGAGCCCGGGGGTCGATCGTCTTCGAAGGAGGACGGTTGGTAGGCCGCGCGACGCTAGGACCCCCCGCCAACATGATGCGAGGGATCATCGAGCAGAAGGTCGGAACGGCGCTGCGTAGCGCCGCCGGCTGAGGCCGGGACGCCGAGCACCGGAGGCTCGGGATGACTCGCGATCTCGTCTCGACCGCGCTCGAGCGCTGGGCGCGCGAACGGGGCGAAGAGCCCCTGCTCTTCTATCGCGATGCCCTGGGACGCATGCGCTGGTGGTCGGCCTCGCGGACCCGCGACCTCTTCCGGGGTGGCCCCGCCCGAGGGCGACGTGAGTCGTCCGCCGGAGGCGACGACGCGGCCGCGTTGCCGGGACGGTTTCTCGACGTGCTCTGCGACGGGGAACCGAGCCTCGACGCGTCCGTCTCGCACGCGGCAGGGCTCGCCGATCGACCCGCGCTCGACCTCTCGCTCGCGGCGGCGGCGGTCGCGGAAGCGGTGGGTCTTCCCGGGGTCGGCGCGCCGCGCGACCTCTGGGTGTCGTGGCGCTCGCCGGGGCTGCCCGAGGAGAGGGCCCTCGCTCTCTGGGCTCTCGCCTCCGGAGCCGCGATTCTCGTCGAGCCCTGCGAGCGCATGCCAGCCTGGCTGGTCGCCTGGGCTCGGCCGACGCTCTGGAGCGGCCCGGAAGGGGTGCTGCTCGAGCTGTTGGAAGGAATCGCGGTGGAAGCCCCCCGGTTCTCGACCCGGAGGTGGCAGCGGCAGCGCTTCGAGCGCCTGCGGGCGGTGCTCGTGGAGGGGAATCGCGGCGATGGATCGGCCCTCGACGCGGTGCGGCGCGGACTGCTCGCGGCGGGCTGCGCGAGCGCTCCGCGGATCGCGCCGTTCCCCCGCCTCGCTCTGGAATAATCGACGCGGAGGAGAGACGCTTCGACGATGACCGACGACGCCGCGAACCGATCGGCGGCCCCGGCTCCGCTGCCGCCTTCGAAGACCGCCTCGGCCGCCGAGGAGATCGCGGAGCGGGCCGACAGCGTCTGGGTCTCGGGCCGGGGGTCTCGAGCGGCGCGGGCGACGCGGCCTTCGTGGCGCGGTCCCGGCGGCCGCGTCGCCGTGGTGGCGGCCTGCCGGACGCCGTTCGCGAAGGCGGGGACGGACCTGGAGGCGATGGACGCCGTCGACCTGGCGGCCATTCCCGCGGCGGAGGCCGTGGCCCGCGGACGGATCGATCCGGCGGAGGTCGACTTCGCGATCTTCGGTGTCGTGGTGGCTCCGCTGGCGGCTCCGAATCTGGGGCGCGAGGCGCTGCTCCGGGCCGGTCTCCCGGCTTCCGTTCCGGGAACGTCGGTGAATCTCGCTTGCGCTTCGTCGAACCGGGCAATCACCCAAGGGGCGGAGGCGATCCTGCGCGGCGAAGCCGAGGTCGTGCTCGCGGGCGGTGCGGAATCGCTGTCCAACGTGCCGATCACCTTCGCCCGCGCCGCCGCGAAGAAGCTCCTGGCTCTCGCGCGCTCGCGCGCGCTGGGGCAGCGTCTCGCGGCTCTGGCGCGCCTCCGGCCGCGCGACTTCGCGCCCGTGGCGCCGGCGATCGCCGAGTACTCGACCGGGCTCACGATGGGCGAGGCCTGCGAGAAGATGGCGAAGGAGAACGACATCTCGCGCCGCGCCCAGGACGAGATCGCGCTTCTCTCCCACCGGCGGGCGGCCGCCGCCTCGGCCGAGGGGCGATTCCTGGAGCAGATGTTGGCGGTCTTCCCGCCTCCTGCTTTCGCCCGCGCCGTCGTCGTCGACAACGGCGTGCGCGCGGAGACGACCCTCGAGGCGCTCGCCGCGCTCCGGCCCGTCTTCGACCAGAAACACGGCACCTTGACCGCGGGCAACTCCTCCCCGATCACCGATGGCGGCGCCGCGGTGCTCCTGATGAGCGAGCGCCGCGCGCGGGCGGCTGGTGTCGAGCCGCTGGGCTTCCTGCGCTCCTGGGCCTGGGCCGCGATCGATCCCGCGCGCCAGCTCCTGCAGGGACCGGCCTACGCCGCGCCGCTCGCCCTCGAGCGGGCGGGGCTCCGGCTCCAGGACGTCGATCTCGTCGAGATGCACGAGGCGTTCGCGGCCCAGGTCCTCTCGAACCTGAAAGCCTTCGCGTCGCCCCGCTTCGCGCGCGAGGAGCTGGGGCGGAGCGCGCCCCTGGGCGTGGTTGATCTCGATCGTCTGAACGTCAACGGAGGCTCGATCGCCCTGGGCCATCCGTTCGGAGCGACGGGCGCGCGCGTGCTCATGCAGCTGCTCTACGAGCTCGGACGACGCCGCAAACAACTCGGACTGATGACCGTCTGCGCGGCCGGTGGGCACGGTTTCGCGATGGTGGTGGAGCGCACGTGAGGACGAACGCCTGCGGATGGGCCATCGTGGGACTGGGACTGGGGCTGGGGCTGGTGCTGGCGGCGCCGGCAGTCAGCGCGGAGACCGATTGGCGCACCCCCGCCGAAATCGCCGCCTACGAAGCGACGCCGAGCTACGAGGAGACCCTGGCGTTCCTCCGCCGTCTGGAAGCGACGTCGTCCTCCATCCGGCTCCAGACCTTCGGCGAATCGGCGAGCGGCCGCCCACTGCCGCTGGTCGTGGTCTCCAGCGAGGGCGCCTTCACGCCCGCCGCCGCCATGGCTTCCGCGAAGCCGGTCGTTCTCGTGCAGAACGGCATTCACGCGGGGGAGATCGACGGCAAGGACGCGTGCCTCGCCCTGCTGCGGGATCTGGCGCTCGGGCGCGAGCCCGAGATCCTCGCGGCCGCGACCTTCCTGATCGTCCCGATCTACAACGTGGACGGGCACGAGCGGATCTCGCCCTACAACCGCCCGAACCAGAACGGTCCGGAGCGCGGCATGGGCTTCCGGACGACCGCGGATGGTCACGACCTCAATCGCGACTATCTCAAGCTCTCGACTCCGGAGGCCCGCCAGCTCGTCGCCCTCTTCAACGCCTGGCGGCCGCATCTGGTAGTCGACGTCCACGTGACCGACGGCGTCGACCTCGACTGGGTCGTCACCTGGTCGGCCGCCGAGGCGCCGCTGCTCGCGCCGCCGGCCGATCGCTGGCTCAAGACCTACTGGCCGCAGGTGCTGGCCGAGCTCGAGTTCGCCGGCATCAAGCAGGGTCCCTACGTCGACCTGAAGAATCGCCTCGATCCGTCCGAGGGCTTCTCGTCGCTGGTGGCCGAACCGCGCTTCTCGACCGGCTACTTTCCGCTGCGCCACCGGCCCACGATCCTGATCGAGACGCACTCGTACAAGGCTTACGCGGAGCGCGTGGCCGCGGTGCGGGCCCTTCTCGGCTCGCTCTTCCGTCAGATCGGCAAGGGGGGCGCGGAGCTGCGGGCGGCGGTCGTCTCCGCCGGGCTCGCCACCGCGATCGCCGGCCAGGCGACGGCGCCTCCGAGCGAGGTGGCGGTGCGCTACCGGGAAGGGGAGCCCGAGCGCTACCTCGTCCCCTTCTACGCCTGGCGGCGGGAGCCGTCCGTCGTCTCGGGCGCCGAGGTGCTCCGCTTCGCGCGCGGCGAGATCCGGTCGGTCGAGGTGCCCTGGGTGCATCGCGCGGCGGTCGATCTCGCGCGCCCGCGGCCGCGCGGCTACCTGGTGCTCCCAGGGTGGCCGGAGATCGAGCGGCGGATCGTCGATCACGGACTCCGCTTCGAACGTCTCGAGCGGGCGGTCGAGGCCGACGTCGAAACGGCGCGGCTCTCCGACCCGAAGCCGGAAGGGACGAGCTATCAGGGGCTCACCCGGCTGACCGCGACCACCAGCTACGCCTCGGAGCACCGCCTGCTGCCGGCGGGTACCCTCTTCGTGCCTGCGGCGCAGACCGATTTCGAGGTCGCCGTGCAGCTGCTCGAGCCCGAGGCTCCCGACTCGGTCCTCGCCTGGGGGCTGGTGAGCTCGATCTTCGAGGGCAAGGAGTACATCGGCGAGGCCAAGCTCGACGAGCTCGCGCGCCGGCTGCTCGCGGATCCCGCCGTCGCCGCGGCCTGGGAGAAGGCACTCTCCGATCCGGCGTTCGCCGCCGACCGCCGGGCGCGCTACACCTGGTGGTACCGCCGGACTCCCTACTGGGACGAGCAGACCGGCCTCTATCCGATCTTTCGGCTCATGACGCCTCTGCCGCGATGACCGGATCGAGGTCGAGCTCGGGACGCGCGGCCTCGACCGCCGCCCGGTAGGCATCGCTCGCGAACCAAGTCTCGAGCGCCACCGAGACCGGCGCCACCATCGCGGCGGGCTTCCATCCGATCCGCTCGCCGCTCGCTCGGTCGCGCAGCGCGGCGGCATCCGCGAGCCGGGTGGCGCGGGCCAAGGGCTGGCCCGCGAGCGCCGCGCCGATGGCGTCGAAGACGCCCTCGGCCGCCGGATCGAGGAAGCACATGCGGCCGCGCGCCTGAATGGCCAGGTGGTAGTGCGAGGGAGTGAAGACGATGCCGTCGAGATGGAGGCGTTCGCACATCAGCACCAGCGTTCCCATGGTCTCCCGGAGGAGCCCGAGCCCGGGGTGCGTCTGGCCCGGCAGGGCGGGACGGCCCGGCGCGAAGTGCGCCCGCGGGTTCTGCAGGAGGAGCCAGTCGATCGCCAGCAGCTCGGCGCCGGGGATCGTCCGCCGGTCGCGGTGCGCGCGCAGCTCGAAGAGCAGGTCCCCACGCGGCGGGGTGCCGAAGATGCGCAGGGTATGGCTCGGTTCCGGCGCCAGCTCGAGCTCGACCCGCGGCGCCGCGAAGCCCAGCTCGCGCAGGCGTTGGAGGAGGCCCAGCCGCTCGAGACCGAGCTCGATGCCGGAGACGGAGTAGTAGCCCAGGAAGCGCGTTTCGGCGGCCGTCTGGCCGAGACTGCCGAAGAGATCGCTGGCGTCGAAGAGCGGCTCGTCCTCGACGTCGCCCCGCAGGTCGGCGGCCGAGACGTCGTGCACGAGGTCCCGCAGCCGGTCGACGACCAACTCCTCGGTGGTCGGCGGTTCGAAGCGCCGGCCGGAGACGAGCCAGGCGAGGAAGCGCGCGCTGTGGCGCCAGCTCGACTCGCCGTAGCCGCCGCCCAGGGTGACGACCAAGGGCAGGTTTCGCGCCAGGGCGAGCCCGGCGACCCACTGGTCCCGCTCCACCATGCCGTCGTCGGAGATGTTCCAGTCTCCCAGCAGATCGTCCGACGCGGGGTCGGTCCCGGCGAGATAGATCACGAGGTCGGGCGCGAAACGCTGCAGGAGGTCTGGCAGCGTGTCCCGCAGAGTCCGCAAGTAGCGAGCGTCGTCGACCGCGCTGCCGAGGGCGATCGAGGTGCTCTCGATCGCGGCGGCTTCGTCCCAGGGCTGGTTGTGCACCGAGTAGGTGTGGACGGACGGGTCGCTCGCGAAGAGCGCTCGCGTGCCGTCGCCGTCATGGAGGTCGAGATCGATCACCAGCACGCGGCCGGCGAAACCCTCCCGCCGCGCGACGCGGATCGCCACCGCGAGATCGTTGAAGGCGCAGAAACCCTGCCCCCGATCGCGATGGGCGTGATGGAGGCCGCCGCCGAGATTGGCCGCCGCCGAACGCTGGGCGAGCGCCTTGCGGAGGGCTTGGATGGTGCCGCCGGTCATCTCCCGTTGCACGCCGAGCATCGCCTGCTCGGTCGGGTCGGGGAGGCGGTAGCCGAAGAGCGGATCGAGACCGCCCGGGCGCTGCAGGCGTTCGAGATAGGCGTCGTCGTGCACCAGCCGCAGCTCTTCGAAGCTCGCCGGCGTGGGCTTGTGGAGGCGCCCGCTGAGCAGCAAACCCTCGTGCTCGAGGAAGCTCATCACGCGAGCCGCGCGATCCGGGTCGTGCAGCCCGCCGGGGACTTCGAAGCGGTAGCCGGACGAGTAGCAGAGCCGCGTGGGCGGGCTGTGGAGGAGGGTGAGCGCGCGGCGGGCGAGTCGGCGGAGGCGATGGAGTGGACGGGCCACGGCGCGTTCCCGGCTCAGGACCCCGGGCCGGAACCGGAGCGCAGGGAGACGACCGTGGCGCCCCAGCCGCCATGCTCTCCGGGGGCGTCTCCGAAGTCCAGGACACGGGCGTCCGCGGCCAGGAGCTTGCGAATCGCGGCGCGCTGCACGCCGATGCCGCGGCCGTGGATCAGCCGGAGGGAGCGGAGTCCGCGTGCCCAGGCGGCGTCGAGGTAGGCGCCCACGATCTCCCGAACGTCGGCCGGCGCGAAGCCGTGGAGGTCGAGAACATCGGTGATCTCGAGCTCGACCACCTCC
Organism: uncultured Thermoanaerobaculia bacterium; assembly: GCA_964476605.1. GTDB lineage: Bacteria > Acidobacteriota > Thermoanaerobaculia > Multivoradales > JAGPDF01 > JAGPDF01. The sequence goes on along the minus strand of CAYZBH010000021.1, from coordinate 30,856 downwards.
GGTGGGTCATCGCCTTCCGCGAGATCGCGCGTCGCAGGCGATCTCGAAGGGCTCGGACGGGGAGGGGCGCCCGTTTCGCACACTCCTGCATGCTACGCGATGCGCGGCGGCAGCGCGCCGTCTCGCGACGGGGGTAGACTCCGCGGCGCCGGGGAGCGGAAGAGGAGCGATGGCCGAGGTCGAGCGGATCGGAGTGGAGAGGCCTTTCGCCGCGACGGCGGTGATCCCAGGGCTCTCGCTCGGGGTGCGAGAAGGTGGGCGCGCGCGAGAGGCCGCCGGATGAACGGCGCTCCCCGGACACGACCCGACTTCACGATCCGCCGTCTCGGACCCGCGACGCTCCCGAGCCCGCTGCACGTCCCTTCGGCCGCCTCCTTCGTGCGCGACGACGCCCGGCTGCTGGTGGACCCGAGGAACGGCGGGAGCGCGCCGTCGGCGCAGGCGCCCACCTTCGAGGTCGCGGGACCGCGAGCGCTGCTCTTCTTCGCACCCGCGGCGACGCGCGCCGCCGTCGTGACCTGCGGGGGGATCTCCCCCGGGCTCAACGTGGTCTTGCGGGCGCTCGTCCTGGAGCTCGGGGAGCGCTATGGCGTGCGAGAGATCCTCGGCGCTCGGCACGGCTACCGCGGTCTCGCGACACCCGGCGACTGGATGCCGCTCGGCGCCGGCGACGTGGCGCTGATCCACCAGCGAGGCGGGACGATCCTCGGCACTTCGCGCGGGACCCCGCCGGTGCCGGAGATCGTCGACACGCTGCTCGCGCGCGAGGTCGACATCCTGTTCGCGGTGGGAGGGGACGGCACGCTCCGCGGGGCGCTCGAGATCGTGGAGGAGATCGACCGCCGCGGCGCGCGGATCTCGGTGGTGGGGATCCCGAAGACGATCGACAACGACATCCCCTGGGTGCGCCGCTCCTTCGGTTTCGAGACCGCGGTCGAGGTGGCGGCGGACGCGATTCGCGGCGCGCACGTGGAGGCGACGTCGGTGCGCGACGGCATCGGGCTGGTGCGCCTCATGGGGCGCAACGCCGGCTACCTCGCGGCGACCGCTTCGCTCGCATCGGGGCTCGTCGACTTCTGCCTCGTGCCCGAGATCCCGTTCGCGCTCGAGGGGGAGCGGGGATTGCTCGCGTTGGTGGAGGCGAAGCTCGAGGCGCGCGGCTACGCGCTGGTGGTGGTCGCCGAAGGGGCGGGGCAGGAGTACTTCGCGGGCCGGGAGCTGGGCACCGACGCGTCCGGCAATCGCAAGCTGGGGGACATCGGGACGTTGCTCCGCGAGCGCTTCGAATCGCACTTCTCCGGGCGCGGCAGGCGCGTGGTGCTCAAGTACCTCGATCCGAGCTACCTCGTCCGTTCGGCGCCCGCGCGGACCGGCGACGCGCTGCACGCCACCCGGCTCGCGCAGAACGCGGTGCACGCCGCGATGTCGGGGCGCACCGCTCTGCTGGTCGGCTACTGGCACGGCCTCGTCACTCACGTCCCCCTGGCCGCCCTGCGCGGGGAGCGGCGTGCGCTCAGCCCGGTGGGCGAGCTCTGGTGGAACGTGCTCGAGTCGACCGGGCAGCCGCTCGCCATCGGCGGCTGAGCGAGGGAAGACGCGAGGCGCGGCCGACAGCGAGCGGCGAGCCCTCGACCTGGTGGGCCGAGGTCGCCGCTCGGTGGTGGAGGCCGTCGGGAAGCCCTCGGGGAAGCTCGAGGGGTCTCCGGCGCCTACTTGAAGAGCTTCAGGAAGACGAGATAGGCGACGATGCCGTCGTCGGGGCCGGAGAGCGGCGTGCCGACGTCGAGATTCACAATCGTCTCCCAGGGTCCGATGAAGGTTCCCATGAGGCCGGCGCCGGTCAGCGACTCGCGATCGAGCCCCGAGGTCGCGTCGGTCGCCCAAGCGGCGTCGAAGACCGCGTCGAGACGCAGGAGCTTGCCGATCTCGAAGCCGTAGGTGAGGTGCCCCGCGTAGGCCTCTTCGGCCCGCACCTTGCCGATCTGATAGCCGTGCACGCGATTGCCGCCGAAGAACCCGAACTGGTACTTGCTGAAGCGGTCGAGGTTGCGGCCGCCCACGTAGTCGAGCTCGAGACCGATCTTCTGGAAATTCCGGAGGTACCAGCTCTTGCTGAGCGAAGCCTGCCAGGTCTGGTAGCTCTTGGCGTCGGGGTCGTAGTCGTCGCTGCCCGGCAGGCCCCAGGGCTCCCAGGACGAGCGCTGGTGATAGGCGCCTTCGAGCGCCAGCCGGTAACCCGAGCGGGCCACCGCGAGCTCGAGCTGGAAGCGCTGCGTCGTCGTGCTCTTGGGGAGCACGAAGTCGGCGGCGGTGGTGTCGGTCGAGCCGTAGTGCGAGTAGGCGATCTGATAGCTCGCCGTCGCCTTGGCGAAGTTCCCGAGCGGATAGCCCAGGTTCACGGTCACGCGCGCCGGTCTCTCCTCGACCTCCTCGGTGGGCGACTCGATGCCACCGCGGTAGAGCTGGTCGCTCGTCGCGATGGCGAACGCGAAGACGTCGACACCCAGGTCGAACTTGCTGCCGAAGACGCGCGGGTCCGCGTAGTTCACGATGCCCAGCACGCCGCCGAAGAAGGCGTTGAGCTGCCGGTTGTTGCCGCGGAAGTTGATGTCGAAGTAGTTGAGGCCGGCGATCGGCAACGGGTAGTCGAGCGAGTCGTCGTAGAAGCCGCCCGCCAGCAGGAAGAGCCGGTTGGTGTCGAAGCCCTCCTTGACCTGCCGCTCGTCGGAGCCTTCCTTCTTGACGAGATAGCGCAGGCCGGCGTCGGTGTCCCGCACCATCGTGGCCTCGGAGGCGCGCACCTCCTCCCGGCGCTCGTCGAAGCGGGGACCGTTGATCGTCACGTCGGAGAGCAGCACTTCGCGCTCGACGACCGTGGCCGTGTTCAGCACCGAGAGGATCTGCTGGCCCGTGGTGCGCAGCGGCAGCACGAAGGCCTCGGGCGACCAGGGGGCGGGCTTGCCGTCGGCGCCGACGACGGAGTAGTAGCTCGTCTCCTCGTTCGAGATCACCTCGCCCTCGAGGCCGAGCTGCACGGCGCGGAGCCGGACGCGCACGAAGCGCTCCCGGTCGACCCAGACTTTTCCCTTGAAGAGGTTACGACCCGGCGCCACGGCCACGGTCGGCTCGAACTCCACCACCCAGCAGTCCCTGCCGTCCACCACGTCGGTCCCCGCGAGGGAATAGCGATACTCCTTCGTGAAGAGGACCTCGAGCGGCATCGCCGCCGCCTTCTCGGGCTGGATCAGCGGGAGCTCGGGGATCGACTTGCCGCGCCACTTGACGCCGTTGATGTAGAAGTTCTGCCAGGCCCAGTCGAAGGGCTCTCCCTGGCGGGAGAAGAGCTCCCCCTCGAAGGTGGCCTCCACGGTCTGGACTCCCGACGCCGCCTGGAACCGGAGCGTGGTGCGGTTGATCGCCTGATAGTGGCGGAGCCGCCGGGCCTGGTCGTCCTCCCGCGCCTGCAGGCGGCGGAGGATCTCCTCCACCGGAACCTGGCGATCGGTGGCGACCGTCACCTCCTCGGCGACCCCTTCGAGCTCGGCGATCGACGCGCGCTCGAGCCGCAGGAGCTCGATCGGCTGTGGGCTGGCGAAGCGGACGGCGAGCCCGTCGGGGCGTTTGCGGACGTCGCCCAGCGGCACGACCTCCCCCGTCCCGAGGTCGACTCGCGCCGGCTGGCGGAGTTGCGGATCGGGGAAGGAGAGGGCGAGCTCTTCTTGGGTGGCGTCCGCCGCCACGACGACGCGGAGTCCGAGGTCCTCCCCGCGCACGAAGCTCCAGGCTCCGCGACCTCCCGACGGCACGGTCCCGGCGTCGGGTTGCAGGTCGCCCGCGAATTCGTTCGCCATCACCTTGAGGGGCGCGAGCGCCGCGGCGTCGGGCGCCGAGGCGCGGAAGAGGGTGAGACCCACGCCGGCGGTGGCGGATTCGGCCGCCGCGGCGAGAGCCTGGCGGCCCGGTTCCGGGAAGGGCAGGGCGTCGAGGGCTCGCGGGCGGCCGGGGTCGAGCTGGTCGAGCAGCGCCGTCGCGGTGGCGAGGTCCGCGGGACTCGTCGCGGCGCGCAAGGAGACGCCGTCGAGATAGGCGGCGACCTCCTCGCCGTAGAGCGCCTGCAGGAACCCGGTCTCGACCGGCAGCGGTTGCGTGAAGATCCGGGCGTCCGGGGACGCGCCGGTGATCGCGACCGCCGCGCGCTTGAGCAGGAAGGCGTACTCGCGCGCGTCGGGCGTGTCGCCTCCCCCGGGCCAGAGGATCGAGAACGTGGTGCCCCCCGGGCTCTGGCGAGCCAGCTCGGCGGCCGCCTCGAGCTCCTTCTTGAGCGCCTCGACGTTCTCGAGGAGAGGCGCCGCGGTCTGGAACCGGAGCCGCATCCAGGGCGAAGCTCCGGCGAGCGCCAGCGCATGCGCCCCTGCCGGCGAGGCGGAGCCGTCGAGCGCCGCCTCCCAGGCGACGTAGAACCGTGCCTCGTGGCCCAGGCGGGGAGAGGCCGAAACGGCCGAGATCAGAGCGAACGGATCCTCGACGATCACGCCTGTGCAGGGGTTGCAACGAGCCGTCGCGGCCAGCGCGGGAGCTCCTGGGGTCGAGAGGACGGCGAGGATCGCAAACAGGACCTTCCAGTGCCAGGTTCGAAGTGCCAAGTCGGGCCTCCAAGATGGGTTGCCGCGGGAGGAACTGCAGGTAACATACCAGCCCCCTATGGAGTTCTCCGGCCGTCTCGCCTCCTTCCCGATCGGCGACATCCTGCAGTGGGCGCACAACGATCGGCGCTCGGGAGCGCTCGTCGTGCGCCGCAGCGGCACGGAGAAGCGCATCTATCTCCATGACGGCGACATCGTGGCCTGCTTCTCGGACGATCCGGCCGAGTTCTTCGGCCAGCACCTCCTGGTGCAGGGCCTCCTCCAGGAGTCGGGTCTGATCGCGGCGCTGACGCACTGCCAGCGGACGTCGCAGCGGCTCGGGAACGCCATCGTCGAGCTCGGCCTCCTCGCTCCGGAGAAGGTCACGCTCGCCCTGCGCCAGCAGATCGGGGACCAGGTCTGCGACATCTTTCTCTGGCGGTCGGGGATCTTCTACTTCGCCGCCGAGTCGTTGCCCGAGACGCAGCATCTCGCCGAACCCCTCTCTTCGGTGGGGCTCGCCATGGAAGGGACCCGCTGGCTCGACGAGTACCAGCGGATCCGCCAGGTCTTCGTGCACGACAACATCGTCCTGCAGCGAGGGCGCAAGCAGCCGCAGGGTCTGCTCACTCCCCTCGAGCGGCGGGTCTATCGGGCGGTCGACGGCAAGCTCAGCTTGGCGGAGCTCTACAACGAGGTCCGGGGATCGCACTTCCGATTCCTGCAGGCCGCCTACCGGCTCGCCGTGGTGGAGGTGTTCGACATCGCCGCGGTGGGGGAGCACGGCGAGTCGCCATCGACCGAGCTGCGCCTCGCGGACCTGCTGATCGAGCAGGTCACGGAGGAGCAGGCGGTGGTGCTCCGGCAGAGCCCCGCCGTGCCGCTCGACGCCATCGAGGGGAGCTATCCCCTCTGGGACCGCACGCTCGCGCTCGAAGAGGAGGCCCGCCTGTCGCCGGCGATGCGGGACTTCTGCCGCAGCCTCGACGGGAGCCGGACGCTGCGCGCCGCTCTCGACGGCGCGTCGCCAGAGGAGCGAGCTCGGCGCGTCGACTGGCTCGTCCTGCAGTTGCGCCGTAACGCCTTGGCGCTCCTCGCAGCACCCGCCGGTCCGGCGGGGGCTCCGAGCCCGGCGCCGCCGCGCGCCTGAGGCGGGCTAGGGCTCGGGGCGCCGGGCGCGCCGTCGAAGGCCGGCCACGAGGATCAGCACCGCCCCGACGCATCCGATCGGCAGGAACGGCGAGAGGACCCCGAAACGAGCTGTCGCCTCCTCGGTTCCCGCCTTGATCTTGAGGACGTGCCCGCCCGGCGCGAGCTCGAGATCGCCGAGGCGCGCCTCGGTGCGATCGGCGCCTGTCTCCACGCGGCCCACCATGTTCTCGTCGACGAAGACGAAGACTGCCAGGCGGCGCCCGGCGAGCGGCCCGTGCTGTTGAATCGTGAGCTCGAGCGCGCTTCGCGAGAAGGTCCAGCGGGGGGTCCGGAGCTCGAGCGTCGCGCGGCGCGGTGTCGCGGCCAGGGTCGCCGCCAGGGCCAGGCCGAGCAGCGCCGGCGGCGCCACGCGGCGGCGCCGCGAGGCGCTCACTTCGCGATCACCGCCTCGTCCGGCTTCGCGGCCGGCAGCTGCAGGGCGGTCCGCAGCTTCCCTTCGATCTCGTTCGCGAGCTCCGGGTTGTCGCGCAGGAACTGCTTGGCGTTCTCGCGCCCCTGGCCGAGCCGGACATCCCCGTAGTTGAACCAGGCGCCGCTCTTGGCGACCAGCTTGTGCTCGACTCCGAGGTCGACCAGCTCGCCCGCGCGCGAGATCCCCTCACCATAGTCGATGTCGAACTCCGCCTGGCGGAAGGGAGCGGCGACCTTGTTCTTGACGATCTTGACCTTGGCCCGGCTCCCGGTGACCGCTTCGCCCTCCTTGATCGCCGAGATGCGACGGATGTCGACGCGCACCGAGGAGTAGAACTTGAGCGCCCGGCCGCCGGTGGTGGTCTCCGGATTGCCGAACATGACTCCGATCTTCTCGCGGATCTGGTTGATGAAGACCATGCAGGTCTTGGACTTGGCGACGATCGCGGTGAGCTTGCGCAAGGCTTGCGACATGAGGCGCGCCTGGAGCCCGACGTGACTGTCGCCCATCTCTCCCTCGAGCTCGGCGCGCGGCACCAGGGCGGCGACCGAGTCGATCACGACCACGTCGACCGCGTTCGATCGCACCAGCATCTCGGCGATCTCGAGCGCTTGCTCGCCGTGGTCGGGCTGCGAGACGAGGAGGTCGTCGATGTCGACGCCGAGCTTCTTCGCGTATTCGGCGTCGAGGGCGTGCTCGGCGTCGATGAAGGCGGCGACCCCGCCCCGTTTCTGGGCTTGCGCCACCACGGAGAGGGCGAGGGTCGTCTTGCCCGAAGACTCGGGACCGAAGACTTCGACGACGCGTCCGCGCGGAAAGCCGCCGATGCCGATCGCGGCGTCGATGGCCAGGGATCCCGTGGGGATGAACTCCAAGGCCAGCGTCTCGCGCTGCCCGAGGCGCATGATCGAGCCCTTGCCGAACTGGCGCTCGATCTGGGTCAGGGCCCCCTCGACCGCCTTCAACCGCTCTGCCTTCGCTTCCGCCATGATTCTCGCTCCTCGCTCCCGTCGGGTCGTTTTTCCGCCGCTATACTACCTTCCGCCCGACGGGCGCGGAAGCGACCGGCGGGCCATCGCACACTTGGGAAAGGACGGGAACCGGCCTTGGAATCTGGCGCTTCGCGCGCTCTGCTCGAGCGCCTGGCGGCGCAGCCGGGGCTCGCGTTGTTCCCCGGGGAGCCGCTCGCCCGCCGGACGACGCTCCGGATCGGCGGGGCTCCCGACTGGGCCGCCGAGGTGTCGACCGAAAGTGGGCTCTCGGCCCTGGTCGCGGGCTGCCGGGAGCTCGGTATCCCCTTCCTCCTGTTGGGATTGGGATCGAACGTCCTGGTGCCGGACGGCGGCCTTCCCGGCGTCGCGGCCCGTCTCGCCGGGGGACTCAAGAGCGTCCACTTCAGAGGTCGGTGGGTGAGCGCCGGGGGCGGAGCGCTGCTCGCGCAGGTGGCTCGGGCGAGCGCCCGCCGCGGGCTCGCGGGGCTCGAGGCCCTCGCCGGATTCCCGTCGACGGTCGGCGGGGCGGTGCGGATGAATGCCGGGAGCTACGGACGGGAGATGAAGGACGTCGTCCGCTCCGTGCGCCTGGTAACGCGCGACGGCCACCGTCTCAGGGTTTCCATGGCGGAGCTCGATCCCTCCTATCGGACGACCGCGCTCCGTGGCAGCGGCGGGGTCGTGACGCGCGTCCTCTTCGAGCTCTCCTCCGGCGAGCCGGCGGCGCTCCTCGCCCGGATCGACGAGCTCAATGCCCGGCGCTGGACGGCGCTCCCGTCGGGACAGCCCAACGCGGGATCGATCTTCAAGAACCCGCCCGGCGACTACGCGGGACGATTGCTCGAAGCCTGCGGGCTCAAGGGAGTTTCGGTGGGCGGGGCGCTCGTCAGCCCACGGCACGCCAACGTCATCGTCAACACCGGGGGGGCGAGCGCGGCTGACGTCGTGGCGCTCATGCGGCGCATGCGCGCGGCGGTCGTCGAACGCTTCGGCGTCGAGCTGGAGCCCGAGCTCGTGCTGCTCGGAGGTCTGGCGGAGGAGCTGGAGGGGCGCTGAGCTCGGCCGCTCAGGGCGAGGTCGAGGACCAATGGCCGGTCCCGCCCCCTTCGAACCCGTCGGAGAAGAGGTGCGGGGTCGCGCCCGAATCGGAGTCGATCAGGAGCGAGCTCACATCGACCGCCTCGAAGTCGGAGCCGTGGATGGTGCCGAATCCCGTCACCAGAGCGTCGTCGTCCCAGTCGGGGTGGTGCTGACCCGAGACGTACCAGTCGGAGCCGTTGTCGGCGACGATCATGCCGTACTTCTTGAGCGCCGAGAGGATCACGCGGACCTCGGGCGCGAGCCCGGTGAGCGGGACAGCCGCCTTGAGTCGGAAGCGCAGCCCCATCGGGGGCCGGTTGGGATTCGAGTCGTCCGAGGCGTCGTGCCGCGCCGGCCAGACGTGGGCGTTTTGCGTCAGGTCGACGGTGAACCTCAAGGCGTGCCGAATCTCGCCGCCCGCGACTTCGTCGAAGCTCACCAACCCGGGGAGGATCGGCAGACCGGCGGCGTCCGCCGAGGTCCAGCCGTCCGGCCGGAGCGCGTTGGAGGCGAGGTCGTAGACGGCTCCGGAAGCGCCGCACCAGCCGCCCGGCTCGTTGCAGAGGGGGCCGTCCTCCGGTCCGGTGCCGTGGGGCCAGGAGTAGTAGAGCTCGTAGAGGAGGCAGCTTCCCTGGCGGAGCACCAGCACGTGCCGATCCCCGTCGCTCGCCGGGCCCCCTTCGATGGGAGCGCCCGGCGGAAAGGGGTAGGGTCCCGGATCGCTCTCTTCCGGCCAGCCGTAGAGGTCGAAGTCGATCGGCACCATCGCCTGGCCGTTGGGCACGACGGCGAAGGGGATCCCGATCGGGGAGTCCGGGTCGGGCCAGAAGGTCCCGAAGTCGGGGTGGAGCGGCGTTCCCGTGCCGATCGAGGCCACGAAGTTGGCGGAGTTCGGGTGCACCGGTAGCGCGTCCACCGGCGTGTTCCAGACGTTGTCGATCGGAAAGAGGGCGCAGCCGCCGATCGTCTGCTGCGCGAGCGCGGGGCTCGCGCCGAGCACGAGGGCGAGAGTCAGGACCTGCCGCCGCATGACGATGCCCAGACTATGGCACGAGGCGCGCACCCGCTGTGGAATGATCGGCACGACGACTCCCCGATCGCCCCTTGATCCGACACCGCCCTCTCCTCGTCGCCGTCCTGCTGGGTCTCGGCTTCGCCGCGCTCTACGCGGGCATCAGCCGTGGGACCTTCGTCTTCGGCGACGACATCCTCATGTACCAGGTGACGGAGGCGATCTGGGAGCGCCACGAGGTGAGTGTCTCGTCGCCGGTCTGGCGCGGGGACGTCGCGAAATCGATACCTGGGGTGGACGGCGGGCACTACGCGAAGTACGGCATCGGACAGTCGCTCGTCGCCCTTCCGTTCTATGCGAGAAGCGCCGAGCGCTTCCGCGGCTACCAGCTCCCGGTGACCGCCGATCGGGTGGGGAACCTCCGTTACGGCCCCACGGTCTTCGGGACCGGGCTCACCAACGCGGCGACCGGTGGTGCCACGGTCGCCGTCGCGTACCTCCTGGCCGTCGAAGTGGGCTTCGCTTCGGGGGTGGCCCTCGCGGTCGCGGCGCTCCTGGGTGCCGGAACTCTTCTGCCGCACTATGCCTCCACCTTCCTCTCGGAGCCGCTGGCGGCGTTCGCGCTGGCGCTCGGAGCTCTCGGCCTCGCCCGAGCCGACCGGCGCGCGCGGAGCTCCGGCGGATGGGATCCAGGCGGGTTGCTGCTCTCCGGCTTCGGTTTCGGCCTCGCGGTCGCGACGAAGGTGGCTCACCTCGTCATCGTGGGCCCCTTCGCCCTCTGGGCGTTCCTCGTCGTCCGCGAGGCGCCGCGCGGGAGGAGGCTGCTTGCGCTGACGGCGTGGGCGACGCCCTTCGCCGGCTGGCTCGCGGTCGTCGCAGCCTACAACCGGGCGCGATTCGGTGGGATCTTCGAGACCGGTTACGGCTGGGAGAGCCGCGGATTCACCACGCCGCTCTCCGAGGGGTTGACGGGCCTGCTCGCGTCGCCCGCCAAAGGGGTGCTCTGGTACTGCCCCGTGCTGCTCCTGGCGATCGTCGGGCTCCGCGGGCTCCATGCGCGCCGGCCGGGCCTCCTGGCCGCGATGCTCGCGGCTTCGTTGGCTCACGTCGCTCTCATGGCGAAGTACTACCAATGGTGGGGAGGAGATTGTTGGGGGCCACGCTTCCTCGTCCCCCTGTTGCCGCTCTGGTTGTTGCCGGCGGGCGTGGTTCTGGAGCGCTGGGGTCGCTCTCCGGTCGCGGCGCGGGGAGCGATCGTCGTTGTGATCGTCGCCTCGCTGGTCACGGCGGCGGCGCCTTCGCTGATTCCGTTCGATGCCATCGAAGACCGGGTGACCGGAACTCGCGAATCCATGGCGGAAGGAGCCTGGTCGGCCGCGCGCTCGCCGCTCGTGCGGCACGTCGATCTCCTGCCGGGAGCGTCGCGGGTGGCCGTGCGGAAGCTCGCCGGGCTCGATCCGGTGGTGGGGGTGCGCGTCGGCGACCCTCCGATCGAAGTGCCCGACTGGGCCTTCGTGAAGTACGGCTCGCACCGCCTCCTGACCTGGACGCGCCGCTGCTTCGGTTTCGCGCTGCTGTTCGGCGGTCTCGCCGGTGTGACCGCGTGGCGGGGTCAGAAAGCGTTCTGGTCGAGCCCGCCGCAGTAGTTACCCGGAGCGTTGTGGTAGGTCCTGACGGCTCCGGTCGCGAGCTCCGTCACGCGCAGGGTGTACTCGAGATTGGACAGCGTTCCGTAGAGGACCAGGACATGGTCTCCGAAGTCGAGCGTCTTGACGAGGATCTCCAGGTTCGAGGGGTCGGTGAAGGCGAACGCCGCCGTCAGGTTGGAGAGTTTGCGCGCGATCCCCAGACCGCTCGAACCGTCGAACTGGTTTCGCCAATCGGCCTCGAGGCGGAACCGTCCCCCGAGGAGGCAGACCGAGTTGCTCGTCTCGATGCAGGCCGCGGTCGGCAGGAGCGTCCCGGCGGCGGAGTCGCCGAACCGGCCCATCCCCGCGGGCGCCGCGGAGGGGGTGAAGGCATTGTCGTCGAGCGCGCCGCAGTCGCCCGTGGTGTTGGAGTAGGTCTTCTGCCGGCCGGTCACGGTGTCGACCACCGTGATCGTGAAGTGCAGGTTGGTGAGCTGGCCGTAGAAGAAGAGGAAGCGGTCCCCGAAGTCGAGCATCTTGACGATGAGCTCGATGTTGGAGGGATCGGTGAAGTAGAGGAAGCCGGCGAGATCGGTGTTCGGGATCGGTCCGGCGCTGCCGCTCGAGCCGTCGAACTGATTGTTCCAGACCGCCGTGACCCGGAACCGGCCGTTGAGCAGGCAGAGAGTGCCGGCTGGACAGCCGTTGGAGCCGCCACCCCCACCCCCGCCGCCGCTGCTCCCGCCGCCGCCGACGGTGTAGAGAGCATGAATCGCGGCGAGGTCGTCGCTGCGCAGGCTCGCGCCGCGGCCGTCGTTGTGCAGGCGGTAGTACATGAGCGCATCCCGCAGGGTGGTGTTGGTCTCGCTCGGGTTCTCGCTGGAATGGCCGAGCCCGAGCGTGTGGCCGAGCTCGTGCGCGAGGAGCTCCTGGGCCGCGAGGCTGGGGGTGCCGGGCCGCTGGAAGTAGCACTCGACGCCGTCGTTGAGGACGATGTCCGCGCCCTGGATGCGAATGAAAGTCCGGCCGTCGAAGACGGCGGTCGTTCCCGTGTCGTACCAGGGGCCGCCGACGGCGAGCGTGCCGCCGCTCGGGCAGGAGAACGATCCTTCGACGTCGTCGTTGGGGTCACCGAAGAGGAGCACGTTCTGGCCGTCGAAGTTCTGGAAACCGGCCACGAGGCCCGAGGTGCCGCGATACTGGTAGTTGATCGGCGTTTGCGGCTCGTTGTTCCACATCGCCATCGCGGCTTCGAACTCGGCCTGGCCGCTCGACCCGAGCCCAGGGAAGCCGTCGGGATCCATACGCCACCCGACCGCGGTGCCGCGGTCGAAGTCGAACCAGCGCATGTTCTTGCCGTCCTCTTCGAAGAGGGTGTACATCGGCAGAAGCGTGTTGCCGGTGGAGGACACCCCTTCGTCGGCGCGGAAGAAGTACTGGCGCGGGAGAACCCTGCCGGCGCCGAAGTCGGCCAACCAGTCGGCGAAGCGGTCGAATTCCCGGAGCCGCAGCTCGTCCCGGCTCGTCGCCGAGGTCGCGTCGAGGACCTGGACTTCGGAGAAGTCCCGGTAGGCCGCCAGGTGACCGCCGACGGGGGCTTCGCGGAAGCTCCCCAGGACGAGCTGGAGGATGCGATAGGTCCCGTCGCCGGCCCGGTTCAGGAAGAGGATCGCCCGCTCGCCCTGCTGGAACTCGGGCGCGCCCCAGATCTTGAGCCCCATCCCGTTCGCCGCGATTCCCCCCGGAACTCGGACCACGATCGCGCCGGCGTCCACGCTCCCCTTCATGACCCGCTCGACCGACATCAGGTAGTCCGTGACCGGCCGCTCGAGCTCGGGGGAGACCAGCGTCCCCAAGGACCGCGCGACGATCACCACCTCGGCCTGCGCGGCCAGGGACTGATCGCTCATCATGGCGACGGTCGTGGACCAGGAGGGCGATGTCGAGGCGAGCGCGAGCGCGACGGCGAGCCAGGAGAATCGTCGAGTGGAGAGCATGGCGAAAGATCCCTTGCAAGGAACGAGCCGACGGCACGAAACTAGACCCGGGAGCGGGGCTTGTCAATGAAGATTCGGGTCCCGCGGTCGAGTTGCGCTGGCTACTGGCTGCGAGTCGCTCCGAGGGTATGCTGTCAAATATGGGCATCTTTGGCGGCGTTTCAGCCCCTCTTGACTTGCCAGCGGAGCGGAAGGGACTCGGCCGCTTCCTGGCGGCGCCGTCTGTTGGTCGGCTCCTGACCGCCGGAGCGCTCCTCATTTTGACCGCAAGCGGCCAGTCGCAGATCTTGCAGATGGCTCGCTCGACGCTCCTGCTGCTGGTTCTCGCGCACATTGGCTCGGGCGTGGTGTCGTGCCTCGCGCCGGACGCTCGAGGCAGTTGGCGAGCGGCTGCCACCTTCGTCATGGCCGTCGCATTCGCTTGGGTGCTGGCGATCGTCCTCGGTGCCCTGGGTTGGCTCCGGTATCCGGTCTTCGCCGTGGTCTCTGCGGTCGCCTGCACGCTCCTCAGCTGGTGCTGGCCCGGGCCACGGAGAGAATCCAGGGGAGGTCCCAACGTGGAGCACCCTGCCTGGGTCGCCGCCGCGCTGACCGTCGCCTGCGTCGCTGCGATGGTGGCCTCGGACGCACGCGAGAACAGGTTTCTTCCCCCTGGCGCAGGTCTCTACGACGACGTCTCCTATCACCTACCGGCGGCAGCTCTTTGGAGCCAGACCGGCGATCTGCGCATGCTCCGATTCGCCTACGGGGATCGCTCGACTTGCTTCTATCCGTTCGGAGGCGAGCTCGCGAGCTGGATCCTGCTTTCGCCGTTCGATGGAAGCGATTTCCTGGCGCGCTGGTCCCAGCTCCCGGCGGCTCTCGGAATATTGCTCCTGACTTGGGCGATGGCGAGGCGGGCAGGGGCGTCCGGATGGGGAGCCCTGGTGGCCGCCGTCGCCACGTGCGCCGTACCTCGCCTCTTCCCGGGTCTTGCGCTCTCGGCGGGAAACGACCTCTGGGCGGCTCTGCTCTGCCTGGCCGCACTTCTGTTGATCCCCGCAGAGGGTGCCTCGATGCGGCTTGGGAGCTGGCTGCTCCTCGGGACGGCTCTTGGCGCGTTGGCGCTGACGAAGTATGTGACGCTGCTCTGGCTTCCGTGGCTCGGCCTCGCCGCGCTTCCTGCGGTCGCGCAGGTGCTCGGAAGTTCCGATCGGCGTCGCGGTGGCTGGTGGATCTTGGTGGGGGGCGGCCTCGCTCTTTGCGTGGGGGGCTTTCCGTACGTTCGGAACTGGGTTTCGACGGGCAACCCGGTCTTTCCTCAGCCGGTGTCCCTGCTCGGGTGGAAGCTGTTCCCTGGGTGGCAGGCCACTTCTCTCGGGGCGAGGCGGGCGGTCGACGCGGTCCCGTGGTTCGATCTCGGAGCCTTCGTGCGCGAGCCGGCGCTGCTCGGCCCGCTCTGGTCGCGGGCCCTGATCCCGCTCGCGGTGCTCCTACCGCTCGCCACGCTCGCATGGCTCCGGAAGGTAGGTTTCCCCCGCAGCGAAGCGATCTGGCGGCTCTCGTTGGCAGCTGGGCCGGCCTGGCTGCTCGTCGTCTACGCCACAGCGCTTCACGATCATCGAGACATTCGCTACGCGATCGCTGCGGTGCCACTTGCCGCGGCGTGTGCTGCGGGCCTAGCGAGCAGCCTCGCCCCCAAGCTCAGAATGGTCCTCGGTGCGCTGGTCGTTGCCGTGGCCCTCGCGGTGGTCTGGGGAGCGCGGCCGCAGGCGCACACCGTCGCCGTCGTCTTCGCGGTGGCGTCCCTTGCCTTGACCTACTTCGTTTGGAGGCGACCGGTCGCGGGGTACGTATTGGCGCAGATCGCCTTGGTCGGAACGGCCCTGGTCGCCTCGCGCGTGCTGCCCGACTACGAGGGCCACCGGGAGCGCTTCGAGCCCGCCGCCCTGGCGCTTGAGAAGCTCACGCAGGGGAGACCGACGGTCGTCGCGTACATCGGCGGCAACCGCCCGTACTTCTACTTCGGAAACCGTCTCCAGAATCGCGTCGAAATCGTCCCGACGCGCGGCGATCCGGCCGAACGACACTACCGGTGGGGAAGTGACGTGGTTGCCGACCCCTACGAAGGCGGGTCGGGCCAGGGATGGTACCGGCGCCTCGGGGAGCTCGACGTGGAGTTCGTCGTCGTCGATGGGCCGGGCCTGAACTCTCTCGCCTCGAGCTGGCTCTATCGCTCGCGTTCGCCGCTCGAGCCCGTCGCGTCTGGAAAGGATTGGTCGATCCTGACTTGGCGAGCCACCTCCTGAGCGCAGCGAAGGCAAGTGGTCTCCAAGGGCCGGAGCCGTTCGGAACGGTCGGCGGCGGCGACCCAGGGCCGCGTCAAGTCTCCGGCGCTCCGGTCTCGCTCGTCGAGAACGTCGCGGTGGTGATCGGTTTCACCTTGCTCGCCGCTGTCTATCTCAGGATGACGCCTGCGCGCTTCCTCGGCGCGCTGGTTCCGGACAAGGGCGATCCGCTTTTCAACCTCTCGCTATTGCGCTGGGGAGCGGATCGCGCGCTCCATGGATTCGCTGGTTTTTGGAGCCCTACCTTCTTCTATCCGGTTCCCGGGGTCCTTGCGCTGTCGGACCACCTCGCCGGCCCGGCCGTGGCGAGCGCTCTGCTTTCGGCGATCGGTCTGCCGCCGGCGGGGGTCTACAACTTCCTACTCTTGGTCGCCTTCGCCGGGAGCGCCTGGACTTGCTATCTCGTCTTGCGCTGGAGTGGTCTCGGCGCCTGGGGCGCCCTTCTCGCGGCGCACACGTGGAGTTTCACTTGCTTCCGTTGGTCAGCGCTCTCGCACTTGCAAGTTCTCCTGGCGTTGTGGATCCCGCTGACGCTCTGGGCGCTCGATCGCCTGCTCGCGGAGCCAAGTCTTCGAAGGTCCGCACTGTTCCTCCTCGCCTACGGAGCCCAGGTGAGTGGCGGCTCGTATCTCGCCTACATGATTCACCTTCCGCTCGCGGTGATCCTCGTGACGCGGCTTCGCTGGGGGACGCGCAAGCTCCTGTCGTGGCGCGCGGCAGCTCAGCTCGCGGCTGCGGTCGGCGGAGCCTTGGCGCTGGTCTGGATCTTCTTCGTGCCCTACCTCTCGAGCCAGGGGCCGACGAACGTCGCTCCGACGGTCAGGGAGCTGAGAGGCAATCTGGTCGCGGTCGCCAGCTACTTTTCGGTGGGCGCTCGCACGCTCTACGCGGAGTGGGTCCCCCGGGAGCTCCGCACTCAACCAGCTCTCTGGTTGGGATGGGTGCCGGCGTCGATGGCGGCCTTGGGAGTCGCGATCCGCATCGCCGCCTGGCGCGGACGGAGGCGAAACTCGGGTCGAGGCGGCTGGTGGGGGTTGGCTGCGCTGGTCGTCGTGATCTTCCTCGCCTTCGCCTACTCGGACTGGGTGCTCTCCGGGAGCGACCTCGCCACATCGGCGGAGCGACGATCCGCCTTTCGAGCTTTTCGCGTAACCTCCGCGCTGCTCCTGCTCGCGGTCGGGGCGTTCGTCCTCATCCGCCACCGGAGCTTCTCGACGCGCCCGCGGGACGACCGAGAGATCTGGTGGCGAGGGTTACTGAATGGAGGTCTCGCCTGCGTGGTGTTCTCGCATGCCGCGCCCTTCCTCCTGCTTCGCACCGCGGTTCCCGGGCTCGCGGCCATCCGGGTCCCGGGCCGGATCTTCGTCTTCACGAGCCTGGCGCTCGCCGCTCTCGCGGGCCTCGGCCTGGATGCGCTGCGAACGAGGCTCCGAAGTGCAACGCCTCGCGCCGGGCTCGCCGTCCCGGTCCTCGCTCTCCTCCTCGCGGGGATCGAGACGACGCCGCGAGGTCGCTACCTCCAGTGGACCGACATCCCGTCACCGGCCGCAATCCCTGCAGTCTACCGCTGGGTCGCCGACCACGACGAAGTCCGAGCGCTCCTCGAGCTTCCGATGTTGGACAGTTGGCGTGAGGCCGAGCGTCTCTACTTCTGGTCGATCCACCGTCGGCCTCTCGTCAACGGGTACAGCGCCTATCTTCCGAGGCCCTACCTCGACCTCAGGGCGAGCCTCTTGGACTTCCCGGACGCGAATACTTCACGGCGTCTCGGGGATCTTGGCGTCACTCACGTCGTCATCCACCTCGGCCAGCTCTCCCGCTCGGACCAGAGAGCCTTCAGGCGTTGGCAGACGGCACTGGACGGTGCTCCCTCGCCCTGGATGGAAAAGGTCTACGAGGAGGATTCCGAGGTGATCTATCGGCTCGTCTCGCGAGACGGCTAGCGCAGCGAGCGACTTCGTGAAGGCCGCCGGCAGCGCGACCCGCAATCTGACGCATCGGGCTGGGGAGCAGGTTCGCACCCGGCGTGGTGGTCAAGGCCCGGGCCGGCGATAGACTGCGCGCCCATGACCCTCCGTCTCTCCATCGTCATCCCCGCCTACAACGAGCGGCGGACGATCGAGGAGCTCCTGCGGCGGGTGGGGGAGGCGCCCCTGCCCGACGGGGTGGAGCGCGAGATCGTGGTGGTGGACGACTGCTCGACCGACGGGACGCGCGAGCATCTGAGGGAGCTCGCCGGGCGGGGCCGGCCCGAGTTCAGGCTGGTGGAGCAGCCGGTGAATCAGGGAAAGGGGGCGGCGCTCCGGCGCGGGTTCGCGGAAGCGTCGGGGGAGTTCGTGCTCGTCCAGGACGCCGATCTCGAGTACGACCCGCGCGACTACCCGAGGCTCCTGCAGCCGGTGCTCGAAGACGGGGCCGACGTCGTCTACGGCTCGCGCTTCCTCGGTGGGCCGCACCGCGTCCTCTTCTACTGGCACTACCTCGGCAACCAGTTCCTGACCACCCTCTCGAACATGTTCTCCGACCTCAACCTCTCCGACATGGAGACCTGCTACAAGCTCTTCCGGCGGAGCCTGCTCGACGGCGTCACGCTGCGCTCGAACCGGTTCGGCATCGAGCCCGAGCTCACCGCCAAGTTCGCGCGGCGGCAGGCGCGCATCTACGAGGTGCCGATCTCCTACCACGGGCGCACCTACGGCGAAGGGAAGAAGATCGGCTGGAAGGACGGCTTCGCGGCGATCTGGGCGATCGTCCGGTACAATCTGGCCGACTGATGCGAAATGCCCATTGGACGGTCCCGCTGCTCGCCCTCGCGCTGGCCCTAGGCTGCGGCGCTGCGAATCCCGCGCAGCGCGTCGAGGCGCTGCGCTCCCACTACGATGCCGAGCTCTCCGGCGCCGGCTTCGTGGTGCGCGACGATCCGGCCTCGGGCAAGCGGGAGATCCTGCTCGACGTGCTCGTCCGCTGGGAGGGGCACGAGCGCCTGCCGGGCATCACCCTCGACGTCTCCATGGGAGACGCCACCGGCAAGGAGAAGGCGGCGCGCCGCGTCTGGGTCGATACCTCCAAGCTCGATCGCGGGCCGGGCGAGCAGACGACCCTGACGCTCACCGATCTCCCGTACCAGCCCGGGGACGGCTTCTTCGTCGAAGTCCGTTCCCCGATTCCGGCCGCGGAGCGCGGCGACTACCGCGAGTTCGCCCCCTGAGGCGGTCGCGAAGCCAACCCGCGGGCCCGCTGGGCCGTAGAAGCAGGCGATGACCACCCCGGAAGCCGTCGCCCCCTCGAGCGCCCCTCGCGCGGTCGCCGCGCTCGCCCGGCTCGAAGCCAACATCGGACGGGTCTACAAGGGGAACGCCGAGGCGATCCGCCTCGCCGTCACCTGCCTGCTGGCGCGCGGCCACATGCTGATCGAGGACGTGCCGGGGGTCGGCAAGACGACGCTCGCCCAGGCGCTCGCCCGATCGCTAGGCGTCGCCTTCCAGCGCATCCAGTTCACGAGCGATCTCCTGCCGTCGGACATCCTCGGCGTCTCCATCTACCAGCCGCGGCGCGAGGCGTTCGAGTTCGTGCCCGGACCGATCTTCGCCAACGTGGTGCTGGCGGACGAGATCAACCGCGCCACGCCGAAGACGCAGTCGGCGCTGCTGGAAGCGATGAGCGAGCGCAAGGTCTCGATCGAGCGTCAGCGTCTGCCGCTGCCCGAGCCCTTCCTCGTCTTCGCCACCCAGAACCCGCACGAATACCTCGGGACCTTCCCGCTGCCCGAGTCACAGCTCGACCGCTTCGAGATGTCGATCCGGTTGGGTTACCCCGAGCGTTCGGCGGAACGCTCGCTCCTCCTGGGCGGCGGCGTCGAGGGCGAGCTCGAGGCGCTGCCGGCGGTGCTCGACGGAGACGAGGTGCGGGCGCTCCAGGAGCGCTCGGCGGCGATTCGGGTGGCCGAGAAGATCGCGGACTACATCCTCACCCTGGCCGAGCGCACCCGGCAGAGCGACGAGTTCCAGCTCGGCATCTCGACCCGGGGAGCGCTCGGCCTCTACCGCGCGACGCAGGCGGCGGCGATGCTGGACGGGCGCGATTTCGTCGTCCCGGACGACGTGCAACGGCTGGCCGGTCCGGTGCTCGCGCACCGGGTCGTGCTCCGGCGGGGCGCGAGCGGGCTCGACGCGGCCCGCCAGGCGGTCCAGCGGCTCCTGCACGCCGTCCCGCCGCCGCTCTGAGGGCCGTCGTGGCCACGGCGAGCGCCGCGTCCGCGCGTCCTCCCCTCGCGGCTCCGCGCGCGGGCACCTCGCCGGCGGCGCGCGCACGGCTCGCCGCTTGGCGCCGGAAGCTGCTCCAGCGCGGAGTGCCCGAAGGCATCCGGATCACCAAGGTCGGGCTCTGGTTCGTCCTCTTCACGGTGATCGTCGCGGTCGCCGCGACGAACACGGGCAACAACGCGCTCTACCTCGTGCTCGCCTGCATGCTGGCGCTGCTCGCGGTCTCGGGGGTGGTGTCGCGCTGGAACCTGAGACGCCTCGCGGTGCGGCTCGAGCCGGCCGGCGAGATGTTCGCGGGACGCCCGCACGAGATCGCCTTCACGCTGGTCAACCGCAGCCGCCTGCTCTCGCGCTGGCTGCTGCTCTTCTCGCTGGTGCCGCGCGGTGCGGCGCGCCTGGTGCCGCACTTGCCGCCCGGTGCCTCGGCGCGCGGCACGCTGGATCTGATGTTTCCACGCCGCGGCCGCCAGCGGCTCGCGAGCGCGCACTTCTCCTCCCTCTTTCCCCTCGGCCTCTTCCGCAAGGGGATGCGCTACCCGCTCGACCTCGAGCTGCTCGTCTACCCCGAGCTCTTCGGCCCCGGCGCGCTCTTCTCGCAGCCGGCGGGGCTGGCGGGGGAGAGCTCTTCGGGCCGCCAGGGCTGGGGGCACGAGCTGCACGCGCTGCGCGGCTTTCGCGCCGGGGACGATCCGCGCGGCATCCACTGGAAGAAGAGCGCCCAAACCGGCGCGCTTGTCTTCACCGAGCGCGAGAGCGAAGCGAGCCGGCGGCTCTCCATTCAGCTCGACAACGGGAGCTCCGCCACCGACGCCGCGACCCGTGAGCGCTTCGAGCGGCTGGTGAGCGAGGCCGCCACGCTCGCCGTCGATCACCTCGACCGCGGCTTCGAGGTGGAGCTGGTGACGCGCGGCGCGGTCGTCCCGTTCGCCGGCGGCGCGCGCCAGCGACGGGAGATCCTCGAAACCCTGGCGCTGGTGGAGCTCGTGGTCCGGCGCGGCGGCGAGCTGCGCTCCGGGGATCCGCGGGCGCGCGCCATCCACCTCTCGTTCGGCGAGGCCACGCAGTGAACTACGGCCGCGAGAAGCGAGTCCTGCTCGGGCTGGCGGCGATCGGCGTCGCCCTGCCGCTCCCCTTCAACGAGGTGCTCGAGTGGCCGGTGCTGGCCCTCTTCGTGCTGACGGTCGTCCTCTTCCTGCGACGCGCCCAGGGCGGCGCCGAGCGCTGGCTCTCCAATCGCGCGCTGAACTTGCTCGGTCTCGCGTACCTCCCGGTGCTGGTCTTCGACATCGCGGCCACGGGGCGGTACCAACCGCTGCGTCCGCTGTTGCATCTCACCCTCTTCGGCGTCGCGGCGAAGCTCTGGTCGCTCACCGAGGAGAAGCACAAGTGGCAGGCGTGGATCGGCGTCTTCTTCCTCTTTCTCGCCGCGATGGCGACCAGCGTCCACCCCTCGATCGTCCTCTACCTCGGGGCCTACGTGGCGCTCGCCGTCGTCCTGATGCTGCGCTTCGTCTATCTGCACGTGCTCTCGGGCTTCGGGCACCGGGACGGGGGCCCCCCACCGTTGCCGACCCGGCGTCTCCTCGTGGCCATGATCCTCGCGACGCTCGCCCTCGCGGCGCCGCTCTTCGCTCTGCTGCCGCGCGTCCGGAGCCCCTACATCCTCGGCCCCGGAGGCGGGCGCGGGCCCGAGGAGGCGCGCGCCGGCTTTTCCGACGAGATGAGCCTCGATCTCATCGGCCGCATCCGCGACAACCGCGAGATCGCCATGCACCTCTTCTTCGCGGGAGAGCCCAACCCGCAGGGCGCCATGCGCTTCAAGGCGGCGACCTACGACCTCTGGGAAGGCAGGAGCTGGCGCCGGAGCGCGCCCGCCCGGCGGATCGCGCGGAGCCCTCGCGAAGGGGTCTTCCGGCTGGCCCCGGGCCGTGCCGCCGCGACGGTGGACGTGGTTCTGGAGCCGTTGCGGTCGGATCGTCTCGTCCTGCCGACCGAGGCGCTGAGCGTCGATTTCGATTTCGCCGCGATCGATCTCGACCGCGGCGGCGCCGCCTCGCTCCTCGCAGCGCCCGCCTCGCCGCTCGAGTATCGGGTGGAGCTCGGGGACGAGGAGCGCTCGCTGGCGCTACCGCCGGAGGTCGGCGTGCGCGACCCGGCTCTCGACGCCGCCGGCGTGAGCGAGCGGATCGCTGCGCTCGCGACCGAGTGGGCCGGAACGGGGGATGCCGAGCAGCGAGCGCGGAGGATCGAACGTCATCTCATGTTCGACTTCGATTACACGCTCGACTTCATCGGCCGCGGCGGCGACGCGCCGATCGAGCACTTCCTCTTCGAGGCACGGCGCGGCCACTGCGAGTACTTCGCCACCGCCATGGTCCTCCTGCTACGGGCACAAGGGATCCCGGCTCGGCTCGTGACCGGCTTCTACGGCGCCGAGTACAGTGTCTGGGAGCGCTCGTGGGTCGTCCGCCAGTCGAACGCGCACGCCTGGGTGGAAGCGTGGATCCCGGGGCGTGGATGGCTGGTCTTCGATCCGACGCCCCCCGCGGGACGGCCGCAGGCCGAGCCCGAGAGCCTGTTCCGGCTCGCGCGGCAAGGCTACGAGTTCCTCGTTTTCCGCTGGGACCGCTACGTGCTCTCGTTCGACTTCAACGACCAGGTGGGGATCTTCTTCGGTCTCCGGAGCGCCTGGGAACGGCTCTGGGGCTCCGTGACCTCCGCGGCGGGCCCGGCCCCGGCGGCGCCGGGGGCGGCCCTGACCGAGGGAACCGAGGCGCCGCCGCCCACCGCTCCGGAACCGCACGCCTGGCGGCGCTGGGGGCTTCTCGCGCTGCTCGTTCTCGCCGCGACCGGCGGCTGGCTCGCCTGGCGGCGCGGGGCCTCCTGGAGCGCCACGCGGGCCTACGTCGTGCTGCGGCGGACGCTCCGCGGCGGGGCGCTTCCGGTGCCGGAGTGGATCGGTCCTCTGGCGCTCGCCGAGCTCGCCCGCCAGCGGATGCCGGCCGCCTCCGCACCGGCGCGACGCGTGGTCGGCCGCTACCTGGCCGAGAGTTTCGGCGGGACCGTGCTCGACGACGCCGAGCTCGCGGCCCTCCGCAGCGATCTCCGGGCGGTCGAGGAAGCGGTCCGCGCGGCGCGGCGGAGGTCCCGTTAGCGCGCGCGGGTATGGAATACTTTGCGCGCGAACGATCTCGAAGGAGCTGACATGAAAGCCATCGACAGGATCACCGCGCTGCTCGGCGGCGAGGCCGAGAGTCTCCTGAATTTCACCTGCCGCGGGATCTCGCGGGAGCGCCTCGCGGTGCCCGCTCCCGATCACGTGGATCGCTCTTTCGCGGGCTCGGATCGGCACCCGCAGGTGCTCGTGCAGCTCCAGCGGCTGCACGGCACGGGGCGGCTCGCCGGCACCGGCTATCTCTCGATCCTGCCCGTCGATCAAGGGATCGAGCACTCGGGCGCGGCCTCGTTCGCGCCCAATCCCGACTACTTCGATCCGCAGAAGATCGTGGAGCTCGCGATCGCCGGCGGCTGCAACGGCGTCGCCTGCACCCTGGGCGGCCTGGGGCTCGTGGCGCGGAAGTACGCGCACAGGATCCCCTTCATCCTCAAGATCAACCACAATCAGCTGCTCACGCTCCCCAACGGCGCGCGCCAGACGATGTTCGCCCAGATCGAGCAGGCCTGGGACATGGGGTGCGCCGCGGTCGGCGCGACGATCTACTTCGGCTCCGAGGACGCGGATCGCGAGATCGAGGAGGTGGGGCAGGCCTTCGCCGCCGCGCACGAGCTCGGCATGGCGACGATTCTCTGGTGCTACCTGCGCAATCCTCAATTCAAGCAGGGAGAGGTCGATCACCACACCGCGGCGGACCTGACCGCGCAGGCGAATCACCTCGGCGTGACGCTCTCGGCCGACATCATCAAGCAGAAGCTCCCCACCCACAACGGCGGCTACAACGCGTTCAAGGGCTTCGGCAAGACGCACAAGAAGGTCTACGGCGAGCTGGTCGCCGACCATCCGGTCGACTGGGTGCGCTGGCAGGTGGCCAACTGCTACATGGGGAAGATCGGGCTCATCAACTCCGGCGGTGCCTCGTCGGGCGAGAGCGATCTCGCCGAGGCGGTCCGCACGGCGGTGATCAACAAGCGCGGCGGCGGCATGGGGCTGATCTCGGGGCGCAAGGCGTTCCAGCGTCCGATGGCCGAGGGGGTCGCGCTGCTCAACGCCATCCAGGACGTCTACCTCTGCGACGAGGTGACGGTCGCCTGACGGCGCGGTGGCCGCGAAGAGGGAGGGATCGATGCGTCGCATGGCCTGCGTCTGCATTCTCGCGCTGGCGTCCGCTGCCGGCGCTCTCGCCGGTGAACCGTCCGGATTCGATCGCGCGGCCCGCACGGCCGAGGTGCGAGCGATCGAGAACGCGTTCGCGGCTTCGGTGATGGAGAACAAGCCCGAGGTCTTCTCCTCCTTCATCGACGAGGACGCGGTCTTCGTGGGCGGCTCGGGGTCCAAGCGCGGCAGGGCGGAGATCGTCGAAGCCTGGAAGGGGTTCTTCGCGGAAGGCCGACCCTCCTTCGAGTGGCACGCCGAGGTCGTCGAGCTCTCGGGCGACGGCACGCTGGGCCTCACGCGGGGCCCCTGGACGATCCGTTTCAAGGACAAGGAAGGCAACGAGGTCGAGCAGGCCGGTCTCTTCAATTCCGTCTGGCGGCGCCAGGCGGACGGCGGCTGGAAGATCGTCTTCGACGCGGGCTGCTCGCCGTGCCCGAAATGCGCGCCCTGACGCGAGGGAGAACTCCTTGACCGAAGCGGCATTCCTTCCCCTCGGTCGTCTGAAGCTGCGCATCGTCTCCGACGGGACCTTCCGGATGGACGGCGGCGCCATGTTCGGTGTCATTCCGAAGGTGATGTGGAACCCGGTCAAGGCGTGCGACGAACGGAACCGGATTCGCATGGCGACCAACTGCCTGCTCGTCGAAGCGGGCAGGGAGCTCCTGCTGATCGACACCGGCAAGGGAGACAAGCACACGGCCAAGTTCCAGGAGCAGTATGGTTTCGAAGCGGCGCCCTCGCTTCTCGACGACCTGCGCTCCGCCGGCTTCGAGCCCGGAGACGTCACGCACGTCCTCCTCTCCCACCTCCACTTCGACCACTGCGGCTGGAACACCCGGCGCGAGGCGAGCGGCAAGCTCGTGCCGACCTTCCCCGCGGCGCGCTATTGGCTGAACCGCGGGGAGGTCGAGCACGCGCGTCACCCGAACGAGCGCGATCGGGCGAGCTATCTGCCCGAAAACTGGGAGCCGCTCTTCGAGGCGGGCGTGGTCGAGCTCTTTGACGGGCGGGCCGAAGTCATCGCGGGCGTCGAGGCGGTCGAGGCGCCGGGGCACAACGCCAACCTGTGCGTGGTGACGGTGGACGGTGGGGGCGGCGAGAAGGCGGTCTTCTGGGCCGACCTCGTGCCGCACGCGACGCACGTGCCCTACCCGTGGATCATGAGCTTCGACCTCTTCCCGATGACGACGTTGGAGTCGAAACGGGCCTGGATCCCGCGCGCCGCGGCCGAGAGCTGGCTCTGCGTGTTCGAGCACGACGCGGACCAGCCACTGGGCCGCATCGTGGAAGAGAAGCCCGGACGCTTCCGGGCGACAACGCTCGCGTCGTGACCTCGAGCGATCGAGCGCCCCGCAGAGCCCGCTCCTCCGCTCGATGAGCGCGATCCCGGAGCTCTCCGTCGTCGTTCTCGGGTACCGTGCCGGGGAGGGCCTGCGGGCCTTCGTCGACGAGATCGAGCGCGAGCTCGAGCCGCTCGGTATCGAGCGCGAGCTCCTGCTGGTGGCCAATACCTGGCCCGGCGCCGACGATCCGACCCCGCGCGTCGCGGCGGAGCTGGCGGCGGCCGATTCGCGGCGGCGGGCGCTCGCGCTCCGGAAGCTCGGAGGCATGGGCTGGGACATGAAGAGCGGTTTCGCCGCGGCCCGGGGGCGGGTCGTGGCGGTGATCGACGGCGACGGACAGATGCCGGGCGCCGACGTGGCGCGCGTCTATCGCGCGCTCCGCGAGAGCGACGCCGGGCTCGCCAAGACCTATCGCGAACGCCGTGACGACGGCGCGACGCGCCGCGTCGTCTCCTTCGCCTTCAACGCCATCTTCCGGCTCCTCTTCCCGGGCCTCGGCGTGCGCGACGTCAACGCGAAGCCGAAGGCGCTCGAACGCTCGGCCCTCGGGCGGATGCGCCTCGACTCGGACGCGTGGTTCATCGACGCGGAGATCGTCCTCGAGGCGCGGCGGCTGGGACTCGGGATCGTCGAGGTGCCGACGGTCTTCGGCCGTCTCGAGGAGAGGGCGTCGTTCATCCGCCTCTCGACGCTCTTCCAGTTCCTGGTCGACCTCGCGCGCGCGCGCTGGCGGCTCTGGATGCGGCGGAGGTGAACACGGACCGAGTGCTGGTGACCGGCGCCTCGGGCTGGCTGGGGCGCGCGCTCGTCCGGCGGCTCGCGAGCGCCGGCGCTGCGGTGCGGGCGCTCGTGCACCGCGCTCCGGTGCCCTTCGACGGTGCCGAGCGCGTCGAAGGTGATCTCGGAGACGGCGTGTCGCTCGAGCGGGCTTGCCGGAGCTGTCGTGCCGTCGTCCATCTCGCCGGCGTGACGCGCTCACCCGAGCTCTATCGCCGGATCAACGTCGAGGGCACGGCGCGACTCGCCGACTCCGCGCGGCGCGCCGGTGTGGCGCGCTTCGTCTACGTCAGCTCGCGCACCGCGGTGCGGGGAGCGGGCGCCTACGGGGAGAGCAAGCTCGAGGCGGAACGACGATTGCGGGAGCTCGTCCCGGATGCCGTCGTCCTGCGGCCGGCGGAGGTCTACGGCCAAGGCTCGACGGACGCCATCGCCGCGCTCCTCGGGTGGATCGAGCGGAGCCCGGTCGTCCCCTGTCTCTCGGATCCGCGTGCCCTGATCGCCCCCGTGTTCGAGCCGGACGTCGTGCAGGCGATCGCGGAGGCCGCGCTCCGGCCGGCGCTCGGCCCGGTGACCTCGACGCTCGCCGGTCCGGAGGAGATGACGCTCGTCGCCTTCGTGCGTCGCGCGGCCAGGGTCCTGGGACGCCGGGCCCGCATCGCCCCCGTTCCCACTTGGCTGATCGCCCTCCTGATCCGATTCCGCATGGCGGGGATTCCACCCGACCGGCTGGCCGCGCTCTTCGCGCGGAAGGGCGCGGACATCGCGACGGCGCGCGACCTGCTCGGTTTCGCACCGCGTCGTCTCGAGGCGGGGCTCGCGGCTTGGAGGAGCGGCGGAAGCCGCTAGACTCCGCGGGTGGCCGTGCCCCCGGACGAACCCGCATCGACCTCGATCGGCGCGCCTTCGCCGAGCGCCAATCCGTTCGCCGAGCGCCTCGTTCAGGTCGCGCTGCTGCTCGCGGCCGGGATGCTGCCGCTCGCGCCGCATCAGCAGAATCCTGTCTATCCGGCGCTCCTCGGGGCGCTCCTGCTCCTTCTCCTGGCCTCGCCCAGCCTCTGGCTGAGCTGGGCGGCGCTCCTCGCCGGGAGCGTCGCCCTGCGCTGGACGGGCGACTGGCAGCCCTGGTTCGACCAGACCTTCGTGCAGCTCGCCTCGCTCTCGGCGCTGCTCTCCGGGCACGGCATCTACTACCTCGAGAATCTCATGCGGGCGACCTGGAGCGTCTACCTGCCGATGGGCGATCTCCTCGCCGCGTTCCCGATCCTCGTTCTCGGCAAGGACTTCAGCCAGTTCTTCCAGATCCTCGTGCCGATTCTCTACGCCCTGCCCTTTCTCGTCGCGCCGTCTCGGGCCAATCTCCGGCTCTTCATCGGGCTCGCCTTCTTCTTCCCTTTCCTGGACTACACCGGGAAGGGCGGAAACCTGGAGATCGCGGCCGCGACACAATTCGCGGGCCTCTGGCTGGCGGCCCAGGGACGCCGTCTCGGGCTCGCGGGCGGGCTCCTCGGCTACGCGGCACTGATCCGCCAGCCGCTGCTGGTGAGCGTCCCCTTCTCGGCGCTGGCCCTCTGGCGCCAGGGCTCGCGTCGCGGACTCGCCGGGCTCGCGTCGGTGCTCCTCGCGGGCGGCGCCTTTCACGTTCTCCGCAATCCGTTCGGCTTCGTCCACGCGACGCTCGGCGTCTGGCCGGACTTCGCCGAACAGTGGTTCCACAAGAGCGGCATCGTCGGCAACTACAGTCTCTCGACCCTGCTCGTCGAGCTGGGCTTCGAGGGGGCGGCGGACCGGGAGAGCGCGCCCTTCTACTTCGCCGCCCTCGCGGCGGCGTCGGTGGCGCTTCTCGCCCTTGCCTGGCGCCGCCGCGAGCCCAGGGCGGTGCTCGCCTGCGGCGTCGGCGCGGTGCTCGCCGTCCACCTCCTTCATCGCGGCTTCGTGCACTACCACTACCTCGTCGGCGCGGCGTTGCCGGCGCTGGCGCTGATCGAGACGCCGGCGGGGGCGGAGAGCCGGCGCTCGCAACGACTGGCCGGAGCGTTCGCCGGCTTCGCGACGGCCGCGCTCGTCGGCCTCGTGACGGCGCCGATCCTCTTGGCGGTGCGCGGCGAGCTCGGGGATCGCCCACCTCGCGGCAGCGAGCGTCCGGTCGTCTTCTACTCGTTCTTGGACTTCAAGGGCAAATCGCGTCGCCTCGCGCCCGAGAAGCTCGTCTGGAGCCCCGCGGTCAGCCTCTCGCGCCCGCTCGAGATCAGGCTCGCCGCGCCCGCTCGAGTCCGGGAGCTCCAGCTCCTCGGCGCGCGGCTCCTGCCCCGACCGGTCGACGGAGTGGTGATGGTCACCCCGGGGGAATCGGAGGTCCTCGACTTTCTCCTCTCGGGCTCGATCGACGGCTCGCTCGACGGGCGCGAATGGCGCACCCTCGCGAGCTTCCGGAATCTCGTTCACCCCTCGGTCTATCCGATCCGGATCCGGTGGGCCGAGGCGAGCCCGCCCGTGAGCTACCTCCGCGTCCGGGGCCGCGAGACCTGGAGTGGAGGCGGCGTTTGGAGGTTCGGCGGCGCGCGTGTCTTCGGCGACGCCGTCGAATGAGCCGCGAACCGGCCGCGTCGTCGTTTTTCCGGGCGCCGCTTTTCGGTTAAGGTAAAAAGCTCTCCACCGAGGGGTGGGGGGGAGGCCGGCCGGATTCGCCGGAGGAGACGCGACGCGCCTCGCAAGGCGTTGCGAGCCGGAGCGCGACGGAGGCGAAGCCGGACGGCCGGGGGCGGGAAGTCGCAGAGCGGCGAAGAGAATCATCAAATCGACCGAGGGCGCAACCGGAGCCGGATATGCCGAACGAAGTCGTCATGCCGCAGATGGGGGAGTCGATCGCCGAGGGGACGATCACCAAGTGGCTGGTGAAGGTCGGGGACCAGGTCGAGCGGGACCAGCCGCTCTTCGAGATCTCGACCGACAAGGTCGACGCCGAGATTCCCTCGCCGGCCTCCGGCGTGCTGCTCGAGATCCGCCACCAGGCGGGCGAGACGGTTCCCGTCAACCAAGTGGTCGGCCTGATCGGAGGGGAGGGGGAGAAGGCGGCCCCCACGTCCGCTCCGGCCGCCGCGAAGCCGGCGCCGCCGCCGAACCCCGCCGCGACCCCCGCGCCGCCGCCCCAGGCGAGCGCGGGACCGGCGCCCGAGCCGGCGGCTCCGGCGGGGTCGTTCGACTACGACCTGGTCGTCGTCGGCAGTGGCCCGGGAGGCTACGTCGCCGCGATCCGGGCCGGCCAGCTCGGTCTCAAGGTCGCTTGCGTCGAGAAGGACCCGAAGTTCGGTGGCACCTGCACGCACCGCGGCTGCATCCCGACCAAGGCGCTGCTGCACACCGCCGAGCTCCTCGACCAGATCCGGCACGCCGAGGACTTCGGCGTGGGCGTCTCGGATCCGACGCTCGACATCGCGAAAGCGCACGCCTACAAGCGGGGCATCGTCGACAAGAGCGCGAGCGGCATCCAGACCCTCTTCAAGAAGTACGAGGTCGAAGGGATTCGGGGCTTTGGGCGGCTGACGAGCGCCAACGCGGTCGAGGTGACCGGAGCGGACGGCGCCAAGCGGACGCTGACGACCAAGTACGTGATGGTGGCGACCGGCTCGGTGCCGCGCGAGATCCGCGTCGCGCCGACCGACGGCGTCGCGATCGTCAACTCCGATCACGTGCTCGAGCTGGAGCGGGTTCCGAAGTCGATCATCGTGCTGGGGGCGGGCGCGGTCGGAACGGAGTTCGCCTCGGTCTACCGCTCGTTCGGCTCTCAGGTGACGCTCGTCGAGATGCTGCCGCGGGTGCTGCCGATCGAAGACGAGGAGATCTCGAAGGAGCTCGAGCGGCAGTTGAAGAAGCGCGACATCGCCGTGATGACCGGCACGCAGCTCCTCTCGGCCGAGAAGATCGAGGGGGGCGTCAAGGTGTCGCTCAAGAAAGGGGAGAAGAGCTCGACGCTCGAGGCCGAGATGCTCCTGGTCGCGATCGGGCGCGCGCCGGTGACCGAGGGGATCGGACTCGAGGCGCTCGGCATCGCGACGGAGAAGGGCTACGTCCCGGTCAATGGAGTCCTGCAGACCACCGTCCCGAACGTCTACGCGATCGGCGACGTGGTGCCGACCCCTTGGCTCGCGCACGTCGCCTCGGCGGAGGGGATCCTCGCCGTCGAGCACATGGCCGGTCACGGCGTCCGGCCGCTCGATTACGACCGCACGCCCTCGTGCACCTACTGCGATCCCGAGGTGGGGAGCGTCGGATTGACCGAGGCGAAGGCCAAGGAGCGGGGCTACGACGTCCAGGTGGGCAAGTTCAGCTTCATGGCGAGCGGCAAGGCGCGCATCCTCGGCAAGGCGCAGGGTTTCGTCAAGATCGTGCGCGACACGAAGTACGACGAGATCCTCGGTGTCCACATCATCGGGCCGCACGCGACCGACCTGATCGCCGAGGCGTGCGCGGCGCTCGCCGGCGAGCTCACGGCCGAGGAGCTCTTCCGAACCATTCACGCGCATCCGACCCTTTCCGAAGCGGTCATGGAGGCGGCGCACGCCTCCCACGGGGCGGCGATCCACTCGTGAGCGGGTCCTTCGCAGCCCCCTCGCGGGTCCTGTCTGGCCCGTTTCCCGTTGGGTGCTCGCTCGCGCTGCGCGCCCAACGGGAGCCCTCGGTCCAGCCACCCGCTCCCACCCGCCCGGGAACGGAAGGGCGCGTGAGCGCACGGGGGAGAGGCCGGCCGGATTCGCCGGAGGAGACGCGACGCGCCTCGCAAGGCGTTGCGAGCCGGAGCGCGACGGAGGAGAAGCCGGACGGCCGGGGGCACTCGGCGGGTTCGCGGGGCGCCGGGACCT
>CAYZBH010000020.1:0-65297 GCA_964476605.1 uncultured Thermoanaerobaculia bacterium | reverse complement strand
GGGCGCGGCGGACGATCAGCTTGTCGTCCTCGGAGAGCTCGTCGATGCCGAGAATGGCGATGATGTCTTGGAGGTCCTTGTAGCGCTGCAGGATCTGCTGCACGCGGCGCGCGACCTTGTAGTGGCGCTCGCCGAGGATCTCTGGCGCCACGATGCGCGAGGAGGAGGCGAGGGGATCGACCGCCGGGTAGATCCCCTTCTCGGCGATCGAGCGCTCCAGGTTGACCGTCGAGTCGAGGTGGGTGAAGGCGTTGGCCGGCGCCGGGTCGGTGTAGTCGTCCGCGGGCACGTAGATCGCCTGGATCGAGGTCACCGCGCCGCGCTTGGTCGAGGTGATGCGCTCCTGCAGCTCGCCCATCTCGGTCGAGAGCGTCGGCTGGTAGCCCACCGCCGACGGCATGCGGCCCAAGAGCGCCGAGACCTCGGAGCCCGCCTGCGTGAAGCGGAAGATGTTGTCGATGAAGAGCAGGGTGTCGGCGCCGGTCTGGTCGCGGAAGTACTCGGCCATGGTGAGCGCCGAGAGCGCGACGCGCAGGCGCGCGCCCGGCGGCTCGTTCATCTGGCCGAAGACCATCACCGTCTGATCGATGACGGACTTGCCGGTGTCGCCGATCTTCGCCTCCTGCATCTCGAGCCAGAGGTCGTTGCCCTCGCGGGTGCGCTCGCCGACGCCCGCGAAGCAGGAATAGCCGGAGTGGAAGCGGGCGAGGCGGGCGATCAGCTCTTGAATGATGACCGTCTTGCCGACGCCGGCGCCGCCGAACAGGCCCGCCTTGCCGCCGCGGACCAGTGGACAGAGCAGGTCGATCACCTTGATGCCGGTCTCGAAGATCTCGGTCTTCGACGACAGCTCGGGCAGCTCGGGCGGCAGGCGATGGATCGTGCGCCGCTCCTTGGCGGGCACGCTGCCCAGGTCGTCGATCGGTTCGCCGACCAGGTTGAAGACGCGACCCAAGGTTTCTGGACCCACCGGCACGGAGACGGGCGAGCCGGTGTCTAGAATCTCGCGTCCGCGTTGCAGGCCGTCGGTCGAGCCCAGCGCCACCGCGCGGACCTGACCGCCGCCCAGATGCTGGGCGACCTCGCACCAGAGGGTCTCGCGCTGCGTCTCGCCCAGCACCGTGCGCTCGAGCTCGACCTTGAGCGCGTTGTAGAGCGAGGGCAGCCGGTCCTCGGCGAACTGCGCGTCGAGGGTGGAGCCGATGACCTGGGTGATCTTGCCGACGTTCGGGCTGGACATGAGGATCGACCTTTCGCTCGGTAGGGTCAGGAGAGCGCGTTGGCGCCGCCGACGATGTCGAGCAGTTCCATCGTGATGTGCGTCTGGCGCGCCCGGTTGTACTGACGCGTCAGGGTCTTGATCATCTCTTCGGAAGCCTCGGTCGCCGCCTTCATGGCGACCATGCGCGCGATCTGCTCGGAGACCGAAGCGTCGAGGAACGACTGGAAGAGCCGGATGCGGACGGTGGCGGGGAGCAGGTCGTCGAGCAGCGCCTTCGGGTCCGGCCGGAACTCGTATTCGACCTTGTGCGCGGCCGCGCCGGCGCTCTCCCCCTCGGGTACCAGGGGGAGGAGCTGGAAGAGCTCCGGTCGCTGGCGCCCGACCGAGAAGAAGCGCATGTAGGCGACGTGCACCGAGGAGATCTCGCCGGCGAGGAAGCGCTCGATGAGCGTGTTGGCGACCGGTTCAACCTGCTCGAACCGGGGGTTGTCTCCGATCGCGATCGACTCGGCGGCCATCTTCTGCTTTTGGAAGCGGAAGTAGGCGATCCCCTTCTTGCCGAACGCGTGGAGCTCGGTGGGGCGGCTTTCGCCGCGCCAGCTCTCGAGCTGACCCGAGGCGAGACGGAGGACGTGCGCGTTGTAGCCGCCGCAGAGCCCCCGCGAGCTGGAGATCACCACCAGCGCCGCGGGCGCCCCCGGATTGGCCGTCGCGAGCAGCGGATGCTCGACGTCGCCACCGGCGCGGGTCAGGTCCGAGACGAGCTCGGCGAGCTTCTCCGTGTAGGGGCGCGAGGCGACGGCGCGGTTGAAGGCCGCCTGGAAGCGCGCCGTGGCGATGAGCTGCATCGTCCGCGTGATCTTGCGGATGTTGCGCACCGCCTTGCGGCGCTTGACGAGAATGCGGCGATTCGCCATGGACCTAGGCGGGCCTCTTGAGGTACTGCGCCTTGAAGTGGCCGAGCAGCTCGGTGAGCTTCTTGGCGACCCCTTCCGGCAGGTCGCCCGTCCTCCGCATCTCCTCGAGGATCTCCGGGTGTTCCTGGCGAACGTGCTTGAGCATTTCGGCCTCGAAACGGAGCACCTCGGAGGCCGGAAGGTCGTCGAGTACGCCCTGCGTGCCGGCGTAGATCGAGACCACCTGCTCGAAGGTGTCGTAGGGCTGATACTGCGGCTGCTTCAGGAGCTCGACCATGCGCTTGCCGCGATCGAGCTGCTTCTGGGTCGCGGTGTCGAGGTCGGTGC
Source organism: uncultured Thermoanaerobaculia bacterium (assembly GCA_964476605.1). Lineage (GTDB taxonomy): Bacteria > Acidobacteriota > Thermoanaerobaculia > Multivoradales > JAGPDF01 > JAGPDF01. Next base: position 62,831 of record CAYZBH010000020.1, on the reverse strand, counting down.
CGAGCTGGGCGAAGGCCTCGAGCGCCCGGAACGAGGCGAGATCGAGGCGCAGCGACCCGGCCACCTTCTTCATCGCCTTGCGCTGCGCGTTGCCGCCGACGCGCGAGACCGAGATGCCGACGTTGACCGCCGGCCGCACGCCGGCGAAGAAGAGGTCGGGCTCGAGGTAGATCTGGCCGTCGGTGATCGAGATCACGTTGGTCGGAATGTAGGCCGAGACCTCGCCTTCGAGCGTCTCGATGATCGGCAGCGCGGTCATCGAGCCGCCGGAGTCCGGGAACTTGTGGACCCGATACTTCTCCTTGTCGGGCAGCGTGGCGAGGAAAGCCTCGGCGCGGTGCTTGCCGTGCGGCCGGTGATAGAGGCCGAGGTCGTCGTCGGGGCGCACTTCGGCCGGCGCCCGCAGACCCTGCGGGTTCTTGAAGACCCGCGAACGATCCACGGAGTCGGCCGCGAGGTCCTTGGGCACCACCGCGAACTCCTCGCGGAGCTTCACGGCGCGTTCGAGCAGCCGCGAGTGCAGGTAGAATACGTCGCCCGGATAGGCCTCGCGCCCCGGCGGGCGCCGCAGCAGCAGCGAGAGCTGACGGTAGGCCGCGGCCTGCTTGGTGAGGTCGTCGTAGATGCAGAGGGTGGCCTTGCCCTGGGCGTACATGAAGTACTCGGCCATCGCCGCGCCGGCGTAGGGGGCGATGTACTGCAACGGCGCCGGGTCGGCCGACGAGGCGGAGACGACGATGGTGTAGTCCATGGCGCCCGCTTCGCGAAGCCGCTCGACGAGGCCCACGACCGTCGATTCCTTCATCCCGATCGCGACGTAGACGCAGACGACGCCGCTCCCCTTCTGGTTGATGATGGTGTCGATCGCGATCGCCGTCTTCCCGGTCTTGCGGTCGCCGATGATGAGCTCGCGCTGGCCGCGGCCGATCGGGATCATCGAGTCGATCGCCTTGATGCCGGTCTGGAGAGGCTCGTTGACCGGCTGGCGTTGCGCGATGCCGGGGGCCTTGAACTCGAGCGGCCGGCGATGCGGCGTCTCGATCACCCCGACGCCGTCGAGCGGCCGTCCGAGCGGATCGACGACGCGGCCGACCATCTTCTCGCCGCAGGGCACCGAGAGGAGCTCACCGGTGCGCCGCACCTCGTCGCCCTCCTTGATCCCGAGATAGTCGCCCAGGATGACGGCGCCGACCGACGTTTCCTCGAGGTTGAAGACCTGGCCGAAGGCGCCGTTCGAGAAGCGCAGCATCTCGCCGGCCATCGCGTTCGAGAGGCCGTAGATGCGGGCGATGCCGTCGCCCACCTCGAGCACCTTGCCCACCTCTCCCAGGTCGAGCTCGGTGCGGAAGGTGCGGATCTCCTCCGCGATCACCGAACTGATCTCGTCGACACGGAATTTCATCTCGTCTCCTCGGTCGGCGAGCTTCCGCCGCGGATGATCTCGTTGCTGCCCCGCTCGAGCAGGGCCACGCGAAGGCGCTCGAGCTTGGTCTTGAGGCTGGTATCGAACTTGGCGTCCCGGATGCGCAGCACGAGCCCGCCGAGCAGGTCGGGGTCCACGCGCTCGAGCAGACGGGCCTTGAGGCCGGTGCGCGCCAAGATCGCCTGCTGGAGGCGGAGCCGGTCGGAATCGTCGAGCGCCGCGGCGCTCGCGACGGGCACGTCGACGATGCCGCGCGCCTTCTGCAGGACCTCGCGATAGGCCTCCGCGACCGCCGGCAGGAGCGTCGGTCGCCCCTTGCGATTGAGCACCTGATAGAAGTCGACCAGCACGTCCAGGGCGTGCCCGCGCAACAGGCGCTCGATTCCCTGGGCGCGCTGGTCGGGGCTCGCGAGCGGGGAGAGGAAGGCCTTGCGGAAACCCGGGTGGTCCTCGCCCAGACGCACGAGCTCCTCCAACTGCTCGAGCACCTCCTCGGCCGTTCCCTGCTCTTCGGCCACCCGGAGGAGCGCCACGGCGTAAGTGCGGGCGAGTTCCCGCAGCTGGTCGTCGCTCGCCATGCTCAGTTCGTCCGGCGCTCGATTTCGGCGAGCGAGTCCTGGATCAGGCGGGCGTGGTCCGCGCTCGAGACCTCACGACCCAGGAGGCGGGCGGCGATGCCGGTCGCGAGCTTCGCCGAGACTTCGTAGAGCTCCTTCTTCGCGGTGTCGGTGGCGATCTCGACCTCGCGGCGGGCGCGGTCGATGATGCGCCGCGACTCCTCCTGCGCCTCCTGCTCGAGCCGGTGCTTGAGCGCGTCGGCGTCGCGCCGCGCCTCCTCGACGATGGCGGTCGCCTCGGCGCGCGCGGCGGTCAGCTTGTCGTGGTACTCGCGCAGGCGCACTTCGGCCTCGTCGCGGTCGCGCTTGGCGTCGGAGAGCGACTTGCGGATGAACTCCTCGCGCTGCTGGAGCCCCGAGAGGATCGGACCCCAGGCGAACTTGCCGAGCACGAAGATCACCAAGCCGAAGATGATCAGAGTCCAGAGGGCGTTGCCGATGTTCCCCTCGAAGGGGCCGCCCGAGCCCCCCTCGGATGCCGCGAGCGGCGCCGCCGCGAGGCCGGCGAGCGCGGTCAGCGCGAAGAGACGTCGAAGTTCGTTCATGGTCGTGCTCCCGGGACGGAGCCGGGCGGCGGCGCGCCGCCGCGACCCGGACACCGCCGTCTCCACGGGCACTCGCCTCAGAGCGCCGCCAGCAGGCCGACGACGACGGCGAAGAGCGTGGCGCCTTCGATCATCGCGGCGGTGACGATCATCGCGGTGTTGATCTGGCCGGAGGCTTCGGGCTGACGCGCCATCGACTCGACGGCCGAGCCGCCGATGCGGCCGATGCCGATGCCGCCGCCGATCACGGCGAGGCCGGCGCCGATCGCGCCGCCGAGCTTGGCGAGACCTGCGGCCGAAGCCCCGGCCGCCGCGCCACCCTCCTCGGCCGCGAAGGCGGCGGGAGCGAACATCAGCGCGAAGCCGACGACGACGAGCACGAGAACCAGCTTGGAGTAGCGCTTCCGATTCATGGCTTGCTTCCTCTCTCTTGCGGGGTTGATCGATTTCGAGCGGATGCGGATCGCTCAGTGCGCCGCCGCCTCACCATGGTGCTCGTCGTGGTGGACGTTCACCGACATGCCGATGAAGAGGGCGGTCAAGAAAGTGAAGATGAAGGCCTGCAGGAACGCGACGAAGACCTCGAGCAGCGTGATCGCGACGCTGCCCAGGACGACGACGGCCCCGATGCCGACGCCGCCCGCCGGGCCCAGGGCCTTGGCGGCGGCGAAGATGAGGCCGAGCAGCACGCCGAGCAGGATGTGCCCGGCGATCATGTTGGCGAAGAGACGGACGGCGAGCGCGAAGGTCTTGGCGCCGAGTCCGATGATCTCGACCGGCACGAGCAGGGGCGCGAGCCAGATCGGTCCGGGGCAGAAGTGCTTGACGTAGTCCATGCCGCCGAAGCGCAGTCCGTTGATCACCATCAGGACGAGGGTCAGGATGGCGAGCGTCGCGGTGACCCAGATGTTGCCGGTCGCGGTGCCCCCGATGTGGGTCCCGAAGAGCGCCGAGACGGGATGCAGCGGCAGCAGCCCCAGCAGGTTGACGGTGAGCACGAAGAAGAAGGCGCTCCAGACGTACTTGATGAAGCGGTCCGTGTGCTTGCCGAGGACCGGTTCGGCGACCTCGCGACGCAGGAACTGGCAGACGGTCTCGAAGAAGTTCGCGAAGCCGGTGGGAACGTGGCGCCCGATCGCGTCCTTGCCGGCCCGCCGCCGGACGAGCGCGGGCACGAAGAGGACGAGGAGAAGGCCCGCCACGATCATCATCACGATCTGGTCGGAGAGCAGGGTCACGACGCCCCTGGGCGTCAGCATCCCGAGATCGGCCGGCACCTCGCGGAGCGGGTGCTGAATGACGTGGGAGAGAGGATTCTCGGGGGCCATCATGACGTCTCGACTCCGTTCGCCGTCCTATCGTTGCGGCTCCGGCGCGATCTTGCGCAGGAGCCGGAGAAGCCACCAGGTCTCGACGCCGAGCTGAACCACGTAGCTCGCCGCGAGGGCGAAGAGCAGCGGCCGATCCGGCCAAGGTCCGAGCTTCGCGGCGAGGAGCCCGGCGGAGAGTGCCACCAGGAACCGACCGAGCCCGGCCTTGCCGATCGCCGCCACCGTGTCGCTGCCGCCGCGCGCCACCATGCGCGCCAACGGCATCGAGCCGGCGAGCCCACCCAGCCAGCTCGCGAGGCAACCGATCCAGATCGCCCCTGGAGTCCCCGGTGTGGCGACCAGCAGGCCCAAGGCACCGCTCGCCATCGTCCCGAGCAACCCGCAGGCCGCGAATCCGAGCCAGATCCCCACGGCCCTGGCCTGCCTGCTCACTCCCCCTCCGGCCCCGGCTTCCCCGTCCGGTCCTCCTCGCGGGCCTGCTCTCCGGCCGCGAGCGCCGCCCTCACCAGGTTGTAGAGCCCGCCGACGAGGCCGAGCCCGGCGCCGACCAGGAGGCCCCAGGGAGACGATCCGCGCTGCCGATCGATCCACCAACCGAGCGCCGCGAAACCGCCCACCGCCGCCGCGAGCTCGAAGCCTGAGCTGGCGAGACCCACCCAGGACCGCTTCGTGTCGCGTTCACCCACACCGAAACCTCGCGGAGGAAGTCCGACGGAACCGGCTCTATGCTGCGGGGACTCACCCCGGGCAAATCCCAACCGCTCGAAACTTGCCGGAGCCGGCGGGACTCTATCGCACGCCGGCCGAGGCGATCAAGGCGAAAGAGGGCCCGGCCTCAGCCCTCGCGGAGCGGCTCGCCCGCGCGCAGGACCCAGGCGGATTCGTGGCGCGTGAATCCGAGTCGGGGGTAGTAGTCGACCGCCGCCGGCGCCGCCAGGAGCACGATCATGGCGCGAGGTCCCAGAGCCGCGCGCGTCGCGCGCACGAGCTCGCGACCGATCCCCTGGCGCTGGTGGCTCTCCCGCACCGCGAGGTCGGCCAGGTAGGCGACGTAGCTCCAGTCGGTGAGCGAGCGCGCGACGCCGACCAGACGTCCCTCGTCTCGCGCCGTGACGATGAGGTCCGCGTGCCGGAGCATGTCCTGAAAGGTGGGCTCGTCGTCGATCGGCCGTCGCGCGCCGAGCGTCGACGCCTCGTAGAGCTCGTGGGCTTCGAGGGGATCGAGCTCGCGCTCACGAGCGACGGTCCAGGTGGGCATCGGGACAGGGGCATGCTACCCCGAAGGAGGGCGCCGGAAAGGGCGGCGGAACGTAGCATTGTCGCGGGGCCGAGGAGCCCGAGAGGAGGATCGATGGACATGGAGATCCGGTTTCCCGGCGGGCTTGCCGTGGAGTCGCACTACCGCGGGCACGTAGTCCGGACCGACCAGCCGCGGTCGGCGGGGGGCGAAGGTTCCGCACCCGCCCCCTTCGACCTCTTTCTCGCCTCGATCGGCACCTGCGCCGGTCTCTACGCGCTGCGCTTCTGCCAGGAGCGCAACATTCCGACCGACGAGCTGAAGGTCGGTCTCTCCTTCACCCGCGATCCGTCCGTCGGCCGCATCACCGAGGTGCGCATCGAGGTCGGGCTGCCCCCCGGGTTCCCCGAGAAATACCGGCCCGCCATCCTGCGCGCGATCGACCAGTGCGCCGTCAAACGCCACATGGACGATCCGCCGCGCTTCGAGGCCCTGGCTCCGCCGGTCGAGGTCGCCCTGGCCGCTCGCGGTTGATTCCCGGCTTCCCCCGGCTCGCGACTCGCTCCGGCTCCCACAGCGAAGCCCACGCGTCCGGTTGGCGATAGGCTCGCGTCCCAACCGCCGCTCGTCCCGCCGGTTCTGCCGTGTCGGCCGAGGGCGTTCTCCGAGGGGGCGCGATGCACGAGAAGCTGCTCAGTGATCTCGAACGGAGGCTCGAGGCCGCCACGTTGGGTGGCGGCGCGGAGCGCATCGAGCGCCAGCATCGGGAGGGGAAGCTCACGGCGCGTGAGCGCATCGAGCTGCTGCTCGATGCCGGCTCGTTCGTCGAGCTGGATGCGCTCGTCACGCACCGCTGCCGAGACTTCGGGATGGACAAGCAGTCGATTCCGGGCGACGGTCTCGTCTGCGGCTACGGCACGATCGACGGCCGGCTGGTCTACCTCTTCGCGCAGGACTTCACGGTTTTCGGTGGCTCGCTCTCGGAGACCAACGCCAAGAAGATCTGCAAGGTGATGGACCTGGCGGTCGAGAACGGCGCGCCGATGATCGGGCTCAACGACTCGGGCGGGGCGCGCATCCAGGAAGGGGTCGCCTCGCTCGGCGGCTACGCGGATATCTTCCTTCGCAACACGCTCGCCTCGGGCGTCGTGCCGCAGATCTCGGCGATCCTGGGTCCTTGCGCCGGCGGTGCCGTCTACTCGCCCGCGATCACCGACTTCATCCTGATGGTCGAGGGGACGAGCTACATGTTCGTCACCGGCCCGGAGGTCATCCGCACGGTCACCCACGAAGAGGTGACGAAGGAGGATCTGGGCGGCGCCGCGACGCATGCCGCGAGAAGCGGGGTCTGCCACTTCACCTACGCCAACGACGCCGCCTGTCTGATGGGGATCCGGGAGCTCCTCTCCTACCTTCCTTCGAACAATCTCGACGAGCCCCCGCCTGGGTCGAGCGACGACGATCCCGATCGCGAGGAGCCGGCTCTCGACAGCCTGATCCCGGCCGATCCCAATCGGCCGTACGACATCAAGCGATTGATCGAGCTGGTCGTCGACGACGGGAAGTTCTGCGAGGTCCACGCCGCCTACGCGCGCAATCTCGTGGTGGGTTTCGCGCGCCTCGCCAATCAGTCGGTGGGCGTGGTGGCGAATCAGCCCGGCTACCTCGCGGGCGTGCTGGATATCGACGCGTCTCTCAAGGGAGCCCGCTTCGTGCGCTTCTGCGACGCTTTCAACATCCCCCTCGTGACCTTCGAGGACGTGCCGGGATTCCTGCCCGGCACGCAGCAGGAGTACGGCGGCATCATCAAGCACGGCGCCAAGCTCCTCTACGCCTTCGCGGAGGCGACGGTTCCGAAGCTCACCGTCATCACCCGCAAGGCCTACGGGGGCGCCTACTGCGTGATGGCCTCCAAGCACATTCGGACCGACGTGAACCTCGCCTATCCGACGGCCGAGATCGCGGTCATGGGACCGGAGGGTGCGGTGAACATCCTCTTCCGGCGCGAGTTGGAGAAGGCCGGCGATCAGGCGGCCGAGACGCGGGCGAGACTGGTGGCCGAGTACCGGGAGAAGTTCTCCAATCCCTACATCGCCGCCGAGCGCGGTTTCGTGGACGCCGTGATCGAGCCGCGCAAGACCCGGCCCGCCCTGGTGCGTGCCCTCCGTCAGTTGCGCAGCAAGCGGCAGAGTCTGCCGCCCAAGAAGCACGGCAACATCCCGCTCTGAGTGGAGGCCGCCCGACGGCTTCCCGGCCGCCCCGAAACGAGCCGAAGGGAGCGGGGAAGCTGCTAGACTCCGCTCGCTTTGCGGTGGAGCGAGCCGGCCGAGGGGGCTGGCCCTACGAGGCGAGGAGGCTGCAGGATGCGTGAACGGGATCGTGAGCTCCGGCGGCGCCGCAAGCGGCGCGCCGAGCGGCTGAGAGAGCGCCAGCAGGAGGAGGCGGCGAAGCGCAAGACGGCGCGCGCCGAGGCCTCCAAGCGTCCGGCGAAGGGCGCCGCCGAGGAGGCGAGCGCGGAAGGAGCGCCGGCCGAGAAGGCATCGGCCGAGAAGAAGGCGCCGAAGCGGGCGCCGGCGAAGAAGGCCGAGGGCGAAGAGGCGGAGAAGAAGCCCAAGCGGACCGCCGCGCCGCGCAAGAAGAAGACCGACGCGGACGAGAGCCCCTCCGGACCGCCGGCCGACGGCGAGTGATCCGAGGCGGCGCGAGATGCGCATCGCCTTGGGCGCCGACCACGCCGGTTTCGCCCTGAAGGAGCACCTCAAGAGCCGGCTGATCGAGAAGGGGCACGAGATCGAGGATCTCGGGACCCATTCGGAGGCTTCGACCGACTATCCGGACTACGCGGCGCGCGTCGCCGAGGCGGTATCGGGAGGGGCGGCCGACCGCGGGATCCTCGTTTGCGGTAGCGGCATCGGCATGGCGATGGCGGCGAACCGCTGTCGCGGCGTGCGCGCGGTGGCGACCGGCGATCTCTACTCGGCCCGACTCTCCCGCGAGCACAACGACGCCAACGTGCTGGCGCTCGGAAGCCGGTTGGTCGCCCCGCCGTTGGCCGAGGAGCTCGTCGAGGTCTTTCTCGCGACCGCCTTCGCGGGCGGCCGCCACGCGCGGCGCGTCGCGCTGATGGACGGGGGTGCCGAGTGATCTCGAGGCCGCTCGCGGAGGTCGATCCGGAGATCGCGGGCGCGCTCGCCGACGAGGAGCGCCGCCAGAACGAAGGGCTCGAGCTCATCGCCTCCGAGAACTTCACGAGCCGCGCCGTGCTCGCGGCGGCGGGTAGCGTCCTCACCAACAAGTACGCCGAAGGCTATCCGGGGCGCCGGTACTACGGCGGCTGCGAGGTGGTCGACCGCGTCGAGAGGCTGGCGATCGAGCGGCTCCTGGCGCTCTTCGGGGCCGAGCACGCCAACGTGCAGCCACACTCCGGGACCTCGGCCAACATGGCCGTCTACTTCGCGGTCCTCAAGCCCGGAGACACCCTGCTCGGGATGGATCTCGCGTGCGGTGGCCACCTCACGCACGGGCACCGCCTCTCCTACTCGGGTCGCGACTTCAAGGTCGCGGCCTACGGTGTCGACCGCGTGAGCGAGCGCATCGACTACGATGAAGTGGAAAGGCTGGCCACGGAGCATCGCCCGCGACTCATCGTCTGCGGTGCTTCAGCCTACAGTCGCGTCATCGACTTCCAGCGCTTTCGCGCCATCGCGGACGGCGTCGGCGCCCTGCTCATGGCCGACATCGCCCATATCGCCGGCCTGGTCGCGGCGGGTCTCCACCCGTCGCCGGTGCCCCACTGCCACTTCGTGACCTCGACCACGCACAAGACGCTGCGCGGACCGCGCGGAGGGTTCGTGCTCTGCCGCGCCGAGCACGCGAAGGAGCTCGACCGGGCGGTCTTTCCGGGCATCCAGGGCGGGCCGCTCATGCACATCATCGCCGCCAAGGCGGTGGCCTTCGGCGAAGCCGCCACGGAGAGCTTCCGCGACTACCAGCGGCGCCTCGTGGCCAACAGCGCTCGCCTCGCCGAAGCGGTCGCCGCGCGCGGCTTCCGGATCGTGTCCGCCGGCACCGACAATCACCTCTTCCTCGTCGACGTGGCGTCGCGCGGGCTGACCGGCAAGGCGGCCGAGACGGCGCTCGACGCCGCCGCGATCACGGTCAACAAGAACACCATTCCGTACGATACGAACCCGCCCCTCGTCGCCTCCGGGATTCGTGTGGGGACGGCCGCGGTGACGACACGCGGAATGGGAACGCCCGAGATGGGCGCCATCGCGGACTTGATCGCTGAAACGCTCGCGGCGCCCGACGACGGAACCGTGCAGGGCGCGGTGCGCGAGAAGGTCCGCACCCTCTGCCGCCGGTTCCCGCTCTACGATGCCTCGCCCGCCGCTTGACGGCGCGGCCGAGGTGCCGACGCACCCGGCCGATTGGGCGCCCGACTCCTGGCGTCGCTTCCCGGCCGAGCAGCAGCCGAGCTACGCCGATGCCGGGGCTTTCGCGCGCGTCCTCGAGGAGCTCGCGCGCCTGCCGCCCCTCGTCACGTCGTGGGAGGTGGAGTCGCTGAAGAGTCACCTCGCCGCGGCCGCGAGCGGGACCGCCTTTCTCCTCCAGGGTGGCGACTGCGCCGAGAGCCTCGACGACTGCTCGTCGCCCGCGATCACCGCGAAGCTCAAGATCCTGCTGCAGATGAGCTTGGTGTTGGTCTACGGGACGCGGCGGCGGGTCATCCGGGTGGGCCGCTTCGCGGGCCAGTACGCCAAGCCACGCTCGGCGGCGTTCGAGGAGATCGCCGGCGAGCGGCTCCCGGTCTATCGCGGCGATCTGGTGAACCGCCCCGGGGCCACCGCCGCCGAGCGCGCGGCCGACCCGCAGCTGTTGCTACGCGGCTACGAGCGCTCGGCACTCACGCTCAATTTCATCCGCGCCCTGGTGGAAGGGGGATTCGCCGACCTCCATCACCCCGAGTACTGGGATCTGGGCTGGCTGGAGCTCTCGCCGCTCGCCGCCGACTACCGGCGCATGGTCGAGTCGATCGGCGATTCGTTGCGCTTCATGGAGACGCTGGCCGGCGAGCCGGTGACCGAGATGAATCGCGTCGATTTCTATACCAGCCACGAGGGTCTGCATCTCGAGTACGAGGCGGCGCAGACGCGGCGCGTCCCGCACCGCTCCGGATGGTACGACCTCACCACGCACATGCCGTGGATCGGCCTCAGGACCTCGAACGCCGAGGGCGCGCACGTCGAGTTCTTCCGCGGGCTCGCCAACCCGATCGGCGTCAAGGTCGGACCGTCGACGACGCCGGAGCAGCTCGCTCGGCTGCTCGACATCCTGCATCCGGTGGACGAGCCGGGCCGCCTGACGCTCATCCATCGCTTCGGGGCCGACCGGATCGGAGAGGGACTCGAGCCGCTCGTCCGGACCGTCGAAGGATCCGGCAAGACGGTGCTCTGGTGCTGCGACCCGATGCACGGCAACACGCGCTCGACGCCCTCGGGGCGGAAGACCCGCCGCTTCGAGGACATCCTCTCGGAGCTCGAGCAGGCGTTCGCGATCCACGCCGCCTGCGGCTCCCATCTGGGGGGTGTGCACGTCGAGCTCACCGGCGAGAACGTCACCGAGTGCGTGGGCGGCGCACGGGGTCTCGGCACCGACGATCTCGAGATCGCCTATCGAAGCGCCGTCGATCCGCGCCTCAACTACGAGCAGGCGCTCGAGCTCGCGATGCTGATCGCCCGCCGCGTGACCCCGTCGGGCGACTAGATCGGTTCCGGCAGGCCGAAGCGGGCGCGCAAGGCGCGCCGGACGGCGCCGACGAGGTAGATCGATCCGCACACGACGAGCAGGGATCTCTCCGTCTCGAGCGCGGCCTCGAGTGCGCCCTCGAACGCGGGCTCGAGCCGGGCCGAGAGGCCGGTGGGCAGCCACCGGGAGAGGCTCTCGACGCGAGCGGCGCGCGTCGAGGGGGGCTCGGTGAGAAGTGTGTGACGGGCCCGGATCGCGAGCGCCGGCAACATCTCGGGGATCGACTTGTCGGAGAGGGCGCCGAAGAGCAGCGACCAGGGCCGTTCGAGCTCGTCGAGGAACTCCACCAGCGTCCGGCAGCCGCCGGGATTGTGCGCCGCGTCGAGGAGGACGGTGGGGCCGTCGGGCAGGGTGATCGCCTCCAGTCGCCCGGGCCAGCGACAGGTGGCGATGCCCCGTTCGATCTCCGGGCGGGCGATACGCTCGAAACCGGCGCGGCGCAGGCGCTCGGCGGCGAGCACGGCGGTGGCGACGTTCGCCGCCTGATGGCGGCCCGGCAGCGAAGTGGAGAGCCGATAGGTCGCCGCGGAGGTTCGGAGGACGAGCTCCAACCCGTCGAGGGCGCGAGAGGAGAGGTCGGAAAGGGTGGCCTCCGTTGCCACCCAGTGCGCCTCCGCTCCCAGGCGCGCCGCCTCGGCGGCGAGCGCGGCGGCGGCTTCGCGTGCCTGGGGCGCGATCACGGCCTCCCTTCGCGATCGGAGGATCCCCGCCTTTTCCCGTGCGATGAGGTCGAGCGTCGAGCCGAGCCACTCCTGGTGGTCGAAGTCGATCGCGGTGATCACCGAGAGCAGCGGCTCGGCGAGGTTGGTGGCGTCCAGCCGGCCCCCCATCCCCACTTCGAGCACCGCGAGATCGAGCCCGGCCGAAGCGAGCTCGAGGAAAGCGGCCAGGGTGACCGCCTCGAAGAAGGTCGGACGGAGCTCGCCGAGCTCGCGTGCGTTCGCGAGCACCGCCTCGAGCCGCGCCGCGAGGCGGGAATCGGGAACCGGCGCGCCGTCGATCCGCAGGCGCTCGTTGACGCTTTCGAGATGTGGTGAGGTGTAGAGCCCCACGCGGTAGCCGGCGGCGCGCGCGATCGCGTCGAGCTGGGCGGCCGTGGAACCCTTGCCGTTCGTCCCCGCGACGAGCACCGACGGGAGCCTCGTCGCGGGCGCGCCGAGCCGCACGTGCAGCGCCCGCAGGTGGTCGAGGCCGAGGTGGATGCCGCGGTGCTCGAGCTCGGCGAGGATCGCTTCGGCGCTCGGCACGCGTCGGGGCGCCGTGATCAGGCGAGGTGGCGCAAGCAACGCCCGAGCGTGCTCTTGAGCTCGGGGCGCGGCACGACCAGGTCGAGGAAGCCGTGCGCGAGGAGAAACTCGCTGCGCTGGAAACCCTCGGGGAGGCTCTGGCGAATCGTCTGCTCGATGACCCGCGGGCCGGCGAATCCGATGAGCGCTCCGGGCTCCGCGATGTTGAGGTCCCCGAGCATCGCGAAGGACGCCGTCACGCCACCGGTGGTGGGGTCGGTGAGGACGGAGAGATAGGGAACGGCGGCGGCGCGGAGTCTCGCGAGCGCGGCGGAGATCTTCGCCATCTGCATCAGCGACAGGGCCCCTTCCTGCATGCGGGCTCCGCCGGAGGCGGAGACGACGATCAGGGCGCGTCGCTTCGCGAGCGCGTGCTCGGCCGCGCGGGTGATCTTCTCGCCTACGACCGAGCCCATGGATCCACCCATGAAACGGTAATCCATGACCGCGAGAACGACCGGGACCGACTCGAGGTGTCCCTCCACGACCACCACCGCGTCACGGCTTCCGAGCGCCCGCTGATAGGCGCGCAGCCGGTCGACGTAGGGCTTGCTGTCGGTGAAGGAGAGAGGATCGGCGGGGGAGATCGTCGCGAAGAGCTCGCGTGAGGGTTCCGCGTCGAGCAGGAGGGAGATGCGCGCCGGCGGATCGATCCGGAAGTGGTGGCCGCACTTCGGGCAGATGCGGTGGTGGCGCTCGAGCTCCTTGGCGTAGACGATCTCCCGGCAGCCGTCGCAGCGCACCCAGAGCCCTTCGGGAACGGGGCTCCGGTCCCGCGCGTCGCGGATCGCTTTCGGCTTCTTGTCTTTCTTGAACCAGGCCATCGGGGCCGTCGCTCCTGGCTAGGGCGCCGCTCGCCGGTGCGCGATCGCTCCGGTCTCACGAGACGTCAAGGGCGCCGGTCGACGTGCCGATCGGCGCCCACGACGGGACGGGAGCTCGGCCCCGTCCCGCGACCCAGCGAGAGTGCTCAGATCTCCGCCGCGCCCTCTTCCTCGGCTTCGAGGTCGTTCGGAATGCCGAGTCGCATGCAGGCCGCGTCGTACATCTGACGGGAAGCCTTCTTGGCGTTCTGCAGCTGCGCGAGCTTCTCCTTCACCTTGGCGAGCTCCTCCTCGATCTGGCGATCGAGATCGGCGATCTCCTGCTTGGTGACGGTGAGCGTGTTCTCGTAGAACTTCCGCTGCTGGTCGTTCAGGCTCATGCGGTCTCCTTACAGCTTGAACGGAATCCTCAACTGATACCACATCTTGACGCGCACGCCCTGCTTCGTGGCGGGCTCGAACCTGGCCGACCTGGCTGCCGCCAGAGCCGATTCGTTGATGCCGACGTTCTGGGCGACGGCCTGCTCGACGCGCGTGTCGATCACTCGACCCGTCTCGTCGATCAGCAGGGACAAGACGACGGTCCCCTCAACTTTGAGCCGGCGAGCCATCGGAGGATACTCCGGTTTGTTGAAGCCGACAAGAACGGGAGGCTTCACGCCCGCGCCAGGCTGGACGAGATCTCCCTCTTTGACCACCGGTGCCCGCGGGGCTGGAGCCGGCTCCTCGACCGGCGCTGGCGGGGGCCGCCGCTCGACGGGTTGCGACTCGACGCGCGTCTCGGTGGGAGGCGCCGCGGCGGTGGTGGCCGGCGGCGGAGTGGTCGTGCTGCTTCCCTCCGGCACGGCGGTGCTCGCCGGCGTCGAGGTCGCGGGTGCCGTCGGCTTGGGCGCCGGCACGGCGGCCGGCGGCGGCTCGGATTTCGGCTTCTCCGTCGCCAGCTTCTCGAGCTCCGCCTGGCGGTTGCGGATCTCATCTTCGTACTTCTTGCGCAGCTCCTCTTCGCGTCGCCGCACCTCGTCGTTCACCAGCTTCTCGACGTTGGGCGTCACGGTGCCGGGCGCTGCTTCGGTTCTGCCTGCTTCGGCCTTGCCTGCTTCGGCCTTGCCTGCTTCGGCCTTTCCAGTCTCGGCGTTGCCGAGTGCCGGCGCGGCCGTAGCCGGCGCTCCGGCCTCAGGGGTCACCGGCGCCGGCGCGCCCTCGGTCGTGGTGGTGGCACCGGGCGCCGCCTCCGGCTTCGTCGCGGTCCCGCCGTGACCGAAGAAGAGATAGGCGGCGATGCCGAGGACTACGGCGGCCGCGATCGCGCCCCAGAGGGCGCCACGCCCGCGTGCGGTCTCGGCCTCCTCGAGGCGCGCGCCGGCAGCCGGCGCGACCACGGGAACAGCCGGTTCGCTCGACCCGCGGGCCGCGACCTGCGGCGTGGGGACGGCCTGTCCGGGACCGGGCGTGACGGCCGGATGGGCCGGGATGGCGGCCTCGCCCGGGCCTTCTCCGGCAAAGAGGTTACGCAGATACTCGCCGAGATCGCCGGGAGTCGGCGAGGGCCGCAGGGACGAGAGAATGCCGTCGATCTCGCGCTGCATCTCGCCCGCGGACTCGAAGCGGTCCTCGGGATCGCGTGCGAGCGCCTTGAGGACGAGCGCGTTCACCTCGAGCGGAAGGCGGGGATCGAGATCGCGCGGCGCGGTGATGCGCCCCTCGCGGACCGCGTCGAGAACCGAGATCTCGCTCTCGCCAGAGAAGAGCCGCCGGCCGGTGAGCATCTCGAAGAGCAGGGAGCCGAGCGAGAAGATGTCGGACCTGGCGTCGACCGGACGGCCCCAAGCCTGCTCGGGGCTCATGTACTGGAGCTTCCCCTTGAGCGCCCCCATCTGCGTCTTCGACGCCTTGGTCACCGCCTTGACGATGCCGAAGTCGCAGAGCTTGATGTCGCCCTCGTAGCTGATGAGGACGTTCTGTGGCGAGACGTCGCGGTGGACGAGACCGAGCTCGCGGCCTTCGAAGTCCTTCTTGCGGTGTGCGTGGTCGAGCGCCGAGGCGAGGCGGTTCGCGATCAGCAGCGCGAGCGCCATCGGCAGGGGCCTGCGCTCGGCGCGAGCGGTGTTGAGGATGGTGCGCAGATCCTTGCCGTCGACGTACTCCATCGCGATGAAGTAGTCGTCGCCGAGCTTGCCCAGGTCGTAGATGTGGATGATGTTGTTGTGATTGAGCTGGGCGGCGAGCTTGGCCTCGTCGATGAACATGCTGACGAAGTCCGAGCTGTCGGTCAGGTGGGGCAGGATCTTCTTGATCGCGACCGTCTTCTGGAAGCCCTCGACACCCTTCATGCGGGCTTTCCAGACCTCGGCCATGCCGCCCACCGCGATGCGCTCGAGGAGCGTGTACTGACCGAACTCCTCCGGACGGGTCTTGGTGAGCTCGGGCGGGATCGTCACGCGCTGCGTCGCGAAGCTCTCCTTGGCGGCCTGGCGGGCGGCGGGCGTGCTTTCTCTGGGGCGCGGTCGCGCGAGCTCGTCGAGCGCCGAAAGGTCGAGCTCGCGGCTCGGCCGGCGCGGCGAAGCCTCGGGGCTCTTGGGCCGCGTCGGCGTCGGTGTCGGCTCCGGTGCGGCAGCGACGGGGCGCGGGGGCTCCGGCGGACGAGCTGGCGCGACCGGCGGAGCGGGTGCCGGTGCGGGCGCCGACGGCGCGATTTCGAGGGGAGGCTCGGGGGGCTTGGGCGCCGAGGGGCTTGGCGGCGGAGCGATCGGAGGCTTCGGCGGCGGAGCGGTCGGAGCGGTCGGAGCGATCGGAGCCGTGGCCCCAGGCTTGGGGGCCGCCGGCTTCTCCGGAGCCCGCGTCGGCTTCTTGCCGACGTCGAGTCCGGAGAGCGTGCGGGTCAGCAGATCGTCCACGCCGCCCGCTTTCTTCGCGGGCGCCGCCGGACGCGGCCGCTCTCCCTTGAGCAGCCCCGAGAGCGTCTCCTCGAGCTTCTGGTCGATCGCGAGACCCGCGGAGCTTCGGGCAGAAGCGGGCGGCGGTGCCGCGGCCCGCGCCGCCGGCTGGTCGCTGCCCGCCGTTGGAACGACGGCGGAGGGGGGCGGCGGGGCCGCCAGCCGCGCGGCCTGCTCCTCGCTCTCGACTTCCGCCAGCAGATCTCCGAAGAGCTCTTGCGAGGTCAAGCGCCGCTGATCGTCCACCTCTTCCTCGGCATGCCGGGTCGGACGCGCGCTCGTCGCCAGGCGGCGCGCGAGGAGACGGAGGTCCTTCTCGGTGAAGGGCTTCCCGAGCGCCTCGTCGGCGCCGGTGGTGGCGGGATCGAAGCCGCCGAGCTCGGGCAGGAGCGCGATCGAGCCGGGGCCGCCGCGGCTGCGTGAGAAATTGCGAAGGAGGTCGGCGGAGCCCGGGAGCTCGACGTTGACGAGAACGAGTTGCGGCGCGCGAGCCGCGGCGGCGGCGACCGCTTCCTCGCAGCTGCCGAGCACCTCGACCTGCCAGCCGTCCGACCCGAGTCCGTCGCGCACGCGTTCGGCGTGCCGCGCTTCGGATTCGACGACGAGGATCAGGGACATTCGGGCTCTCCCCTCCGGGCGAGACGTTGCGGACTTTCTAACACCCTCCTCCATCGCGAGTCAATCCGATCGCCGAGAAGATCCGCTGAATTTTGAGAGGTTTAGCGTAGAGTGACCGGGCGCCCGAGCAGGGTGACACCAACGATGCGGATCCTCGGCCTCGATCCCGGCAGCGTCCACACCGGTTTCGCCGTTCTGGAATGGCGGAGCGGTGCGGCACGCGCCCTCGCGGCGGGTCGCTTCTCGGCCTCCCCCAAGACCGCGCTCGCCGACCGCCTCGTCCACCTCGCCGCCGAGCTCGAAGCCCTGCTCGGACGCGAGCGACCAGAGCGGGCCGCCGTCGAGCGTGCCTTCCACGGCGTCAACAGCCGGTCCGCGATCGTGCTCGCGGAGGCACGCGGAGCGCTCCTGCTGACCCTCGCGCGTGCCGGGATCGCGATCGACGAATTCGCGCCGGCGGAAGTCAAGAGCGCGGTGGCGGGCAACGGACGGGCGGACAAGGCGCAAGTGGCGCGCATGGTGACCCTGCAGCTCGCGCTCGGGAGCGTGCCCCTTCCTGCGGACGCGACGGATGCGCTCGCGGTGGCGCTCTGCCTTGCACAACGGCTTGGACGGGAGCGGCTCGTCGCGGCGGCGCAGCTCGCTAAGTAATCGCTTTATCAGTGATTAAGGCTCCTTCTTTCACCTTGACCCTGTTTTTTTCGCTGTGCTACGCTGACTACCTGTCTCAAGATCCGAAGGATCTTTGAATTCGAGGCTAGTCGCTAACGCCGAAGCAAGCTTTGAAGCGCTTCGACGTCGAGAGGTTGCGAGTTTTCAAATCAACCGAAGATCAGGAATCGAATCCGCGCGGCGCGGGTCCAAGAGAAGAAAGGGAGGAGCACGGTGGGAACATTCTGGAGCTACATGGAGCAGGGCGGTCCGGTGATGTGGCCGCTATTGGCGTTCTCGATCTTGGGCGTGACGTTCGCCATCGAGCGCTTCTTCGCGCTGCGCAAGGCGCGGATCAACGTCAACGAGTTCCTCGCCAAGATCCGCAAGGCGCTGATGGTCAACCGCTCGCTGCGCGACGCGATCAAGATCTGCGAGCAGTACCAGGGCCCGGTCGCTTCGGTGATGAAGTCGGCGCTGCTCAAGTACGGTCAGCCGAAGGAGGACGTCGAGAAGTCGATCGAGAACGCGGCGCTCTACGAGATGGGACGGCTCGAGCGCGGTCTCGCGGTGCTCGCCACCACCGCCAACGTCTCGCCGCTCCTGGGCTTCCTCGGCACGGTGACCGGCATGATCAACTCCTTCGACGCCCTCGCCAAGCAGGGGCTCTCGAACCCGGGCGCCGTTGCGGCCGGCATCTCCGAAGCGCTGATCACCACCGCCGCGGGTCTCATCATCGCGATCCCCGTGCAGCTCGTCTTCAACTTCTTCACGACGCGGATCAACAAGTTCGTGCGTGACATCGAGACGTCCGCCAACATGCTGATGGAGACCTTCAGCGAGATGGATCGCAGCGGCATCGCGCCGGATCGCGCTCCGGAGGCGCCGGCGCCGCCCAAGGGGTGATCGACGATGCGAATTCGTTACCCTAAGGCCAGGACGGCGGCGGTCATTCCGACCGCGTCGATGGCCGACATCGTCTTCCTGCTGATCATCTTCTTCGTCTTGACCTTCAACGTCGAGGTCGACAAGACGAGGGTGGACCTGCCGAAGACGAAGCTCCGTTTCGAGGTGCCGAAGAAGGCAGCGGTCGTGTCGATCACCGAGAACGGCCAGATCCGGGTGAGCGACGGCGATTCGTCGTCGACGACGGTCAGCGGTTTCGAGGACGTCCTCTCGTTCGCCACCGGCGTGGTCGCCCAGGAGCCGGACAAGGAGTTCGTGCTCAAGGCCGACAAGACGGTGGCCTATCGCAACATCGATCGCGTCCTCGACACCTTGAAACAGGCGCGCGTCACCGTCGTCTACCTGCTCTCCGAGCAGGAGACGGTGGGGAGCGGGGGTGGAGCATGAAGTTCAACAAGAAGAACCTCGACGACACCATCCCGACCTCCTCGATGGCGGACATCACCTTCCTGCTGATCATCTTCTTCATGGTCACCAACACCTTCGCGGCGACGCGCGGCCTCGACTTCGCGGTGCCGAAGGAGGACCGCAATCCGCCGTCGGTGGAGCGCGAGGAGTCGGTGCTCGTGGCCATTCGGCAGGGTGGTCAGATCGACGTCGACGGGCGCCCGATGCAGGCGAGTGAGATTCTCGACTACCTCCGGCCCAAGCTCGAGCGCAACCCGCTCAAGCCGGTGATCATCCGACCGGATCCGGATGCAGCCTATGGCGACATGGTGAGGGTCTACGACGTCTTGCGCGGCGGGAAGGACCACGGGGTGGAGATCAAGAACATCTCGATTCCGACGCAGCGCGAGATCGAGCAGTTCTGGTACTAGAGGGCGGGAAAACCATGGCTGACTCCAAGAAAGCCGCACCCTCGGCCGCGTCGCAACCGGTCGACTCCTTCGCGACCTTCGCCCAGGAGTACGACGACGACAGGAAGAAGCTGCGGTGGGCGCTCGGCATCGCCGTCGTCCTGCACGTCGTTCTCTTTCTGATCCATCTCCCCGAGATCGTCTACTCGCAAGCGGCCAAGGCCGAGAAGCCGAAGGTCTACGTCGTCCAACAGCTGCGCTTCAAGCCGCCGCCGCCGCAGCAGCAGCAGGAACTGCTGAAGCCGCGCACCAAGAAGATCCCGATCCCCGACCCGACGCCCGACGAGCCGGAGCCCATCCGCGTCGTCGAGGAGGTCGAGCAGCCGGATCTGGACATCCCGGTGGACGATTCATTGATCGGAATTCCGGAGGGCCCACCTCCCTCGGAGGAGCCGTCGGGGCCGATCGAGGTCGGCGGCAACGTCCGCGCACCCGAGAAGATCACCTACCCGCAGCCGGCCTACACGGAGATCGCTCGCAAGGCGCGGATTCAAGGGGTGGTGATCGTCCAAGCGATCATCGACAAGCAGGGCAACGTGACCAACGTCAAGGTGCTCAAGGGCCTGCCGATGGGGTTGGAAGAGGCCGCCGTGGAGGCGATCAAGACCTGGAAGTTCAAGCCGGCGACGCTCAACGGCAAGCCGGTGGCCGTCTACTACAACCTGACGGTGAACTTCAAGCTGCAGTAGGACATCGTGGCGTTTCAGGGATCGCTGCGCGAGCTGCCGCTGCCGGACATCATCCAGCTGGTGGCGGTTTCGGGGAAGACCGGCGTGTTCGTGCTCAAGAACGGCACGGACAACGGCCGGATCTTCCTGCGCAAGGGGCAGATCGTGCACGCGGCGGTCTCCGGCCTCGAAGGCGAGCACGCGGTCTACGAGCTGGCGCGCTGGCTGCAGGGCGAGTTCGTGTTCACTCCCGGAACCGAGCCGGAACGGGAGACGATCGACAAGTCGAACACGAACCTCCTCATGGAGTCGGCGCGCCAGATCGACGAATGGAAGATTCTCTCGAAGAAGATCGGCTCCACGCGCCTCGTTCCGGTCTTCGCGCCGCAAGAGGGCATGGGCTCGGTTTCCTTCTCCCCTTCGGAGTGGGCGGTGGTCTCGAAGGTGGATGAACGCCGCAACATCGAAGAGATCGCGGCGAGTCTGGCAACGGGGGCGTTCGAAGTCTGCAAGGTGGTCTACGGACTCCTCGGCTCGGGCGTGCTCGCTCTGCGCGACGATCTGCGCCGGCTTCCGGCCGAGCGCGTCCAGCGACTCGGTCCGGACGACCAGGGCCGCCTCGTCGAGCAGATCCACCGCGTGGCGCAACAACTCATGGCCGGGCAGGAGCGCGCGGCTTCCCTGGAAGGCGCGCTCCGGCTCTGTCGTGCCGAGATGGAGTCCGGCCGGGTCGCCGATGCGGTGCTCGACCTCGTGCGATCGCACGAGAAGCTTCTCTCGGCGGTCCTGGGCCCGGTGCAGGCGAAAAGCTTCCTCGATCGGGTGGGGCTCATTCTGCAGGCGGGCTGAGTTCGACGAACGACCCGGCACGGAACGTGCTTTGAAGGTGATGGTGGCGGTCTAGGATCCGCCGATAGGAGAGCCGACGACATGCGCAAGAACCGGTACTTCCTCGTTCTGTTGCTCGTCTTCGCGACGCCGGTCTTCGCGGGTTGGGAAGAGGGCGTGGCGGCGTTCAAGGCGGGCAATTTCGCCCAGGCCGCGAAGGAGTTCGAAGCGCTCGTCGCCGCCAACGCGGGAGACGGACGCTCTCAGTACATGCTGGGGCGCTCCTATCTCAAGGCTGGCAAGCCGGCGCAGGCGGTCGCGGCGCTACGCAAGGCCTACGACCTGAGCCCGGCGGATGCCAACACGCAGATCTTCCTCGCTCAGGCCTATGTCGATGCCGGCCAGGCGGCGCAAGCGGTCGAGCTCCTCGGGCGGCTCAACACCTCGGGGCTCTCGGCGGACCAGCAGCGCGTCTACAGCGCCATCTACACCGAGGCGCTCGGCAAGTCGGGACAGACCGAGCGGGCCACGGTGGAGCTCGCCAAGCTCGCCAAGCAGAAGCCCAACGATGCCGACGTGCAGTACCAGTACGGTGCGATGGCCTACAACGCCGGCAACACCGCCGAGGCGATCGCGGCGCTCGAGCGCGCGACGCGCGTCGATCCGAAGGATCCGGCCAAGGCCAAGCTGCTCGTCCAGGCCTCGATCCGGAATGCGCGGGAGTCCCAGGGCGGCGCCAAGGACGCGGCCTACGGCAAGGCCGCCGAGGCCGCCCGCACGCTGGTCGCTCTGCAACCGACGTACGACAACCTGGTGCTCCTGGGCGAAGCGCAGCTCGGCGGTAGTCAGTACGACGCGGCGATCGCGACGTTCCAGCAGGCGACGACGAAGAACGGCGCCGACTGGCTGCCGCTCTTCTACACCGGGCAGGCACAGACGGCAAAGGGCTCCCTCGCGGAGGCCGAGACGGCGCTGCAACGGGCGATCCCGAAGGCGAGCGAGAGCCGGGACAAGGCGCGGATCTGGAGACAGCTCGGCTTCGTCTACGAGAAGCAGAAGAACTACCCGCAGGCGAAGACCGCCTACGCGAACGCCGGCGATTCGGCCGCCGTCGCGCGGGTCGAAGAGAACCAGAAGGCGTTCGAGCACAACCAGCAGGCGGACGAAGAGGCGAAGAAATACGCCGAGCTGAAGAAGGCCCAGGAAGAGGCGCGCAAAGCTCTCCAGGAGGGCGCTCCTCCGCCGCGCTGAAGGGCACGGTTCCGCGCGCCACCCGGTGGCGTCCAGAGGGGGCTCCGGCCCCCTCTTTCATTGCGGCGCGTGCCGCTCCCGTTGCTAGACTCCGGGTCGTGTCTCGCACCCCGTCTCGCGGGATCCTCGGAGCGCTCCTCTGCGTCGCCGCGTGGATCGCCGGGGCTCCGGCTCTCCAGGCGCAGGAACCGGCCGCTGGCGCTTCGTCGCGCTCTTCACGCGCCGTCGTTCCGGAGTTGGACTTCTACTTTCCCGAGGGCGAGCTCGACATTCGCCTCAACCGCCTGATCAAGAACTCGCTCTTCCTCGGCCAGGTTCGCTACAACTTCGCCAAGGGGGACATCCTGGCTCTACTGCGCTACCGCTACTACGGGCTCGAGCGTATCTACGAGCTGAGCGTCTTCGACGACCTGAACTTCGATCGTCTGGAGTCGATCTCGAACGACTTCAACCGGACCCGGGGAGGGTTGTTTCGCGTCGAGTTCCCGTTCGATCCCTCGCATCGCGCCTCGCTGCTCGCCGAGGTGGATCGCATCAGCTCCAACAAGGAGGAGTTCCAGTTCACGACGAACCGGACCAACACCTTCCTGCGCGCGGCGTATCAGTACGGGACCACGGACGACGCGCGCTCCAACGCCCTGATCGGAGATCCGCGTGGTCGCATCGAGCGGCTCTTCACGGCCTTTCGCCGCATCGGTCCGGAAGGGGTCGGAGTCACCGGCGCGCTCACCTGGAGCTTCGACGCCTTCGGGTCCGACTTCCGCTACCTCAAGGCGGAAGCCGAAGGGCTCAAGCGCTGGACCCTCGGAGGCGGGAGCTTTCTCGTTGCCCGGCTGCACGCGGGCGTCTTCCCGGAACACCGCGAGGCGCGCCCGGAGGAGCTGCCGGCGTTCCGCTACTCGATTCCCATCGACGAGCTCTTCCGGCTCGACGGCCGCGACAACCTGAGGGGGCTCGACGACAAGACCTACGGGACACACGAGGTCCACACCACGGGGGAGGCGTTCTTCCCCTGGTTCGTCGCCGAGTCCCGCCGCTTCCTCTCCATCGAATGGGAGAACTGGTATTGGGTCCTCTACACCGGTGCCGGGAGCGCGGGCTTCGACACCCAGGCGATCAGCCGCCTCGAGGACTACGTAGTGGACGTGGGGGGCGGATTCGAGAGCTCGTTCCGCGTGCGGGGCTTCAGGGTCTTCGCCTCGGGCGTCGTGGCGCACGCGCTCGACGACACGGGGGGCTGGCACGTACGCTTTTCGCTGAAGTCCTCGTCTCGCTGAGCCGTGGCCGCGGGCGGCTGTGTTACAGTCAAGTCGAGTCAGGTCGCCTATGCTTCACCGGGCCACGCAACAACCCACCCCTCGCTACCCCCGGGAGATCCCCATGAAGCACCTCGGAGCCACCATCGCATTGCTTCTCCTGGTCGCCAGCGCCGGCCTCGCGCAGCAGGCCTCCGCGCCCACCGCGACCGGCGAGACGGGCCTCTTCACCCTTCCCGACGGCTGGACCCTTCCGGACGGCGCCTGGTCGTTCGGCTTCTACTACAACAACTGGGACCGGCTAGTGGCGCCGATACCGGGCGGACCGCCCCGCGGCACGACGGACGACTGGGACTACGACTGGAACCGCTTGAGTGCCAGCGTGGGCTACGGCCTCACCGATCGCCTCGAGCTCTCGGCGGCGCTTCCCTGGGAGAAAGTCACCGCCTCCGACAACCGTCATACGGGCATCTTCCTCGGCCGCCTCTACCAGAACAGGATCGACGCGACCGGGATCGGAGACCTGCAGGTCGGTCTCAAGTACCAGCTCTTCGCCCACCCCGAGGAGGGCAAGGCGCTGGCGCTCAACGCCTTCGTCGAATTGCCGACCGGCGACGACAAGGAAGGCGTGGTCACCGGCGACACGGGCTGGGGGCTGGGGCTCAACTGGAGCCTGGCGCCGCACTGGCTCGCGCGCGTCGGCTATCGTGACCCCGGGGACAGCGAGCACTTCGACGTCTCCGAGGAGCTCCAGGCCGGAATCGGCTACGTGGTGCCGCTCAGCGATCGCTTCGATTGGGTCAACGAGCTCGCAGCCACCCTCTACCGGGGTGGAGACTCGAATGCCGACAACTCCTACGACCTCACCACCGGAGGTCGCTACTGGTTCGGTGAGGACGGGCGTTGGGCCTTGAACTTCGGGTTGCGCACCGAGCTCAATCAGCTCGGGAACACCGACGAGCATTGCCCGATCGGCGGCTTGGTCGGTCTGACCTTCCACCCGCGCGCCAAGAGCGCGGCCGCCCTGGTGGCGGAGCGCGAGGCGGCGGAGAAGGCCGCTGAGGAGGCGCGGGTGGCGGCGGCGACGAAGGCGGCCGAGGAAGCGGCGGCAGCGAAGGCGGCCCAGGAAGCCGCGGCAGCGAAGGCGGCCCAGGAAGCGGCGGCAGCGAAGGCTGCCGAGGAAGCGGCGGCGGCGAGGGCGGCCGAAGAAGCGGCGCGACGGGCCGCCGAGGAGGCTCGCAACAAGGAGAGCCGGGAGGCGGTCAACTTCGACAGCGGCAGCGCCCGTCTCTCGAACATCGCCAAGGCGAAGCTCGACGAGGTCGCGCTGCGGCTCAAGCAGGATCCGACCGCGATCGCCACCATCGTCGGACATGCCGACGCGCAAGGGACGGACGCCGGCAATCGCCGGCTCGGCGAGCGTCGCGCGGAGGCGGCACGTGACTACTTGGTCCGGCGCCACAAGATCGACCCGAGCCGCGTGGTGCTGGAGAGCCAGGGCAGCACCGCGCCCGTGGCGTCCAACGGGAGCCCGGAGGGGCGGGAACAGAACCGCCGCGCCGAGATCGTGGTCCGCATCCCGTAGCGGTCTTTCCCCGGAGGCCCCGCGGGCGGTACGACGCGGGGCCTCCGTGTCTCGAGCTCGATCAGTCGCTCGCGCTGCGCAGGGTCTCCTTGCCTAGGGAGACGGCCGCGCCGACCCAGCCGGCGACCGCCCCGAAGAGCAGGAGCGAGAAGATCTCCCGGAGCGGGAGGAAGTCGCCGGCGAGGGCGCTCGCGAGCATGGACGCCTCGACGCGGGATCGGAGCGAGAGGAAGAGTGCGCCGAGCGCGGCCGTCGCGAGCAGCGCCCCGCCGAGACCCTGGAGGATTCCCTCGCAATAGAACGGTCCGCGAATGTAGAACTCCGTCGCGCCCACCAGGCGCATGATCGAGATTTCGTCCCGGTAGAGGAAGGTCGTCAGGCGCACGACGCTGGCGATCGTGAAGATCGATGCTCCCACCAGGATGACGGTGAGCGCCAATCCCAGGCTTCGCACCAGGGCCAGCACCGTCTCCACCTGGTCGATCCAGTCCTGATCGGCGTCGACGAGCTCGACGCCGGGCTCCGCCCTGAGCTCCGCGAGCCACTTCCGGAACGCGGCTTCGTCCGCTCCCGGGACGGGGCGCAATCGGGCTTCGAGGGAGCGCGGGAGGGCCCCGGCGCCGCGCTCGGCCACGAGCTCCGCGAGGCTCGGGAAGGCACGTTCGAAGCGTCGGCGGGCCTCCTCCGGGCTGATGTCCTCGACCTGCTCGGTCCAGGGTCCGCCCTGCAGGCGCTCGCGGATCCCTGCCACCCGGGCCTCGTCCGCGTCGGCGGCGAGATAGAGGACGAATCGCGCCTCGGAGCGCCACTTGCGGACGGTGCGCGAGAGATTCTCGCTCACCAGCACGAGCGCGCCGGAGAGGAAGAGAGTGACCGCGATCGTGAGGACGGCGAGAATGCTGACGCGCAGGCTCCTCACCAGGCCGGTCGCCGCCTCGCGGACGAAGTAGACGATCGCCTGAAGGAGCGTCACGTGGCTTCCGGGGAGACGCTCTGCTCGGGAGGGGCGGGCGCGAGCGGTGCGACGCCTCCGCGCCGGCTCGCGTAGTCGGCCGCCAACCTCCCGTGCGCCAGGGTGAGGACGCGATGTCCGACGCTCTCGATCAAGGCGCGGTCATGGGTCGCGAAGAGCACGGTCGTGCCGCGCAGGTTGATGTCGAGAAAGAGGCGGACGATCTCCTGCGCGAGATCGGGATCGAGGTTCCCGGTCGGCTCGTCGGCGATCAGGATCTCCGGCTCGTTGATGAGGGCGCGGGCGATCGCCACGCGCTGCTTCTCGCCCCCGGAGAGCTGCCCTGGAAAGCTCGCCATGCGGTGCGAGAGCCCCACCCGCCGGAGCGCCTCGAAGGCGAGCCGCTTCTGACGCGCGAGGTCGAGGCCGAGGATCCGCGGCAGGAAGGAGACGTTCTCGAAGACCGTCTTGCGCTCGATCAGGCGAAAGTCCTGGAAGACGACGCCGATCGTGCGCCGCAGGTAGGGAATCTTGGTGCGCGGGACGGAAGCGACGTTGCGGCCGTTGACCACGATCTGTCCCTCGCTCGGAACCTCCTCGCGGAAGATGAGCTTGAGGAGCGTGGTCTTGCCGGCGCCGCTCGCGCCGGTGATGAAGCAGAACTCGCCCTTCTCGATCCGGAACGAGACGTCGTCGAGCGCGATCTGGCCGGTGACGTAGCGCTTGACGACGTGGAAGAACTCGATCATCGCGGGCGGGTGGCTTCCGAGCGTCCCTCCGGGCCCCTCGATGACATGGTCGGGAGTCTACCGCAGCGCCGGACGTCACCTAGAATGCAGCGGTGCACGAACGCGACGCCCTCCTCGCGACCGCTTCCGCCGGCGCGCCCGAGCTCGGCGCCGGAGGTTGGTGCTGGTCGGGCTCGACCGGCGATGCCGAGATCCGGTTTCTCGGCGTGGGGGCTCCGCCTCGCGAGACGGTCGCCGGATCCTTCTGGTCGCCCCGGACCGAAGGCGCGGCCTGGCTTCGCCAAGTGCATTCGGCGACCGTCTGCGAGGCGAGCCCCGGAGCCTGCGGCGAAGGGGACGCCCTGATCTCGGCGCAGCGCAATCTCGCGCTCGTGGTGGTCACTGCGGACTGTGTGCCGGTCATCCTCGTCTCGGACCGCGAAGTCGCGGCCGTGCACGCCGGTTGGCGAGGCATCGTGGCTGGCGTGGTCCCGGCGGCGGTGGCGCGTTTCCGGGGCGCCGCGCCGAACGCGGCCTGGATCGGGCCGGCGATCGGTCCATGCTGCTACGAGGTCGGTGACGAGGTGGCGGCGTCGGTCGTCGCGTCGAGCGGCCCGGACGTGCTCCGGCCGGGACGACGGGATCGCCCCCATCTCGATCTCCAGGCCGCGGTCGAGAGGCAGCTCTCCGCGGCGGGCGTCCGCCGGTGTCACCGGATCGCCCGCTGCACCGCCTGTCATCCGCAGTGGCTCCACAGCTATCGCCGCGACGGCGCGCGCGCGGGCCGCAATCTGGCGCTCGTCTGGCGGCGCCGGGAGGGCGATTCAGGCGGGACGACGGGAGCGCGGGGAGCGGGCGAAGGCGCGTAGCTGGCCGCAGGCCGCTCCGACGTCGTCCCCGCGCGTCCGGCGCACCGTGGCGGTGAAGCCGCGCGCCGCGAGCGTCTCCTGGAAGAGGCGCACGGCGGCCTCCCCGGGACGCGTGAACCGCTCCCCCAACACCGGATCGGGATTGAACGGGATGAGGTTGACCTTGGTGCGGAGCCCGCGGAGCCGCCTCGCGAGCGCGACCGCGTCGGAGGGGGAGTCGTTGAATCCAGCGAGCAGGATGTACTCGATGGTGATGCGCCGGCGCGGCTCGAGCGGATAGCGACGGAGAGCCGCGAGCAGCGCCGCGAGCGGATAGCTCCGGTTGATCGGCATGATGGCGCTCCGACGCTCGTCGTCGGGCGCGTGGAGCGAGACCGCGAGGTTCGGGCGCTGTGGCCAGCCGGCCAGGGCGTCGATGCCGGGAACGACTCCGGCGGTCGAAACCGTCATGCGGCGCCAGGAGATCGTCTCCGCGAGCCGGGCGAGGGCGGCCCGGACGGCGTCGAGGTTGAGCAACGGCTCGCCCATGCCCATGAAGACGAGATTCAGGGATTCCGGGAGCGCCTGGAGGCGACGCAGGAGAAGGACCTGTCCGACGATCTCGCCGGCGGTCAGATTCCGGCCCACCCCCCAGTGTCCGGTGACGCAGAAGGCGCAACCGAGGCCGCAGCCGGCCTGGCTCGAGATGCAGAGCGTGCGCCGTTGGCGATCCGGGATGTCGACGGCCTCGACGGACGCGCCGTCCGCGAGCCGCAGCAGGAACTTGGTCGTGCCGTCGGCTGCCGCCTGTTGGGAAGCGACCTCGGGGAGGGTGATCGAGCAGTGCGTCGCCAGGCGCTCGCGCAGCGGCCGCGCGAGATCGGTCATGGCGGCGAAGTCGGTTTCTCCGCGCCGGTAGAGGGCGTCGTAGATCTGCCCGACCCGGAAGGCGCGATCGAGAAGAGGAGCGAGCGCGTCGGCGAGCTCCTCGCGGCCGAGCCCCAGGAGCTCGACCCGCGGCGGGGGCGAGGTCGGGAGCATCTCAGCCGTCACGCCTGCGGCGCGCGCGGCGGGTCGGATCGATGCCGACCGAACGGAGGAACGAGAGGTCCGTGCTGTCGATGCGAAAGACCGGATCCGGAAGCGCCGCAGCACGCTCCTTCGGTTTGCAATCGAGCATCACTTGCAGGGTGAAGCCCTCGCGCTCGAGCCGCGAGAGCGTGCGATGCACCTCGGGCGACTCGGCGATCGCGTCGAGAAGAGCCCGCTCGAGGTCGCGCAGCAGGGCGCGTCTGAGGTCGTCCATCGCGAGGCGTCCTCCGGGAGGACGGCGGGATTATCGGGTCGCGGCGAAAGCCCTGTCAAACGCGCCCCTGTGCTACTTTCGGCGGTCGTGATCTCGGAGCGAATCGCCGCTTGGCTCGCCTCGCACGGGCTCGACACGAGCTCGATGGCGGAGCTCCCGGGAGATCTCTCCACGCGGCGGTACCTGCGTTTCGGTACGCCTTCGGGTGGCACCTTGCTGGTCGCGGTCTACCCGGCGGCGGCCGTCGAGGCGCAGCGCCGTTTCGCGCGCGCCGCGGCGTTGCTCGCGGGCGCAGGGGTGCGCGTGCCGTCGATCCTCGCGAACGACCCCGAGCGGGGTTGGATGGCGCTCGAGGATCTGGGCGAGCGCACGGTACACGAGCTCGCGTCGCGCGGTTGGCCCGGGCTCTTGCCCTACTTCCGCGACGCGATCGTCCAGCTCCACCGGATCGCCGCGCTGCCCGCCCGGGACGTCGCGGCGCTGGGCTCGCCGCCGCTCGATGCGGAGCTGCTCGCGCGGGAGCTCGGTGCGGCCTTCACGCACCTGCTCGATCCGGCGGGCCTCGCGGATCAGGCGGCGCTCCGGGAGGAGTTGCGGACGAGCCTCGATGCGCTCTGTGGCCAGCTGGCCGCGGATGGCGCGGTGCCCTGCCATCGCGATTTCATGGCGCGCAATCTCGTCGCCCTCCCGGGAGGGCGCGTCGGCGTGATCGATTTCCAGGATCTCCGCCTCGGTCCCCCGTCCTACGACACCGCCTCGCTGCTCAACGACAGTCTCTTCCCGGAGCCGGAGATCGAGCAGGACCTGCGCGCGCTCGCCCTGCCGCCGGGAGTCGCGATCGAGCAGTACCGCCGAGCCGTCGTCCAGCGCTGTCTCAAGGCGGCCGGAACCTTCGCGCGCTGCGCCTCGGAAGGTCGTCCGGAGCGGCTCGCCTTGATCGCGCCGACCATGGCGCGGGCGGCCTCGCACCTCGAGCGCCTCCCCGAGACCGAGCGGATCTACGCCGCCCTCAGGGAGTGGTGGGGCGCGCGGTGGAGCGCGACCGCTCTCTGCTAAACTGATCGTACGCCGAGCGCTCGACGAGGGCTCGCCGGTCGCGTCGGCGCGAGGAGGATCCCGTCATGGGTTCGCTCGGTGTTCCCGAATTGCTCGTCATCTTCGTCATCCTGGTGCTGCTCTTCGGGGCCTCGAAGATCCCCCAGCTCGGCAAGGGTCTGGGAGAGGGGATCAAGAATTTCCGCAAGGGCCTCAAGGGAGACGACGCCGATTCGAACGACGACGCCTCTGGTCGCCGCGACGGCTAGGAGTCCACGCCGTCGCGGTGCGCGGCGCTCCCTGGGCCGGTCGCTGCGAGAAGCGCCGCCACGCCCGCCTGATGCTCCTGATAGACCTCCATCACCCGCGTGACGTAGGCGCGCGTCTCCCGGTAGGGCGGTAGCCCGCCGAAGCGATCGACGGCCCCGGGGCCCGCGTGGTACGCGGCCAGCGTGAGCACCAGGTCGCCTCCGTAGCGCCGCCGCAAGTCTCCGAGATACCGCGCTCCGAGCTCCAGGTTCACGGCGGGGTCGAGGGGGCGCTCGATGCCCTCGAGGTGCATCGGCATGAGCTGCATGAGACCGAGCGCGCCCTTGGGAGAGACCGCTTCCGCGTGAAACCCGGACTCGACCTCCACCACCGCGGCGAGCAGCAACGAATCGAGGCCGTGCCGCTCCGCCGCACGGCGAATCTCGCGGCCGAACGGCACCTCCGCGAGCTGGCTCGCGGCCGCCAGCGAACGCGTCGACCAGCGGGCAGCCCGCGACAGCCTGGCGTCGGGCGGCGTCGTGGCGGGAGACTTCTCCACGAGATCGGGAAACTGCGGGACCGCGATCGTCCGGAACGTCTGATCGAGACCCAGATGGAAGCCACGCGGCGGCACCGCCGGCTCGGGAAGCAGGGCGCTCGAGAGACCGAGCGCGCAGGCGAAGGCGGCCGCGGCGGCCCAGAGGGTACGTCTTCGTAGTCCTAGATTGGGGTCGGGCGACATGCCAGGCCTCCTTAGGGCTGGAGCGACGACGGCCATCTTCGCCGCCGCGCTGTCGGATCCCGTCGCCGGGATCCACGAATTGTGGGTGTTGGCTGCTCGGGTGCTGCGGGGTTGTTAGACCTTCGGAACCTGGCGCCGGTAGGCGGCGCGCGCGCTCTGGGCGCGGCCGCGTCCGTCTCCGGTGCCGATGCCGAGGTGCGAGACCTTGTTGCGCAACGTGTTGCGGTGCACTCCCAGGCTTCGCGCCGAGCGGCAGAAGTTCCAGTCGTTGGAGCGGAGCGACGCCATGATGAACTGGCGTTCGAACTCCTGCCGAGCCTGCTCCAGGGTCACGCCCTGGCTCACGAGCTCGTCGACGATCTGGTGCAACCTGCCGTTCAGGTTTTGTCGATTCAAGACAGCCTCGTCAACTGCGAGGAGCGAAGCCTAGCGAATGCGCCGCGGGATTGCAACCCGCGGCGCCTGCTTACTTCCGCTCGAGCCGATCGCCGACGTAGACCGGATAGCGCGACTCGATGATCTTGGCGACCGCGGTGTGACGCTGGGTCGAGAGCACGGCGAGCTCGCCCAAGACGACGGGAGGAAGCGCCGGGCGGTTGACCCGGTAGATGGTGAAGACGTCGCCGGGAAAGACGTCGTCGTCTTCTCCCCGGTCGATGAAGACCACGTGGTCCTGCCCGAGCGTCACCAGCGAGATGGGCGACGAGACGATGACCGGCGCCTCCGCGAGCGCTTCGGCCGAGGTGGGCTCGTTCACCGGTCGCTCCGGCGTGCGGCGCGCGAGCGGGATCGGCTCGGGCTCGAAGGGCTTGAGCTTCATGCCGACCACGACGCCACCACAGCTCTGGACGATCTCGGCGATTGCGCTCGTCTCCTGAACCGAGAGGACGCGGACGCGGCCGATGTAGTTGTACTGCCGTCCGATCACCTCGCGACTCACCGGGTGCTTCACGACGTTGCCCGGCTCGATGGCGGTCAAGAGCTCGCCGGGCGACAGACCGCCCGCGCGACCGCCGTCGAGATAGACGATGTCGCCGGTGGTGAGGCGGTACTTCACGGAATCCACCGTGCCGAGGACCCCTTCGACGCGGCCGTAGACCGGATTCTCCATCTGCGGCGAGAGCACCTCGTACTCCGAGCCGATGATCGAGTAGCCGAACGGCTCGGCCGGGTCGCCGATGAAGCCCGAGCAATAGATGTCGTCCTGCGTGCCGAGCGGAACCGGTGCGGCCCCTCGGCCGCCGGCGGGAGCGACGCCGGGGATCGGCGGCGTGCCCGAGGCGGTGCCAGCAGCCGTGCCCGAAGCCGCGCCCGTGCCCGAGCCCGCTCTCGAGGCTCCCCCCGCAGCCATTCCCGAAGCCGTGCTCCGGTCGGCCGCGGATTCGCCTTCGCCGCCGCCCGCCTCCCCGGCCGCGCCGCCAGCGCCACCCGGCTCGACCTCGGAGGTGCCGAGATCCGAAGCCATCGTTTCACCCGCGCCCGCGGCGGACGTCGATTCTCCGCCGGGAGCCGATCCTTCACCGGGAGCCGTTCCTCCGCCGACGGCGCCGAGCGTTCCGGCTGGCGCCACCTGCACGTCGAGCAGCAACGGATCCCCGGGGTAGATCCAGTGAGCGTCGAGAACGTACTGATTGCGCTCCCAGAGCTGCGGCCAGAGATAGGGATTGCCGAGATGCCGGGAGGCCAGCGCCCAGAAGGTGTCGCCGCTCTCGATGATGTAGACGGAAGCGCCCTCCGGAGTCGCCGGCGAATTCCACGCCGTCCAGTGATCGCCGACCCGGTGGAGCGGCGACGGGGGCGTGTCCGCCGCCGGCAGGACCGCGGCGAGCGAGGCACCGAGAATCAGCAGCAGAAAAGCGCGCGAATGGCGGTTTGCCATGACCCGACCTCCAGCGGCGTCAACCCCTCCGCATCTTCGGCCTTAGCTTCGGCCCAAGGGTAACCGGCGGGTTGCACACTGTCAAGTGCTTTCTCCACGGAACCTACACATCTACTAGAGGTTATGGGACGGCTCGGGAAGCGCGCCACGGTCTCAGGGAAGGCCTAAGCGGCGCCGCGCGAGCTCCGAGGCGGCACTGCCGGGGTAGCGGCGCACGAGCTCGCGAAGGACCTCTTCGGCGGCCGTCGCGTCCCCCTGCTCGGCCAGGCAGTGGCCCACCTTGAAAAGCGCCTCCGGGACCTTGTTGCCCTCCGGGTAGTCTTCCACCACCGCTCGGAAGGCGACGAGAGCGCCACCCACGTCGCCACGGCGCAGACGAGCCTCGCCGATCCAGTACTGGGCGTTGTCCGCCAGGTCCGAGGCCGGAAAGCGCGCGAGGAAATCCCGGAACGCGGTCTCTGCGGCATCGAGCTCCTGGCGTTGCAGCAGATCGAGCGCCTGGTCGTAGAGCTGCGGCTCGCCCGCGGCGAGGCCGGCCGCGAGCTCCAGGTCGCTCGCTTCGACGGTCCCGCTCGGCCGGGGCGACGCGAGGGGCTCTTCCGACGGCGCCGGCGCGCGCTCCTCTCGCAGGGTGGGCTCGGGGACGCTCCTCGGGGCGCTCTCGAGCTCGGCGAGGCGCGCGCTCAAGCGCGCCACCTCGGCGCGCTCGGCGTCGAGCTGTCGCTGGAGCGCCGCGACCCGCTCGGCGAGCTCGTTGCGCTCGGCGGTGAGTCGATCCTGCGCGCTCCAGTAGGGATTGCCGGCGCACCCCGCGGCGAGAGCGGCGACGGCGAGCCAGCCCGCAGGCCGGAAGGGGCGCCGCGATCCGCGCGTCCTCATCCGCTCTTCGCCTTCGGGATCTCGCCCACCCACTTGCTGTCGGGAAACTCGTCGCGCAGCTTCGAGAAGGTCGCCTGAGCGTCGTCCGAGCGCTTGAGCGCGCGGTAGGCGAGACCGAGATTCAGCAAGACCTTGTCTCGCGCGCCGTACTCGGGAAAGTTCTTGAGCAATCCTTCGAAGCGCGTGACCGAAGCGCCGGGCAGCCCGAAGCGCAGGTAGAAGCGCCCCACCAGGTACTCGTGCTCGGCCAGCCGGTCGACTACCGTCGCGAGCTCGGCCCGCGCGGTGTCGGCGAACTCGCTGGTCGGGTAGAGCCGGATCAGGTCTTCGAGCGCCGCCCGCGCCTTCTGCGTCGCCGCCTGATCACGGTCCGCGCGTTCGATGCGGCGCGAGAGCGAGCTCGCGATCTGGTATTGGACGTAGGGCGCGCGATCACTGGTGGGGAAGCGATTCTGGAAGTCCCGGTACTTCGCCTCGGCCTGGATGAGGTTCGCCGTCCCGCGCTGACGGTAGAGGCAGTCCGCGGCGAGCAGCAGCGCCTCGCGCCCGATCGCCGAGTTCGGCTCCACCTCGAAGGCGTGCGAGAAGTAGGGCTGGGCGCGTCCGTAGCGCTCGCGCGCGAAGAGCTCCTTGCCCCGGGTCAGCGACTCGGCGGCCGAGAGGCGCAGGAGCGGGTCGTCGTGGATTCCCGACTTGCAGCCGGCGAGCGCGAGCCCGGCCGTGAGTGCGATGGCGAGTTGCTTGCGGGTCACGCTCTTCCCTCCATGGCGGCGCGCAGACGGCGCTGCGCTCCGACCGGGTCCGCGTCGCCGAAGACCGAGGAGCCGGCGACCAGCGTCCGGAACCCCGCTTCGACCGCAGCGGCGGCGTTGTTCGGCCCGATGCCGCCGTCGACCTCCAGGAAGGTGTCGAGGCGGCGCGACCGGATGATCTGTTGCAAACGGCGGGCCTTGTCCAGCACGTAGGGGACGAAGGCCTGGCCGCTGAAGCCCGGATTGACCGACATCAGGAGCACGAAGTCGCAGGCCGGCAGCACGTCGGCGAGCAGCTCGACCGGGGTCGCCGGGTTGAGCGCGACGCCGGCGAGCGCGCCACCCGCGCGGATCGCGGCGAGCGTGCGGTCGAGATGGACCGCGGCTTCCTGATGGACGCTGACGCGGGCGGCGCCCGCCGCGAGGTAGTCGGCGAGCAGGCGATCGGGATCCTCGACCATGAGGTGCACGTCGAGCGGCAGGCGCGTTCGCTTGCGGAGCGCCGCCACCACCGGCGCGCCGAACGTCAGGTTGGGGACGAAGTGCCCATCCATGACGTCGACGTGCACCAGGTCCGCGCCGCCGGCCTCGCAGATCGCGAGCGCGCCGGCGAAGTCGGCCAGGTCAGCGGCCAGGATGGACGGGGCGAGCTCGATCACGGGAGAACTCCGGGAGCCGCCGCGACCACCAGGGCGATGACGTCCCGCCGTCGCAGCGGATGCCCCGGCAGGGGCGACTGCCGGAGGATCGTCCCCTCCGCGACCCCCTCGTAGGGTTCGAACTTGACCGTGCCGACGCGGAAGCCCCCGCCCTCGAAATAGCGGCGGACCGGCTCCAGGCGGCGATAGACGAGATCCGGCATCACGAAGGTCTCGGGGCGCCACTCTCCGGCCACCAGGAGGTCGACCTTGCCCCCCGCCGCGACCCGCGCTCCCGCGACCGGATCCTGGCCGACCACGGTCCCCGGTTCGCCGCTGCCCGTGATCACGGTGAGCAGGTCCCCCAGCTCGAGCCCCTCCGCGCGCACGGTCACCAGGGCCGCGCTCACCGCGCGCCCCGCGAGGTCGGGGACGCTCGAGAGCCGGGCGCCCAGCGAGACCACGACCTCGACCGAGCTGCCGCGCTTGACGAAGCTGCCGGGGCGCGGCCGCGTCTCGAGCACCCTTCCCTCCGCCACCTCGGCGCTCCAGCGTCCGGCGGGCTCGGCGGCACGGAAGCGCAACCCCTGGTCGGCGAGCAGGCGTGCGGCGTCGTCTCCCGCCAGGCCCGAAAGCTCCGGCACCGTGGTGACGCCGCGGCGCACGAAGAGGTTGAAGGCGAGGTAGCCGGAGCTCGAGAAGACGATGGCGAGCAACGCCACCCAGGCCACTCGGCGCGAGAAGGTGAGGAATCGCCCGGGCACGGTGGGGCAGTCTAGCAAAGGGGGCGCCAGGGTCCGGGCGGAGCGAAGCTCCGGCTAGACTACGGCGATGGAGCATCCACCGCTGGGAGCGCACGTCTCGGTCGCCGGAGGGGCGGCGGAAGGGATCCGACGCGGCGTCGAGCTGGGCTGCGACGCCCTCCAGATCTTCGTCAAGAACGCCAGCCAATGGCGCGCCAAGCCGATCGCCGCCGCCGATGCCGAAGCCTTCCGCGCCGCGCACGCCGCGAGCCCGATCGGGCCGCTGGTGGCGCACGCGGCCTACCTCATCAACCTCGCCGCGCCCGACCCCGAGATCCTCGCGAAGTCCCGCGCGGCGCTCGCCGACGAGCTCACGCGCTGCGCCCAGTTGGGAGTCCCCGCGCTCGTGGTGCATCCGGGTGCCCACCTGGGCGAAGGGGAGGAGAAGGGGCTCGACGCGATCGCGGCGTCGCTCGACGCGGTGGACTCGGAGCTCGCCAGCTGCCCGACCCGCGTGCTGCTCGAGATCACGGCCGGGCAGGGGAGCGTGCTGGGATACCGCCTGGAGCAGCTCGCCTCGATCGTCGAGCGCTCCCGCGCGAAGGCCCGGCTGGGCTATTGCCTGGACACCTGCCACGCGTTCGCCGCCGGCTACGGGCTCGACTCCGCTGCAGGCTGGGAGGAGTTCCTCCTCGCGATCGAGCGCACGATCGGCTTCGCGGGGATCGGCTGCGTGCACGTCAACGACTCGGTGGGCGCCCGGGGCTCTCGCAAGGACCGGCACGCCAATCTCGGGGAGGGCACGCTCGGGCTCGAGGCCTTCCGGCGCCTGCTCGCGGAGCCGCGCTTCGCCCGCGTGCCGATGATCCTGGAGACGCCGCTCGGGGACGACGAGGGCGGGCACGCGCGCGACCTGGCGACGCTCCGCTCCCTGCTCGCGAGGTAACTCGCTAGCGCGCCAGCAGATTCTTCGAGAGGTCGAAGTAGAGGACGGTCACCATCAGCAGGACGATGAGCGCGAAGCCGACCTGACCGATGCGCTCCTTGACCGCGAGCGAGAGGTCCCGGCGGATCGCGCTCTCGACCAGCAAGATGGCGATCTGGCCGCCGTCCAGGACCGGGATCGGAAAGAGATTCAGCAAGCCGATCGAGATCGAGAGCACGCCCATCAGATAGAAGAGATTCTTCGCCCCGGAGCGGGCCGCGGCGCCCGACTGGGCGGCGATCTCGATCGGTCCGGCGAGCGCGCTCTTGGCCGCCACCTCGCGCTTGAAGATCTTGCCGATGACGAGGAGGCTCTGTTTGGCGATGTCGCGGTTGAAGCGCACGCTCTCGACGAACGCCTCGAGCGGGGGATAGCGCTGGGAAATGGTCAGCCGGACGCCGATCTTCCCCTTGCCGCCCTGATCGGCCGGCACCACGTCGAGAGTCATCAGTTTCCCGTCGCGTTGGATGCCGACCGCGACCGAGGTCCCGAGGTGCTGCTCGATGTACTCGACGAACTCGTTGGGGCTCGCGAGCGGCCGGCCGTCGATCGAGCGCACCTGATCGCCGATGCGAAATCCGGCCGCCTCGGCGGGCCCCCCCGCGACCACCTCGCCGATGTGCGGCAGCAGCTTCGGGTAGACGCCGATGTCGCCGAAGTCGAAGTCGGCGGGCTTGACCGGAGTGACGTCGATCGCCTGGCGCGCGCCGTCGCGCTCGACCTCGAAATGGAGCCGCTTGCCCACCGAGGTCATGACGACGAAGGCGACATCCTGCCAGCGATCGATCGCCTTGCCGTCGATCGCGACCACCGCGTCGCCGGGCGAGAGGCCCGCGGCCTCCCCCGGCGAGCCGGCCTCGACCGTGCCCACCACCGCCGGCACGCTCTGGAGCGCCGGCACCTCGATGCCGATCATGAAGAGCACGGCGATCAGGAGCACCGCGAGGATCGCGTTCATCGCCGGCCCCGCGAGGTAGACCAGGATGCGCTGCCAGCGTGGCTGGTTGAGGAAGTCGCGCGGATCGGCAGTCGTCTCGCCGGGCTCCTCGCCCGAGAGCTTGACGTATCCCCCGAGCGGGAATGCCGAAACCCGATAGTCGGTGTCGCCGCGCCGGAACCCCCAGACGCGCTTGCCGATGCCGAGCGAGAAGGTGAGGACGCGCATGCCGAAGGCCTTCGCAACCAGCAGGTGGCCGGCCTCGTGCACGAAGATGATGATGCCCAGGGCGAAGACGAAGGCGAGGACGTTGGTGAGCAAGTGCGCCATGGCGGACGCAGCAGGTTATCGCGCTTGCGCGTGCTTGCAAAGCGCCGCGCTCGCCCGTTCGCGCCCCCAGCGGTCCCAGGCGAGCGCCGTCTCGAGGTCGGCGAGATCCTCGGGCCGATGCTCCGCGAGCACCTCCGCCACCGTCTCGACGATCGCCGGGAAGGGGATCCGGTCGTCCAGGAAGGCGTGGACGGCGACCTCGTTGGCGGCGTTGAGCACCGCGGGGGCGCTTTCGCCCGAGAGGAGCGCCTGGCGCGCCAGGGAGACGGCGGGGAAGGCCCGTTCGTCGAGCGGCGCGAACTCGAGCGCGCCGAGCGCGTGCGGACGCAAGCGCTCGAAGTCGTTCTCCCAGCGCTCGGGGTAGGCGAGCGCGTACTGGATGGGGAAGATCATGTCGTTGACCGAAAGCTGCGCGAGCCAGGAGCCGTCCCGGTACTCGACCATCGAGTGCACCATCGACTGCGGATGCACGACCACGTCGATGCGCTCCGGCGGCACGGCGAAGAGGTGGCTCGCCTCGATGAGCTCGAGCCCCTTGTTCATCAGGGTCGCCGAGTCGATGGTGATCTTCGACCCCATCGACCAGGTGGGATGGCGGAGCGCCTCTTCCTTGCGGATGCTCGCGAAAGTGGCCGGATCGCGCCGGAAGAAGGGGCCACCCGAGGCGGTCAGCACGAGCCGCCGGACCTCCTCCCGTCCGCCGGCGCGGAGCGCCTGATGGAGCGCCACGTGCTCGCTGTCGATGGGCAGGATCTCGGCCCCGGAGAGCGCGGCGAGCTCGGTCAGGAGCCTTCCGGCGACCACCAGCGACTCCTTGTTGGCGAGCGCCACCGGGCGTCCGAGCGCGAGCGCGGCGGCGACCGGAGGAAGCCCTGCCGCGCCGACGACGGCGGCCACGACCTTGTCGACTTCCGGGTGCGTGGCGGCGTCGACCAACGCGCCCGCGCCGCTCGCGAGCTCGGTGCCCGCGGGCAGCTCGCCGCGCAGCTTCCCGGCCGCCTTCTCGTCGAGCACCGCCACCAGCTTGGGACGCACCTCCCGGGCGAGCGCAGCGAGCTTGTCGGGGTCGCGCCCCTGCGCGGCGAGCACCGTGACCCGGAGCCGGTCCGGATGGTGGCGCACCACCTCGAGCGCGCTCGAGCCGATCGATCCGGTCGCCCCGAGGAGCGCCAGACGCGCGGTCACCGGGCGACCTCGAAACCGAAGATCCAGAGCGCGAGCAGCATCGCCGGCGCCGCCAGGAACATCGCGTCCATGCGGTCGTAGACGCCGCCGTGCCCCGGCAGCACGCCGCCCGAGTCCTTGACGCCGGCGGCGCGCTTGACGATCGACTCGACCAAGTCCCCCACTTGGCTCGCCACCGCGGTGATCGCCCCCACCGCGAGCAGTCGCGGATCGACGTCGCCGCGCTGCCAGGCGGACCAGATCGCGGTGGCGACGAGCGAGGTCGCGAAGCCCGCGATCGCCCCCTCCCAGGACTTCTTGGGCGAGACGACGGGGGCCAACCGGTGGCGGCCGAAGGCGGTGCCGACGTAGTAGGCGGCGGTATCGCCCAGCCAGACGATGGCGAGCAGCAGGAAGAAGACCCAGGGATCGTGGATCTGCAGGCGCGAGAGGCTGGCGATCGGCGCCGCGAAGTAGAGCGTTCCCCAGGCGAGCAACGCCGTGGCCGTCACCGCCTGCTCCATCGGCGTGCGGGTGAAGAGCACCAGCACGGGGGAGAGGAGCGCCGCGAGCGTCGCGAGCGCGAGCGGCCAGAAGCCGTTCGTCGCCACCCCGGGCGCGAGCCCCCAGGCGAGCGCCGTCGCGGCGACCGGCGCGGCCACGAGCAGCCACCACCAGGGGGCGCGTGGGGCGAGCGGGCGCACCAGCGCGACGAACTCGAGCGCCGCCCATTCGAAGAGCAGCGCGACGAGCAGGAAGAAGGCCCAACCGGGAAGGCGGAAGACCGCGAGCAGGGCGAGCGGAACGCCGACCGCCGCGGTGAGGAGTCGCTTCACGGGAGCCGCGTCCTCGGGATCAGGCCTCGCCGGTGCCGCGCTCGCGCACCGGCGCGTCCTCGATCACGCCGCCGAATCGGCGCTCGCGCCGTTGGAAGTCGAGGATCGCTTCGAGCAGGTGGCGACAGCGGAAGTCGGGCCAGAGCG
Organism: uncultured Thermoanaerobaculia bacterium; assembly: GCA_964476605.1. GTDB lineage: Bacteria > Acidobacteriota > Thermoanaerobaculia > Multivoradales > JAGPDF01 > JAGPDF01. The sequence goes on along the minus strand of CAYZBH010000020.1, from coordinate 22,997 downwards.
TCGGCGTCACCCAGATCTCGGTGTAGGCGATCTGCCAGAGCAGGAAGTTGGAGACGCGCATCTCCCCCGACGTGCGGATCAGCAGGTCGGGGTCGGGTAGCCCCGCGGTGTCGAGCGAGCGGTTGAGGGTCGCCTCGTCGATGTCGAGCCGCTCGCCCGCCGCCCATTCGGAGACGATGCGCCGGCAGGCGTCGAGGATCTCGTTGCGGCCGGAGTAGTTGAGGGCGATGTTGAAGACCATGCCGCGGCACTCGGCGGTCTTCTCCAAGGCGTTCTCGAGCGCCGCCACGATCGACGGATCGAGCTCCTTGTAGCGCCCCAGGACGCGCAGCCGGATGTCGTTCTCGACCAGCGTCCGGAGCTCGCGGCGCAGGTAGTCGCGCAGCAGGTTCATGAGCGTCCAGACCTCGTGCCGGGGGCGCTTCCAGTTCTCGACCGAGAAGGCGTAGAGGGTCAACACTTCGAGCCCCAGCCGCGCGGCGCTCTCGACCGTGTCGCGGACCGCCGCGACCCCGGCGCGATGCCCTTCGATGCGGGGCTGGCCCCGCTGCTTCGCCCAACGTCCGTTGCCGTCCATGATGACGGCGACGTGGCGGGGGAGGCGCGCGAGGTCCACCTGCCGCAGCAGCTGCTCTTCGGGCGAGCCGGGAGCGGCCGGCAGCGAGGGCTGGGGCATCCGCTTCAAGCTACCACAGCGGACGTCGGGCGCCGGGCCTCCTCCGGGGAGTAGTCGACGCGCTCGAGCGAGAGCCCGGCGGCCGGCGCGGTCGGTCCGGCGGCGCCACGGACTTCGCCGTCGAGGAGCCGCACGACCTCGGCGACCGAGCGTCTCCCGGCTGCCACGTCGAGCAGCGTCCCGGCGATCCCCCGCACCATGCCGCGCAGGAAGCCGTCGCCGACGCAGGCCAAGGCGAGCTCGGGTCCGGATTCCTCCCAAGCGGATCGGTAGAGGGTGCGGCGGGTCGTCCGATAGGTCCCCCCGGCGAGCGCGAAGGCGGCGAAGTCGTGGCGTCCGACGAGCCGGGCCGTCGCGGCGCGGAGCGCGTCGAGGTCGAGACGGGAGGGCACCAGAGTGACGAAGGGCGCGAGCTCGGGCGGCGCGAGCCGCGCCCGGTAGAAGCGGTAGCGGTAGGTCTTGGCGACCGCGGAGAACTGGGCATGGAAAGCCGCTGGCACCGGCGCGGCGTCGAGGATGCGGATCGCGTCGGGGAGCCGGAAGTTGCCACCGAAGACGAGGCCGTCGGCCGGGAAGGGGCGGGAGAGATCGAGGTGTGCCACCTGACCCCGGGCGTGCACGCCGGCGTCGGTCCGCCCCGCCCCCTGGACGGTGACCGGTTCGCCGGTGAGGTCGGCGAGCGCCCGCTCCAGCTCCGCCTGGACGCTCGAGGCGTTTGCCTGCCGCTGCCACCCCGCGTAGGCGGTGCCGACGTAGGCGACGGTCAGCCGGTAACGATACGGGCGCTCGAGTGGCTCCGGAGCGGCCATGGTGGAGGGGATCATCTCGCAGTCCCCGCGGTTGGGTAGGATTCGCGAGGATGGTCCTCGAACGACACCCCCGTCCCCAGCGCGTGGCGGTCCGGCCGGCGATGGCGGGCGACGCGCGTCTCCTCTTCGGCTGGCGCTCGGAGCCCTCGGTGCGCCGCCATCAGCCGTTGCAGGATGCGACCCTCTCCGAGCTCACCGCGGACCTCGGCCGGCAGCGGATCGACGATCTCTACGCGGGGCGTGGGGAACGCTTCCAGTGGATCATCCTGGTCGACGGGGAGGAGGCGGGGTGGATCACGCTCGCGATCATCTCCTGGGAGCACGGCCTGGCCGAGATCGGCTACGCGCTCGCGACCGCCTACCAGAACCAGGGGGCGATGACCGCGGCGCTCGCCCTGCTCCTCCCCGACCTGCTGCTCGCGGTAGGGCTCGAGCGGCTCGAGGCCCGCTGCTCGGTCGAGAACGCGGCCTCGCAGCGCGTCCTCGAGAAGCTCGGCTTCGAGCGCGAGGCGCGCCTCAAGAGCTACTTCCTCCTGCACGGCCGCCGGGTCGACAACTACCTCTACGCGCTGCTGCGCACCGACTACCTCGCGCGGCGACCGCGCTAGGCGGCGTGTGATCCCGGGCGACGACTCCGTGGGTGCGCCGCCAGGCGCGCCGTGGCGCGGCGTCGTCGCCTGGGGGCTCCTCTTCGCCGCGCTGATCGGAGTCGGGACGCTGCTGCCCACGCATGGGCGGGCGGCGCTCCGCTTCGAGGACTCCAAGAGCTATCTCTGGCTCGCCGCCCAGCCGCTCGATCTCGAGTTCTTCGCGAGCCGCCGCGCGGTGCTCTGGCCGCGCTCGTCGGACGACCCGGAAGCGCCGATCGATCGCAATCGCCCCTTTCTCCTGCCCCTCCTCTACAAGATCGTCGGCGGCGACCCGCAGCGGATCGTCGTCGCGCAGCAGCTGACCTACGCCCTCGCCGCGGGGTGCGCTCTGGCGCTCCTCGTCCTCGGCTGCTCGCGACGCCGTGCGCGAGCCCTCGTCATCTTGCTCGGGTTGCCGCTCGCGCTCTGGTGGAATCTCTCGGGATGGTCGCTCGCGCTGCTGCCCGAAGCGCTCACGCTCGCGGCGCTCTGGCTGGCGACGGGAGCGCTCGGCCACGCGCTCGTCCGCGCCGGCCGCGGTGCGGGGCTCGCGGCCGCGGTGGGCACGACGGTGGTCTTCGCGCGCGAGCACATCGGCCTCTGGCTCGCGCTGCTGGTCGCGATCGCCGGGCTCCTCGCCCCCCGGGGGAGGCCGCGCGGCCGCCGCGCCCTATTCCTGGCGTCGCTCGTCGTTCTGGGCGCGACCGCGATCGCCTCCTGGCTCTCGCTGCGCGCCGGGAGGAACGATCTGCGCACGATGAACGTCTTCTTTCATCGCGTCGCGGTCGAGCCCGATGGGATCGCCTGGTTCGAGGCGCGGGGGATGCCCTGGCGGCCGGAGCTCGAGGCGCTGGTGGGGCGGCGCGCCTACGAGGCGAACCTCCTGCTGCTCGCTCCGGAGCAGGCTCCGTTCCGCGCCTGGTTCGCGGCGCACGGGAACGCCGCCTACGCGCGCTACCTCGCCACGCATCCGCTCTTCCTCTGGCGCTCCCTCGCGGACGCGCTCCCCTTTCTCGCCGGACGGAGCCTCTGGGCCTACACGGGCCCTCCCCCCGCGGGCTTTCATACGCTGCTCGAACGCCACCTGCCGCTCTTCGGCCCCCTCGGCTTCTCCGTTCTCTCGGCCCTCGCGCTCCTGTTTCGCCGGAGACTCTCGGAGGACTCCCGCCGGCTCGCCCGATTCGCGGTGGGGCTCGCGGCGACCTCGGTGGCGTTCGGCCTCTTCGCCTTCCTGGTCGACGCCGCGGAACCCGAGCGCCACTGTTTCCTCACCGGAGTCGGCATCGAGCTCGCGGCGCTCGTCTTGGTGGCGAGCCTCGCGGAGGGGCGAGGGATCCGAGCGGGCACGGCGACGGAGGCGACGGCCGCCCGGCCCGTCGCGGGCTGAACCCGCCGGAGCTCAGCTCGCGGGGAGCGGTAGCTCGCGGAACCGGTGGCGCGCCACCAGGGCGTCGATGGCGTCGGTGCGCAGCAGGTAGACGACTTCGACGAGATGCCCTGCGTCGAGCGGGATCTGGAGCACCTCGGAGTTCGAGGGTAGCAGGCTGGCGTCGAGCTGGCTCCAGAATGTCGAGGGTCGCGAGAGATCCTCGCTGCCGTCGGTTGCCCGTACTTGCGGGTGCGCGACGATCAGGTTCGTGCCCCGGCTGAGCAGGTAGTCGAGCGTCGCGATCCGGTTGTGCCCAGGGCGCCCTCCCAGCGGGTCGCCATGCCGTGCGACCCAGCGGTCGTTGACCCCGAGCATGTCCACGGTCTCGAGCCCCGACGCATAGGGGACGGCCCCCGACGCCATGGTGGCGACGAGCGGATCCGCGCCCCGAAACGTGCTCCTCAGGACTTCGCCGACGTGGACCCATTGGTCGGAGGGTGCCTGGAGATGCGAGGCGAGGAGCGCGATCGACTCGACCCCCGCCTCGTCGTGGAAGCGTTCCGCGTGGAGCCCCGAAGCGGCCACCCACACCGCGACGAACGCCCAACGGAGAAGTGGGCGCCGGAGGGCGTCGAGGGCCAGAGCGACGAGGATCGCGAGGAGCGGCGCGACCGGCACGAGGAAGCGGAACTCCATGAAGTCCCCGCCGACGCTCGCGACGTAGACGCTCCAGATCGCGATCAGGACGAAGAGGAGACGGAGGGTGCGCCGGCTCCAGAGCGCGCGACCCGTCCACGCGACCAGCAGGAGCGGTGGGAGCAGGAGGTATTCGCGGGCGTAGAGCCAGAGGTACTCGAGCCCGAGCTTCCAGCGCTCGACCGAGCCGCCGGCTCCCTTGAGGTACCAGCTGTTGGGGAGGAGCTCGCCGTAGGTGCGGAGCTTCCAGGCGAGCCAGACGACCGCGAGCAGAGCTCCGGGGAGGAGGAGCCAGGCCGCGGCGACGGCGCGCGCCCGCGGCTCGGGCACCCGCCGGCGGAGCGCCGGGGTCGCGAACGCCAGGATCACGAGGCCGGTGAGCGCCGCGTCCATGCGGGTGAGGAAGGCGAGCGCGAGGACGACGGAGAGCGCGAGAGCCGTCCGCCGCAGGGCGGCTAGGTTCTCGGACGGGGGAGCCGACGCGAGCGCCTCGGCGAGGGTCACCGCGGCGAGGAGCAGAAGGGTCTGGAGCGAGGTCTCGAGACCGCCGGTCATGTAGGCGCTGAATGAGTAGTGCGTCGCGAGCAGGAGCGTCGCGAGGGCGCCGGCCGCAGGGCCGCCACCCAGGCGGCGGCCGAGCCGGTAGGTGAGCGCGAGCGTCCCGGCGCCGCAGGCGAGCCCGAGCAGCTGGCTCGCGATCTCGGGCGTCACTCCGGCGCGCATGGCGCCGGCGAGCAGGAGCGTCCAGAGGAAGTTGGTGTACCCCTCGATCTGGGGCCGCTCCCCCGGGTTCCAGTTGAGCTCCCCGTGCGCGACGAGATTCGCGGCGTAGCGAAACGAGATGTAGGCGTCGTCCTGGAGGAAGCGGTTCGCGATCCCGAGCGCGACGCCGCCCACGATCAGGAGCGCGGCCAGCCAGGTAGCCCCGCGAGAGACGGAAGAAGCCGCGCCGCCCCCCCCCACGGAACTAGAATCGCTGCCGGAGATCTCCATGACGACCGGAGCATTCTCGCCCTCGCGGCCCGACCGAGTCGAGAGCCACTGCCCCGCCCCCCCGCGCGGCCACGAGCGGGACCTCCTCAACACTTCCGGCGTCGCGGACGACCGCGACTACATGATGCAGAGGAGCTACATTCCCCTGATCGGCCGCTTCACCACCGTCGACCCGATGAACGGCTACCCCCAGAACCCCCAGAGCTGGAACCGCTACACCTACGTCCTCGGCAACCCGCTCAAGTACATCGATCCGTTGGGGCTTCTGATCAGGTGTGACGCAGACTCCTGCTCCGACGAGATCGACGTGATCGGCGAGGACCCGACCGAACCCGGGTCAGCGCCGCCGCCGGCGGGGATCAGCCCAATCACGATCATGAGCAACCCGTTCGGACCGTCCAACGGGCCGAACAACTTCCGGGTGCCCGGGACGGGAACGAACGACGGTGGGACCTCGGAGGCGCTTGAGGTCATCAAGATCGTTGCCGAGAACACTCGGCCGAATAGCGATGTGTGTGGGGGCGTCACCTGGGGCTACAATTTCGAAGGGTCGCTGATCAACACTTTTCTCAGCTCCGGGGGAGGGGCCACGAAGGGCTACAACGTCCAATTCCTTCCTGGTGGGATTGGGATCTACAGCTACGAAACTGTGGGCCAATCGTCGCTCGGTTGGTCGCCTGGAATCAACGTGACGATGAACTGGGCGTACGGCACAGGACCCTGGTCAGGTGAGAGTTGGAGCGCTCAGGGGGGATGGAAGATGCTCTCGGCCGGCCTGTTTGGCCCTGCGTCCGGGTCGATTCTCGACGGAAACGGCTATGCAGGATTCGAGCTGGGAGCCGGCGGAAGCCCCACGCTATTGACCGGCGGGGTGACCAAACTGAACTACGAGCCGGTCACGTTCTTTGGCCGCGATCTCGGATGCTATGGAGGGTCGAAGTGAAGGTCACGAGGCCAGAACTGATTCTCCCCGGGCTCCTCTTCTGCGCTGGGGTGATGCTCGCCTTGTTCTCGAGGTTCGCCCTGCTTGCTCGCCTCCGCGAGTGTCTGCCTGAAACGAGAAGCGACCTGGCTACGGTCTACCCGTACCTGGAGATCCAGTACCTTCGAAATCGATCGCGCGTCCGGAGTCTGGGGCTTGATCTCCTGACCGTGTGCACCTTTCTCAGCCCCTGGCTTGTGTTGCTCATGGGGATCGAGTTCTTCTGACCCCAATGTTCCGGGCGTTCCTGGAAGGGGATTCGGCTGCTACGGAGGCCGGCAGTGAAGATCACAAGGCCCGACTTGCTTCTACCTGCCCTGTTGTTCTCACTCTCGGTCGTGAGCGTGTTTGTCGCGCGGTTCCTTCTTCTTTCTCGCTTGAGGGCGAAACTGCCATCCGTCGACGCGAATCGAGCCACCGTTGGCATCTATCTGGAGATTCAGTACCTCAAACACCGAAGGACGATCCGTACTGCCGCGCTCGACGCGTTGACCGTCGCGTCTCTACTCTTGCCCCTGGCGGCAGTGGCGTCCGCCTTCTGGCTCTTCTCGAAGTAGGCGACCGTAAGAAGTTCCGCCGAGCGTTCACGCTCGTGATTCCCCGGCACCCGGTCGCTGGGCCTGTAGCCATGAACTCCGCAAGTGCGATGCTCCGGCTCAGAGCACGCGCCACCAGGGGGTGGCGAGGAGGTCGGGGGCTGGCCACTCGGTTGCGCTGCCGGCGTGGAGGAGGAGACCGGGAAGCGCTTGCTTGCCGTACTCGGCGCGAAAGGCCACGAGGCCCGCGGCGTCGCGGAGGCGTGGGCGCGAGCTGGTCTTGACCTCGATCGGGAGCTGGTGTCCTTCGGCTTCGATGACCAAGTCCACCTCGTTTCCGCTCGTCGTTCGGTAGATGAGGACGCGAAGACGCCCGGCCAGAGCGGCCTGGACGTGGCGAGGCAGAGCCCTCTGAGAATCATTCACGCCGTGAGTGATATCCATTCACGGCATGAATGGCCAGAGATCCAGGCGGCCGGTTGAGGGCCGACGGGCGTGGGAACTCTAGGTGGCGCCGAAGAGCTCCACTCTCGCGCCGTGCGGAGCGGCGGCCAAGGCGGCGTCGCAGGTCAGGAGCGGAGCGTCGAGGAGCTCGGCCAAGGCGACGTAGGCGGCGTCGTAGGCGGTCGAGTTGGCGCGAAGCTCCCAGATGCGCGGCAGGAGAAGGCGGTGCGAATAGCGCTCCAGGCGGAGGTCCGCGAGATCCTGGAGGGACTCCGCGGCGCGTCCAGCCGGGAGCGCGCCGGCGCGCTCGTAGCGCCTGAGGACCTGCGCGACCTCGAGGTCGATCAGCTCGGGCGCATGGAGCGATGCCGCGGGGGCGAAGGCGCGCTCCGCGATCGCTCGGCCGGTCGGCGTCACCAGCAGGAGCTCCAGGAGCGCCGAGGCGTCGAGGACAATCACCTGTCGGCGCGGGTGGAGCGGGCTTCGCGGACGGCGCGCGCGGGCGCGACGGGCGGCTCGACCGGCGTGCGCGCGAGGAGCCGCCGCGCGAGCTCCTCCGGGGTCGGCCGCTCCGCCGAGCGACGCAGGTCGGCCAGCAGGTAGTCCGAGAGCGACATGCCCGCCTCCGCCGCGCGCGCCTTGAGACGCCGGTGGAGCGCGTCGGGCACGTTGCGGATCTGGATCATCTTCGACATGCAGTCAGGCTAGTTGCATGTGCTCCACATGTCAAGAGCGTGGCGGGTCCTATAGAAGCTCGAGGCTGGCGAAACGGGCGACGAGCTTCTTCTTGCCGGCGCGCTCGAAGAAGATGGTGAGCTTGGCGTCGTCCCCTTCGCCCTCGATGTCGAGCACCACGCCTTGGCCCAGGGTGGCGTGGCGGACGCGGCTGCCGCGGCGCGGGCCGCGATGCGGCGCCTCGGGGAGCGGCGCGGTCGGGCGTTGTCGCTGGAAGAACTCGTCGACGCCGCGCGTCCGTTCCGACTGGAAGAGACGGGGGCTCTCGGTCTCCTCCAGGAGCTCGGCCGGGAGCTCCTCCAGGAACGGGGACTCGCGCTGGTCCTGGTAGGCGCCGGCGATGCGGCGGCGCCGGCAGCAGGAGAGATAGAGGCGCTCGCGGGCGCGCGTCATGCCGACGTAGAAGAGGCGGCGCTCCTCCTCGAGGTCCTCGCTCCGCCCCTGCACGTTGAAGTGCGGGAGGAGGCCGTCCTCCAGCCCCGCCACGAAGACCGCCGGGAACTCGAGCCCCTTGGCGCTGTGGAGGGTCATCAGCGTCACGCCGCGCTCCTCCTGCCAGCCATCGAGATCGGTCACCAGGGCGACGTGATCCAGGAAGGCGGTGAGCAGATCCTCCTCCTGCCCCTCGCCGTAGCTCTTCGCCTCGGTGAAGCTCTGCGCGGCGGTCAGGAACTCGCGGATGTTCTCCCGCCGTGCCTGGTCCTCCTCGCTCTCCGGGCGGAGGCTCTCGAGATAACCGGTCTTCGCCAGGAGCGCGTCGAGCAGCGCCGGCAGCGGCAGCTCCTCGGCGGCCGAGCGCAGGCTGACGATCACATCGCGGAAGGCGCGGAGCGCGGTCTGCGCGCGGGCCGGAAAGCTCCCGAGCTCGTCCTGCGCCAGGATCTCCCAGGGGGAGAGCGCGAGCTCTCCTGAGCGCTCCTCGAGGAGCGCCGCCGTCGCCTTGCCGATGCCGCGCGCCGGCACGTTCAGGATGCGGAGCATCGAGAAGCCGTCGCGCGGATTGCGGAGCAGGCGGAGGTAGGCGACCAGGTCCTTGATCTCTGCGCGCTCGTAGAAGCGGACCCCCCCGACCATCGAGTAGGGGATCCGCCGGCGGAAGAACTCGTCCTCGAAGGCGCGCGTCTGGGCGTTGGTGCGCACCAGGATGGCGAAGTCGGAGAACGCGCGGCGCGACCGCTGGCGCTCGATCTGGTCGACGACCCAGGCGGCCTCCTCCGCCTCGTCGCCCGCGCGGTGGAGCGCGATCGCGTCGCCTCGCCCCGCGGACGTCCAGAGCCGCTTGCCGCGGCGCAGGCGGTTCTTCGCCACCACCGCGTTCGCCGCTTCGAGAATCGTCGCCGTCGAGCGGTAGTTGCGCTCGAGCTTGCGGACGGTCGCGCCCGGGAAGTGGCGCTCGAAGTCGAGGATGTTGCCCAAATCGGCGCCCCGCCAGCGATAGATCCCCTGGTCCTCGTCCCCCACCGCGGTCAGGTTGCCGGCCTTGCCGGCGAGGCGCTCGACGAGCTCGAGCTGGGCGTGGTTGGTGTCCTGGAACTCGTCGACGAGCAGGTAGCGCACCCGCTGCCGCAGCCGCTCCGCGAGATCGGCGTGCTCGGCGAGCAGCCGGACCGCGAGCGTCATCATGTCGTCGAAGTCGACGCCCGAGGCCTCGCGCAGCAGTGCCTGATAGCGCCGGTAGGCGCGCGCGACCCGCTGCTCGAAGAAACCCGAGGCGTTGCGCTCGTAGGCGTCGACCGAGATCAACTGGTTCTTCGCGGCGGAGATCGCGGCGAGGATCGAGCGCGGCGGGAAGCTCGACTCGGAGATCCCCTCGGCCGCCATCGCCTGCACCACGAGCTTCTTCTGGTCATCGGTGTCGAGGATCGCGAAGTCGCGCGGCAGCCCGACCCGCTCCCCCCAGCGCCGGAGCAGCGTCAGGGCGTAGCGATGGAAGGTGCCGACGAAGGTCGGCAGCGGGAAGAGCTCGAGCAACCGCTCGACGCGGTCGCGCATCTCTCCGGCCGCCTTGTTGGTGAAGGTGACGGCGACGATCGAGCCGGGATCGACGCCCTGCTCGCGCACCAGCCAGGCGACGCGGTAGGTGATGACCCGCGTCTTGCCGGAGCCGGCGCCGGCGAGCACGAGCTGCGGCCCGTCGCCGTGGGTGACGGCGGCGAGCTGCTCGGGATTGAGGGCGGTATCGAGCGCCGCGGGCGCGCTCCGGTTCACCGCGCGACTCTATCGAGCCCGAGCCGCGGAGGCGAGAGCCGGAGCGCCGGCGGACGGCGGCTCAGCGCTTCTTCTTCGGCGCCGCCTTCCTGGCGGCCTTCTTCGCGACCTTCTTGACGCTCTTCTTCACGGCGCTCTTCTTCGCGGCCTTCTTGGCCGTCTTCTTGGCAGGCTTCGCCTTCTCGGCGGCGCTCTTCTTGGCGAGATCCGCGCGCTGCGCGCGCTCGTACGTCTGGATGTCCTTGAACGATCCGTCGGCGTTGCGCACGGCGTAGAGCTTCTTCCCCTTCGAGCTGCGATGCGTGGTGCGTCTCGTGGCCATCTCTCCTCCTGTGGTGAAAGGTCCAGCGACCGCCAACGATGTCAGAACTGATGCCCGTTTGGCTACGAAGAGCGAACGTATGATGCGAGCGTGCGCGCAGGGATGGAAGTGGCGAAGTCGGCACGCAGTCGATCGATGCTGCCCTGGATGGCGGTTCTTGGCATCGCCTGCGTCGTGCGAGCGGTCGGGCTTCGCGGCGGCGCGATGTGGCTCGACGAGATCTTCGAGGAGCTGTTTCTTCACGGCTCCCTGCGCGACCTGCTCTCGGCGCTCGTGGCCGATCGGGTGCATCCGCCGTTGGAGCCGATCGTTGCCTGGGGCCTGCGTGAGCTGGGTCTTGGTGAGCTCGGGCGGCGGGCGATGGGAGCGCTCCTGGGCGTCGTGTCGGTGGCACTGCTCGGCCGCTGGGCAACGCGCCGCTTCGGTCGCTCGGTCGGCTTCGGAGCCGCCCTCCTGGCCGCTACCTCTCCCTTGCTGCTTCGGTACTCCCAGGAGCTCAGGCCCTACGGATTGGCGCTTCTGCTCGCGCTCTGGACCGTGGACGCCGCGGACCGCTGGATCGTGCGCGGCGGCGAGTCATTCCCCTCGGAGGCGGCAGCTGCAGCGGCGCTAGGCGCGCTCACGCACTACTTCGTAGTGGTCATTTGGGCACCGGTGTTGGTGCTGGCTTGGGAGCATCGGAGGAGCTTTCAGAGCCCGCGGCGCAGCCTGCGCCGGCTGGTCCTCGCGGCCGTCGCGAGCCTGGTTCCGCTCGCCGGTTGGGGCGCCCTGATTCTCGGCGCGGCCGGCGCGCCGAAGGGCTTCGCGCCGACCACGTGGACGTGGCTGAGGGTCGTGGACCGGGGTCTGCAACTCTTCTTCATGGGGCACGCGGAGCAGATCGTCCCGCGCGGCCTGATGCTGCTCGTGGTGGCGCCGGTGATGGTCGGCGTTAGCGCGCTCTTTCGCCGCGAGGGTGGGAAGGCGGTGCTGGTCGGCGCGGTCGTCGGGACCGCGGCGCCGGAGCTCGTGCTCGCGGGAACGCGCCACTTCTCTCATCCGCGCTACGACCTGTTCGGATTGCCCTTCCTCTGCGTGCTGATCGCCGCCGGCTGGGGGAGCCTGCCTCGCCTCTTGCGCTGGCGACGCCCCGAGCTCGAAGGCGCAGCGGCCCTCCTCGGCTGCCTCGCGGTGAGTTTCGCCGCGGTACCGGGAGTCATGGCCTACGCGCGCGCGGGGCGGCCCGACTGGCCGGCGGTTGCCCGGGCGGTCGAAACGCTGGGTGGTCGTGATGCGACGGTCCTGGTGAGCAACGACTGGAGCCGGATCTCCCTGGGCTTCGCGCTCGGTCGCTTCGATCGTTGGCCGCTTCCGCCGGAGCCGGGAATCGTCTCGATACGGACGGATCGCGAAGAGCTCCTCGCGCGCCTCGCGGCTCAACCGGGCTGCACGCTGGTGCTCGTGGCTGGCTACCCGGAGAGCCCGGGTCTCCTGGGCGGTCTGCGACCGCGACACCCGGTCGCGGATTTCCCAGCGACCGACGGCGCGCGGCTCTATCGCTTTGCCGGGGCCGGGACGTCACGGGAGACCTGCTGGCCTCCCCCCGCGTTCACGGTGCAGCCGACGCCGGGAGCGGGAGACCTCTTCCCCTGGCTCACTCGACGGTGACGCTCTTGGCGAGGTTGCGGGGCTGGTCGACGTCGGCGCCGCGGCGGACGCCGATCTGGTAGGCGAGGAGTTGCAGCGGCACCACGTTGACGATCGGCTGCAGGTGCTCGGAGACCGAGGGCACGCGGAGCACGTGGTCGGCGACGCCGTCGAGCGCGTCGGGGTCGCGGTCGGTCACCGCGATCACCACGCCGTCACGCGCCTTGACCTCCTGCAGGTTCGACTTCACCTTCTCGAACACACGCCGTCCGGTCGCGATCGCCACCACCGGCAGCTGCTCGTCGATGAGCGCGATGGGGCCGTGCTTCATCTCGCCGGCGGGGTACCCCTCGGCGTGGATGTAGGAGATCTCCTTCAACTTGAGCGCCCCCTCGAGCGCGATCGGGTAGTGGATGCCGCGGCCGAGGTAGAGGAAATCGCGGGCGTTCTGGAAGCGGCGCGCGAGCTCGTCGGTCTCCGGCTCGACCGCGAGCGCCTCCGAGATCGCCTGCGGCACGTGCGCGAGCGCCGCCAAGAGCTCGGGCTCGAGCGCCTTCCCTTGCTGCTGCTTGAGGTAGAGGGCGAGCAGATAGAGCGCCGCGAGCTGGGTGGTGAAGGCCTTGGTCGAGGCGACGCCGATCTCTGGCCCGGCGTGCGTGTAGAGCACCCCCGAGCTGATGCGCGTGGCCTGCGAGCCCTGCACGTTCGAGACCGCGATCAGGCGGGCTCCGCGCTCCTTTGCCGCCTCCATCGCCCAGACCGTGTCGATCGTTTCACCCGACTGCGAGATGCCGGCGACCAACACCGAGGCATCGGCGAGCGGATCGCGGTAGCGGTACTCGGAGGCGTAGTCGACCTCGACCGGGATGCGCGCGATCTCCTCGATCAGGAACTTGCCGACGTGCGCCGCGTGCCAGGAGGTGCCGCAAGCCAGGAGCTGCAGGCGCGCGAGCGAGCGCACGTAGGAAGGCTCGAGCTCGAGGTGGTCGAAGGCGATCTCGCCGCTCTCGAAGTCGACGCGTCCGGCGAAGGTGTCGCGCACCGCCTGCGGCTGCTCGTGGATCTCCTTCGCCATGAAGTGCTTGTAGCCCCCCTTTTCGGCCTGGATCGGATCCCAGTTGAGGCGGGTCACCGGCCGCTCGACGCGGGCGCCATGGCGATCCCAGATCTCGATCGAGTCGCGGGTCAGGCGGGCGACGTCGCCGTTGTCGAGGAAGATCACGTCCCGCGTGTGGGCGAGGAGCGCCGCCGGATCGGACGCGAGGTACTGTTCGCCCTGGCCGAGGCCGAGGACGAGCGGCGTCCCTTGGCGGACCGCGATCACCTCGTCCTCGCCGCTCGCCGAGGAGACGAGGGCGCAGGCGTACATCCCCTCGAGCTCGGCGACCGCGGTGCGGACCGCCGCGGCGAGATCTCCCGCGAAGTGCGTCGCGACGAGATTGGCGATGACCTCGGTGTCGGTGTCGGTCGCGAAGCTCCGCCCCGTTCCCTGCAGCCGTCGCTTGATGGGGAGGAAGTTCTCGATGATGCCGTTGTGGATGACGGCGATCCGCCCCTCCGCGTCGGTCACCGGATGGGCGTTCTTCTCGATCGGCTTGCCGTGCGTCGCCCAGCGGGTGTGGGCGACGCCGTAGCGACCGCCCAGGGGCTGCGCCGCGAGCTTCTCGACCAGACGGTCGAGCTTCCCTTCGGCGCGCTGGCGCTCGAGACGGGAGCCGTCGACGACGGCGATGCCGGCCGAGTCGTAGCCGCGGTACTCGAGCTTGCGCAAGCCGTCGAGCAGCAACGGCACCACCGGTCGCGGTCCGACGTAGCCGACGATCCCGCACATCTCTCTACTCCTCCTTTTGAGCGCGAGGGCGGCGCCGATTCCAGCCGGGAAGGGTGCGCTGCGCCGAGCGCTCGACGGCGAGCGCCCCGTCGGGGACGTCGCGGGTGATCACCGAGCCGGCGCCGGTGGTGGCGCCCGCGCCGACCTTGACCGGCGCGACCAGCATCGTGTCGCTGCCGACGAAGGCGCGCTCGCCGATCTCGGTCTTGTGCTTGGCGACGCCGTCGTAGTTGCAGGTCACGACGCCCGCCCCGAGATTCGCCCGCGCGCCGACCTCGGCGTCGCCGACGTAGGCCAGGTGATTCGCCTTGGCGCCGGCACCGAGCCGGGCGTTCTTCACTTCGACGAAGTTCCCGACCTTCGCCCCGGCCTCGAGCACCGCGCCCGGGCGCAGCCGCGCGAAGGGGCCGACCCGACAGCCGGCACCGACGCGCGCGCCGTCCAGGACCGAGTAGGGCTCGATCACGGCGCCGTCGCCGACCGCGGTGTCGACGAGGCAGGCGCCCTGGCCGATCACCGCGCGCGCGCCGATGCGCGTCGCGCCACGGAGCGTGACATCGGCGTGGAGCACGCTGTCGCTCCCGACCTCGATCTCGGGCTCGACGGCGATCCGCTCGGGGGCCAGGAGCGTGACCCCGGACGCCATGAGGTCCCGGGCCTTGCGCGCCAGCGCCAGGCCATGCACGCGGGCGAGGTCCTCGCGATCGTTGACGCCCAAGGCCTCCTCGGGGTCCTCGAGCTCGACCAGGGCGATCCTCCGCCCGTCGGCGCTCGCCGCGCCGAGCGCGTCGGTCAGGTAGAGCTCCCCCTGCGCGTTGGTCGGGCGGAGCCGCGCGAGGTAGTCGAAGATCGCCGGCGCCGGCAGGGCGTAGAGGCCGGCGTTGACGCGGCGGATCGTGAGCTCTTCCGGCGTCGCGTCGGCGGCCTCCACGATCCGGTCGAGCGAGCCGTCCCCCTTCGCGAGCACCCGACCGAGCCTTCCGGGCTCGGCGAGGGTCGCGACCGCCATCGCCCCCCAGGCGCCGGCGGTGGCGGCGAGCAGGCGTCCGAGCGTCTCGGGGCGGACGAGCGGCACGTCGCCGGAGAGCACCAACAGCGTCCGCTGCTCGGCCGCGAGCGCCTCGGCCGCCAGGGCGAGCGCATGGCCGGTGCCGCGCTGCTCGGCCTGGACGACCCAGCGGAGCTCCCCGTCGCCGGCGAAAGCTCGGCGCACCGCCTCGGCGCCGTGTCCGACGAGCACCACGACCGGCGCGCAGCCGGCGGCGCGGGCCGCAGCGAGGACGCGCGCGAGCATCGGCTGCCCGGCGACCTCGTGCAAGACCTTGGGGAGCTCGGACTTCATCCGCTTCCCCTGCCCGGCGGCGAGGACGACGGCGGCGGGCGGCTGGGAGGAGTCGGCGGATCTCGGCATGACGGGTGGCCCGGCCCCGCGGCGGCCGGCTCTCACGAGAGTTTAGCGGAAGCTCGGGCGCCGACCGCCCGCGCTCATCGCTTGCGGAGCTCGACCAGGATCTGCTTGGCGACGGCCTTCAGGGTGTCGAAGACGCCGACGCCGGTCGTCGCCACCGCCTCGAAGGTGGGCTCGCGCTTGTAGTTGAGCGTGCGGTACATGTCGGCCACCGGCACGACGTCGGGCAGGTCTCGCTTGTTGAATTGCAGCGCATAGGGGACGCTCGGGAGGTCGAAGCCGTGCTCCTGGAGGTTCTCCTCGAGGTTGCGGATCGACTCGATGTTCGCCTCCATGCGCTCGGGCTGGCTGTCGGCGACGAAGACCACGCCGTCGACCCCCTTCAAGATGAGCTTCCGGCTGGCGTCGTAAAAGACCTGGCCGGGCACCGTGTAGAGGTGGAACCGGGTCGTGAAGCCGCGGATGGAACCGAGGTCGAGCGGCAGGAAGTCGAAGAACAGCGTGCGGTCGGCCTCGGTGGCGAGCGAGATCATCTTCCCTTTCGCCTCGGGCGCCGTCTTGTTGTAGATGTACTGGAGGTTCGTCGTCTTGCCGCCGAGCCCGGGGCCGTAGTAGACGATCTTGCAGTTGATCTCCCGGCTGGCGTAGTTGATGAACGTCATGACTTCGGACCCACGGCGTCGGCCGGTCTATTCGGAGAAGAGGGCGTCGATGTCCTCGTCGGTGATCTCCGAGAACGGGCTGGCGTGGGAGGGGGCGGCTATGCCCTTCTCCCCCTTCTTCTGCATGTCCTCGAAGATGTGCTCCATGTCCGCGCTCGAGCGCTTGACGCGCAGTCGAACCAGGCCCAGCGACGACCGGTCGTCGAAGATGACGAGCAGGATCGCGCGCTTGGCGACGATGGAGATGTGGATGTGGTCGCGCTTGCCTTCGTGGAAGAGCACCGAGAACTCGCGCTCGCCGATCAACTTCGCGAGGCCGTCGGTCGCCGCCACGTTGCCGGCCGTCAGCGAGGCGAGGCTGGTGGTATCGAACTGCTCGATCTCGCCGGTCGAGGCGATCTGTTGCCCGGTCTTGTCGATCAAGAAGATCGCGCGAGCGTTCGCTTCCTGACGGAGCTTCTTCAGCGCCTGGTCGAGGCGCTGAAACTCCTCCTGGTACAAGACGAGCTCAACGGACGGCATCGATTCGGTTCTCCCGGGCGTCGAGGGGATCCGGCACTCCCTGGTGGACCCTTGCTAAACGCGCATCATACGACAAGAGCCCGGAAACCCGGGTCCGCGAGGTCCTGGCGCGGCGGGTTCAGCGGAAGTAGCGCCAGCCCGCGAGCACGTCGTTCTCGGCGATCGTGACCGTGCTTCCCTGCACCCGGAAGGGGAGTGGCACGGGGCCGCAGCCGCTCCGCCCCTGGTTGACCTCGGAGAGACGAGTGGCGGTCTCGCACTTCCTGTTCACCATCCAGGCGCCGTCGTGGCGAAAGCCCCGATGGCGCTTGAAGTCGTTCTCCGAGGCGTTGAAGGCGACCGCGAGCTGGCCGCTCTCGTCCTTGCCGACGAAGAAGAGGACCTCCTGGTTGCCGGCGTTGAGGAAGCGGTAGTAGCGCACGGCGAGTGGCGCCAGGTCCGAGACGTCGAGAACGACCCGTCCCTCCCGGTCCGGGGAGACGCGGAGGAACTCGACCCGCCCGCCGCCCGACACGAAGTAGTCGGCCGCCATGACGGTCGCGCCCAGGAGGGCCACCAGCAGGATTCCGTGGATCGGGCGGAAGCGGCGCATGGGCGCGATTGTGCTGCGAGGGGGCACCGGCGCGCAAGCGGCGCGGCCGGCCGCGCTAGGATGCCGGGGCGTCTCCCGCTCCGCTCATGCCACGATCCGTCCGGTTTCGCCGCCGCTCGAGCGCCGCCCTGCTGGTCGCCGCGACCCTCGCCGTCGCGGCGCGAGCGGACGGCACCGGACCCGAGCTTGGCCCGCGGGCCCGCGCCGAGCTCGCGGCGCTCGGAGCCTGGAAGGCCGGGCGGAGCGCCGCGGAGCGGAAGATCGCCTCGACCCTGCTCTTCGCGCTCGACCGCCGGGAGGGTCGCCTGCCGGCGCTCCTCGCCGGAATCGAAGCGCTCCCGCTTCCCGAAAAGGGGCCGGTTCGGATCGACCTCGTCGCCGCCCGCGGAGCTCCGGCCGCCGCGCTCGCCGCCGCGGCGCGCCGCCGCGGTGCGCGCCTCGTGGCCCCCCCGTCGGGCGGCGGGCGAGAGCTCCGCGTCGAGATGCCGGTCGATCGCCTGCGCGCGCTCGCGGCGGAGCCCGCCGTCGCCCGCCTCCTGCCGGCACGGCTGGCGTTCACCCACGCGGTGCGGTCGGAGGGGGACCGCACGCTCGAGGCCGACCTGGCGCGCGACCACTACGGTCTCACGGGCGACGGGTTCAAGGTCTGCGTGCTCTCCGACGGGGTGAGCTCCCTCGACGTGTCGCAGCTCGCGGGTGAGCTCCCCGCGGTCGACGTGCTGTCGGGGGAGGAGGGTTCCGGGGACGAGGGGACGGCGATGCTCGAGATCGTGCACGACCTCGCCCCTGGCGCCGCGCTCGGGTTCGCGACCGCGTTCGGCGGCTTCGAGAGCTTCGCCGCGAACATCCAGGCCCTCGCCGCGTCGGGGTGCCGGGTGATCGTCGACGACGTGATCTACCTCGTGGAGTCGCCGTTCCAGGATCTCGCGATCGCCGCCGCGGTCGACGCCGTGGCGGCCCAGGGCGTGCTCTACCTCTCCTCGGCCGGCAACGAGGGAAACCTCGACGACGGCACCGCGGGGACCTGGGAGGGGGACTTCGCGGCCCATGGCACGGTGCCGCCGCTCCCCGGGCTCGAGCTCAACGACTTCGGCGACGGCGGCGTCTCCGACCTCGTCCTGGACTACGCGCCGGCGGTCGTTCTGCACTGGACCGATCCGTTCGGCGCCTCGGGCAACGACTACGATCTCTTCGTGCTCGACGGCACGCTCTCCGAAGTGCTGCGCTTCTCGAACGACACCCAGGACGGCGACGGCGATCCGGTCGAGATCGTGAGCTTCTTCGGCTCCGGCGCCGAGGCCGGCGAGCGTCTCGTGGTGGGGCGGAGCGCCGGCGCGGACCGGCTGCTCAATCTGATCGCGTTCCGCGGCGAGCTCGAGCTCGCGACCCCGGGGGCCTTGCGCGGGCACGCGGCGGCGGCGGGGGCGATCGCGGTGGCCGCCGTGCCGGCCTCCGTGCCGTACTCCGGTGGCGGGCCGCCCGGCCCCTTCCCGAATCCGTACGACGCGGGGCAGCAGAGCGAGCTCTTCAGCGCCGACGGTCCGCGACGGATTTTCTTCGCGGCGGACGGAACGCTCCTCCCGGGGGCGCCGCCGGGGAACTTCTCGTCGACCGGTGGCGTCGTGCGGCAGAAGCCCGATCTCACCGCGCCGGACGGCGTCGCGACCTCGGTCGATGGCTTCCGGCGCTTCTTCGGCACCTCGGCCGCGGCGCCGCACGCGGCGGCGCTCGCGACGCTCGCCTGGAGCGCGCGGCCGGAATGGAGCCACGTCGAGGTGCGTCAGGCGCTCGCCGCGAGCGCGCTCGACATCGAAACGCCCGGTTTCGACCGGGTGACCGGAACGGGTATTCCGCAATTGATCGACGCGCTCGAGGCCGCGGGCGTGCCGCTCGCCGCGAACCTCGAGCTCGCGAGCGTCGCCACGCTCCCCGAGGTCGGCAATGGCGACACGGCGCTCGATCCGGGGGAGCGCTGGCGCCTGCGGCTCGGGGTGGAGAACGTCGGCGGCGCCGGCGCCCAGCAGGTGCGCGTCACACTCGCCGCGGAGAGCGTCGGGGTCGAGGTCCTCGAACCGATCGTCGCGCTCGGGAGCCTGGCGCCGGACGCCCTCGCGGAGGCCGGGGACTTCGTGGTCGAGCTCGCGCCGGTGCTCGCCTGCGGCGAGATCCTCCACTTCTCGGTGCGCTTCGACTACGCGGGCGGGGTCGCGCCCCAGACGGTCGAGCTCGCGCTTCCGGTCGGCTCGGAGGGCCCGACCAGCGTCTTCCCCTATCTCGGGGCGCCGGTCGCGATCCCCGACGCGCCGGCGAACGGCGTGCCGGGGGCGACGGCGTTCGCGACGATCGACGTGCCGGCGCTCGGCGGTCGCGTGCGCGATCTCGACTTCAGCCTCGACGGCGCGCTCTGCTCGACCGACCCCGAGGCGACGACCGTGGGCGTGCAGCACGGGTTCATCGCCAATCTCCGTCTCGACCTCGTCGCGCCCTCGGGCCGACGGCTGACCCTCATCCGCAACACCGACGGCTTCGGCAACAACTTCTGCCAGACGCTGCTCGACGACGAGAGCGACGGAGCCTCGATCCAGAGCGTCGAGACGCCCGACAACCCGTTCACCGGCAGCTACACGCCGGCCTTGCCGCTCGCCGCCTTCGATGGCGAGAATCCGGTCGGCACCTGGACGCTCGAGGTGACCGACTGGCTGCCGCACGACCTCGGGACGATCCGTGCCTTCTCGCTCCACCTCACCCCTGGGCTCTGCCGGCCGTTCTCGACGGTGGTCGAAGTGCCCGCGCTCACCGGCGCGGGCGCGGTGCTGCTCGGACTCTTGCTCGCGGGCGTGGCGCTCGCGATGCTCGCGCGGCTCTCGGGTCGCGGACAGGGCTAGGATCGATGCGGATGCCCCGCACTTGGCTCTGGCTCCTGCCGGTGCTGCTCGCCGCCCTCGGAGTGGCGGGAGCGGCGGCCTCGGTCGAGCTCTCGCCGCACGGCATCTGGACCTCGCCCGCCCTCGCGCTCTTGTTGCTGGCGCTCGCCTTCCTCGGGGCCCTGCACCGCCCGCTCGGCGGCGCCGGCCTCGGTCTGGGGGCGCTCGCCGTGATCCCGGGCGTCGACCGCCTGGGAGTGGCGCCGACCGCGCTGCTCGCGCCGCTCGCGCTGCTCGGCGCCGAGCTCGCGATCCGCGCCATCGAGGCCCGCCGCGCGGAGCCGCTGCCCGAGCGCCGCCAGGCCGGACGCGTCGCCGCGGCTCTCGCCATTGCGACCCTCTCGGCGCTCGCCGCGGGAGCGGTCTATCGCTGGCTCGCCGCGACGCCGGGCTGGGCGCTCGCGGCGGCGGTTTTCGTCTGGACGCTGCCGCCGGCCGTCGAGGAGGTGGCGGCCCGGTCCGGAATCCGCCGCGAGACGCTCGCCGCGACGCTCTCGGCGCTCCTGCCGCTCGCGCTCGACCTCGCCGGGCTCGCTCTCGGCTGGTACGCGCTCGTGCTCGCCGCGACGGCGGGGTGGGGCGCCGCGCTCGGCGCGCTCGCGCTCTTCGCGCTGCTCGCGGGCGAAGCGGCGCGCAACGGCCTGGCGGCCGCCGGGCGCGCGCGCCGGCTCGAGGAGGCGCACCGCCTGCGACGGGCGGGCGCCGCGCTCGCGAGCGGCGGCGCGGGGCTCCTCGCCGTCGCCGAGCAGATCCGCGCCGAATGCGCGGGCCTGGTGCCGTTCACCTGGCTCGAGCTCGCGCTCGACCTCGCCGATCAGGGCAAGATGACCTGGTGCGCGGAGGCCGGGGGGCGTCTCACGCTCGCGGAGGCGCAGCCGCCCCCGGCGCCCCCGCCGCTCGCCGGCATCCATCGCCGCTCGACCTGGCGGGTGGAAGAGCGCAGGCTCGAGATCGACGGCGCGGCGCAGGGGAGGCTCCGCCTCTGGTGCGACCCGCGGCGGCTCGAAGCGCGCGATCTCGAGCTCTTCGACGGCCTCGTGCCCCAGATGGCGGCCTCGCTCCGGACGGCGTTCGCCGATCGCGCCGCCAAGGTCGACCGTCTGACCGGCGCGGCCACGCGGCGGGTGCTCGACGAGCGCCTCGAGGCCGCCTTCGCGCGGAGCCGCGAGGAGGGGGGCGCGCTCGCGGTGGTGCTCTGCGACATCGATCACTTCAAGCGCATCAACGACAGCTGGGGGCACGCGGTCGGCGACCGAGCCCTCCAGGCGGTGGCGGAGATCCTGCTCGCGCCCTCCCGCGGCGACGATCTCTGCGCCCGGTTCGGAGGCGAGGAGTTCGTGCTCCTCTTCGAGGAGATGGACGGCGAGACGGCGCTCGAGATCGCCGAGCGTCTCCGCCGCCGCGTCGAGAGTCTCGCTTTCGCCTCTCCGGAGGGGACGGCGATTCCGGTCACCCTGAGCGCCGGTGTCGCGGCGGTGCCCGAGCTCGCCGTGCGCAGCGCGGCCGATCTCCTGCAGCTCGCCGATCAGGCGCTCTACACGGCCAAGCACCTCGGCCGGAACGTCTGTCTTCTCGACGTCGGTCAGGGGCGGTTGCGCACGCCCAAGGGGGACGTGGTGGAGGTCGCGGAAGGAGCGCGCGAGGCCCGGCTCCCGGTCTTCTTCGCGTGACGCGTAGAATCGTGACTTCACGCGTAGGGAGGTGGAAGTGAACGAGAACCCGTCCCGTTGGGCAGTGATCTTGGGAGCCTCGAGCGGCTTCGGCGAAGCCGCGGCGCGCGAGCTCGCGGCCGCGGGCTACGACATCTTCGGCGTCCATTTCGACCGGCGGCAGGCGATGCCCCACGTGGAGGAGATCCAGGCGGCGATCCGCGCCCACGGCCGCGCGGCCCACTTCTTCAACGTCAACGCGGCCGACGCCGAGAGGCGGCGCGAGACGATCGCCGAGATGGAGCGGCAGGCCGGCGGGCGGCCGGTGGGAGTCCTGATGCACTCGCTCGCCTTCGGGGCGCTCAAGCCCTTCGTCGCCGGCGAGGAGAAGGAGGCGCTCTCGCAGGCGCAGCTCGAGATGACGCTCGACGTCATGGCCAACTCGCTCGTCTACTGGACGCAGGATCTGGTGCGGGCGGGGCTCCTGCGCGACGGCGGGCACGTCTACGCCATGACCTCGGCGGGGGACCGGATCGTCTGGAAGGCCTACGGCGCCGTCTCGGCGGCCAAGTCCGCGCTCGAGTCGCACATCCGCCAGCTCGCGGTCGAGCTCGCTCCGCTCGGGATCACCGCCAACTCGATCAAGGCGGGGGTGACCGACACGCCGGCGCTCCGCAAGATCCCGGGCAACGAGCAGATCGTCGAGAGCGCCAAGGCCCGCAACCCCGCCGGCCGCCTCACCACCCCCGAGGACGTGGCGCGCTGCCTGGTGGCGCTCTCGGTGCCGGGAACCCGCTGGCTCACCGGCTCGGTCTTGAACGTCGACGGCGGCGAAGACATCGCGGGGTGAGCGGCGAGAGGGCGGCGCGCGAGCGCCGTCCGCGTTGACACCCCCCGGGGGGTCCCGTAGACTGCCGCGCCGGACGGGGCGTAGCGCAGCCTGGTAGCGCACCTGCCTTGGGCGCAGGGGGTCCCCAGTTCAAATCTGGGCGCCCCGACCACTGCCCGACGGGTGATTCCCGACGACGCGAGCCCTTGGAAGTTGCTGCCTGTAGCTCAGTTGGATAGAGCAGCGGCCTTCTAAGCCGCGGGTCGGGGGTTCGAATCCCTCCAGGCAGGCCAATTCGGACGTAGCGGCACGGTGAGTGTAGCTCAATGGTAGAGCACCGGACTGTGGCTCCGGTCGTTGTGGGTTCGAGTCCCATCACTCACCCCATTTCATGGCGCCCGTAGCTCAGCTGGATAGAGCGTGAGCCTCCGGAGCTCAAGGTCACAGGTTCGAATCCTGTCGGGCGCACCAACCGATCCCCCGAGGTTCCTCCCCTGAGGCTGTGAAGCGCTCCATCTCGCCGGCGGCGGGGAAGGATGCTATGCTTCTCCGGCA
>CAYZBH010000019.1:0-66154 GCA_964476605.1 uncultured Thermoanaerobaculia bacterium | reverse complement strand
ACCTCGAAGAACGCCGCCCACGCCTTCGGGCTGGTGCTCCTCGCGCGAGGGCTCGCCGAAGCGGGACTCGGGCACGAGCGCGAAGCGGCATGGGACTTTCAGGTGGCCCAGCAGATCGACCCACCGCTCGAAAGTTGGGATCTCGCCGAGTTTGGTGCGACAGGGGAGATTCTCGTGCGCCATCGCCTCGACGCTGACCCACAGCCCGAGATCCCCGACTCCGAAGAACTCGAGCGGCAGGGAGCAAAGCTTCCGGCGCGCGTCGACGATGGAAGCCAGCCGAAGATGCCGCGCTCGATTCCCTTCCCACCGGAGCGGGACTACCTCACGATCATCTCGTTCGCAATCGATTCGAGCGGCGTCGCCACCCACCCGAGAATCGAAGTCAACGATCCGCACCCGGGCTTCGTCATTGCCGTCCTCGACTTCCTGCGGAATGCTCGATTCGAGCCGGCGAAGCTCGGTGGCAAAGCCTTCGAAGCGGGCTCGACCTTCTCACTCCGGTTCAAGGCGGGAGTCGAGATCGACTGGCGCAGACGCCCCCGTGCGCCGGGAGCCAATCGCCCCTAGGTCGCCGGGCTCACCCAGCCGGTCCAGCTCTCGGTGGCGAGGTCTTCGACCACCACCGCGAGACGGGAGCCGGCGCTGCCGGAGGCGAGCTCGAGGTCGGCGCAGAGGCCACGCTCGCTCGGCTTGAGGAGCTGTGACTCGCCCACCCGGACGGTGGCCTCCCCTTGCTCGAGGCGCGCGAAAGAGACGCGCACCGCGTGCCCCGCGCTGTCGGCGGGGAGGCATCCACTCAAGCGCCAGGCGGCCCCGGTGGCGTCGCGCGTCGCGGCGACGGTGATGCCGTTGGTGGTGGCCGCGTCGCCGCGCAGCAGGCCCCGGAGCCGCGCCGCGGCGACCTCGGGGGGCGTCGAGGCGCGCACCCAGCCGGGGGCCTGGAGCGGCCGGCCGTCACCGCCAGTCCAGCGCACTTCGATCGGCAGCAAGGTTCCCGGGCGCGGCTCGGGAGAGCGGTAGGCGAGACGCTGGCGGCGGCCGAGCTGCGCGAGCTCCTCGGCGAGCTTCTCCGGGTCGGCGACGAGCGCGCCCGACGTGCCGCGCGCGAGACGGGCGAGGGGGATCAGGCCGATCTCGAGGTGCGCCTCCATCTGCCGGTCCTCGGCCGCGTTCGACGGCGCCCCGCCGGGAAGATTGAGGATCGGCGCCGAGACCCGTTCGTCACCGGCGCCCCCGATGGCGACCTGGACGTGGCGCTCCCGTGCCGGCTTCTCGACCTGCTTGGGGGAGAGCGCGAGCGGATAGGTGACCCAGCCGTAGCCGGCGAGCGCTCGCGTCGCCCCTTCGAGCGTCGGCAGCGCCGGCAGCGTGGGCGCCTCGGCGGCCGTGTCGCGCCGCTTGCCGCGGCTCAGCTTCTCGGCCGACGCGGCATCGAGCGGCCAGCCGTCGACCGGGAGGAGCAGCGCCCGAGCGCCGCCGCCGGCCCGCGCGGCGAGCTCCACCGTCAGGCGGTCGATCTGCGCCAGGCGCGCTTCGAGCGCGCGCAGCGGGGGGAGCGCTGTCGATGGCCGCTCGCGCCGGCTCGTGCTCGCGAGCTCCTCGAGGCTCGCCGCGAGGGCGTCGGCCAAACCCGTGACCAGGCGCGAATGCGGGAGCGGGTCGGCAACCACGATCTCCGCGCGTCCTCCCGCCACGAGCCGGCCGGCCTGCTTGGCGAGCGCAGCGGCGGCCTCGGCGCGCGTCTCGGGAGAGGCGAGCGTGCTGTCGAAGTAGAGGACGTAGCTCCAGTCTCCCGGCTCGCTGGCGACGAACTGGGTGAGCGGGCGTTCGACGCCGTCCTCGAAGACCGCGAAATCTTCGCGCCCCTTCTTGCCCATGGATTGGAACGGGGGGAGCGAGCTCATGTCGAAGCGGACCTCCGCCTCGCGCACCTCGATGGTCTCGGTGAAAGGGGGTTGGTCGGGCGGCGCCTGTCCCGCGACCGGCGCGGCGAGAGCCGTCAGGCAGAGGAGAGCGAGCTGGGAGAGGGCGCGATGCGGCTGTCGCATGAAGGAACAATAGATCATCCATCCGGCGCCGTCGAACCGGAGCGGATGCGGATCAGTGCGCGAGCAGCAGGGGGCAGGGCGCGAGCTGCAGCAGCTTTTCGGAGACGCTGCCGAGCAGGAGCTCGCGCAGGAGGCCGTGGCCGCGTCGCCCGGCGGCGACGAGGTCGATCTCCGCCCCGGCGGCGAGCCCGAGAAGCTCCGCCGCGGGATCCCCGGTGCCGCATCGGGGCTCGAAGCGCTCCGCGGCGAGGGGGAGCGTCGCGAGCAGCGCGCGGAGCGCCGGCTCGTCGAGCCCTTCGTCGCCGGAGCGGAAGCTCGCGGCGACGAGCGTGGCATCGGGAAACCAGCGTCCCGCCGCGACCGCCACGCGTCCGCTGGCCGGCGATCCGTCGAGCGCCAGCAGGATGCGACGGGGAGGAGCCGCTCGCTCCGCGCCGCGGACCACCACCACCGGGCACTCGGCCAGACGCGAGACGGCGTCGCTCGTCGAGCCGAGCAGGAGGAGCGGGCGCCGGTGGCCGTGCTGGCCCACCACGAGGAGAGCGGCGCGGTGGCTCTGGCAGGCCTCGATCAACGTCTCGGCCGGAAGCCAGCGTCGCAGCTCGGTGTCCACGATCACGCCACGCCCCCGCAGGCGGCTCGAGAGCGCTTCGAGCGCTTCCCTCGCTTCGGTTTCGGCGCCCTCGAGGATCTCCTGCGCGGTGCGGTCCCAGGCGTGGTGCGGCAGCGGCGGCAGCGCCAGCGCCTGCACGAGGCGGAGGCGCGTTCCGGCGTGGAGGAGGGCCGCCGCGGCGGCCCATTCGGCCGCGCGCTCACCGTCCCGCGAGCCGTCGAAGCCGACCACGATCGGGGAGTTGGCGGAGCTTTCCACGGGAGGAAAGGGATGGTAGCAGATCGCTCCGTCCTGGGTTACCATCAGCGCCACTTTCGTCGGCAGACCTGGGGTCGCCCATCGCGCTCCAGGACATGGAATGAGGGAGGCATTTACATGCTGCAGAAACGCGATTGGTGCATCGCCGCCGCCGCCTTGGCGCTCGTCGCCTGGCCGGCCGCGGCCCAGGACACTTCGGCGCCCGCTCCCGCCGAGGAGCCGCAGGACCAGGTCGAAGAGGTGATCGTCGTCACCGCTTCGCGCACGGAGCAGCCGATCAACGAAGCGCCGGCGGCGATCACGGTGATCACCTCGAAGGACATCGAGTCGATCCCGGCCAAGGACTACGGAGACCTGCTGCGCAACGTGCCGGGTCTCAACGTCTCGCAGACCAGCGCGCGCGACGTCAACATGACCTCGCGCGGCTCCACGAACACGCTCTCGACCTCGCAGTTGGTGCTGCTCGACGGCCGTTCGCTCTACCTCGACTTCTTCGGCTTCGTGATGTGGGACTTCCTGCCCGTCAATCCGTCCGAGATCAAGCAGATCGAAGCGGTGCGCGGACCGGGAAGCGCGGTCTGGGGCGCCAACGCGATGACCGGCGTCGTCAACCTGATCACCAAGCGGCCGAAGGAGATGGTGGGGACCAGCATCCTGCTGGGCGGCGGCGAGCTCGGCACGCTCTTCGGCAGCCTCTCGCACGCCGGTGTCTCGGGAAAGCTCGGCTACAAGTTCTCGGGCGGCTACTACGAGCAGGATCCCTACGACCGTCCGGTCATTCCGGGCGTCAACAACTTCGAGAACTCCGGCACCAAGCAGCCGAAGGGTGACCTCCGCCTGGACTGGGATCTCGACGCCGGCCAGTACATCACGGCGGGCGCGGGCTACGCGGGGACGGACGGCATCATCCACACCGGCATCGGTCCCTTCGACATCAAGACCGGATCGAACCTCACCTACGGCAAGGTGAGCTACAACCACCACGCCTTGAACATCGGCCTCTTCGCCAACTTCCTCGACGCCGACTCGACCAACCTGGTGAGCGTCGGCACGGATGGCCGGCCGCTCGGCTTCAAGTTCTCGACCGACACCTACAACCTCGACCTCTCCAACACCTCCGTCGCCGGCGGGCACAACATCTTCACTTATGGCGGCAACTACCGGACGAGCGACTTCACCCTCGAGATCGCGCCCGCCGGAAAGTCGAAGGACGAGTGGGGCGTCTTCCTCCAGGACGAGATCCTGCTCGGCGAGAAGGTGCGTTGGCTGATCGGTGGCCGCTACGACGAGATCGATCCGCTGACCGACGGCGTCTTCACGCCGCGCACCAGCCTCCTCATCTCGCCGGCCCCGAACCAGACCATCCGCTTCTCCTACAACGAGGCCTTCCGGACCCCGTCGGTCATCAACGGCTACCTCGACGCGACGATCCTGGTCGGCAGCCCGCCGCTCGTGTTGCCGGCGCACGCCGATGGCAACGTCGACCTCGTGGAGGAGCACCTGACCGCCTACGAAGTGGGCTACGTCGGCACCTTCGACAACGGTCTCACGCTCTCGCTCGCGGCCTATCGCAACAAGACCAAGGATTCGATCGACTTCTACACTGCGAACTACTATGGTCCGGGGAATCTTCCGCTGGGTTTGATTCCGCCGCCGCTTCCCGCGGCGACGGCCTTCTGCTTCCTGATCCCGCCGACGCCGCGTCCGCTGGCGCCGGCGGTCTTGCAGAGCTGCCCGCCGGTCGCCGTCGTGGGAGGGGTGCCGATCATCGGCTTCGGCGGCCTCTTCCCCTCCGACTTCAGCTACCGCAACATCGGCGAGACCACCGACCAGGGCGTCGAGCTCTCGCTCCAGCAGCGCCGCGGCGCCTGGTCCTGGTTCTTCAACGCCTCCTGGCAGGACAAGCCGGAATTCAAGGGGGTCTCGGGCGACGACCAGAACCTGCCCCCCGAGTGGCGCGCCAACGCCGGTCTCTCCTGGGACGGCGGCACCTTCTTCGTGAACGGCAACGTCAACTATCAGGACGAGGCGTTCTGGGCCGACGTGCCGCTCGCGGTCGGGACCACCGATGCCTTCACCCAGGTCAACGTCGGGATGGGAGTTCGCCTGCTCGACGAGCGGATGACGCTCGAGATCATCGGCTCGAACATCTTCGACGAGAAGGTGCAGCAGCACTACTTCGGCGACATCATCTCGCGCAAGATCACCGGGCAGATCGGCTTCCGGTTCTAGCGCTCACCTCGCGAGCGTAGGAGACGGGCCGGGACCTCGAGGTCCCGGCCCTTTCTCTTCTCCCATGACTCCACCCCGCCTTCCCCTCGCCGTCAAGCTGCTCTACACGCTCTGGATGGCGGTCTGGATTCCGCTCTACTGGCGCGAGAACGGGCTCGCGAACTTCCTCTGGATCTGCGACTTCGCGAACTTCGTGACGCTCGCCGCGATCTGGAGCGAGAGCGCCCTGCTCGTCTCCTCGCAGCTCGTGGGCGTCGCCTTCATCCAGGCACTCTGGGCGATCGACTACCTCGGGCGGCTCGCCCTGGGATTCCACCCGATCGGCGGTACGGACTACATGTTCGACGCGTCGCGGCCGCTCTGGCTGCGCGCTCTCTCGCTCTTCCACCTCTGGACGGTGCCGCTCCTCGTCTGGCTCGCCGCCCGTCTCGGCCACGACCGGCGGGGGTGGAAGCTCGAGATGGCGATCGCGTGCGTCCTGCTGCCGGTCGGCCAGCGCCTCGGCAGCGTGGCGGACAACCTCAACTGGATGTGGTCGCCCTTCGGCGTGGAGCAGACGCTGGTCGCGCCCTGGCTCTTTCCCTTCCTCGCGGTGCCGATCGTGGCGGCGGTGCTCTTCTATCCCGCCGAGCTCCTGGCGCGCCGCTTCCTTCCCGTGGCGCGCTAGCCCGGACGGAGGAAGCGCTCCTCGATGAGCGCCGGAGCGACCGGCCGGCTGAAGTGGAAACCCTGCACGAACTCGCAGTGCATCGACTCGAGCTGCTCGCGCTGGAGATCGGTCTCCACCCCCTCGGCGACGACCGCGAGGCCGAGGCCGGTCGCGAGGCGCACGATGTTCCGGACCAGCTCGTTGCCGTCGCCCGTCGCCGCGAGGTTGGCGATGAAGGAGCGGTCGATCTTGAGGACGTCGACCGAGAAGCTGGTGAGGTAGGAGAGCGACGAGTAGCCGGTGCCGAAGTCGTCGATGCAGACGCCGACGCCCATGCGGCGCAGCTCCTTCAGCATGACGCTGGCGGCGCGCGGATCGTGCACCAGGACGCCTTCCGTGATCTCGAGCTTCAGGGCCGTCGGCGGCAGGCGCGTGCGCTCGAGAGCGGCCGCGATCTGGGCCACCAGGTCGCCCTGCGCGAAGAGCTTGGGCGAGAGATTGACGCTCACCGTGAGCCCCGCCCAAGGGGGCGCCAGGTCGCGCCAGACGCGGATCTGGCGGCACGCCTCCTCGAGCACCCACATGCCGAGCGGCAGGATCACCCCCGTCTCCTCGGCGGCGGGAATGAAGCCCGCCGGCTCCACCAGGCCGCGCTCCGGGTGATTCCAGCGCACCAGCGCCTCGAAACCGGTGATGGCGCGCCCTTCGAGCGCCAGGATCGGCTGGTAGTAGACGACGAACTCCTCGCGCTCGACGGCCCGCCGCAAGTCGGTCTCGAGCTGGAGCTGCGCCTGCACCTCGCTCCGCATCTCGCCGGTGAAGATCTTGGTGAGCCCGCGGCCCGAGGTCTTGGCGCGGTACATCGCGGTGTCGGCGTCGCGCAGCAGCCCCGGCAGGTCGGTGGTCTCCGAGTTGCCGAGCGCCAAGCCGATCGAGAGAGTCACGAAGAGCTCGCGCTCGTCGATCTTGAAGGGGCGGGCGAGCGCCGCGTGGAACCGCTCGGCGACTTCGGTCGCCTCGTCGAGATCGTCGATCTCCTCGAGCAGCACCGCGAACTCGTCGCCGCCGAGCCGCGCCACGGTGTCGCCCGTCCGCAGGCAGCCGGCGACCCGCTCGGCGACCGCGACCAGCAGTTGGTCGCCGATGGCATGGCCGAGGCTGTCGTTGACCACCTTGAAGCGGTCGAGGTCGAGGAAGAGGACCGCGTAGAGCGGCCGCCCGCTACGCCGGGCGCGCGCCCGGGCGCGCTCCAGGCGGTCGAGGTAGAGGGCGCGGTTGGGCAGGCCGGTCAGCGGATCGTGCACCTTGCGATCGGTGATGTCGGTCTGCGAGCCGGCGATCCGGTGCGCCTTGCCGGAAGCGTCGAAGAGCGCGGCTCCGCGGGCCAGCATCCAGCGGTAGTTGCCGTCCTCGTGCAGCATCCGGTGCTCGTGCTCGAAGAGCTCGCTCCCTCCCGCCAGGTGGCGCTCGAGCCGCTCGTGCAGCTGCGGCCGGTCCTCCTCGTGGACGCGCTCGAACCACTCCTCCGGCCGCGTGCCGAGCGTGCCGGGCTCGAGCCCCAGCATCGCCTGCCAGCGCGGCGAGAAGTGGACGGTCCCCTGCTCGAGGTCCCAGTCCCAGAGCCCGTCGTTGGCGCCGCGGACGGCGAGGGAGTAGCGCTCCTCGCTCTCGCGCAGCGCCTTCTCGGTGCGTCGCCGCTCGCTGATGTCCTGGCAGAGGGCGACCACCCCGAGCGCGTCCCCCTGCTCGTCCTGCACCACGTCGAAGGAGATCTCGACCGGGAAGTCGCCGCCGCCCGAGCGGCGCACGGTGCCCTCGCGCTGCAGCCGGCGCAGGTTCACGAGCTCGCGGAAGTCGAGGCCGGCGAGCTCGACGGGCAGGAAGCGCGCCAGGCTCTCGCCCGAGACCTGCTCGAGCGGCAGGCCGTGCATGGCGGCGAAGGCGGGGTTGGCGTAGCGCACCGCGAGATTGCGGTCGGTGATCGCGACCCCCACTTGCGCGGTGGCGAGCGCCTTGTCGAGCTGGCGGAGCCGCCCGCGCGCCTCGCGCATGTCGGAGAGGTCGCGCAGCAGCACCAGGTGCCGGCGCTCGCCCTCTCCCGGGAGCTGGATCTGGGTGAGGGCGACGGGGAAGGTCGTGCCGTCCTTGCGGTAGGCCTCGACGGCGCGCGTCCGCCCGGCGTCGCGGCGCTCGGCCGAGCCGGCCTCGGCGAGCAGGTCCCGGGACTCCCAGGCGATCAGGAACTGCAGCTTCTTGCGCTGGATCTCGGCGGGGGCGTAGCCCCAGAGGGTCGAGACGCGCGCGCTCGCCCAGAGAATGGTCCCCTCGGAGTCGGTGACGACGGCGGCGTCGTCGAGCGCTTCGAGGACCTGCCCGGAGAGGGGACCGAGTTCGCGCACGCTCTTTCCGGCAAGGTATCACAGACCCCGCGCGCTCCCGTGCGGAGGATCTCGCGGCGATGCATCCGTTCCTCAGTCGTAGACGCCGTCGGCGAACCAGCGGTCGCTCGCGGCGTCGCGATAGATGCGCACGAGCCCTCCTTGGACGAGCTCCACGTCCCAGTAGGCGCGCGCGGTCGCGCTCTCGCTCCACCACCCCTCTTCGAGCCGCCAGGGGCCGGAGGCGACGCGCACCGCTCCCTGGAGGTGGGGGCGGCGCGCGTTCTCTTCGCGCACGATCGCGCGCAGCTCGACCGGGCGCGACTCCCCTGGCGCGCCGGCGGCGACCTGGACTTCGAGCTCGAGCGGCGGCCGGAGCGTGCGCACCGCGAGCAGGCCGCGCGCCGGTGGGGGGGGCGTCTCGAATCCCAGCGCCGCTGGAGGCGGCGCGTACGGCAGCAGCGCGAAGCGCTCCGGGCGATGGCCGTCGACCGGCCGCGGCGAGCCGACGCGCTCGGGCCCGAGCAGCGCGAAGAGGCGCGCGAGGGTGGTGGCGAGGCGTTCGGGGGCGAGTGCCCGCGGTCCGAAGAGGGTCCCCTGCTCGAGGCGCGGCCGGTCGGGGAGGGCGGCGAAGAGGAAGGCGGCGACCGCCGCGCCGGGGGGGCGGGCGTCGAGCTCGAGGCGCGCCAGCGTGAGCAGCGTCTTGGCGTCGCGGGTCGGGGCGGGGAGCTGCCAGGCGCGGCGGTCGTGGCCGGCGGGCTCGAGGGTGAGCTCGAGCTCGAGCCGCGCGCACCCGAGACCGCGCGTCTCGAGCCGCTGGCAGAGCCGGTCGAGGGCGGCGCGCGCCACGAAGAGGAAGGGCTCGAGGGAGACGAGGGGCCACTCGAGCTCGAGCCCCTCGCGGAAGTCGTCGGGCGGCCGGCGCGGCAGGAGCGGGCGCGGGTCGATGCCGCGCGCCACGGCGTGCAGCCGCGTGCCGGCCGCTCCGAGGCGGCTCGCCACCTCCGCCGCCGGCAGGCGGGCGAAGTCGCCGATCGAGGCGAGCCCCCAGCGGGCGAGGGTGGCGGCGAGATCGAGCTCGGGGGTGAGGCGGGCGAGCGGCAGGGGCGCGAGGAAGGCCGCCTCGTCGCCGGTGGGGACGACGCGCGCCGCGTCCCCCTCGGCGCTCCGCGCCGCGATCTCGGCCGCCAGCTTGCTCGCCGCGATCCCCACCCGCGCTGGCAGGCCGGCCTTGTGGGCGGCGCGCGCCAGGGCCTGGCCGAGCTCGGGCTCGGCGGCGGCGCCGGTCAGGCGCCTCTCACCGCCGTCGAGATCGATAAAAACGACCCCCTCACCGGCGTCCTCGACGCGCGGCGAGAAGCTCTCGGCGACCTCGGCCAGCGCCTCCTGGGCGGCACGCTCGCCGGCCGCGTCGCGGCCGCGCGCCGCGAGCTTGGGGACCAGGGCGCGTGCCTGGGCGAGAGTCATGCCGGCGCGGATGCCGAGCTTGCGCGCGGCGCGGCTCGCCGCGACGACGCGCGCCGCGCTGCCGTTGCCGGCGGTGACGGCGAGCGCCTCGCCCGCGAGCTCGGGCTCGGCGCGCAGCCGCGCGGCGAGCGGGAAGAGGGGGACGAGCAGGCAGGCCAAGCGGGTCACGAGGCGAGTCTCACGAGCGCGCTCTGCGGCGCCGCGCCGCGCGCCTTGGCGAGGGTGAGGCGCCCCGCGAGGCCGTCGAGCAGGCGGGGGGCCGCGCCCTTTCCCGACCAGCGCGGGCGGCCGGGCGCGAGCTCGAGCACGACCGCCGCCGCGGCGCCGGCGGCGCGGTAGGGGGAGGCGACGAGGAGCGACCCCCCCTCGTGGCGGGCGGCGCGCGCCAGGCGCTGCCAGAGAGTGTCGGCGCCCCGTCCGCCGGGAACGGGGGGGAGGCCGAGGTCGAGGACGACGCAGGCGAGCCCGCCGCCGAGCAGCGCCTCGGCGGCGGCGAGCGCCTCCTGGCAGCTGTGGGGGCGCGCCCAGAGGAGGCGCCGCCAGTCGATGCCGGCAGAGGCCGCCTGCTGCGGGTCGAGGGCGTCGCCCAGGTCGACCAGGGCGGCGTTTTCCCCCGCCGCGGTGGCGGCCGCCAAGAGGGCGAGCACGGTCGCGAAGCGCCCGGCGGAGCGGCCGGCCACGAGCTCGACGAGCTCGCCGCGCGGCAAGCCCCGGGGGAGGAGGGTCGCGAGCCCGGGCAGCGCCGCGCTCCACTCCGCCGGCGCGCGCTCCTCCCGCCCCTCGGCCGCGAGCCCCCGCGCCGTCCGGAGCGCCCCCGCGAGCGGCATCTCCGGCAACGCCGCGAGCCTCGCCAGCAGTCTTTCCCCTGCTCCTGGTGTCCCCCCGCCCCGGCCGTCCGGTGCGCCGCTCCGGTGCCCGTGCTCGCTGGCGCTCGCATCTGCCGCTCCTGCGCAGCGCCCCAGCCGGCCTTGCCCCCCGGCCTCTGGCTCTCGGTCCTCCGGCCGGCGGGGGAAGGCGGAGGAGACGCGAGGCGCCTCGCAAAGCGTTGCGAGCCCGAGCGCGACGGAGCCTTCACCCGCCGGCCGGCTCCCCGCCGGCCTCGCCCCCGGGGGCAGAAGACCAACCTCTGTTGCCTCGTCCTCGACCTCCGCCCAGCTCGCCAGAGCGTCCACGTCTCTGCCTCCACCCAGGAGGAGAAATTAAGGCGTAAAAAAGGCGGAAGTCAAGGGGTGGGGAAGCTCCGCTTCCGTTGTCCGCGTATCATCCGCCCGTGCCTCGCGGGAGCCGGATCGGAAGGCTGGGGATCCTCTGGGTTCTCTACTTCGTGCAGGGGCTGCCGTTCGGCTTCCAGGCGACGGCGCTGCCGGTCTACCTGCGCACGGCGGGGATGAGCCTCGAGGGGGTCGGGCTCGCGGCCGCGCTCGCGCTCCCCTGGTCGCTCAAGATCCTCTGGGCGCCGCTGGTCGACCGCTTCGGCGGCGGCCGTTACGGGCGGCGGAAGTCCTGGATCCTCCCCCTGCAACTGCTGCTCGCCGTGACCTGCGGCGCCGCGGCGCTGGTGCCGCCGCACGAAGGGCTCACCCCGATCCTGGTGCTCGTCCTGGCGATGAACTTCTTCGCCGCGACCATGGACATCGCGGTCGACGGCCTCGCGGTCGACGTGCTCGAGCGCTCCGAGCTCGGGCACGGCAACGTGGCGCAGGTCGTCGGTTACAAGGTGGGGATGTTGACCGGCGGCGGCGTCCTCGTCTGGGCGAGCGGGACCATCGGCTGGGAGGGGCTATTCCTGGTGATGGCGGCGCTCATCGCCCTCTGCTTCCTGGTCACGGTCCTCTGGCGCGAAGGGGAGTGGACGCGAGACCACGAGCCCGGCGCGCGGCGCCTCCACCCGCGCTTCGGCGAGATCTTCGCGACGCTGCGCCGCGTGGTGACCGCCGACGGCGCCGGCTGGCTCCTCCTCTTCATCGGCACCTACAAGCTCGGCGAGACGATGGCCGACACGATGTTCAAACCCTTCCTCGTCGACGCCGGCTACGGTGGCCGTCAGATCGGGCTCTGGGTCGGTACCTGGGGGATGCTCTTCTCGATCGCCGGCTCGATCGGCGGAGGGCTCCTCGCGCAGCGCCGGCCGCTGCTGCAGGCGGTGGGGATCGCCGCCGTCCTGCGCGCCCTGCCGGTGGCCGGCGAGTGGTGGCTCTCGGTGGTCGATCCGACGCCGCACCGGGTGCTCGCGGTGACCTGCGCCGAGCACCTCTTCGGCGGCGCGCTCACGACGGCCCTCTTCGCCTACATGATGGGGCGCGTCGACAAGCGGATCGGCGCCACCCACTACACGCTGCTGGCGGCGATCGAGGTCTGGGGGAAGCTCCCGGCGGCCTGGGTCTCCGGCTTCATCACCGCCCAGACCTCCTACCCCTTCCTCTTCGGCCTCGCGACCGCCCTCTCCGTCGCCTTCATCGCCCTGCTCGTCCCGATCGCCAGCGCGACGCGGCGGCGGGGGGCGGATTTCCGCCCTCAGTCCACCGGTTGAGGCGCGGTGGGGGGAAGCGTCAGGTCTCGCGGTCGATCGGTTTCTCGTAGACGTGCTGCGTCTTCGTCCTGCGGAAGCCGATCCCCTCGTAGAAGGGGTGAGACTCGAGCCGCGCGACGTTGGTGCGCACGCGCAGCCGGTCGAAGCCGGCCGCCGCGGCCCACGCCTCGGCGCGGGCGACCAGCGCGCGGCCGACGCCGCGCCGTCGCGCGCCGGCGTCGACGACGAGCCCGGTGAGCTCCGCCGACTCGCCCGATTCGAGCATCCACCGACGCTCCACGGTCGCCCAGCCCTGGAGCCCCCCGCCGCCGTCCGGCACGACGACGACCAGGTGGCTCTCCGAGCCGAGCAGGCGCTCGAGCGCGGTGCGCACGCTCGCGACCGGCACCGGGTAGCCGAGCATGGTCGAGAGCCGGGCGATCTCGGAGGCGTCCTCGAGCTCGGCGATGCGGAGGATCGGAGGGGATTCCATGGCGGACGGGGAGTTTCTCGGGGCACGGGGGACGGATCCCCCGGCTTCAGGCGTCGCGCGGTGCCCGCGGGAGGAAGCGGCCGGCGCCGGAGCGGCCGACGAAGCGCCCC
Source organism: uncultured Thermoanaerobaculia bacterium (assembly GCA_964476605.1). Lineage (GTDB taxonomy): Bacteria > Acidobacteriota > Thermoanaerobaculia > Multivoradales > JAGPDF01 > JAGPDF01. Next base: position 53,394 of record CAYZBH010000019.1, on the reverse strand, counting down.
TGGGCTACGATCTCGTGGCCGCGGGCCCAGACCGACCTCGGGGCGCCGGTCACCTTCCACCCCTCGTAGAGGGAGTAGTCGACGCGGCTGCCGTGGGTGGCGGCGGAGAGGGTGAGCTCGCGCGTCGGATCCCAGATCACCAGATCGGCGTCGCTCCCGGCGGCGAGCACCCCCTTGCGGGGGTAGAGGCCGAAGAGGCGCGCCGGCGCGGTCGCGGTGACCGCCGCGAAGCGGCTGATCGAGAGGCGGCCCGGGCGCACGCCGGCGTTCCAGAGCAGGACGAGGCGCGTCTCGATCCCCGGCGCGCCGTTCGGGATGCGCGTGAAGTCGCCGTGGCCGCGCGCCTTGTCGGCGAGGCGGAAGGGGCAGTGGTCGGTCGCCACGGTGTCGATCGAGCCCGAGGCGAGCCCGCGCCAGAGCGGCTCCCAGGAGCCCGGGTCGCGCAGCGGCGGGCTCATCACGTAGCGCGCGCCGGCGAACCCCGGCTCGTCGTAGCGCTCGCGGGAAAGACAGAGATACTGCGGGCAGGTCTCGGCGAAGAGCGGCACGCCGCGCGACCGCGCCCGCTCGACCTCCTCGAGCCCTTCGGCCGACGAGAGGTGGACGACGAGGAGCGGCGCCCGCGAGAGCTCGGCGAGCGCCGCGGCGCGGCCGATCGCCTCCGCCTCGGCGCGCGGCGGGCGGGTGGCGGCGTGGTAGCGCGGCGCCGTCTCGCCGGCCGCGAGGGCGCGCTCGACCAATACCTGGATGACGTGGCCGTTCTCGGCGTGCAGGCAGACGAGGCCCCCGAGGTCGCGCGCCCGGAGGAGGACGCGGAAGATCGCGCCGTCATCGAGCATCAGCCGATCCGGATAGGCCATGAAGAGCTTGAACGAGGGGACGCCGGCCGCGACCATGGCGTCGAGCTCGCGCTCCACGTCGGGTCGGTAGTCCGCGACGATCATGTGGAAACCGTAGTCGATCACCGCGCGCTTCGCGGCCTTGGCCTGCCAGGTCTCGAGCGCTTCGGCGAGCGTGCCGCCGCGGGACTGCGTGGCGTAGTCGACGATCGTCGTGGTGCCGCCGAGAGCGGCCGCGATCGTCCCCGACTCGAAGTCGTCGGCGGAGCGGACTTCGCCGTCGAGCGGCATGTCGAGGTGGGTGTGAGCGTCGATCCCCCCCGGCAGGAGGTAGCAGCCGGCGGCGTCGACGATCCGATCGACCGGAGCGCTGGCGAGGAGCCCCGCGGGCTCGACCGAGGCGATCGTCTCGCCGTCGATCAGCAGATCGCCGCGATAGGTGGTCTCGGCGGTGACGATGGTGCCGTTCTCGATGCGCGTGCGCACGACGGGGCCTCGGACCGATTATAGGGGCCCGCGCGGGCGGGCGGGATCGGCCGGCGGCACCTTCCTTATACTGCCGCCGTGCGGACGATCGCCTTCACCCTGAACGGCGCCCCGCGGCGGGTCGAGATCGCCCCCGGGGAGTCCCTCCTCGCGGTGCTGCGCGACCGCTGCGGCATCGTCTCCACCAAGGATGGTTGCGCGCCGCAGGCCCAGTGCGGCTGCTGCCTGACGCTGGTCGACGGCAACCCGAAGACGAGCTGCGCGGTCGACGCCGAGAAGGCCGACGGCGCGACGATCCTCACCTGGGAGGGGGTCTCGGCCGAGGAGCGGGAGCTCTTCGGAAAGGCCTTCGCCGCGGCGGCCGGCGTCCAGTGCGGCTTCTGCACGCCGGGCTTCGCGCTGCGCGCCAAGTGGCTGCTCGACAAGAACCCGAGCCCGACCCGCCAGGAGATCGCCAAGGCGATCAACGGCCACCTCTGCCGCTGCACCGGCTACGTGCGACTGATCGACGCGATCGAGCTCGTGGCGCGCGCGCGGCGCGGAGAGGTGATCCCCGAGCCCTCGACCGACGGCCGCGTCGGCCAGCCGCTGGCGCGCGTCCAGGCGGCCGAGCAGACGGTCGGGGCGCGCCTCTACGCGGGGGACTTCACGGCGCCGGGGATGCTGCACGGCGCGGTGGTGCTCGCGGAGCATGCGCGGGCGCGCGTCCTCGCGATCGACACCTCGGAAGCGGCGGCGCTCCCCGGCGTCGTCCGCGTCCTGACCGCGGCCGACGTCCCGGGCGACCGGTGGGTCGGGCTGCTCTACGCCGACTGGCCGGTCTTCGTGGCTACGGGCGAGGAGGTGCGTTGCGCCGGAGACGTGCTCGCCGCGGTCGCGGCGGTCGACGCACGCACCGCGCGCGAGGCAGCGGCGCTCGTGCGCGTGGACTACGCGCCGCTCCCGCCGGTGACCGATCCCGAAGCCGCGCTTCGAACCGATGCGCCGCGCGTCAACCCGCGCCACGAGAACCTGCTGCAGCGCTCGGTGATCCGCCGTGGCGACGTCGACGCCGCGCTCGCCGCGAGCGCCCACCTTGTTTCCGGCACTTGGCGGACGCAGCGGATCGAGCACCTCTTCCTCGAGCCCGAGAGCGCCTTCGCGGAGCCGCTCCCGGACGGGAGGCTCCGCCTGGTCTCGCAGGGGCAGGGGATCTTCGACGACCGCCGGCAGGTGGCGAGCGTCCTGGGTGTCCCGCCCGAACAGGTCTGGGTCGAGCTCGCGCCCAACGGCGGCGCCTTCGGCGGCAAGGAGGATCTCTCGATCCAGGCGCAGACGGCGCTCCTCGCCTGGAGCACGGGGCGGCCGGTGCGGCTCACCCTCTCGCGCGAGGAGTCGGTCCGCATGCACCCGAAGCGGCATCCGATCACCCTCGACTACACGGTCGGCTGCGACGCCCATGGGCGCCTCACCGCCGTCAGGGCGCGGATGATCGGCGACAGCGGCGCCTACGCTTCGGTCGGCGGGAAGGTGCTCGAGCGCGCCGCCGGCCACGCCTGCGGCGCCTACCGCGTGCCGGCCGTCGACATCGAGTCGCTCGCCGTCTACACGAACAACCCACCCTGCGGCGCGATGCGCGGCTTCGGGGTGAACCAGGCGCACTTCGCGATCGAGGGGGCGCTCGACCTGCTGGCCGGACAATGCGGGGTCGACCCCTGGGAGATGCGCTTCCGCAACGCGCTCGAGGCCGGCGACACTTTCACCACCGGGCAGGTGCTCGAGAGCTCGGTGGGGGTCAAGAAGACCCTGGAGGCGGTCAAGCCCGCCTACGACGCGGCGCGCGCCGCCGGCCGGGCGGTCGGGATCTCCTGCGGCGTCAAGAACAGCGGCATCGGCAACGGCGTGCCGGAGTGGGGGAAGGCGCGCCTGGTCGTGGAGCCCGACGGCACCGTGTCGCTCTACAACGGCTACACCGAGATGGGGCAAGGTCTGCTCACGGTCCTAGTGCAGTTCGCGGTCGAGGTCACCGGGCTCCCCGCGGCGCTCTTCCGGCCGCGCGTCGACACCACCTATCCTCTCGACTGCGGTCAGACCACCGGCTCGCGCGCCACGCTGCACGGCGGCAACGCGGTGATCGCGGCGGCCGCGAAGCTCCGCGCCGAGCTCGACGCCGGCAAGTCGCTCGCCGACCTGGCGGGAACGAGCTACGTCGGCGAGGTCGCGATCACCGACACCACGGCGCTCGGCGCGCCGGGGCCGGTCAAGACGCACACCGCCTACGGCTTCGCGACCCAGGTCGTGGTGCTCGACGCCGACGGCCGCGTCGCCAAGGTGATCGCCGCGCACGACGTCGGCCGGGCGGTCAACCCGGCGCTCTGCAGGGGCCAGCTCGAGGGTGCCGTCCACATGGGGCTGGGCTACGCGTTGACCGAGGAGCTCCCCTGCGAGGAGGGGATCCCGATCACCCACACGCTGCGCGAGCTCGGCGTGCTGCGCGCCACCGACATGCCGGAGATCGAGGTGATCCTGGTCGAGGATCCGGCCCCCGAAGGGCCGTTCGGCGCCAAGGGGGTGGGGGAGATCGGCCTCGTGCCGACGGCGGCCGCGGTCGCCGGCGCGCTCGCCGCCTTCGACGGCGTCCGCCGCTTCACCTTGCCGATGAAGGACTCGCCGGCCGCCCGCGCGATGTCGGTGGGGAAGATCCGCCGGACGACGACCCGTACGGGCGTGGCCGACCGGGGCGGCGCCGCGTGAATCCCGGCGGCGGGCTCGCCAACGCCCACACGCACCTCTACTCCGGGCTCGCTCCCTTCGGCCTGCCGGCGCCGGAGCCGCCGCCGCGGAGCTTCGTCGAGATCCTCGAGCGGGTCTGGTGGCGGCTCGACCGCGCGCTCGACGAGCGGTCGCTCCGCGCCTCGGCGCGCTACTACGTGGGCGAGGCGTTGCTCGCCGGAACCACGGTGCTCGTCGACCACCACGAATCTCCCAACTTCATCGAGGGGTCGCTCGACGTCCTGGCGGACGCCTGCCAGGAGCTCGGCATGCGCGCCCTCCTCTGCTACGGCGCGACCGAGCGGAACGGGGGCGAGGCCGAGGCGCGGCGAGGGCTCGCCGAGTGCCGGCGCTTCTTCCTCGCCAACCGGCGCCCGCTGGTGCGGGCGTGCGTCGGATTGCATGCGTCGTTCACCGTCTCCGACGGAACGATCCGCGCCGCGGGCGACCTCTGCCGCGAGCTCGGGACCTTCCTGCACGTGCACGTGGCGGAGGATGGCGCGGACGTCGAGGATGCGCGGAGCCGCGGCTACGCGGGGCCGCTCGAGCGGCTGCGGGCGCTCGGCGCGCTCGTCCCCGGCTCGCTCCTCGCGCACGGCGTCTTCCTCGGCGAGGAGCCGGTGCGGCGCGCCGAGGAGTGGGGGTGTTGGCTGTTGCAGAACCCGCGCTCGAACCGGGGGAACCGGGTGGGCTACCCGCCTTCCCACGCCGCGAGCGGCCAGGTGGCGCTCGGGACCGACGGCTACCCGTCCGACCTGGGAGAGGAGCTCGCCGCCCTCCACGAGGTGGGCGCCGAGCATGGCGAGAAGCGTCCGGCGCTCGATGCGCGCCTCTTCGGGAGCCAACGGCTGGCCCGCGCGCTGTTCGGCGAGGCGGCGGCGGAAGCACCGGGGGCGGGCGATGCCGCCGCGTTCGTTCGCGCGACGCAGGCGGCGCGGCGCGAACGCACCGAGGTGGAGGGTCGCGTGGCAGTGGACGAGGGGCGCCTCGCGAGCGCCGACCGGGACGCGCTGCTCGCCGCGGCACGGGAAGAAGCGCCGCGCCTCTGGAGGCGCATGCACGAGGTGACCGCTTGAGACAACTGGGACTCGAAACCGACATCGTCGACCGCGACGCGCTCGCCTCGACCGTGGCGCGCTGCCGGACGACGCGTACCGTCCTCCCCACCTTCGCCGAGCTCGCCGTGCCGGAGACGATCGCGCCCGCGCGCCGGGCCGCGCTCGTGGCGATCGACCCCGACGCCCCCGATCCCGCGAACCTCTTCCGCGTCCACTGGTACAACGACGCGTCACGCCGCGGCGTCGCCGCGGTCCCGGAGCACGTCGTGCTGCCGAGCGAGCTCACCGGCGTCGCGGCGCCGATCGTCGTGGCGTTGGGGGACCGCTTCCCGATGATCGCCGCCCACAAGGTGCTCGCCGCCTACGGCTGCCTCGCGCCGCGGCTGGTGACCGGGCAGTTCGATCCGGAGCGGCACCGCGCGCTCTGGCCCTCGACCGGCAACTACTGCCGGGGCGGTATCGCGATCTCGCGCATCCTCGGCTGCCATGGCGTCGCCATCCTGCCCGAGGGGATGAGCGCCGAGCGCTTCCAGTGGCTCGAGCGCTGGGTCGCTTCAACCGCCGACATCGTGCGCACGCCCGGCACCGAGAGCAACGTGAAGGAGATCTACGACGCCTGCGCCGAGCTCTCGCGCGATCCGGCGAGCGTCGTCTTCAATCAGTTCTGCGAGTTCGGAAACTACCTGGCCCACTACCTCTGCACCGGCACGGCGCTCGCGCACGTGGTGTCGGCGCTCCGCGCGCGCCGACCGGAGCTCCGCCCCTTCGCCTTCGTCTCGGCCACCGGTTCGGCGGGGACGATCGCGGCCGGCGATTTCCTGAAGGAGCGCTTCGGTTCGAAGACGGTGGCGGTCGAGGCGCTCGAGTGCCCGACGCTCCTCGCCAACGGCTTCGGCGAGCACAACATCCAGGGGATCGGCGACAAGCACGTGCCGCTCATCCACAACGTGATGGCGACCGACGCGGTCGCGGCGATCTCCGACCGCGCGACCGACGCGCTCGGCCTCCTTTCGAGCCGCGAGGTCGGGCGCCGCTATCTGGTCGAACGGCGCGGCGTGCCGCCCGCGGTCGTCGCGGCGCTCGATTCGTTCGGTCTCTCGAGCCTCTGCAACGTGCTCGCGGCGATCAAGACGGCCCGCTGGTACGACCTCGGCCCGGACGACGCGGTGCTGACGGTCGCGACCGACGGCGCCGCGATGTACGGCTCCGAGTGGCCGCGCATCGAGCGGCGCGACTTCCCGCGCGGTTTCGACGAGGTCGCCTGTGGCGAGGTCTTCGGCGAGCACCTGGCGGGAGTCCGCACCGATCACTACCTCGAGCTCGGGACGCGCGAGCGCGAGCGCATCTTCAACCTCGGCTACTACACCTGGGTGGAGCAGCAAGGGGTGCCGGTCGCGGAGTTCGAGGCGCGGCGCGCGCCCGGCTACTGGGAGCGGCTCCGCTCCTACCTGCCGGCTTGGGATGCGCTCATCGGCGAGCTCAACCGGCGGGCCGCCGCCGCGTCGTGAGAGCGTCCTGAAGACGGCATGAGCGGATCGCCGAGTCGCCTCGTCTGCGCCGGGTGCGGGGCGCCGGTCGCCGCCGGCGCTTCGCCTTATCGGTGCGCGCACGCCGTCCTCGGCGACGACGTCGACCACCTGCTGCGCCGCGAGCTCGATCCGAGCCGGGTCGACTACCCGAAAGGCGCGGAGGAGAATCCCTTCCTCCGCTACCGGACGCTCCTGCACGCCTACCACGCGGCGCGCGCCGCCGGCGCCAGCGACGCGGACTTCGTCGCGCGCGTCGAGCGCCTCGACGACGCGATCGCGGCGGTCGACGGACGCGGCTTCCGGGTGATGCCGAGCGCCCCGGCCGACCGACTAGCCCTCGCGCTCGGCCTCGAGCCCGGGCGCCTCTGGGTGAAGGACGAGACGGGGAACGTCTCCGGCTCGCACAAGGCGCGTCACCTCTTCGGCGTGCTCCTGCACCTCGAGGGGAGCGAAGACGTCGATCCCGGGAAACACCTCGCGATCGCGAGCTGCGGCAACGCGGCGCTCGCGGCGGCGGTCCTGGCGCGTGCCGCCGGGAGGCCCCTCGACGTCTTCGTCCCGCCTTGGGCGAACCCTCAGGTGATGGCGCGGCTCCAGGATCTCGGCGCGCGGCTCGCGATCTGCGAGCGGCGGCCGGGGGTGACCGGGGATCCCTGCTATCACCGCTTCCGCGAGGCGGTCGACGGAGGCGCGGTCCCCTTCTGCTGCCAGGGCCCGGACAACGGGCTCACGATCGAGGGGGGGGCGACGCTCGCCTGGGAGCTCGTCGACGCGCTCGGCGCGGTATCTCTCGACCGTCTCTTCGTGCAGGTGGGGGGCGGCGCCCTCGCGAGCGCCTGCGCGCTGGGCTTCGCGGACGCTGCGCGGCTCGGACGCCTCCGACGCCCGCCGCGCCTCCACGCCGTGCAGACGGCGGGTGGCTTCCCGCTCGCGCGCGCCTATGACCGGCTGGCGGCGCGCCTCCTGGCGAGATTCCCGGGAGCGCCGGCGCTCGACCCGGCGAACCGCGAGCCGGTGGCCGATTTCCTCGCCGCACCGGAGCGCGCCGGCGCGGTGGCCGAGGAGGTGCGCTGCGCGGCGACGCATCGCTCCGAGTTCATGTGGCCCTGGGAGAGCGAGCCCCGGAGCATCGCGACCGGCATTCTCGACGACGAGACCTACGACTGGCTGGCGGTGGTCGAGGCGATGCTCGCGACCGGCGGATCGCCGCTCGTAGTCGACGAGGCGACCCTCTCGACCGCCAACGCCCTCGCGGTCGAGCAGACCTGTATCCCGGTCGATCCGACCGGCAGCGCCGGCCTCGCCGGGCTCGTCGCCGCGAACGCCGCGGGGGTCGACCTCGCGCACCAGACGCTCGCCGTCCTCTTCAGCGGCAGGCGTCGAGACTAGCGGAGCTCGAAGCGCCGCGCACGTCGGACCGGCGCGCCGAACGGACGGCATGGGGCGCGCGCTTGCCAAACTATCTAACGTCAGTTATATTGCGCCGCGAATGGCGCGACCCCCGCGCCCGGCGCCCGCCACTCATGGTCCAGACCCTCGACGAGCTTCCCGAGAACGCCTCCGGCCGCGAACGGCTGCTCGCCGCGGCGGTGCCGCTCTTCGCGGCGAAGGGGTACGCGGCGACCTCGGTGCGCGACATCCTGCGCGCGGCCGGCGTGACCGCGCCCGTTCTCTACTACCACTTCGGCAGCAAGGAGGGGCTCTTTCTCGCGCTCGCCCACGAGGGGCGCCAGAGGTTCGATAGCGCCCGCGATGCGGCGCTGCGCGCGCCGGGCACCGTCGTGGAGCGCATCCACCGGCTCGCGCAAACGCACCTCGCCAAGCGCCGCGAGTACGCGGGGCTCTCCTGGGTCGTGGAGCAGATCCTCTCCGGCCCGCCGGAGGCGGCGCCGCCGTACGACTTCCGGGCGGCGGTGCTCGGGTCGGTGCGGCGCTTCGAAGCGCTGGTGGAGGAGGGGACGGGCAACGGCGAGCTCGCCTGCTCCGCGCCGCGCGATCTCGCGCTGGCGCTGCTGGGAGCGGTCGAGGTCGCGTCGCGCCCCCACCTGTACGCCCTTTCCGGGCAACGCCCCGACGCGGTGCTGACCGCGATGCTCGACCAGATCCTCTCGGGGATCGCCGCCCGTCCCGCCGGCCGCGGGCGTCGAGCGCCTCGCCGCGCGCATCCGAAGTCCCAACGACCAAGCTCTCCACGGAGATCGAGATGAATCGTCCGAGCCTCGCCTCATCCGCCTGGATTCTCGCGGGCGCCGCGCTCTGCGTCGCCGTCCTGTCCTCCGGCTGCGCGCGGCGGGGGCCCTCGGGGCCGCCGCCGGGGCCTCCGCACGTGGGTGTGGTCACGCTCGCCCCGGAACGGCTGGTGCTCACCACCGACCTCCCGGGGCGCACGGCGGCCTACCTGGTGGCCGAGGTGCGGCCGCAGGTCAACGGCCTGCTGCAGAAGCGTCTCTTCGAGGAAGGCGCCGACGTGCGGCAAGGGGAGCTGCTCTACCAGATCGATCCGGCGCCCTACCAGGCGGCGGTCGATCAGGCCGAGGCGGCGCTCGCGATGGCGGAGGCGAATCTTCCGGCGGCGCGCGCGCGCGCCGAGCGTCTGCGCGGGCTGGTCGCGAGCCGCGCCGCGGGAGAGCAGGCGGCCGACGACGCCGAGGCGGCGCTCCGGCAGGCCGAGGCAGCGGTGGCGGCGAGCCGGGCGACTCTCGAGAGCGCCCGGATCCAGCTCTCCTACACGCCGATCAAGGCCGCGATCTCGGGGCGCACCGGCCGTTCGAGCGTCACGCCGGGTGCCCTGGTGACCGCCTACCAGCCGATGCCGCTCGTCACCATCCAGAAGCTCGACCCGATCTACGTCGACGTGCAGCAGTCCTCGGCCGAGCTGCTGCGCCTGCGTCAGGTGCTCTCGAGCGGCGAGCTCCGCCGCGACGAGACGACGGCGCGGCGGGTGCGGCTGCTGCTCGAGGACGGCATGCCCTATGGGCACGAAGGAACGCTCCAGTTCCAGGACGTCACGGTGGAGCCCACCACCGGCGCCGTCACGCTGCGGATGGTCTTCCCGAATCCGGAGCACGTGCTCCTGCCCGGCATGTTCGTGCGCGCGGTCGTCGAGGAGGGGATCGACGAGCGAGCCATCCTGGCGCCGCAGCAGGGGGTGGCTCGGGACCCGCGCGGCAACGCCTACGCGCTCGTCGTGGGCGAGGACGGCAAGGTCGCGTCGCGCGAGCTCGAGATCGACCGCGCGGTCGGCAATCGCTGGCGCGTGACCCGCGGGCTCGCGGCCGGCGACCGCGTGATCGTGGACGGGCTCATGAGCGTCCGTCCCGGCGTCGAGGTGACCGCCGTGCCGGCGGAATCGGCGGCGGCGCCAGCCCCCGCCGCGGCCGGTGGGGCCCGGCAGGAGTAGGGCGATGTCCAGGTTCTTCCTCGACCGTCCCGTCTTCGCCTGGGTCATCGCCATCGGCATGATGCTGGCGGGGGTGCTCGCCATCCACAAGCTGCCGATCGCCCAGTACCCGCCGATCGCGCCCCCTTCGATCTCGATCTCGGCCTTCTACCCCGGCGCCTCCGCCAAGACCGTCGAGGACTCGGTCGTCCAGATCATCGAGCAGAAGATGACCGGGCTCGACCAGATGATCTACATGGGGGCGACGAGCGACGCGTCGGGCTCGGGCCAGCTCACCTTGACCTTCGCGCCCGGCACCGACCCCGATCTGGCCTGGGCGAAGGTGCAGAACAAGCTGCAGCTCGCGTTGCCGTCGCTGCCCGAGGTGGTCCAACGGCAGGGCCTGAGCGTCAGCAAGTCGACCCGCAACTACCTGCTGATCGTCGGTCTCACCTCGACCGATCCGCACTGGACGCGCTACGACCTCGCCGACTACCTGATCTCGCAGGTTCAGAACGTGCTCGCCCGCGTCCCCGGCGTGGGCGAGGTGCAGGTCTTCGGGACCGGCTATGCCATGCGCCTCTGGCTCGATCCGGACAAGCTCACCAAGTACGGCATGACCACCGACGACGTGGTGGCCGCGGTGCGCGCGTACAACGTCGAGGTCTCGGCGGGCCAGCTCGGCGGCGCCCCCGCGGTGCCCGGTCAGCGGCTGAACGCCTCGATCCTCGTGCAGTCGCTGCTCAAGTCGCCGGAGGAGTTCGCGGCGGTGCCGATCCGGATCAATCCCGACGGCTCGGTGGTGCGCGTCTCCGACGTCGGCCGCGCCGAGCTGGGGACCGATTTCGATGACATGCGCGCCAAGTACGAGGGATTGCCGGCCACGGCGCTCGCGATCCGTCAGGCGGCGGGGGCCAATGCCCTCGACACCGCCGACGCCGTGAAGAACGCGATGGCGGACCTCGAGAAGTACATGCCGCCGGGGTTGAAGGTCATCTATCCCTTCGACACCACGCCGTTCGTGCGGGTGGCGATCTGGGAGGTGGTCAAGACCCTGCTCGAGGCGATCGTCCTCGTGTTCCTGGTCATGTACCTCTTCCTCGGCAACCTGCGCGCCACGCTCGTCCCGACGATCGCGGTGCCGGTGGTGCTGCTCGGCACCTTCGGCGTCCTCGGGCTGTTCGGCTTCTCGATCAACATGCTGACCATGTTCGCCATGGTCCTGGCGATCGGCCTGCTGGTCGACGACGCCATCGTGGTGGTCGAGAACGTGGAGCGCGTGATGAGCGAGGAAGGACTGCCGCCGCGCGAGGCGACGGCCAAGTCGATGGACGAGATCCAGAGCGCCCTCGTCGGAATCGGCTTGGTGCTCGCCGCGGTGTTCGGGCCGATGGCCTTCTTCCCCGGCTCGACCGGCGTCATCTATCGCCAGTTCTCGATCACCATCATCGCCGCCATGCTGCTCTCGGTTCTCGTGGCCTTGATCCTCTCGCCGGTGCTCTGCGCGGCGCTGCTCAAGCCGGTCGAGAAGGGGCACGAGGCGGCCGAGACCGGCATTCGCGTCCTGCGCCCCTTCTTCCTCGGCTTCGACCGGGTCTTCAATCGCTCGCGCGCCCTCTACGAGCGCGCCGTCGGTCACGTCCTCGGACGGCGCGCGCGTTGGATGGCGGTCTACGCCGTCGTCGTCGGGTTGATGGCGTTGATGTATCTGCGCCTGCCCACCGGTTACCTCCCCGACGAAGACCAGGGTTCTCTTCTCGTCATGGCCCAGCTCCCCTCGGGCTCGACGCTCGAGCAGACCCAGGGCGTGATGGACCGCGTGCAGAGCTACTTCAGCACGGAGGAGAAAGCGGCGGTCGACTCGAGCATCGCGATCGCCGGCATGGGGTTCGCCGGGCGCGGCCAGAACCAGGGGCTGGCCTTCGTCAAGCTGCGCGACTGGGGGCTGCGCGATCGCGCCGATCTGCGTGTCAAGCGGCTCGCCGGGCGGGCCGCGCCGGTCTTCGCCGGCTTCCGGGAGGGCATGGTGTTCGCCTTTCCGCCACCGCCGGTCACCGAGCTCGGCGTGGCGACGGGCTTCGACTTCATGCTCCAGGACCGCGGCGGCCTCGGCCACGAGCAGCTCATGGGCGCTCTCTATCAGCTGCTCGGCATGGCGGCCAAGGACCCGCGCCTCGTGCGGGTGCGCCCCAACGGCATGCCCGACGTGGCGCAGTACAAGGTCGACGTCGACTGGGAGAAGGCGGGCGCCCTGGGCGTGCCGATCACCTCGATCCAGAGCTACCTGACGGGTGCCTTCGGCAGCGCCTACGTCGGCGACTTCGTGATGGGCGGTCAGGTCAAGCGCGTCTACGCCCAGGCCGACGCGCCCTTCCGCATGCTGCCGAGCGATCTCGACCGGCTGCGGGTGCGCAACGTGCGCGGCGAGCTGGTGCCGCTCTCGGCGTTGGCCTCCGGGCGCTGGGTCTACGGCTCGCCACGGCTGGAACGCTTCAATGGCGTGCCGGCGACCAACATTCAGGGCGAGCCGGCGCCGGGGCACTCGACCGGCGAGGCGATGCAGGCGATGGAGGAGCTGGTCGCCAAGCTGCCGCGGGGCATCAGCTTCCAGTGGACCGGGCTCTCCTACCAGGAGCGCATGGCGCAGTCGCAGGCGGGGCTGCTCTATGCCTTCTCGGTGCTCGCCATCTTCCTCGTCTTGGCCGCCCTCTACGAGAGCTGGACGGTGCCGATCTCGATCGTCCTCGCGTTGCCCTTGGGCGTGCTGGGCGGTCTGGTGGCGACGTCGCTCCGCGGCATGAACAACGACGTCTACTTCCAGATCGGCCTCCTCACCGTGCTCGGACTGACCACCAAGAACGCCATCCTGATCGTGCAGTTCGCCAAGCGCTACTACGAGCAGGGCATCGGACTGGTTGAGGCGACCCGGCTGGCGGCCAAGGTCCGGCTGCGGCCGATCGTCATGACCTCGCTCGCCTTCGGCTTCGGCGTGCTCCCGCTGGTGATCGCCCACGGCGCGGGCGCCGGGGCGCAGACCGCGATCGGCACCAGCGTGCTGGGCGGCATGCTCTCGGGCACCTTCCTCGCGGTGCTCTTCATCCCGCTCGGGTTCGTCGTCGTCGTCCAACTGTTCGGCCGTGGCCCGCGCGCGGGTGGAAAATCGATCGAGACGGACACGACCGACCCCGGCTTCGCGACCTCCGCGCCGGAAGGGAACTGAGATGAGACCCTGGACCGCCCTCGCCGGCGCGCTGGCGCTCGCTGGCTGCAGCATGATCCCGGAATACCAGGCGCCGGTGTCGCCGGTACCGGAGACCTTCCCGACGAACGGAGCGCCGGCGGCAGCGACGCCGGCGGCGGCGACGCTCGATTGGCGCGACTTCCTCGTCGACGAGAAGCTCCGCGCCGTGGTCGAGCAGGCGCTCGCCGGCAATCGCGACCTGCGCTTGGCGACGCTCGCGGTGGATCGCGCGGCGGCGCTCTCGCGCGTCCAGCGCGCCGAGCTCACGCCCGGCTTCGGCCTGCAGGGGAGCGCGTCGCGCACGCGCGTTCCCGAGAAGGTGACCGACTCGGGGGAGGCGGAGATCCGTGCCCAGTATGCCGTCGACTTCGGTTTCCTCTCCTGGGAGATCGATCTCTTCGGCCGCTTGCGCGCGCTCTCGACGAGCGCCTTCGAGCAGTACCTGGCGACCGAGGAGGGGGCACGCGCGGCGCGCGCCGCGCTGGTCGCGGCGACCGCCTCGAGCTATCTCCAGCTCGCCGCCGACGCGGAGAGCCTGCGCCTGGCCGAGGCGACGCTCGAGTCCCAGCGCGCTGCGCTCGACCTGGTGCGAGCGACGCGTGACGCGGGCATCGGCTCCGACCTCGAGGTCAAGCAGGCGGAGAGCCAAGTGGAAGCGGCGCGCGTGAGCCACGCGCAGACGGAGGGTGCGCTCGCGGTCGACCGCCACGCGCTCGAGCTGCTGCTCGGCGGACCGCTCGCCCCGGAGCTCGAGCCCGAGGGGTTCGAGACGATCGCCGCGACCGCCGAGGTCGCCGCGGGGATCCCTTCGGAGGTTCTCCTCGGCCGCCCGGACATCCTGGCGGCCGAGCACCGGTTGCGCGCCGCCGACGCCAATATCGGCGCCGCGCGCGCGGCCTTCTTCCCGCGCATCTCGCTGACCGCTGGGCTCGGCACCCTCTCGCCGGAGCTCACGAGTCTCTTCGCCTCCGGCACCCGGAGCTGGAGCTTCGCGCCGCTCGTGCAGATGCCGGTCTACGCCGGCGGCGGCCCGCGGGCGCGGCTCAAGGCGACGAAGATCGAGCGCGAGATGGCGGTGGCGGAGTACGAGAAGGCGATCCAGACTGGTTTCGCCGAGGTCGCCGACGCGCTCGCGCTGGGCGACACTCTCGCCGCCCAGCGCGATGCCGAGGACGCGCTCGTCCGGGCGCTCGAGGAGACGCTGCGGCTCGCGGAGCTCCGCTACCAGTCGGGGCTCGACGCCTACCTCGGCGTGCTGGTGGCGCAGGAGTCGCTCTACCGCGCCCAGCAGGCGAGCGTCGCGCTCCGCTTCGCCGAGCGCGTCAACCGGATTCAGCTCTACAAGGCGCTCGGCGGCGGCGCCTAGAGTCCGACGCCGGACCTCTCGCTTCCGGACCGGCGCTCAGCCGTGCCGGCGCGGCGTGGCCCGCTCGACGGCGCGCGCGAGCGTCGCCGCGGGGTCGGCGAAGCGCGTCGCCAGGATCATCGCGGCGATTACGAACGGCTTCCACCCCGCCTCGCGGTAGGTGCCGAGGCGGGCACGCTCGAAGACCTCGCGGCTCACCTCGCCGGCGGCGCAGGAGACGTCGGTGACGTCGGCGGGAAGGCAGTGCAGGTAGTGCGCCGCGCCGCCGCGGGTCAGCGCCATGCGGCGAGCGTCGCACTCCCAGTCGCGGTGCTTCGCGTTGTTGGCGAGCGCGTCGCGCTCGAGCGCCGAGAGGCCCGCCTGATCGCCCGCGCGCAGCAGCTTCGGGCGCTCGCGCATCACCGCCATCGGCGCCCAGCTCTTCGGATAGACCACGTCGGCGCCCGCGAAGGCCTCCTCCATCGAGTGGGTCACGGTGAAGGAACCGCCGCTCCCGGCGGCGAAGCGACGTGCGGCGTCGAGCGGCTCGTCGACCAGGTCGTACCCCTCGGGGTGGGCGAGCACCACCTCCATGCCGAAGCGGCTCATCAGGGCGACCACTCCCTGCGGCACGGAGAGCGGCTTGCCGTAGGAGGGGGAGTGCGCCCAGGTCATCGCGAGCCTCTTGCCGCGCAGGTTCTCGAGTCCGCCGTAGAGCTGGACGAGATGCGCGAGATCGGCGAGCGCCTGCGTCGGATGGTCGAGGTCGCACTGGAGGTTGACGACCGCCGGCCGCTCGGCCAGCACGCCCTCGCGGTGCGCCTCGGCGAGCGACGCCGCGACCTCGGCCATGTAGGCGTGCCCCTCGCCCAGGTACATGTCGTCGCGGATGCCGATCACCTCGGAGAGGAAGCCGATCATCGCCGCCGTCTCGCGGACCGTCTCGCCGTGCGCGATCTGCGAGGTCGACTCCTCGAGCTCCTCGGTGCCGAGACCGAGCAGATTGCAGGCCGACTTGAAGGAGTAGCGGGTGCGGGTCGACTTGTCGCGGAAGATGGCGAGCCCGAGGCCGGTGTCGAAGAGGCGTGCCGACAGGCCGGCGCGGTGCATCTCCCGGAGCGCGTCGGCGGCGCCGAGGAGGAAACGGAGGGTCGCCTCGCTCTCGCGCCAGGTGAGGAGGAAGTCGCGGTCGTGCAGCCCAGGCTCGAGCGCCCGCAGGGAGTCGATTCTCGCGGCGAGGTTCTTGGCGTCCATGCGCGGGCTCCTAGCGGGTGGCGGCGAAGCGCTGCGGGAAGAGGGCGTAGAAACGGGCCGCGGCTGCGAGGTGCGCGACCGGCACCTGGTCGTCCGGCGTGTGCGCCCAGATCTCGTCGCCGGGGCCGAAGCCGACCGTGGGGACGCCGAACATCCCGCAGCAGGCGACACCGTTGGTCGAGAAGTTCCAGCGCGAGACGCGCGGCCGCTCGCCCAGGGCGTCCGTGGCGGCGGCGATGGCGGCGGCGATCGCCGGCTCCTGCTCCTCGAGGAGCCAGCTCGGGTAGTACTTGCGGGTCGGGTAGACGAGGCCGGTGTAGGCGGCGACCGCGTAGTCGAGCACCGTCACCGTCGCGCCGGCGGCGGCGACGCCGGGGAGCGTCTCGATCTCGGCGACCGCCGACTCGATCGTCTCCCCCTTGGTGAGCCGCCGGTCGAGGTGGATCGTGCAGCTGTCGGCGACCGCGCAGAGCGAGGGTTGCGTGGCGCGGATGTCCGAGATGGTCACGGTGCCGGGACCGAGGAAGGGGTCGGGGCGCTCGGCGAGGCTGCGATTGAGCCGCTCGACGTCGGCGACGATCGGCGCCATCTTGTAGACCGCGTTGATCCCGCGCTCCGGCATCGAGCCGTGGGCGGAGCGCCCCTGCGTGCGCACCTCGATCTCCATCCGCCCGCGTTGCCCCCGGTAGACGCCGAGGTTGGTCGGCTCGGTGACGACCACCACGTCGGGCGCCAGCACCTCCTCGCGCAGGATGTACTGCCAGCAGAGGCCGTCGCAGTCCTCCTCCATGACGGTGCCGGTGACCCAGAGTTGGACGCCGTCGAGCAGCCCCAGCTCCTTGGCGATGGCGGCGCCGTAGACGGCGGCGGCGAAGCCCCCCTCCTGGTCGCCCGCGCCACGGCCGAAGACGACGCCGTCCTTCACCTCGCCCCGGTAGGGGTCGCGCGTCCAGGTGGAGCGATCGCCGACCCCCACCGTGTCGAGGTGTCCGTCGAGCGCCACGACCACCGGCCCGCTCCCGACGCGGCCGAGCAGGTTGCCGAGGCCGTCGATCATCACCTCGTCGAAGCCGAGGCGCTCCATCTCGGCGCGCGCACGCTCGACGACGGAGCGCTCCTGGCTGCTCTCCGATGGGATCGCGATCATGTCGCGCAGGAACTGGACGATCTCGGGCGTGCGGCGCTCGGCGAGCGCGGCGACTTGGGCGGCGGAAACGGATTTCGCGTCCGGCATGGGATCCTCCTCCCGGGGGAGGGAGCTCGAGCTAGCTGCAGTTGACGTAGTTCACTTCGGACGGCGCGAGGACGGCGCGTCCGATGGCTGCCATGAGGCGGAAGTATGTCAGGTCCACCTCGCCCGTCGCCTCGCCCGCCAGGGTTGCGATCGGGTCGGCTTCGTCGAACTCGAGCCGGAATCCCTCGCCCGCGTAGCGCCCGCGGACGCCCTCGATCTCGGCCGACATCTCGCGCCCGCCGAAGCGCCCGTGGATCGTGAACCCGGCCCCCCGGGGCGCCACGTGGAAGCCGTCGCGTGGGCGGTCCGCCTCCCAGGCGGCGAGGGTCGCGAAGAAGCGCGCCTTGAGGGCGTAGGGGCCGCCGTCCTCGGGGCAGAAGACGTCGCAGTTGCCGCAGTCGTTGCAGAAGTCGGCGAAGTTGCCGATCTGCGCCGCTTCGGCGACGGGGTGCGTTCCCTCCTCCCGAACGCTCCAGCCATCCCCCTGCCGCGCGACCTTGAGAATGGGGATCCCGACCGGCTCCAGGCGGTAGACGAAGTTGGCGTCGTTGGGGCAGACGGGGACGCATTTGTCGCAGTTGAGGCAATCGAAGAGCTTCAGGTGGCGCCCGATCTTGCGCGGCGGCTTGGCGTGCGCGGGCGCGGCGTAGCGCGGATCGGCGGCGGCGCGGGCGGCGTAGTCGGCCGTGTTGGCGAGGCGGGCGGCCGAGACCCAGCGCGCGAAGAGCTCCGGTCCGGCGGCGGCGGCGAGATCCCCTCCGCCGTCGAGCGCCGCGCGGCAGCGCGCCTCAGCCTCGCCGTCGGCTCCTGCCGTCGCGAGCGCTCGCTCGGCGTGGCCGAAGGCGCGCAGCACCCAGTCGTCGATCGTGCGCGCCGAGACCTCGCGCATCCTCCCGGCGAGCGACGTGAGGTAGCCGCGCCCCCGGCCGTAGCCGCCGGGCTGGAGGAGATCGCTGCAGACGGTCACCGGGGCGAGCCCGAGCGCCGCGGTTTCGGCGAAGTTGGCGCGGTCGATGCCGGCCGCGAAGGAGATCGGGTAGCGATCCCCGAACTCCCGCCGGAAGCGGTCGACGAGCGCCACCGCGAGGACGTGGAGGGGCGGGCCCGAGAGGTACATCTCGCGCTCGCCTTCGGGGAAGAAGGCGCGATGATTCTCGACGATCAGGGTGTTGCTGAACTTGACGCCGAAGCCCAGCCCCTGGCCGGCCGCCGCTTCGCCCAGGCGGCCGACGAAGTCGCGCATCTGTCCCCAGGTGGTGTCCTTCTCGAAGGCCGCCGCCGGGACCCGGACGTCGTGATAGCCGAGCCTTTCGTGGAGCAGTCGCTCGATCTCCACCGGGCCCAGGAGCACCGGGTTGAGCTTGACGATGCAATGCAGGCGATGGCGCTCCTGGAGGTGACGAACGATCTTCTCGATCTCGGCCGGCGGGCAGCCGTGAAAAGTCGAGAGGGTGAGCGTCGACGAGAGCTCCGTCCGGAAGGGGAGATCGCGGAGCGCCCCGAGCTCGTCCGGGAGCTCGCGCCGCAGCCGCTCGACGTCCGGCGCGGCGTCGCGCAGCCCCTCGATGAACGCGCTCACGCGCTCGCCCGAGATCCCCGCGAGGTCGTAGCCGACCGAGAGATCGAAGAGGGTGCGGTCGAAACCCGGGGCGAGCGGGAGCTTGCCGCCCGCCGCGAGCAGCTCGATCAGCATCGCGGCCTTGACGTACTCCTCGCGCGACGCGTCGAGCGTGAGCTCCTGCGACCACTCGACGTTGTAACCCACGGTGGCCATGTCGATGCAGGGGCGCGCGATCTCGAGCCGGTCGTTGACCTGCACGGTCTTCCACTCGACGATCCGTCCGCCGGCGAGCCAGGCGAGGACGATGTTCTGGGCGAGCTGCGAGTGGGGTCCCGCGGCGGGACCGAAGGGAGAGGAGGCGGGGAAGCCGTGATGACGGACGGAGAGGTCGAGCTCCGGATCGCCGAAGTAGGCCTTGGCGAGCGGCAGATCGAAGATCGCCTGTCTCTCGTCGAGCTCGCGAAAGGCGCGGCGCACGAGCGCTCGGAACGGGTAGGGGCGCAGGATCGCCATCGGCTTCGCTCCTCTCCGGCGTGGATCGTCCGCCGGCAGCGTAGCGGCTCGGCGCCCGCGCCCGCAACGGGCGTCCGGGCGGGGGCGGCGGGATCAGCCCGCGGCGATCGGCACGCCGGCGCCTTCCGCGAGCTCGCCCGACAGCTCGGCGATCGCCGCGAAGAGCTCGCGCGCCGCATCGACCAGGAGGTCCTGCTCCGCCGGGGAGAACGCGACCTCCTGCATCTCCGCCTTGAAGCGGGCCCAGACCTCGCGTTGGCGATCGCCGTACGGGTCGAGGTAGCGCCCCGCCGTCGCCGCCTCGAGTCCGAGGGCCGGCAGGAGGCGGCGCGCGAGGATGCGATTGCCGTTGGTGCTCCCCTCGAGGACGTAGTGGTAGCCGAGCAGGCGGAGCGGCTCTTCGCGAGCGGCGGCCTCGATCCGGGCGAGCAGGCGCGCCGTCGCCGGCAGGGGGCCGGGCCGGGAGGCTCCCACCGCGGCGAGATCCTCGGCCAGCCGTCCCACCTTGGAGTGATGGGGGCCGACCGCGGTGAACCGGGCATCGCCGTCGCGGACGCTCTCGAGAGCCGCCTCGAGGGCGCGGTGGACGAGCCACATCTGGCCGAGCCAGGCGGAGTACTCGGGGCGCGAGAGGGCGCCCTGGAACATCCGCTGCTGGAAGGTCTGGCTCTCTGC
This sequence comes from uncultured Thermoanaerobaculia bacterium, assembly GCA_964476605.1. Classification (GTDB taxonomy): domain Bacteria; phylum Acidobacteriota; class Thermoanaerobaculia; order Multivoradales; family JAGPDF01; genus JAGPDF01. The sequence continues at coordinate 33,529 of CAYZBH010000019.1, read as the reverse complement.
CCGCTGGTGGAGGTCTGCGGTTTCGTCACGCAGGCGCGTCATGATGTCGGTCATTCGAATCTCCGTGGGGCTCAGTCGACCAGCCACCGGCGGCCCACCAGCAGCGCCGGGATCAGCAGCCAGAGCAGCCCCTTGACGAGAAAGAAGAGGAATCCGGCGAACCCCATCCGAGTGAGCCAAGCCGGCACTCGCCGCCTTGCTGCCGGACGGTCTCTCGAGATCTCTCTGGAGGGGGTCGTCTGCATACAGGACTGATTCGATCCTATTTCAGGAAGAAGGGCAAGGCCCTTCGTGGGTGACACGCTCTCGAAGGCGATGGGTCTGGCTCGGCGTGGAGCTGCGGGCTCAAGCCCGCGCGCACTTCCGCACGGTCTCGAAGGTGCGGGTGGTGATCTCCTTGCCGAAGGTTCGTTCGAGGAGGGTCATGAAGACGGGGCCCTTCGGGTTCGGCTCGTAGACGCTCAAGACCTCGCCGCCCGCGCGCCGCAGGACGTGGAGGCCTTCCTGCACGATCGGTAGGGAGACCTCGGGTCCGTCAGTTCGGCGGAGGAAGGTCACGATCCGTTTCCCGAGCGCCGGGAGCTCGAAGCCGGCGTAGGGGTCGGTCGCGACCAGCTCCTGGAGATGCGCGCTCGAGCGCACGATCGTGTCGAAGCCCCTGCCGAGACCGGCGCGCATCGCTTCTTCGGCGCGGCGTGCGAGCGCGGCCTCGCTCGCCCGGCGCGCGTCGAAGGCGACGTTGCCGCTCGCGAGGACGGTGCGCACCTTCGTGAATCCCGCCGCTTCGAAGCAGCGCACCAGCTCCGGCATCTTGGCGTTCTGCGGCATCACGCCGCGCAGGAGAGCGACGTAACGGGGCATCGGCTCACGCGTTCTCGCTGGCGATCATCGGATGGCGCGCACGATTTGCCGCAGCATCCGCCGGGTGACGAGGGCGTGGATTCCGGTGCCGATCACCAGGATGCGGTAGAGGCGGCCGCGATAACCGGGGAAGGCGGCGTGCGTGCGTGCGCGAAGGCGGTCGCCGTCGAGAACGAAGGTCAGGGTGTAGGTCGCATAGCCGTGGCGCCCCGCGAGCTCGAGGCGTCGCCCGGGGACCGCGGCGGCGATCCGGAAGCCGGGGACCGTCTCGCCGGATCGCCCCTCGAAGGTGGGCGTCGCGCGCGCCGGATCGCAGCCGAGGAGGCTCGCGAGCGTCGCGCCCCCCGCGCCGATCCGCCGCAGCTCCGCGAGGAGCGCGCTCCAGACCGCGTCCACCGACCCCTCGCAGCGCGCCACGTGCTCGTCGATGAAGGGGAGGTCGGTTTCGGGCAAAGGAAGTGCTCTCCAGACTCGAGCGTTTCAAGGAGCTTACAGCGGCCGGACCCCGGGGGGGAGCAACGGTTGGTCGCCTCGCCGCCCGCACCATCCCGTCTCCAACTTCGGAGTTGGGTGAGCAGAGTGTTGCAACAGAGCGTTCAACGCTTCGTGCCGCGCGCTCCTCGGGGCGGCCGCGCGGTTTCCGGTTGTTCTCTCGAAGTCTTGAAAATAAACGCTCTATCGGGACCGACGGACGCTCGGAAGGGAGGGCGGGGGTGGCTCCGGACCTGGCCCCGCCCTTGAAGAAGTGGAGAGGGCGGCCCGGGCGGGCCGCGATCGGCGGCGCGCACATCCCACCGCCGAGGGAGAGTGGAATGAAGAAGATCCTCCTCGCGCTGGTGGCGCTCGCCATCGTCCTCGGTCTGACGGTGGTGGCGGTCCGTCGCGCCGACTCGGGCCCCACGCCGCTCGAGCGACTCCGCCAGCAGACGAAGAAGGAGCGGCGTCCGTCGGTCGATCACGCGCGCTTCAGTCAGCTCGCGGGTCCGTTCGAGAAGCCGCAACAGGTGACCGCCGCCTGCATCTCCTGCCACAACGAGCGCCACATCGAAGTGATGGCTTCCTCGCACTGGAACTGGGAGCGGCTCGAGTACGTCGAAGGGAAGGGCGTGCGCGCGGTCGGCAAGCGCAACGTCCTCAACAACTACTGCATCGGCGTCGCCGGAAGCCAACAGAGCTGCGACAAATGCCACGCGGGTTACGGGTGGGCCGACGCGTCGTTCGACTTCGAAGATCCTCTGAACGTCGATTGCCTGGTCTGCCACGAAGGGTCGGACGAATACACCAAGCGGGCGGGGGGCGCCGGCCTTCCGGCCGCCGGGCTCGATCTCGCGAAGATCGCGCAGTCGGTCGGCCGGCCGCGGCGGGAGAATTGCGGCGCCTGCCACTTCATGGGGGGCGGCGGCAACAACGTCAAGCACGGCGACCTCGAGCTCGCGCTGCTCGACACCACGCGCGACGTCGACGTTCACATGGCGAAGGACGGCGCGAACCTCTCCTGCGTCGATTGTCATCGCGCGGAGAAGCACCAGATGCTCGGCAAGGCCTACTCGGTCTCCTCGATGAACCGCAATCGAGTCGAGTGCTCGAGCTGCCATGGCGAGCTGCCGCACGAGGACGACCTGCTCAATCAGCACGGCTACAAGATCGCCTGCCAGACCTGCCACGTCCCGAGCTACGCCAAGGTCGCGGCCACCAAGCTGCACTGGGACTGGTCGACCGCGGGGCGGCTGCGCGACGGAAAGCCGTTCGAGGAGGAGGACGCGGCGGGGGACGTCGTCTACGCCTCGATCAAGGGGTCCTTCGAATGGGGGCGGAACGTGGTGCCCGAGTACGCCTGGTTCGACGGCACCGCCTCGCACTATCTGCTGGGCGAGGCCTTCGATCCGCAGATTCCACTGGTGCTCAACCCGCTGCTCGGAGACTACGACGATCCGGAGGCCAAGATCGTCCCGGTCAAGGTGCACCGCGCCAACCAGATCTACGACACCGAGTACCGGACGCTCGTCCAGCCGAAGCTCTTCTCCGCGACACCCGGTGACGGCGGCTACTGGAGGGAGTTCGATTGGTCGAAGGCCGCGACCGCGGGGATGAAGGAGGTCGGCCTCCCGTTCAGTGGTTCCTACGGTTTCGCGGCGACGGCGATGAACTGGCCGGTCAACCACATGGTGGCGCCGAAGGAGAAGGCGCTCTCGTGCGAGCAGTGCCACACCCGCGAGGGGGGGCGGCTCGCCCAACTCGGCGGTTTCTACATGCCCGGCCGGGACCGCAACTCCCGGCTCGATCGGCTCGGATCGATCGCGCTCGCGGGGACGCTCGGCGCGGTGCTTCTCCACGGCGGGGCGCGCGTCTGGTTCCGGCGCCGGCGCTCGGGAGGTCTCTGACATGCGACGCGAATACGTCTACCCGGCCTTCGGCCGCTTCTGGCACTGGGCGCAGGCGGTGCTGGTGGTCTTCCTCGCCGTCACCGGATTCGAGATGCACGGCTCCATCAGGTTCTTCGGCTTCGACCAGTCGGTGCGGCTGCACGCGGTGGCGGCCTGGTCCTTCCTGGTTCTGATCGCCTTCGCGATCTTCTGGCACTTCACCACCGACGAGTGGCGGCAGTACCTGCCGACCTGGAAGAACCTCCGCGCGCAGGCCGAGTACTACCTGTTCGGGATCTTCCAGGACGCGCCGCATCCCGTGCACAAGACGAAGCTGCGCAAGCTCAATCCGCTGCAGAAGATCGTCTACGCCGGGCTCAAGATCCTGGTCATTCCGGTGGTGGTGGTCTCGGGCCTCCTCTACATGTTCTACCGCTACCCGCATCGATACGAGGTGCTGGCGCTCGACGTGCGGGCGCTCGAGCCGATCGCGCTCGTCCACACCGCTGGAGCCTTCGCGCTCCTCGCGTTTCTCGTCGCGCACATCTACCTGACCACCACCGGGCGCACGTTCACCTCGAACCTCAAGGCCATGGTGACCGGCTGGGAGGAGCTCGAGGAGGAGCCGGCGCCGCCGTCGGCTCCGGTCCTGGTCACCGGGGCGCCGAGTGGCGAGCCAGTCACGCAGCAGAGCTGAGGAGATCCCCATGAAGAGCCAGACCATGAATCCCTACCTCGCCGGGTTCCTCCTCGGCCTCGTGCTGCTGCTGACCCTCTTCGTGACCGGGCGCGGCCTCGGCGCGAGCGGCGCGGCGAAGAGCGCCGTGGTCGCGGCGGTCGGCCGCGTCGCGCCGGAGCACGCCGCCGCGAACCCCTTTTACGCCCATCTGCTCGGACCGGGGCACGAGAGCCCGCTCAAGAGCTGGCTGGTCTTCGAGGTCTTGGGCGTGCTCGTGGGGGCGTTCGTCTCGGGGCTCACGGCCGATCGCCTCCGCGTCACGGTCGAGAAGGGCCCGCGCGTCTCGCCGCGGGCGCGGATCCTCTACGCGATCGCGGGCGGCGCGCTCTTCGGCGCCGGCGCGCAGCTCGCGCGCGGCTGCACGAGCGGGGCCGCGCTCTCCGGCATGGCGGTGCTCTCGCTCGCCGGCTTCGTGACCATGCTCGCGATCTTCGGCACCGGCTTCGTCTTCGCCTGGTTCACGCGCGGCCTCTGGCTCGCCGGCGGGCGGGGGAGGTGACGCCATGGGTCCCTTCGTTCCCGATCTGATCTCCGACCAGTTCAACCTGGTGATCGCGCTCGCGGTTGGTTTCCTCTTCGGCTACGTCCTCGAGCAGGCGGGCTTCTCGTCCTCCCGCAGGCTGGTCGGAATCTTCTACGGTTACGACCTCACGGTGCTCCGGGTCTTCTTCACCGCCGCGTCGACCGCCGCGGTCGGGCTCCTGCTCCTGGGCTCGGCCGGCCTGCTCGATCTCTCCGCTGTCTACGTCAATCCGACCTGGCTCCGTCCGGCGCTCGCCGGCGGCGTCCTCATGGGGTTGGGCTTCCTGCTCGGCGGCTTCTGCCCGGGCACCAGCTTCTGCGCGCTCGCGATCGGCAAGGTGGACGCGCTCGCCTTCGCCGGCGGGAGCGCGGTCGGCATCTTCGCTTACGCCGAGCTCTACCCGCGGATCGCGAGCTTCGCCGACTCGACCGACCTCGGCTCGGTACGCCTGCCGCCGATGCTGGGTCTCTCCGACGGAGTCTTCGTGCTGCTGCTCGTTCTGGCCGCCGTCGGGGTGTTCGCGGCCGGGGCGCGCGTCGAGAAACGGGTCGCCAGAGCGGCGGCTCCAGCCACTGCCTTCTCGCGCGGCAAACACCTCGCGGCCGCCGGTGCGCTGGTCGCGGCGGCGATCGTGGCGGCGCTCCTCCCGGGTCGGGAGGCGCGCCTCGTGGCCCGCGTCACCGCGCCCGGTTACGTGCCGCGCCACGCCGTCAAAGCGATGACCCCGGACGAGCTCGCCTTCCGCATCGTCGACCGGGATCCGCGCCTGCGCGTCGTCGATCTGCGGCCGGAGTCCGCGCGGCGCGACCAGCCCCTCCCCGGCGCCATTCCCTTCGATTCGCACGAGCTGCTGGGCCGCCCGGCGCGCGAGACGTTCGGTGGCCGCGGTGTCAAGAAGGTCCTGGTGGGCAGCGACGAGCCCGAGGCGCGCACCGCGGCCTATCTCTTGAGCGAGACCGGATTCGAGAATCTGGCCATCCTGGCTGGAGGGTTCGGGGCCTTCCAGCGGGAGATCCTGACGCCCGGATCGCCGGTCGAAGGGGGCGGTCGCTACGCCGACGTCGTGCTCCGCTTCCGCGGCGAGGCGCGCGCGACCCTGGCCCAGCGGATCCTGGAGGAGAAGCAGTCCGCTCCGGCGGCGCCGAAACCGGCGCGCGTCATCAAGGGCGGCTGCTGAGCGGCGCCTCGCCGCGGCGGCCGAGACCGAGCTCGCGCATCCGGCGCCAGAGCTTGGAGCGGCTCATGCCGAGCTCCTCGGCGGCGCGCGACCGGTTCCAGAAATTGCGCTCGAGGGCGGAGCGGATGCGCGCCGTCTCCTCAGCCTCGGCCGGGACCACCACCGTCGAGAGGGCGGCCACCGGCTCGCGTCGCGGCGCCAAACCTCCGGAGACGCCGTCGGCGGCCCCCAGCTCGGGCGGCAGATCCTCGAGGTGGAGCGTCTGGCCGCGCCCGACCGCGACCGCGTATTCCAGCGCGTTCTCGAGCTCGCGGACGTTGCCGGGCCAGTCGTAGCGCTCGAGCGCCGCCAACGTGTCGGGAGAGAGGCGGACGGCGCGGCCGACCCGGCCGCCGATCCGCGCCAGCAGGTAGCGCGCGACGAGCTCGACGTCCTCGCGCCGCTCGCGAAGCGGTGCCACGTGGATGGGCACCACCCGGAGCCGGTAGTAGAGATCCTCGCGCAGCCGCCCCTCGCGGATCGCCTCCTTGGGATCGACGTTGGTCGCGGCGACGATGCGTGCGTCGAGAGTGCGCGGCGTGTTCTCGCCGACGCGCTCGAAGACGCGCTCCTGGAGCACCCGCAGCAGCTTCACCTGCAGGGGGGGCGGAATCTCGCCCGCTTCGTCCAGGAAGAGAGTGCCGCCGCGCGCGAGCTCGAGTCGGCCGACCCGGTCGCGCACCGCGCCGGTGAAGGCGCCGCGCACGTGCCCGAAGAGCTCGCTCTCCAGCAGCTCGCCCGGCAGCGCCGCGCAGCTCACGGCGACGAAGGGGCCGCCGCTGCGGAGCGAGTGTGCATGGAGCGCGCGCGCGATCACCTCCTTGCCGGTGCCGCTCTCGCCGGTGATGAGCACGTTGGCGTCGCTGTCGTGCAGCGATTCCACCAGGTGGACGATGCGCAGCATCTGCGGCGAGCGCGCCACCAGGCCGTGCGAGGCGATGGCGCTCTGCAACAGCGTGTCGTCTTCCTCGGCGGGGCGGAGCACCACCAGGAAGCGGGCGCGCGGATCGCAAGCGCTCACCACTCCCTCGGCGAGCGGCGTGGCGGTCACCGAGACCAGACGCGCGGCCTCCTCCCCGCAGCGCAGGACGCCGCGACGCCCTTCCTCCCGGCGCCCCAGGCGCAGCGACTCGCGGATCGTCACGCCGGGTCCGAAGAGGCGGGGGCCGAAGAGCGCTTCGACTGGCTCGCCGATCGCCCGCCGCGCGACCTCCGTCCCCACCATGCCGTCGAGCGAGCGGCTGACGCGAATGATGGTGAACGAGCCGTCGAGCACCACCAGCGCGCGGCCGAGTGATTCGAAGACCGCTTCGAGGTTGGACCAGTCGGGTTGGCCGGGCGGTGGCGCGCCCGTGGGAGTCGCGACGGCCGGTGCGGAGGCGTGGGAGCGGGTCATGGCGCGCGTCAAGTCTCCCACCAATCGGCGCCGAGCTCCACGCCTCGGGGTGCCATACTCCGCGCGATGTCGCGCGCGCTCGCCGCCACCGAAGCGTCCGCCGGGCCGATCGCTCGTCTCCGCCCGCGGCGCTCGGCGCTCGTGACGGCGTTCGCCCGGTTGACCGTCGCCCTCGGCCTGGCGCTCGCGATCGCGCTGCTCCTCAAGTCGCAGTGGACCAACGGTTTCGCCTCCGTGCTGTCGCGCACCGTGACGCTCGCTCTCGTGGGCGTCGCCGCCTTCTCGTTCTTCGAGCGCTGGCCCCACAGACTGCCGCGGGGCGTCGCCCGCTGGGTGTTGCAGGTCGTGGCGGTCGGGGTCGCGATGCCGGTGACGACGGTCCTCCTCTACGCGCTCACCACGCGCGAAGGCGCGCCGCCCTTCTGGCGCGATCCCGACCGAGTGGACGGCGTCATGATGCTCGCCTTCTTTTCGCTGCTGCTCGCCCCCTGGACGGCGCTCGGCGCGCTCGTGCGCCAGCGCGAGGCCTGGAGTCGGGAGCAGGCGCTCGCCTTCGAGCTCGAGCGCAGCGAGCTCGAGCGCGCGGCGCTGGCGGCGAAGATGCAGCTCCTGCAGGCACGGGTGGCTCCGCACTTCCTCTTCAACACGCTCGCCAACGTGCAAGCGCTGGTCGACGCCGGCTCGCCGCGCGCCGCGGGGCTCTTGCGGAGTCTCACTGCCTACCTGCGCGCGGCGGTGCCGGTCTTGGGGGACGCTTCGGTCACCTTGGAACGCGAGCTCGCGCTGACGCGTGCCTATCTCGACCTCATGCACGCGCGCATGCCCGACCGGCTCGAGGTCCACGTCGCGGCCGACCCCGCGGCGCTCGGGACCCTTTGCCCCTCGACCGCGCTCCTGACGCTGGTCGAGAACGCCGTCCGTCACGGGATCGATCCGAGCGAGCAGGGGGGACGCATCGAGGTCGCGATCGAGCGGCGGGGGGAGCGCGCGCTCGTGCGGGTGAGCGACAGCGGAGTCGGGCTCGAGGACGGCGACCTCGCGGCGGGGACGGGGCTCGCGACCCTCCGCCAGCGGCTGCGGCTGATGTTCGGCGAGGCGGCGGCTCTGCGCGTCGAATCGCGCGTGCCGCGCGGCGTCATCGCGGAGATCGAGCTGCCGGCGGCCGCGGAGGGAGCGCCATGAAGACGCGCCCCACCGCCCTCGTCGCCGACGACGAGCCGCTGCTGCGCGAGTCGCTACGACGGCTGCTCGCCGACCTCTGGCCGGAGCTCGTCGTGGTCGCGGAGGCGCGCAACGGACGGGAGGCGGTGGAGCGCTTCGAGGCGCTCCATCCCGACGTCTGCTTTCTGGACATCCAGATGCCGGGACTCTCGGGCGTCGAAGCGGCGCGACGGATCGGCGGGCGGGCCCATCTGGTCTTCGTCACGGCGCACGATCACTACGCGGTCGAGGCCTTCGCGCGCGGCGCTCTCGACTACCTCCTCAAGCCGGTCGAGAGGGCGAGGCTCGCGGAGACGGTGGCGCGCCTGCGCGAGCGGCTCGCGGCGGCGCGTCCGGCGACGCACACCGAAACTCTTCTCGCCGAGCTCGGGGCGGAGCTCGATCGCCTTCGCCTCGGCACCGCTCCCGCGCGTCTGCGTTGGCTCCGCTCGCAGGTCGGCAGGACGATCCGGCTCATTCCGGTCGACGCCGTCGACTACCTGCGCGCTTCGGAGAAGTACACGCTGGTCGGGTGGCGCGACGACCAGGGGAAACCGGGGGAAGCGGTCGTGCGGACGCCGCTCAAGGAGCTGCTCGCCGAGCTGGATCCCGCGACCTTCGCGCAGGTGCACCGCGGGGCGGTGGTGAACCTGGGCTCGATTCGTCGCGTCGAGCGGCACGAGAACGAGACCGCGGAGATCCACCTCAAGGGGCGCCCCGAGGTGATCCCCGTGAGCCGCGCCTATCTCCCTCTGTTCCGCCCGAGCTGAGGCGCCGGTCGGGCGCCGCCCGTCCGTCGCCGCCGTTCGTCGGCGGATGCCGCCGTTCGCTCCTCCGCTTCCGCCGTTCGTCGCATCGCCGTTGCATCGCCCGGGCGCCTCCCCGAAACTCCCGCCTCGTGACGAAGGAGGGACGCTAGTGAACGAGCTGTCGCGCTTCCGATTGATCTTGTTGCGTGCGACCTACCTGCTCCTCGTCGTGGGGCTCGGGCTCGCCGTCTGGCCGGGGGTGCTCCGCCATTCGAGCGCCGCGGCGCTGCGCTGGGGTTTCACCTGGTCGCTCCTCGCCGCGGTGGGGCTCCTCGCGCTCGTCGGGCTCCTCCACCCGGTGAAGATGCTGCCGCTCCTCCTCTTCGAGCTCGTCTGGAAGACGATCTGGCTCGCCGCTTTCGCGCTGCCGCTGGTGCGCGCCGGGGAGGCGGACGCGCAGACCTGGCAGTCGATTCGCGAGTGCGGCCTGGGGCTCGCGATCCTCCCTCCGGTGATCCCCTGGCCCCACGTCTGGCGAACCTACGTCCGGGCCCCCTGGGAGAGATCGCGATGACGCGCGCGACGAACGCCCGTCTCGCGGGATTCTGCTTTCTTTTCTACATCGGCGCCGGCATCGCCGCGCTGACGCTCTTTCGCCGGGCCTCGGGTGGGGCGGGGGTGGAGGAGCGTCTCGCGAGCCTCGCAGAGCATTCGCTGCTCGCCGGTGGCACCCTGCTCCTCGACGTCGCGCAGTCCTTCGTGGCGCTGATCCTCGGGGTGACGCTCTACGCGCTCACGCGCGACGTGGACCGCGACCTCGCGATGTTGGGCCTCGCCTCGCGCTTCGCCGAGGGACTGGTCGGTGCCGCGGGCATCGCGAAGACGCGCACGCTCCTCTGGATCGCGACCGCCGGTGCCGGTGCTCCCGCGGGCGCGGCGGCGCAGCCGCTCGCCGCCTCGCTCTTCCACGGCGACCCGACGCTCGCCGCGCTCTTCTTCGCGGCCGGGAGCACCCTCTTCTGCTGGCTCTTCCTCGGCGGGCGCTGGGTCCCGCGCCCGCTCGCCTGGCTCGGTCTCGTCGCCTCGAGCCTGCTCGTGGCGGGTCTCCCGCTCCAACTCGCCGGCTGGGTGACGACGCCTTGGATGATGATGCTCTGGCTCCCCATGCTCGCCTTCGAGGTCCCGTTCGCCCTCTGGCTGCTGTTCCGGGGCGGTGCCACGGAAGCGCGGTAGCGAGGCGCGCCGGGCGGCGCCGTGCGGGGTATGCTCGATTCGTTGAGCGGTCTACGTCAGGATCCCTTGGCGATCGCCACCAGGCGCGGCGCGGGCGAGATGGTCGCGGCCATTCTCGCTCTCGTCGTGCTCGCGTGGCCGGTGGCGGCCAACGCTTCGCCGGCGGTCCTCGTGGTGGGGGACAGCTGGGCGAAGCTCATGTTCGACAACGGCTCGCTCTCGACCGCCTTCGCGGGCCACGGCCACCCGGAGATCGCGGTCTACGGCGACACGACCACGATCGACGGCAGCACCGCCGCCGAGTGGGCCGACCCCTCGATGCTGCCGCTGCTCGACGACGCCCTGGTGGCCCATCCGGAGATCGACGTCGTCGTGATCTTCCTCGGCGGCAACGACTTCCTCGCCGGCCAGTCGGGCGGCGGCTGGTACGTCGGCATGGACCCGGCCGCCGAGCAGCAGCTCTTCGACGACATCCAAGGCAACCTCGAAGTCGTGGTCGACCACCTGCTCGGGCTGAATCCGGATCTCACGGTGGTCCTCGCCTCGTACGACTACCCGAACTTCGTCGATACGTTGGGTGGCGTCCTCGGGCTCCTCGTCTGCCGCCCTCTCTGGAACGATCTCAACCAGCCGACGCCGCTCGAGGTCAACGGCGAGACCGCGAAGCTCGATCTCCTCCAGGCCGCGATCGCATCCTCGCGCGCCGCGGTCTTCCCGGTCGCGAACTGGGGGCTCATGCAGTACGTCTACGGCTATCCTCCGCTCCAGATCGACCCCGGCACGCTGCTGCCGCCGGGCGACCCGACCCTGCCGAGCCCGACGGTGGCGCTGCGGTGGGGCCTCGACTGCTTTCACCTCAATCCGACCGGCTACGCAGCGATCGCCGAGCGGATCTGGTCGCGCACTCTCGAATGGCACTACGACGGCACCTTCGCCGACGGCTTCGAATCGGGCGATGTCGTCGCGTGGAGCTCGAGCTCCGGCGCCATCCCCTGAAACACCCGCTCGGCGGACGGCCCGAGGGACACGGCCGGACGAATGATTCGAAGGCTGCCCCGCTCGGCCCGATCGTGCGACCATCGCGGCTCCTTCCGACTCGAACCTCCCACGCCTCCGACGAAGCCGGTCGTTGAGGCTCCGCTTCCGTTGGGATATGAAGTCCGCGTGCCCGTCTGGATAGCGCGCGAATCGCGCCGCTCCCTGCTTCTCGCGTCCGGCCTGGTCGCGGCGGCGGCAGCGGTGCGGCTCGCCACCCTCGCGCGGCAGCCGCTCTGGGGTGACGAGGGATTCTCGTGGTCGGTGGCCCACGCCTCGCCGAAGGCTCTGCTCTCTCCCGCCTTCGACGACCGCAATCCGGTCCTCTACTATCTGCTGATTCATCCGATCGTCCTCTGGCGGCCGGAGAGCGAATTCTGGCTGCGCGTCCCGAGCGCCCTCGCGTCGTTGGCGTTCCTCGGACTGATCGCGGCGCTCGCTTGGCGTTGGGAGAATCCGCGAGCCGCTCCCTGGGCGGCCTTTCTGGCCGGGGCGTCCTCCTTCGAGCTCCTGGCCGCCCAGGATGCCAGAGCGTACGCCGTGCTGAATCTCTGTTGGCTCGGTGCGGTCGCTCTGATTCTCGAAGGCGCGAGGCGACGCGCTCCGGGAGTTCTTCTCCTCGGAGCCGTCTTGAACGCGCTCCTCCCGGCGCTCCATGCGGTCGGAATCGTCGCCGCCGCCATCAATCTGGTCGTCGCGATCGCACTCGTGGTCCGGGAGCCGGCGCTCCGGGGGAGCCGCAACGTCCGCCTCGCGCTGCTGACGGGACTCGTGGCGATCGCTCTTTCGTTCGCGATCTTCGACGCCCACTTGATGGCGACCTTCGAGGAGGGGGGCGCCTCGGGCGCGACGCCCAGCCTGGCTGGGGTCGGAGATTGGCTCGTCGCCGTGGGCGGCGGGATCGCGTTCGTGCCTTCGGTCGCGCCGGGAACCGGCCTGCGCGCGCCGACCCCCTACTGGCTGGGACCGCTGGCTGCGACGGCGGTCTGGTGCCTCGCGCTCTCGGGTTTCGTGCGCCGGTGGCGCGCGGGCGATCCGCGCCGGGGGCTCTACGCCGCGCTCGCCGTGACGCTCGTGGGGCCAGCGCTCGTCGTCGCCCTCGTGGGGAGAATCCTCGAAACGCCAGCCTGGGTGCCGCGGCTCTTCTCCGTCGATGTCGCCTTCCTGGCGCTGGGGGTGGCGACGCACGTCTGGTCGCGCGGCGTCGTCCAGCGAGCGCTGATCGCGATCGTGGTGTGCGGGATCGCGCTCGCCAGCTGGATGCCCTACTTCACGACCTGGCGGAAGGACATCGGCCACGACCTTCGCGCCGCCACGCCTCGGAAACTCGGTGCGCGCGACGCCATGGTCATCGATTTCGGGAGCGCACCCTTGGCGCTCTTCTACTTCCCGTCCGTCGAGGTCTGGTCCGTGGCCCGCGATCGCGCGCCCAGCTCGGCCGACTGGGTCCGCAGGATCCAGCTGGGGGGCCCGGAGAGAGCGAAGCTACGGCGTCGCGCCGAGCCTTGCGCGGGCAAGCGCGTCGAGACCCTCTGGATCTGGCCGAGCGCCCCGACACCCGAGGAAGCGCGCGCGAGGTTGCCCGTGGCCTGCGCCGACGGCAGGACAACCATGGCGTGGGACGGACACCGGTGGAGCCCGCTGCGGTGAGGCCGAGGGAGCTTCTGCGAGCGCACGCTTCGCGGCGGAGCACCTCGCCACCGGCCTCGGGACACGGCGCGGCGTTGTCGCGGACCGAGCAGCGGCTCGCGGCCCGGGCGATTCCCGGTTCTCGACCGGCGACTTCGGATAGTCTCGCGACTCTTCTTTCGGAATGATCGGAACACGGCTCGGCCCGTACGCGATCGCCGCCAAGCTGGGTGAGGGCGGGATGGGGGAGGTCTACCGGGCCCACGATTCGAAGCTGAAGCGCGACGTGGCGATCAAGGTGCTGCCCGCGGCATTCGTCGCGGAGCCGGAGCGCCTGGCGAGATTCGAACGCGAAGCGCAGCTCCTGGCGCAGCTCAACCACTCGAACATCGCGCAGATCTACGGCATGGAGACGAGCGGCGAGAGCCACGCGCTCGTCATGGAGCTCGTCGAGGGCCCGACCCTGGCCGAGCGGCTCGAGCAGGGAGCTTTACCCTTGGGCGAGTCTCTGCTTTTCGCCCGGCAGATCGCGGAAGCGCTCGAAGAGGCGCACGAGAAGGGGATCGTGCACCGCGATCTGAAGCCCCAGAACGTCAAGCTCACCGGCGAAGGGAAGGTGAAGGTCCTCGATTTCGGCTTGGCGAAGGCGATGGATCCGACGAGCGCATCGTCGCTCTCGCCCGGAGACCTGGCGCGCTCGCCGACGCTCATGAACTCGCCGACCCTGACCGCGGCGGGGACGCAGCTCGGAGTGATCCTGGGGACGGCGGCCTACATGGCTCCGGAGCAGGCGCGGGGGAAGCCGGTCGACAAGCGGGCCGACATCTGGTCGTTCGGCGTGGTGCTCTGGGAGATGCTGTCGGGCAAGGCCCTGTTCGCGGCCGACACGGTCCCGGACACTCTGGCGAGAGTGCTGACGCGCGAGCCGGATCTCGCCGCGCTCCCGGCCGAGGTCCCGGCGGCGATTCGCCGGCTGCTGCGGCGCTGCCTCGAGCGCAATCCCAAGAACCGGCTGCACGACATCGCGGACGCGCGGATCGTGCTCGAGGACGTGGTTTCCGGGAAGGCGGGGGAGAGCGACGCGGCGCCGGCGGGCGCTTCCGATGCGGCGCCAGGGAGGCCTCGACTGCCGTGGGTGCTCGCTGCGTCCACGGCGCTCGCCACCGTCGTCGCGGTGACCTTGGCGCTCATCCAGCTACGTTCGCCGCGCGGCGAGCCCGCGCGAGCCCTCCGGCTCCAGGTCACGCCACCCGAGTCCTCCACGCCCACCAATCGCGGTGGGTTCTTCGCGCTCTCGCCCGATGGCCGCTACCTGGTCATGGTCGAGGCCGGCGAGCTCTGGGTGCGCCCGCTCGACGAGGTCACGCCACGGCGTATCGAGGGCATCGAGGGCGCGACCTATCCGTTCTGGTCGCCCGATAGCGCGTGGATCGGTTTCTTCGAGGGCGGCGAGCTGAGAAAGGTGGCGCGCGAAGGAGGGCGGCCGCAGCGAATCTGCGCGGCACCGGACGGCCGCGGTGGGAGCTGGTCGCCGGAGGGGGTGATCCTGTTCAGCGACCGCTTCGGGGACAACGGTTTGTCGCGTGTGAGCGCCCAGGGGGGCACGCCGACCGCGGTGACCGAGACCGCCGGACGCGCCGGCAACGAGGTGCACCGCTATCCGCAGTTCCTGCCCGACGGCAAGAGTTTCCTCTTCCTCGACCTGGCGCCTTCTCCCGAGGTCTCCGGCGTCTACGTCGGCAGGCAGGAGGGCGGCAAGCCCGAGCGCGTGCTCGAAGGCTCGGATCAGGCCCTTTATGCGCAGGCGACCAGCCAGGGCGGCGGCGTCCTCTTCTACCGGCGCGAGAAGACGCTCCTGGCCCAGCGATTCGATCTCGCCAGTCGCAGGACGCATGGCGAGGCGATTCCGGTGGCGGACGGCGTGGGGTTGAGCGCCAACACCGGCTCGGGCGCCTTTTCGGTTTCGGACGCCGGCCTGCTCGCCTACGGCGGCGACGTCGCCGTGAGCAGCGAGCTCGTCTGGTTCGATCGCTCGGGGAAGCGAGGCGAGCGGCTCGGCTCGGACAACGGAGCCGCGGGCGAGATCCTCGGACTCTCGCTCGCGCCCGGCGGGCGACGCGTCGCATTCGGGCTCGGCAGTCCGCCCGACGTCTATCTCCAGACGCTTCCGGGCGGAGAGCCCTCGCGTTTCACCTTCGGCCCGGCGCCCGGCTGGTTGGATCCGATCTGGTCTCCCGACGGCGCGGAGATCGCCTATGCGACGCAGGATCTCGCCGGGCTTCCCGCCTACGAGCTTCGCCGGCGGCGTGCCGATCGCGCCGGGGCCGACGAGATCCTGATCAGCAGCCGGCAGGCCATCTATCCGTGGGACTGGTCGCCCGACGGCCGGTCGATGCTCTACAGCGACTGGGACGGCGACCTCTGGTTGCTACCGCTCGTGGGCGAGCGGAAGCCGGTCGCCTACGCCGCCGCTCCCGGCAACCAGGTCTACGCGCAGTTCTCTCCCGACGGCCGGTGGGTCGCCTTCGCGAGCGACGAGCAGGGTCAGTTCGAGGTCTTCGTCGCGACGGTCCCCGAAAGCGGGGCGCTCTGGCAGATCTCGTCGGGCGGCGGAACGATGCCGCGCTGGCGCCGCGACGGACGCGAGCTCTACTTCCGGGCCAACAGCGGGGCCTTGATGGCGGTGGAGCTGGGTTCCGGCCCCGGCACGGCGGCGATCGAGCAGCGAGCGGCGCCGCAGCCGCTCTTCCAGGGAATCCCTTCGCCCGGGAATTCGCCGATCTTCACCTACGCCCCGACCGAAGACGGCCAGCGCTTTCTCGTGGCCACGGCGCGGAAAGGTGCCCATCTGCCGATCACGTTGCTCGTGAACTGGCCAACCGCGCTCGGACGCCGCGCACCCGGAGGCGCGCCATGACGATCGCCCCCAGCGCCCGATGATCGGAATGATCGGCACGCGGCTCGGCCCGTACGCGATCACCGCCAAGCTGGGCGAGGGCGGGATGGGGGAGGTCTGGCGCGCCCACGACTCGAAGCTGAAACGCGACGTCGCGATCAAGGTGCTGCCGGCGGCGTTCGTGGCCGATCCGGAGCGTCTCGCGCGCTTCGAGCGCGAAGCGAAAGTCCTGGCCCAGCTCAACCACTCGAACATCGCGCAGATCTACGGCATGGAGGCGAGCGGCGAGAGCCACGCGCTCATCATGGAGCTGGTCGAGGGGCCGACGCTGGCGGAGCGGCTCGCGCAGGGAGCCTTACCCCTGGATGAGAGCCTCTCCATCGTCCGCCAGATCGCGGAGGCGTTGGAAGAGGCGCACGAGAAGGGGATCGTGCACCGGGATCTCAAGCCCCAGAACATCAAGCTGACTGGCGAAGGGAAGGTGAAGGTCCTCGACTTCGGATTGGCGAAGGCGATGGATCCGGAGAGCGGAGCGGCCTCCGCCGGGGAGCTGGCGCGCTCGCCGACGCTCATGAACTCGCCGACGCTGACGGCGGCCGGCACGCAGCTCGGGGTGATCCTCGGCACGGCGGCCTACATGGCGCCGGAGCAGGCGAAGGGACTCCCGATCGACAAGCGGGCCGACATCTGGGCCTTCGGCGTGGTGCTCTACGAGATGCTCGCCGGAGGCCCGCTCTTCGCCGGCGACACGGTGACCGACACGCTCGCGGGAGTGCTGAAGAGCGAGATCGATTTCACGCAGCTTCCGGCCGCGACGCCGGCGGCCGTCCGCCGGCTGCTGCGCCGCTGCCTCGAGCGGAATCCGAAGAACCGTTTGCACGCCATCGCCGACGCACGGATCGTGCTCGAGGAGCTCGCGACGGGAAGGTTGGAGGAGAGCCGGCCGACGTCGGAGGCGAGTGCGGCGATCGCGCCGCGCCCCGGCCCCGCGCGTTGGCTCCCCTGGGTCGCGGCGCTCGCGGGTGTCGCGATCGGTGGCGCGGGTTGGCTGGCCCGTCCGGGCTCGACCGGTTCCGCCGCGGCGGCGCCTCCGCGCGTCACGCGCTTCGTGGTGCCGCCGCCCGGGCCGGGCGAGATCCTCGGCTTCCCGGCGCTGGCCCCCGACGGACGCACGATGGCGTTCACCTTTGCCGCCGAGCGCGCGGTGCCGCGTCTCTGGCTGCATTCGTTCGACAGCGGCCAGAGCCGTGAGATCGCTGGGACCGATCTCGCGGAGCAGCCGTTCTGGTCGCCCGACGGCCGCCGTGTCGGCTTCTTCGCCCGCGGGAAGCTCGAGACGCTCGACGTCACGAACGGGAATCTCGAGACCCTCGCACCGGTGGCGGACGCGCGCGGGGCGACCTGGAGCGAGTCGGGGGAGATCGTCTTCTCTCCCACCTGTTGCGCCGGGCTGTTCGCGGTGCCGGCCACGGGTGGCGCCGACCGTCCGCTCACCGAGCTCGACCCCGCCAGTGCCGAGTCGAGCCATCGATTCCCCTGGGCGCTGCCGGGCGGCAAGTCGCTGCTCTACACGGTTCCGGACGGTAAGCAGGTTGGAATCCGGCACCTCTCGATGGCGTCCGGCGCCACGCGAGCGCTGATCCCGCTACCGGCGCGGGCGATCTACGATCCGAGGGGATTTCTGCTCTGGACGCGCGACCGCGCGCTCGTGGCGCGACGATTGGACCCCGCGTCCGGAGAGCTCGCCGGCGAAGTGGTCGTCGTCGCGCAGCAGGTCGGGACCGATGCGAACAAGACGGCGCAGGATCTCTTCGCCGCCGCCGGCGGCGTCGTCGCCGTGCGTCCGCCGGGTACGGCGTCCCAGATCCTGCGCTGGTTCGACCGCTCGGGCACGCCGGACGAGATCGTCGGGCCGGAGGACTACTACTATGACCCGGCGTTCTCTCCGGATGGGCGCCGGGTGGCGGTGGCGAGGAGCCCGACGGGCAACTACTTCGATGCCGACATCTGGATCTTCGACGCCGCGGGATCGGACCGGCCGGCTCGCCTGACCTTCGACGGCCATGCGAGCACGCCCGTCTGGTCGTCCGACGGCAAGGCCGTCTACTACTCTTCCGTCCAGGGAGGAAAGAACCTCCTCCTCGCCAAGCGCGCGGACGGCAGCGGCGGCGAGGCGAACCTCTTCGACGTGCCGATCTCCGCGTGGATCGACGATGCCTCGCGGCGCGAGCCGCTGGTCGTCCTCGAAGGGACCACGGAGAGCGGCGCCTACAAGCTCTGGCTCGGCTCCTTGGGCCGCGACCGGACGCCGCGGCCCTTTCAGCACTCCACTCCGGGCTCGCAGACGCACGCCGCGTTCTCGCCGGACGGCCGGCTCCTGGCCTACTCCTCGGACGAGAGCGGCGTGTCGCAGATCTTCGTGCAGAGGGTCGACGGCTCGCCCGGGCGCTGGCAGGTCAGTCGCGACGGCGGCGACCTCGCGACCTGGCGCGCCGACGGCAAGGAGCTCTACTTCGTCGGTCCCGACCGCGTGCTACGAGCGGTGCCGGTGAAGAGTCTGGCGCCGTTCGCGGTCGGCAACGAGGAGGAGCTCTTTCCCGTGCGCATGCCACCGCTCGCGATCACGAGCCAGCACGCCTACTACCTTCCGAGCGGCGACGGCCGGCGCTTTCTCGTGAACGAGGCGGCCGGCGGCGCGGCCGATTCCGGGATCCAGGTCATTCTCGGGTGGTCCCCGGCGGCGAGCGGAGGCGCGAGCCCCTGAAACGATCGAATCCTGGAGGATGATCGGCGTCCCATGATCGGCACCCGATGATCGGAAAGATCGGAATGCGTCTCGGCCCCTACGAGATCACCGCCAAGCTGGGCGAGGGCGGGATGGGGGAGGTCTACCGGGCCCACGATTCGAAGCTGAAGCGCGACGTGGCGATCAAGGTGCTGCCGGCCGCCTTCACGCAAGACGCGGAGCGCCTCGCCCGCTTCGAGCGCGAGGCGCAGCTGCTGGCCCAGCTCAACCACTCCAACATCGCGCAGATCTACGGCCTGGAGACGAGCGGCGAAAGCCACGCTCTCGTCATGGAGCTGGTCGAGGGTCCGACCCTGGCCGAGCGGCTCGAGCAGGGAGCTTTACCCTTGGGTGAGTCCTTGCTTTTCGCCCGGCAGATCGCGGAAGCGCTCGAAGAGGCGCACGAGAAGGGAATCGTCCACCGCGATCTGAAACCCCAGAACATCAAGCTGACCGGCGAGGGGAAGGTGAAGGTCCTCGACTTCGGCTTGGCGAAGGCGATGGATCCGGCGAGCTCGGCGTCTCTCGCGGCCGGCGATCTCGCGCGCTCGCCGACGCTGCTGAACTCGCCGACGCTCACCGCGGCGGGGGGAACGCAGCTCGGGGTGATTCTGGGGACGGCGGCCTACATGGCGCCGGAGCAGGCGCGGGGCGGTGCGGTCGACAAGCGGGCCGACATCTGGGCGTTCGGCGTGGTGCTCTACGAGCTGCTGGTGGGCCGCTCGCTCTTCGCCGCGGACACGGTGAGCGACACGCTGGCGGGCGTGCTCAAGACCGAGATCGATTTCACGCACCTTCCGGCGACGACGCCGGCGGCCATCCGCCGGCTGCTGCGCCGCTGTCTCGAGCGGAATCCGAAGAACCGGCTGCACGCCATCGCCGACGCGCGCCTCGTGATCGATGACGTGCTGGCAGGCAGGACGGACGAGACGCCGATCGCTCCCGCCGCCCAGTCGGCTCCCGCGCGGCGTCTGTGGAGCCTCCTGCCGTGGGCTCTGGTCGCGGCCCTCTCGGTTCTGTGGTGGGTGCGCTCGGACCGGGCGCCGGCCCATCCGATCGCCCCGGCGAGAGCCCTCGAGTTCTCGGTGCCCCTCGGGAACCTGCTCGCCGACGACGCCGAGCTCGCCTTCTCGCCCGACGGCAGCTCGATCGTCTTCACAGCCCTCGACCCGGTCGTCGGTCCGCAGCTCTGGCTGCGCCGGCTGGACAGCTTCGATGCCCAGCTTCTCCGGGGAACGGCTGGCGCGACCTTCCCCTTCTGGTCTCCCGACGGCAGGTCGATCGCCTTTTTCCGCGATGCCGACGAGACCCTCTGCCGCTACGAGCTGGCGACGGCGACGGTCCAGGTCATCAGCAAGGTCCAGATCGGCGGACGGAGCGGCGCCTGGGGCGAGGACGGCACGATCCTCTTCACCCCGTCGTCCAACAGTCCGATCCAGCGCGTCCCGGCGGGCGGTGGCACGGTCGAAGACGTCACCGCGCTCGACCCGAAGGTGCTCGACGTTTCGCACCGCTTTCCGATCTTCCTTCCCGACGGGCATCATTTCCTCTTCACGTACTGGAGCAACCAGCTCCAGGCGGCGAGCCAGGTGGGCGGGATCTACCTCGCGTCGCTCGAGAAGGGGATCGAGCGGCGGCTGACTCCCGATCTGTCGCAGGCGGTCCTGGTCGGCCGCGATCGGATCCTGGTGCGGCGCGCCGGGGCGCTCGTCGCGCTGCCGTTCGATCCGAAGACGTTCGAGATCGCGAGCGCGGGCGAGAGAGTCACCGACCAGCCTCGATTCTCGAGTTCGTCCGGCGCGCTCGCGGCGGCCGGCACGGCGACCGGTGACCTCGCCTTCGCGCCGAGCTCCGGCGAAACCGGCGCCGAGCTGGTCTGGCTCGACCGCCAGGGGCAACGCGTCGGGACGTTCGGATCCGAGAGGCTGCGCGCGCAGATCCTGGTGCTCTCGCCCGACGACCGCAACTTCACGGCGCAGGCGGTGAGCGCGAGCGGCCTCAACATCTGGGTCGGCGATGCCCGCCGCCAGGTGATCAGCCGGCTGACCGCCGATGCCGTCGATGCCTATTTCCCCGTCTGGTCGCCGGACGGCCGTCGGATCGCGTACGAGTCCGAACCCGAGGGGAGCGAGAGCATCTACGTCCAGGAGGCCGATGGCAGCCGCGCTCCCGAGCTCCTGCTCTCCCAGCGGGACCGCAATTTCAACGCGACCGGCTGGTCCTCGGACGGCCGTCTCCTCTTCCTGACGTCGAGGGGCAAGCGCGATGCGCGGATGGACCTCTGGGTCTACGACTTCACGGCGCACTTGGCGCGCGAGCTGCTGACCGATGCCTCGGCGAGCCTGAGCGAAGCGACCCCTTCGGCCGACGGCAAGTGGCTCGCCTACGTCTCCGACGAGTCGGGCAACCCCGAGGTCTTCGTGCGGCCTCTGCCGGCCCTCGACCGCAAGTGGAAGATCTCGCAGGGCGGTGCCCTCCATCCACACTGGCGGCGCGACGGGCGGGAGCTCGTCTTCGTGGGCCTCGCCGACAGGGCGGTGATGGCGGTGGACGTCGTTCCTGGTCGCGACGGCCTGGAAGTCGGGATCCCCAGGCGCCTCTTCGAGCCCAGGACCCAACTCCTCGGCCTCGCGCCCTCCGCCGATCACACGCGTTTCCTGGCCGGGATCATCCCCGGAGACGTGCGCACCGAGCCCATCCGGGTGCTGCTCGGCTGGCGGAGCGCGAGCGACAGCGAGAAGAGGCGATGAGCGTCGCCCCCGGAACGCGTCTCGGCCCCTACGAGATCACCGCCAAGCTGGGCGAGGGCGGGATGGGGGAGGTGTGGAGAGCGACCGATGCGCGGCTCGGACGCGAGGTGGCCCTCAAGACCCTTCCCGGCGGCTTCGCGAGCGATCGGGAGCGCATCGAGCGCTTCCGCCGCGAGGCGAGGACGCTGGCGGCCCTCGACCATCCGGGAATCGTCACGGTCCACTCGGTCGAGGAGATCGACGGGATTCACCTCCTCACCATGCAGCTGGTCGACGGGCAATCGCTCGACCGTCTGATCGCGGCCAGCGGGATGACGCTGGACATGCTGCTCGAGCTCGGCGTCGAGATCGCCGCCGCGATCGCCGCGGCGCACGAGAAGGGGGTCGTGCACCGGGACTTGAAGCCCGCCAACGTCATGATCGGTCGCGATGGACACGTCAAGGTGCTCGACTTCGGCCTGGCGAGCGTCGCCGAATCCCTGCCCGGGGACGCCACGGTTTCCGGTCCCCTGACCGGGCGGGGCGAGATCGTGGGGACGGTCCCCTACATGTCGCCCGAGCAGGTCGCGGGCAGACCTCTCGACGCGCGCTCCGACCTCTTCTCGCTCGGCGTGGTCCTCTACGAGATGGCGACGGGCCGCAGGCCCTTCGCGGGCGATTCGGCGGCCGAGCTGATGTCGTCGATCCTCCGCGACCCGCCTCCCGATCCCGGCAAGTTGCGCGCGGACCTGCCTGCCGGAGTGGCATCGCTGCTCGAAGCCTGTCTTCGCAAGGCGCCGGAGCAGAGGATCCAGTCGGCGCGCGAAGTCCACGAGGCGCTCGCGCTGCTGCGCCGGAGCCCGGGCTCGGGATGGTCTCCGGCCGTGGCGACGGAGCTCTCGATCGTCGTCCTCCCCTTCGTCAACCTGAGCAACGATCCCGAGAACGAATACTTCAGCGACGGCCTGACCGAGGAGATCATCACCGACCTCGCCAAGGTGAAGGCTCTCCGCGTCATCTCGCGCAGCTCCGCGATGCGCCTCAAGGGGGCGAGTCACGACGTGCGGGCGATCGGGCGCGACCTCGACGTGCGCTACGTGCTCGAGGGGAGCGTGCGCAAGGCCGGTTCGAACCTCCGCATCTCGGCCCAGTTGAT
This sequence comes from uncultured Thermoanaerobaculia bacterium, assembly GCA_964476605.1. GTDB lineage: Bacteria > Acidobacteriota > Thermoanaerobaculia > Multivoradales > JAGPDF01 > JAGPDF01. The sequence goes on along the minus strand of CAYZBH010000019.1, from coordinate 11,019 downwards.
CGACGCGGCGAGCGACGCCCACCTCTGGAGCGAAAAGTTCAGCGGATCCGTCGACGACGTCTTCGAGGTCCAGGAATCGGTGTCGCGGGAGATCGTGCGCGCGCTCGACGTTCGCCTGACCTCGGAGGAGAGCCGGCGTCTCGGCGAACGGCCGATCGCCGACTTCCGGGCTTTCGAGCTCTACCTGCAGGCCCGTCAGGAGGTGCACCGCTACGCGCCGGATCGCGCGCTGGAGCTCCTCCGCAGCGCGGTCGCGATCGAGGGCGAGACGCCTCCGTTGCTCGCGCTGGTGGCGGCCGCCAAGGTGGCGCAAACGCGCGCGGGAGTCGGCGGCGGCCGCTCGGTGCTCGACGAGGCGGAGCGCGAAGCGCGAATCCTGCTCGCCAAGGCTCCCGGCACCGGCTACGGACATTCGTTGCTGGGACACATCGCCTACGAACGAGGAGAGCTCGTCGAGGCCGCTCACGAGTTGAAGCTGGCGCTGGAATACGAGCCCGCCGACTCTGACGCTCGCTTCACTCTGTGCACCGCCTACATCGCCGCGGGGCAGCACGCGGAGGCGATCGAGACCGGTCGTCGCATGCTCGCGATCGACCCGCTGTCGCCCTTCTCCTGGGTGGCTTCGGGCCTTCCCCACTGGTTCGTGGGCGAGCCGGAACGGGCGATTCCCGGCGTCGAGCGTGCGATCGAGCTCGATCCGCACAATCCGATTCTCCGCTGGTGCGCGAGCTACACCTACGCCCTGGCGGATCGTCGGGAAGAGGCCTGGCGGCAGGCCGACGCGCTCGCCAGGCTCGCGCCGGGCATCCCCTATGCGCGACAGATCCAGGCGCTCCTCGCGGGGCTCGAGGGGCGCCGCGAGGAGGCGCTCCGGCAGATCGTCGATCTCGACCTCACACCCCTCGACGCCCACCATCGATTCCACCTGGCCGAGTCCTTCTTCGTCGCCGGAGACCCGGGGCGCGGATTCGACCTGCTCGAGCAGGCGATCGAGGGGGGCTTCTACCCCTTCGCCTTCATCGCCGAGCACTGTCCGTTCCTCGACTCGGTGCGCCCGCACCCGCGCTTCGCCGCGCTCCGCGACCGGGCGCGCGTGCGCTGCGAGGCGTTTCGAGAGACCTCGTCGGAGAAGATCCGTTGATCGGCACACGATGATCGGATCGAGGGTGGGCCCCTACGAGATCACCGCCAAGTTGGGCGAGGGCGGGATGGGGGAGGTCTGGCGCGCGCCGCGACGGACCCGAAGATCGCCGTGCTACCCAATCCAATGGTAGAATTCTACCATGCAGACTACCATAGACGCTGCGGGCCGGATCGTCATCCCGAAGTCGGTGCGGGACCGCCTGGGCCTGGTTCCGGGCGAGCCACTCGAGTTGCACGAACGAGAGGGACGGATCGAGATCGAGCCGGCGCCGACTCCGATGCGCCTCGCCCGCACGAAGCACGGAGCGGTGGCGGTGCCCGACGGGAAGCTACCGCCGCTGACCGACGAGATCGTGCGGTCGACCCTGGAGCGCGTGCGCCGTTGATCGCCCTCGACACGAGCGTCGTCGTGGCGGCGTTCGCGAGCTGGCACGAGGCACACCGAAGCGCCGCGGCGCTGCTCACCTTGCGGCCGCGACTGCCCGCTCACGTCGTCGTCGAGACCTATTCGGTGCTGACGCGACTGCCACCTCCGCACCGGGCGGCACCAGCGATCGTCGAGCGTTTTCTCTCGGAGAGCTTCCCCGAAGCGCCTCTTTCCCTGCCGGGTTCGGCGCAGCGTTCGCTCGTGAGTCTCGCGGTACGCAGCGGATTGTCGGGTGGGGCGATCTACGATCTCCTGGTGGCGGTCACCGTGAAGCGTGCGAAAGCGACCCTGATGACGCGCGATCGCCGCGCGATCTCGGCCTACGAATCGGCTGGTGTCGCCTTCGAGCTGCTGGCCTAGGCATCGACGGCGGGAGAGCGCGAATGGATCGGCACGCGAAGATCGGAACCAAGTGATCGGATCGAGACTCGGCCCCTACGAGATCACCGCCAAGCTGGGTGAGGGTGGGATGGGAGAGGTCTACCGGGCCTACGACTCGAAGCTGAAGCGCGACGTCGCGATCAAGGTGCTGCCGGCCGTCTTCACGCAGGACGCGGAGCGTCTCGCCCGCTTCGAGCGCGAGGCGCAGGTCCTGGCCCAGCTCAACCACCCCAACATCGCGCAGATCTACGGCCTGGAGGCGAGCGGCGAGAGCCACGCGCTGGTCATGGAGCTCGTGGAGGGGCCGACGCTCGCGGATCGCCTCGCCCAAGGGGCCTTACCTCTAGATGAATCTTTGCTCTTCGCCCGGCAGATCGCGGAGGCTCTGGAGGAAGCGCACGAGAAGGGGATCGTCCACCGCGATCTGAAGCCGCAGAACATCAAGGCTTCCAGTGAGGGACGGATCAAAGTCCTCGATTTCGGCCTGGCGAAGGCGATGGATCCGGCGAGCGCGTCTTCGCTCTCGCCCGGGGACCTCGCGCGCTCGCCGACGCTGCTGAACTCGCCGACGCTCACCGCGGCGGGGGGAACGCAGCTCGGGGTGATCCTGGGGACGGCGGCCTACATGGCGCCCGAGCAGGCGCGGGGCGTTGCGGTCGACAAGCGGGCGGACATCTGGGCGTTCGGCGTGATCCTCTGGGAGATGCTCGCCGGCCGTCCGCTCTTCGCGGGGGATTCGGTGAGCGACGTGCTGGCGGCGGTGCTGCGCCAGGAGGTCGACGTCGACGCCCTGCCTTCCGGAACCCCGCCGGCGATCCGCCGCCTCGTGCGCCGCTGCCTGGCGCGCAAGTCGCGCGAGCGTCTGCACGCCATCGCCGATGCGCGGATCGTGCTCGACGAGGCGATCGCGGGCGTCCCCGAGGCTCCAGAGACCGCGCCGGGAACCGTGCCGCCGGTCACGGCGCCGGGCCGGCGCCGGGGCTGGATCGCCCTCCCCTGGATTCTCACCGCGATCTTCGGCACCCAGCTCCTCCTCAAGATCGTGAAGTCGCCCGGCGGCGACGAGGGCGGCGCCTCGGCTTCGCCCGTCGTCGCCGACCTCGGGGCTCCGGTGGGGCAGAAGTTCCACTTCCAGGGAGACTTCGGCGCGCCGCCCGTGCTCTCACCCGACGGCGAGCAGGTGGTTTTCGGAGCGGTGGGCGATCAAGGCACCACCCGCCTCTGGCTCCGTTCGCTGGCCACCGGCGAAGAGCGCGGGCTCGAGGGCACCGAGGGCGGCTTCGCGCCCTTCTTCTCCCCCGACGGATCCCAGATCGGCTTTTTCGCCGGGGACAAGCTGAAGACCGTCTCCACGCGGGGCGGCTCGCCCCTCACCGTGGCCGACGCCCCCAACGGCCGGGGAGGGGCCTGGTTCCCGGACGGGAGCATCGTGTTCTCTCCCGGGTTCCGCGCGGGGCTCGTCCGGGTGCGGGCCGCGGGCGGCACGCCGGCGACCCTCACCACCCTCGACACCCAGCGCCACTCCTCCCATCGCTGGCCGAGCCCCACGCCGGACGGGCGCGCCCTCGTCTACCTCGCGACCAGCCACACCTGGGCCGAGCAGGACCAGAACGAGCTGCGCTGGATCCGTCTCGACGGCACCGGCGATCACGCGCTCCTGCCGAGCGCCGCCAACGGTGTGGCGAGTGGCGGCGAGCTCTTCCACTACCGGGAGTCGACCCTCTTCGCCCAGCCCTTCGACGCCGCGACGGGAGCCCTCTCCGGCGAGGCGCGGGTCGTGGCGCAAGGGGTCCTCTACGATCAGTCGACCTGGCGGGCCAGCTACTCCGTCGCGGGCGGACGGCTCCTCTACTCGCCGGCGGGGGCGAGCACGGGCAGCCACCTGAGCCGGGTCGACCGCACGGGAAAGGTCCTCGACGAGCTAGCCCCGGAAGGGCCCTACTTCGACCTCTCGATCTCACCCGACGGCCGGCGGGTCGTCGTGACCCGCGACGCCCCCTCCGATCTCTGGCTCCTCGACCTCGACCGCCACACCTTCCGGCGTTTCACCTTCGAGGTGGACGACGAGTCGAGCGGCATCTGGTCGCCGAATGGACGCTGGATCTACTACGTCGCCAACGACGACCAGAACCGGCAGCGGATCTTCCGCCGATCCCCCGACGGTGGAGGAAGCGCCGAGCGCATCTACGAGGCGGACCCCGGAATCGATCTCACGCTGCATCAGATCTCTCCGGACGGCCGCTGGCTCCTGGTTCGCAGCGGGGACTTCCCCTACTACCGGCACGCCGTTCTGGGCCTCCTGGACCTCGGCAGCGATCGAAAGCTCGTCCCGTTGGTCGAAGGGCCGCAGCTCGCCAACTCCAGCGGTCGCTTCTCCCCGGACGGGCGATGGTTGACCTACTGGGGCACCGAGTCCGGCACCGCCCAGGTCTACGTCCGCAGCGCGGAGCCCGGGGGCTCCTCCCGCTGGCAGATCTCCACCGACGGCGGTTTCTTCCCGCTCTGGTCCGCCGACGGCACCGAGATCGTCTACCTCGAGCCGAGCCTGAACCTGAGCCGGGTGGCGGTGACCGCCGATGGCGCCGGGAGCCTACGCTTCGCTCCGCCCGAGTCGCTCTTCGGCACCTCGCTCCTCGCGGACCAGCAGGCCTTCGCGCTGGCGCCCGACGGCCAGAGCCTGATCCTCAACCACTTCGGCGAGGCGCAGTCGCGCCCGCTGCGTATGATCCTCGACTGGCGGCGGCTGCTCGCGAGCCGCGGCCCGGGCCCCGGGAGGTGACGAGATGTTCCTGCGCATCGTCCGCTTGCGGGTGAGAGTGGGGGAGGAGGCGGCGTTCACGAGCTTCTACCAGGAGCGCGTGATCCCCGCCATGGCGGCGACCGACGGCTGTCTCTACGCGGCGCTGCTCGCCCCCTGGCGGGGCGAGGAAGGACATCAATCGCTCACCCTCTGGGAGTCGCCCGAGAAGGCGCGCGCCTACGAGGACCGCGGGCTCTACCATCGCCTGCTCGCGGAGGCGGCCCCCTTTCTCTCCGAGCGCGCCGAATGGCGGGTGCGCCTGGCGCGCGATCCGCTCGAGACCAGCGACCCGTCGCGCCGGGAGCTCCCCGCCGAGGAGTACCAGGTCGAGGCCGACCAGGGGAGCGAGGCGCTCGAGAGCGGCGGGCGGCCGCCGTTCGTCCGCATCGTCGATCTGCGGGTCGATCCCGATCGCCGCGCCGACTTCGTGGCGATCTATACCGGCGAGGTGATGCCCGCGCTGCGCGCGCAGAAGGGGTGCCGTGGGGTCTTTCTCGCCGAGCGCGCCGACCATCCGTCGAGCATGCTCTCGATCACCCTCTGGAGCCGGGAGGAGGACGCCGTGCGCTACGAGATGAGCGGCGAGTTCGAGCGGCTCACCGACCGCCTCCGAGCCACCTTCTCGCCGGTCTACGACTGGCGCGTCTCGCTCGCCGGCGAGCCGGCCTCGAGCGCGCTCAAGGTCTCGAGCTACCAACTCGTGCGGGGGCGGAAGATCGCTCCGGACGATTCGAAGCGCTAGCGCGCGTTCCGGGCGTCCGCCGGCCTTGCTAGAGTTTCGTTCCGTGTCCTCCATCACGCTCACCGTCCGCGACCCGGTCGCGGCCTGGACCCGTCTCTTCGACCAGGAGGAGATCCTGGTCGGCCGCGCGGAGGAGAGCGACGTGGTGCTCGCGGACCGCACCGCTTCGCGCCGCCATGCCCGGCTGCTGCGGGACGGCGGGGCCTGGTGGGTGGAGGATCTCGAATCGCGGGGCGGGACGCGCCGCAACGGCCGCGCCGTCGCGGCGCGCGAGGCGCTGGCGCCGGGCGATCAGATCGGCGTCGGAGCGAGCGTGCTGGCGGTCGATCGCATCGAAGGGCGAGCCGCGCCCCGCGCGGCTCCGCCCGGCTCCACGACGGGCGCCGTGCCCGGGACGTCGGTCTTCCTGCGCGCCGACGAGATCATCTCGGGAGTGCGGGCGCTCGAGGCGAAGATGGCGGACGACGCTTCGCTCCGCCGCCACGCCGAGCGGCTCGAGCTGCTCAACGCGGTGCACCGGGCGCTCGGCGCCTCGATGGCGCTCCCCGAGCTGCTGGAGCTGATCCTCGATCGCGCCTTCCAGGCGCTGCAACCGGAGGAGGGGGTGATCGTGTTGCGCGACGGGCCCGGCAGCTACCGGCGGGCGACCGCGCGCCGCGGCCCGGGCTCGCGCGGCGACGCGCTCCTGTCGAGCACCCTCCACGACGAGGTGATCGAGAAACGCCAGTCGGCGCTGGTCTGCGATCTCGCGGCCGACGAGCGCTTCGGGCATGCGGCGAGCCTGCAGGTCTCGGGCATCCGCAGCCTGATCGCCGCGCCCCTCTACGACGACCAGGGGCCGCTCGGCATGATCGCGCTCGACTCGCGCGCCACCGTGCGCAGCTTCACGCAGGACGACCTCGAGCTCTTAACCTCGCTCGCCTCGGTCGCGGCGCTCCGCATCCGGAACGTCGCGCTCGCCGAGGAGGCGGCCGAGCGCCGCCGCCTCGAGGCGGAGCTCAAGCTGGCGCGCGCGATCCAGATCGGGCTGCTGCCGCGCGAGCTCCCGGCGCCCGCCGGCTGGTCGCTCTGGGCGGGGAGCGTCCCGTCGCGCGGCGTCTCCGGCGACTACTACTTCGCGGCGCTGCGCGAGGAGGGGCGGAACCTCTTCGCGATGATCGTCGACGTCTCGGGCAAGGGGATGGCGGCGGCGCTGCTCACCGCCTCGCTCGAGGCGCTCGCCGCGATCCCGATCGAGCTCGGCCAGCCGCCGGTGGAGATCGCGCCGCGCGTCTCGAAGCTCCTCTACCGCCGGACGCTGCCGGCCAAGTACGCGACCGGTTTCATGGTCTCGCTCGACGTCGCGAGCGGTGCCTTCCGCTTCGTCAACGCCGGCCACAATCCGTCGCTCGTGGTGCGCGTGGGTGGCGCGATCGAGCGGCTCGGCGCGACCGGTCCGCCGATCGGGCTGCTCCCCGAGGCGGCCTTCACCGAGGCGGCTGGCGAGCTCCGGCCGGGGGATCTGCTGGCGCTCTACACCGACGGCATCGTCGAGGCGGTCGACCCGGAGGAGATCGAGTTCGGCATCGAGCGGTTGGAGAGCCATCTCGTCGCGCACCGGACCGCGCCGCTCGAGGAGCTCGCCGACGGGCTCGACGCGGAGCTCGACCGCTTCGTGCGCGGCGTCCCCTACGCTGACGACCGCACCCTCGTGCTGTTGCGCCGCGACGGCTGAGACGAAGCGGGCGGCAGCGCCGCTCCCCCTAATGGATGTTGGCGTGCACGCCCAAGACGTGGACGAGCAGGCCGCCGGAGTGCGCGGTCAGGTAGAGCGGCACGACCGCGGCGACGGCGAGCAGCAGGAAGACGACGAGGAGCGCGGTCTCGGTGCGCGCCGCGAGCGGCCTCTTGAGCAGGCCGGGGCCGTAGACGAGCGTCGCCAGGAGGACGAGGAGCGCGGTCGAGGTGGCGCGCACGACGGCGCCGAGGTTCTCGTGGTGCGCGATCGCGTCGGTGACGTTCTGGACCTTCGGCGCGATGTCGCGCGCGGCGTCGCCGGTGGAGGCGGAGAGGTAGACGCCGAGGGTGGCGACGACGAGGAGCCAGGTGGCGACCTCGGCGAGGACACGGCGGCGAGCGGGGGAGAGGAGCGCCGCGAGAACGACGAGCGGCAGGACGACGAGGAGCGCGATCGGTAGATGCGACAGTCCCGGGTGCAGCGCGTCCCAGGGTGACAACGAAGGCATGGAGGGAGTCCTTTCGGAAGGTGGTGCGACGGGGGAATTCTCCCTCCTCCTGGGGGAAGAGAGGAAGGGGAGCGGGACCGACCGCCGCCGGAGCCGCCAGATGTCCCGGCCGCGGGTTTCGCCGCGCCTATCCCGCCAGCGCCTTGAGGACGTTCTCGGCGACGCGGGCGCCGGCCTGGGGGGAGCGGTGGAGCCCGGCGAGGATCGAATCGATGGTCGCGGCGCCGGCGTGACCGGTCCAGGCGGCGACCTCCCGGGCGGTGGGGGTGACGTAGGCCATCCGCCAGCTGTCGAAGGACGGCTCGTCGACCTCGGCCTGGTGGAAGACCTTGAGGTCGCTGTGGCGAGTGTCGCGCTCGAGGCTCTCCAGGAGCGCGCGCACCGCAGTCTCCTCCCCCTCGAGGATCTGGAGGAAGACGCCGTCGACGTAGACGAGCGCCCCGGTGATGTGGCGCCGCTCGTTCCCCTCGCGGGCATCGACGAGGATCTGCTCGAGGTCGGCGAGCGACAGCTCCTTCGTCGCCTGCGAGGAGTAGATGATCTGGTAGGTCATCGCGCGCTCCCTCCGGCTTCCTCTGGTGACTCCCGCGTTTCCGCTGGGCTTCTAGGGAACGGTATCAGGGTCTCGAGGAGGGGAGCATTCCGCGCGAGCGGAACAAGCTCAGTCGCTCGACGGCTCGACCCCGAGCAGCTCCAGCAGTTTGGGCGTGATCTCGTCGATCCGCTGGAGGCCGACGAAGCGCTCGGCCGCGGGGCCGACGGCGAGCAGGGGCACCGGGTTCCGCGTGTGGCTCGTGTGCTCCGCCGCCTCGAGATTCCCGTGGTCCGAGACGAGCACGGCGGTGACGTCGCCGGGGAGCGCCGGCAGGAGGCCGCCGAGCAGGCCGTCGAGCCGTCCGAGCGCCTCCTCGGCCGTCCAGCCGCGACGCCGGTGGCCCGCGAGATCGGTCATGAAGGTCTCCCAAAGCGTGAGGTCGTGCTCGGCGGCGAGCGCGGCGAGACGCCGCCCGGCCTCTTCCGGAGAGACCGGCGTGATCGATCCTTCGAAGTGGGCGAAGAAGTCGCCGGTGACGTCCCAGGGGCAGGCGCGTCCGGCGGCGAGGTCGGCCGCGTCCCGGAAGGGAGCCCCGGAAGCGAGCGCCGCCAGGGTGGTCGCCGAGTGGCGCCGCTGCCGCGCCTCGACCTGACGGAAGTACTCCGGCGTGAACGGATTGGCGAAGGTCACTCGCCGCCCCGCGGCGCGCGCCCGTTTCAGGAGGCTCCGCTCGGCGAGGATCGCGGCGAGCCGGGGGCCGGGGAAGGCCGCAACGTGGCGGCCGAGCGCCACCGGAGCGTTCTCGCCGGTGAAGAGCGCGGTTTGCCCGGTGGCGCTCTGCGGCAGCCCGTCGACGCCGAGCGTCGCGTCGAGCGGCTCGAGGCGCCAGCCCTGACGCCCGTCGCCGCGGCCGATTCGCTCGAGCGTGAGCGGGCCGCCGAGGAGCGCCGCGAGCGCGGGGGTCGGCACGGTCGCGAAGGGGTTGTCGGCCGAGGCGGGTGCCAAGCCGATGCCGTCGACGAAGAGCAAGAGGAAGCGCCCGCCGGTGGATGCGTTCGCGGCCATGACCCTGGAGGATCGCACGAGCGGCGCGATCTCGGGCATTCCCGCGACGCGTGGTCCGGCTCAGCAATTCAGCGATTCAGCGATTCAGCGATCACGCCGCGCCTTGCGGCGCACGAGGGCCGGCGGGGAGGTGTCGGTGACGACCCGGAGCCCGTGGACCTGCGGCAGGCGGTGCCAGTCCCACTCCGAGGACTCGGATTCGAGACGCGCGCGGTGGAGCCCCATGGCGCGCTGACCGACCCAGAGGCTGCCGATCGACGCGAGGATCGAGGCCGCGCCGAGGACGACGAGCGCGAGCGTCGTCGCCCACCTCCAGCGGCCGTTGCCGGCGCTCGCCGCGATCTCCCGGGATCTGCGCACCGCGAGCGCGGCGAGCCAAGCGAGCAGCGGCATGACGTCGTGCTGGAAGCGGGGACCCTCGGCCCCCCACTCGGCGCTGGAGGCGGCACAGAGCAGGAGGTGCCCGATCGCCAGCACGACCGCGAGCCCGGCGAGGCTCCGCCGCTCCGGCGGGACGCCCCGTCGGAGGAGAACCCACGCCACCCAGAAGAGGAGCGGCGAGTAAACGAGGAGACCGTGATGGGAGGAGACGAGGCTCTCCGCGAGGCGGAGCGGTAGCGCCGCGAGATCCCAGGGCCGGCGCATCGTCACGTAGCGGGGGAGGAAGCTCCCGGTGGCGTGGAGCGACCAGAGCAGATAGACGGAGAGCCCGGCGGCGCCGGCCGCCACGACGCGGAGCAGCTCTGCCCGGTGGCGCAGGGCGACGTAGACGGTCCACGCGACGACCACGAAGGCGCTCGACGGACGGACCCAGAAGGCGGCGCTCGCGATCGCCCCGAGAATCCAAGGGCGGGGCTTCGCCCCCTCCTCCCAACGCAGCAGCTCGAGCCAGCCGAGTCCGATCAGGAGCGCGCTCCAGCTGTGGGACCAGAGCTGGCGCGAGGCGACGGTCCAGAGGGAGGTGCCGAGCCCGGTGAGGAGCGCGATCGCCGCGGACGGGAGGAGCGGCACCTCGTGCCGCGCGAGACGGAAGATGACGAAGACCGTCGCGGCGGCGAGGAAGGAGGCCACCAGGAGCTGGAGCCACTGTTCGTTCCGCTCGTCGTAGAGACCCTCGGCGTCGAGCGTCGAGAGGTGAGCCGCGCGGAGGGCCGCGACGCAAGGAACGGAGAGCACCGGTGTCCCCGGCGGAAAGACGTAGATCAGCTTGCTGCGCCGCTGCTCGAGCTGCCAGGGAAAGGGCCCTCGTGCAGCCTCTTCCGAGCTGGCGCGCTCGGCGAGCCCCGGGAGGAATCGCGACAGGTCGAAGCCCTCGCCCTGGAGGAGGGCCTCGCTCGTGAGTAGCGCGTACTTGGCGTCCCAGAGCCCGCTCGCGGGCGAGTGGATGTAGACGACGAAGAGGAGAACGGCGACGCCCAGGCCGACGCCGAGCTCGCGCCAGAACGCGCGGCCTCTCTCGGGCCGGCCGGGAGCGATCTCCGGGCGGGAGCGCATGGCATGTCGGAGGATGACACAGCCCGCGGGCCGACGGGGATGGAGGCGGAGCCTCCCGCGCTCACTGCCCTTCGGGGGGCTGCCAGAGCTCGATGCGGTTGCCTTCGGGGTCCATGACCCAGCCGAATTTGCCGAACTCGGACTCGTCGACTTTGTCGTCGACCTGGCACCCCTCTTCGCGGAGCGCCGCGAGGAGGGCGTGGAGAT
>CAYZBH010000018.1:42363-66358 GCA_964476605.1 uncultured Thermoanaerobaculia bacterium | reverse complement strand
CGCCTGGTGACGGCACCGGGGATCGAGGCCTCGGAAGGGGACGAGCTCGAGCTCGTAGGCGACGAGCTCGTCAACCGGACCACCGGCAAGAGCTTTGCCACCGTGCCGCTCCCGGCGGCCCGCCAGGCGATCATCGACGCCGGCGGCCTGATCGCCTACACACGCCAGCGGCTGATGGCCTCGTAACGCGCGCGGACGTCTTCTGGAGAATGCGGGGCGGCGCCGGCTCGGCGACCGCCCAACCCTCATTCGACGGGCCGCAGGAGCTGCGCGACCGCCATGGCGCCGATCCGCCGGCCCATCGCCTCGCCGACCTCGGTCGAATTCCGGTAGTGGATTCCGCCCCAGACGCGGGCGGCGTCGACTTCGCTGACGTAGTCGGCGATACGCGTCCAGCGGTGCACCACTCCGGGCGCCGTCGTGCTCGTGATCTCGATCGGCGCCACCTCACCCTTGCCGAATTCCGCCTCCAGCACTTCGGCCACGGCGCCGGCGGTGATGCAGTGCGCGCAGGGGTACTCGGGGTGGAGCGGCGTCTCGACGAGCGGCTCCCAGGAGGGGTCGCGCACGGTCGCCTCGTTGCCGTCGAGATCGCCGTTCCTGAGGGCCGTGATCGGCCGCCAGAACTCGTAGGCGTACTTGGCGTCGAACACGGCGACAAAGGCGTCGGCAGCCGCCATCGAGACGAGAGCGAAGAGTCGCGCGTTGTCGAGCAGGTCCGCCTTTCGGGAGGCCGCCAGAGAGCGCACCACGGGGTTCCAGGCCGGCGGACCGATGATCGTCCAGAAGCGCGCGCTTTCGGTCTGCGCCGCGCTCCGCGTCGCGCTCTCGCGACGTCCGAGCTCCCGCACTTCCGCGAGGTCGCGGGACCAGAGCTCGGAGTGGAGCTCCGGCGGCGGCGCCGGACGGAGTTGGTCGCCGCGCTCCAAGAGCCAGGGCGTCACGCGCGACCAGCCCGAGCTGACGGGAAGAGTCGTCGGGACGTAGACGCCGGGAACGGTCCGCGGTCGATAGCTCTCCGGGAGCTCCGCCCCGTCGCCACTCCGGCGACCGATGCACGCCGCCGCAGCTTCCTCCCCCACCGCGATTCCCGCCTCCCTCGCGGCGCCCTCCGGAACCGTGGCGAGCGCTCCGGCGTAGGCGGCGTCGATCTCTCCTCTTCGACCTGGGAAGAGCTGCGTCAGGACTCCGCGCGCCGCGGACGCCACGGCGGCCTCGGGCGAGGCTCCCGGCCGAGCGGTTCCGAAGTACGCGTACGGCGCGTAACGACGATCGACGGCGCTCACGGCGTTCACGGCATCGAAGACGGCGACGTGGACCATCGCCATGGCGCGACTGGCGGGCGGAGGAAGCCACCTCGAAGCCACGACCTGTTCGAGAGCGATGCGATTCCAGTCGAGGACGGCGTCGGCCTGGCTCGCCTCGGGCGGAATCCCGAGCACGAGCAGGACCAACCAGGGGAACGACTTGCGCGTCTGCATCCGGGCCTCCTGTCGCGAGCACGCTCCGGAACGACCCCGGAGCGGGGCACAGAATGCAGGCTCACGAGCGCTCTGTCTAGTTCAGATAGTGAACTTGTTCGTCGAATCCGCCCGGGCTACTCTCCCCGCATGGCTACGGGATTCGGTCAATTCTGTCCGGTGGCGATCGCGAGCGAGGTCTTTGCCGGCCGCTGGACGCCGCTGCTGCTGCGCGAGCTCCTGGCCGGCAGCGAGCAGTTCAACGACCTCCACCGCGGTCTGCCACTCATCTCTCGGGCGCTCCTCGCGCGCCGGCTCCGCGAGCTCGAGGGAGCGGGTATCGTGACCATCGAGACGCTGCCGAGCGGTCGCGGCCATCGTTACCGCCTGACGCCGACGGGCGAGGAGTTGCGGCCGGTGATCCAGGCGCTAGCCGCCTGGGGACAGCGCTGTCCGGAGCGGTTCGACCGCCGAAACCTCGATCCCGGTCTCCTGATGTGGAACCTCCGCCGGCGGGTGGCTTTCGACCGGCTTCCGGCGCGCCGCCTCGTCGCGCACTTCAACTTCGGCGGCGTACCGCCGGACCGCCGTGGCCCGCGCACCTTCTGGCTGATCCTCGCTCCCCCCGACGCGGACCTCTGCGTTACCGACCCGGGGTTCGAGGTCGATCTCTACGTCGAGGCGGATCTCGCCACCTTCGCCCGCGTCTGGCTCGGCGATCTCGACTTCGCTACCGCCCTACGGGATCGGAAGATCGAGCTCCACGGCTCCCGCGACCTCGTGCGGGGCTTCCCTTCCTGGTGGCTCCGAAGCACTTTCGCAGCCCTCGCGGCCCCGGCATCGAGGAGCACGGGCAGGCCCGCGCCGCGCGACGCGCCGCGGGTCCGGCGGCGAGCGCCTTAGGTCCATCCTCCAAGGAACGTCGTGAGCGAGGGCCCTGAGATGATCCACGGAATGGCGCCTTCGCCGCTTCCGATCGACACCGTTCTCCCCGAGCTTCTCGAAGCGCTCGCGGGACGCGGTGTCGCCGTTCTGCACGCGCCTCCGGGCGCGGGCAAGACGACCCGGGTGCCGCCGGCGCTCGCCCGTGGCGGGCTCTCCGGCACCGGCAAGGTGGTGGTGCTCGAGCCGCGGCGTGTGGCGGCGCGAGCCGCGGCGCGCCGGATCGCCGAGGAGCAGGGATGGGCGCTCGGCCGCGAGGTCGGTTGGTGGATCCGCTTCGAGCGCCGCTTCGGCCCCGAGACGCGGATCGTTTTCGCCACCGAGGGGATCGTCCTCCGTTGGTTGCAGCGCGACCCCTTTCTCGAGGGGGTCGGCGCACTGGTCTTCGACGAGTTCCACGAGCGCGCGCTCTCGGCCGACCTCGCCCTCGCGCTGGCGCGCCAGGTGCGGCGCGAGGCACGCCCCGACCTCGCGCTGGTGGCCATGTCGGCGACGCTCGACACGGCGCCCCTCGCCGCCTATCTCGAGGAGGCGCCGGTGATCGCGAGCGCTGGGCGCCTCCATCCGGTGGAGATCCGCCTGCTCGAACGCCCTGACGACCGGCCGCTCGCCGCCCAGGTCGCGAGCGCCGCGCGTCGCGCGCTCGCCGAGGTCGACGGCGACCTCCTGGTCTTCCTGCCGGGCGTCGGCGAGATCCGGCAGACCGAAGAGGCGCTCACGGCGTTCGCCCGCGAGCGGGGGCTCGCGCTGCGATCTCTCTACGGCGATCTTCCCGTCGATCAGCAGGACGCCGCGCTCCGGCCGGGCCCGGAACGACGGATCGTCCTCGCGACCAACGTCGCCGAGACCTCCGTGACGGTCGAGGGGGTGCGCGCGGTGATCGACTCGGGGCTCGCGCGCCAGCTGCGGTTCGATCCCGGGACGGGGCTCGACCGCTTGCAGACGCTCCGCATCTCGCGCGCCGCGGCCGATCAGCGGGCCGGCCGCGCCGGGCGCGAGGGGCCAGGGCTCTGCCTGCGCCTCTGGCACGCCGCCGACGACCTGGCGCTCCGCCCCTTCGAGCTCCCCGAGGTGCGCCGCGTCGATCTCGCCGGCGCGGCGCTCGAGCTCGCCGCCTGGGGCGTGCGGGATCCGCGCACCTTCGACTGGTTCGAAGCGCCCGAGCCGGACCGGCTCGAGCGGGCGCTCGCCGAGCTCACCGACATCGGGGCGATCGACGCCTCGGGAATCACGCCGCTCGGCCGGCGGCTCGCGTCCCTCCCCCTGCCGCCTCGCCTCGGAAGGCTGATGCTCGAGGGGGAACGGCTGGGCGTGGCAGAGGATGCGGCGCTCCTCGCCGCTCTGCTCTCCGAGCGCGACCCGGCCCGAAGCGAGCGGCGCGAGCATCGCGCCGGCGCGAGCTCCGACCTGCTCGACCGGATCGACTCGCTGCGCTCGGCGAAGTCCGGAACTTCGGCGACGCTCCTTCGGCTAAGGGACGATCTTCTCGCCGCGCTACGCCGGCCAGACGCGGAGGCCTCCGATCGACTTCCCCGATCGCCGCTGGCTCGTGCGGTCCGCGATCGCGACGAGGCCCTGCTGCGCGCCGTCGCCGCGGCCTATCTCGACCGGCTCTGCCGGCGGCGGGAGGCGGGCTCGGACCGGGCGGTCATGGTCGGCGGCCGCGGCGTCCGCCTCGGGCGGGAGAGCGTGGTGCGCGAGCCCGAGCTCTTCGTCGCGGTCTCGGTCGACGCGGGACGTGCCGGCGAGCGCGCCGAGGGGATCGTGCACGTCGCCTCCGCCGTGGACCGGGCCTGGCTCCCTCCCGAGCTCCTCCGCGCCACGCGCGAGCTCTTCTGGGATGCGGCGCGGGAGCGGGTCGTCGCCCACGCCGTCGTTCGCTTCGAAGACCTCGTGCTCGAAGAGAAGGACGTGCCGATCGACGACCCGGAGGCCGCCGCGAAGCTCCTCGCCGAGCACGCCGCCGGCGAGCTCGACCGGGCGCTAGGCGTGCGGGATGGAGCGCTCGCAGACCTCGGGCGACGACTCGAGTTTCTTCGCCGCGCACGCCCCGACCTGGGGCTCCCCGACCTCGACGAGGTCTTGCGAATCCTGCTTCCAGGAATCGCTTCCGACAAGCGCTCCTACGCCGAGCTGAGGGCTCTTCCCTTGGGTGAGCTTCTCTCGCAGACGCTGGAAAACCGCCAGCGCGTCGCGCTCGAGCGCGACGCCCCCGAGCGGATCGAGGTGCCTTCGGGAAGCAGAATCCGAATCGACTACTCAGATCCCGGGCGCCCGGTGCTCGCGGTGAAGATCCAGGAGCTCTTCGGCCTCGCCGAGACCCCGCGGCTCGCGGCCGGCCGGGTGCCCCTGCTCCTCCATCTGCTCGCACCGAACGGCCGGCCGCAGCAGGTCACTCCCGATCTCGCGAGCTTCTGGGCGAACACCTACCCCCAAGTCCGCAAAGAGCTCGCCGGACGCTACCCGAAGCACGCCTGGCCCGAGAATCCGCTGGCTGCGTCCCCCGAACGCCGCCCTTCGCGTCGACGCTGAGGTACGATTCCGGCGCCCGCACGACAGGAGCATTCCGCTTGCCAAGACCCGGCTGGGACCAGTACTACCTAGACATCGCGCGCGCGGTCGCGGCGCGCTCGAACTGCCGGCGCCGTCAAGTGGGCGCCCTGGTCGTGGTGGACAACGCCATCATCGCGACCGGCTACAACGGCACGCCGGTCGGAGTGCGCAACTGCATCGACGGCGGCTGCCCGCGCTGCGCCTCCGAAACGCCCGTCGGCGCGGGTTACGACTCATGCATCTGCGTGCACGCCGAGCAGAACGCCATCGTCTTCGCCGCCCGCCACGGCAACGCGACACAAGGCGGGATCCTCTACTCCACGCTCCGCCCCTGCTTCGGCTGCCTCAAGGAGGCGATCCAGGCCGGGATCCGCCAGATCGTCTTCGCCGAGCCGATGACCTACGACGACGAGCTCGAGGCTCTCTACCAGCGGCTCGTGAGTGAGTCGGGGATCGGACTGCGGTGCCATCCCGACTGACGCGATGTCCCCGGCATCGGAGCCGCAGGGCGCGACGGAGATCTCGCGGCGTCACTCACCTTGCTATCGTGACCGCGTCGAGGTGATCGTGACCATGGAGGAGCAGAAGCCCTTCGAGCGTCTCTCGGAGGCGGTCGGCAGGACTCCGATGGTGCGCCTACGGCGCGCCGTTCCCGGCTTCGCCGGCGAAATCTACGCCAAGCTCGAGTTCCTGAATCCGATGGGGAGCATCAAGGATCGGATCGCCCGTCACATGATCCGGACCGCGCTGGCCGAAGGGCGGCTGCAGCCGGGGGGAACGGTCGTGGAAGCTTCCTCCGGCAATACCGCGATGGGGCTCGCGATGATGGCGATCGAGCACGGGCTGCGCTGCGTGATGGTGGTGCGGAAGCAGACGAGCAAGGAGAAGCGGGACGCCCTGGCGGCGCTCGGCGTCGAGCTCGTGCTGGTCGACGGCGATCTCCCACCGGACCATCCCGAGAGCTACAACCGGAAGGCGCGTCTCCTCGCCGCCGAGATCCCCGGCGCCTTCTTCCCCGACCAACATCAGAACCGGGAGAACAACCGCGCGCACTACGAGACGACCGGTCCGGAGATCTGGCGTCAGATGGAGGGGCGCCTCGACTGGTTCGTCGCCGGCATCGGCACGGGCGGCACCGTTTCCGGAGTGGCGCGCTATCTCAAGGAGCAGGACGCGCGCATCCGCGTGCTCGCGGTCGACGTCCAGGGCTCGGTCTTCAGCGAGTGGTTCCGGAGCGGTCGCCGCGTACCGCCGGGGCACTCCTTCGTCGAGGGGCTGGGTGACGAGGAGGTCATCGGCTGTCCGGAGTTCGAGCTCATCGACGAGATGGTTCAGGCGAGCGATCGTGACGCCTTTCACGCGGCGCGCGAGCTGGCGCGCACGGAGGCGATCTTCGCCGGCGGCTCGTCCGGGGCCACGCTCTGGGGCCTTCGCCAGCTCGCCGCCCGCCTCGACGGCCCGGCGCGTATCGCGACGGTCTTCCCGGATTCCGGCAACCGCTACCTCTCGACCATCTACAGCGACGCCTGGCTGCGGGAGAAGGGGCTCTCCTAGACTGGGACCAGCCTTCCCGGTGGCGGCGGGTCGATCGTCCCCGCGGCGCGGATGCGGTCGATCACGCAATCGGAGAGCAACGCATCGCTCGCGATCTCGCGGCCGTTGCGGAAGCTCGCGTAGCGATCTCCCCCCTCGGCGAGGAAGCTGTTCGTCGCCACCCGGTAGGTCCGATCGTCCTCCACCTGGCGCCCGCCGACCCGGAGCTCCACCACGCGCTGTCCCACCGGCCGCGCGAGGTCGTAGGTCGCGCGGAGGCCCGAGACCTGGCACATGCCGGCCGCCAGCGAGACTCCCTGCTCGACCACGCCGCGGAGGTCGCGCCCCGGAAGCTCGAGCCCCACCACGGCGTTGAGGAACGGCAGCGCGTCGAGCACGTGGCCGCGGTCGAGCCCGCCTTCCGGGAGGTCGGCGCGCAAACCACCCGCGTTGGTGATTCCGACCTCGCAACCGACGCGTTCGCGCATCACGTCGGCGACGAAGTCCCCGAGGGGCGACTCGGCGTTGTACTTGCGGATGAAGCGACGCGAAGCCCGTCCGAGCTCGGGCCCGATCTGTGGGGCCACGATCTCGCGATAGCGCGCGAGCCGCGCGGCGATGGTCGGATGGGGTGGGAGCTCGTCGCTCCAGACCTTGAGGAGCTCTCCGTCGTGCTCCAGGATCCTCCGGTCGCGAACCTTGAGACGCAGGATCCCGAGGCGCGTGCCGTAGCCGTAGCCCTGCACGATCAAGGTACCCGATTTCGGATGAACGAGTGGCGTCTCGAGCCCGTGGTGCGAATGGGCCGCGACGTAGACGTCGATTCCGGGGACGGCGCCGCAGAACTCGATGTCCTCGTCGAGCGGTCGCTGGACGCTCGGGTCATTCTCGGCGTCGGTCTGCATCGGTCCGGGCAGCCCTTGGTGCGCGAGCACGACGATCAGGTCGACCGCCGGCCGCAGCGCCTCGACGCAGGCCGCCGTCTCCTCCACCGGATCGGTAAAGGAAAGCCCGTCGACCTTGGACGGCATGATCGTGGTGTGCGCGGCACGCCACCCCATCACGCCGACGACGCCGAGCCGGACGCCGTTGCGCTCGAGGATCGTGTAGGGGCGGCAGAACGGGAGGCAGGCGCCGCGATAGCGCACGTTGCAGCAGAGGATCGGGAAGGGAACGCGGGTGATCTGGCGCTCGAAGACCTGCCAGCCGTAGTCGAACTCGTGGTTGCCGACGCTCATGGCGTCGTAGTCGAGCACCGTCATCATCTCCATCAGCGCCTCGCCCTGGGTGAGGAAGGAGAGAGTGCCGGTGAACATGTCGCCGGAATCGACGAGGAAGCAGGTCTTCGCCGCCGCCCGTTCGCGCTCGATCAGCGTCGCGAGGTGGGCCGCGCCACCGAGCCGCGGCGAGCCCGGCAGCCAGTAGGCGGGAATCGGCTCGAAGGCGCTGTGGAAGTCGTTGGTGTAGAGCAGCGTGAGCTCGTGCTCGCCGCCGCCCAGCCCCCCGACGTCCCGGAAGAGCTGTCCCAGGAGGCGCGAGGCCGAGGCCGGGGCGAGCGTCGCGAGCCAGGCGAAGGCGCGACGGGTGATTCCTCGCATGGTCAGCCGGCAGTCTACCGTTCGGAGACGGGCACGAGCCGGCCATGCCCCGGAAGCATCGCACCCCCGGGAGCATCCGGGACTCGGGAGGGGCTCGTCCCCCTCCACCCGGCCAACCCAAACAGGAATCGCCGGAATCCGTATGATTGGTTCAGCCATGTCCCAGAGCGACACGCCCGATCCCTCCAGGCGCTTCGGCCATGCCCTGGGAGCCCTGCGACGGCGCCTCGCCCGTTCGCGTCCGGCCGGACTGCTGCGCCGTCTCCTGCGCGACGAGCGGGGGACCGTCGCGCCCGAGTCGCCGGCGAGCGCCAGGCGACGCCGCGCGCGACAGCGCAATCGCGAGCTCTTGCAGCGGGAGCTGGCGGACGAAGCGGCGACGCTCCGGAGCCATCCCGTCAGCCTCACGATCGACCCGGTGACCGCCTGCAACCTGCGCTGCCCCTTCTGCCCGACGGGTGGGGGCTACACGGGACTCAAGCGCGAGGTTCTCACGCCGGAGCGCTTCGAGCGCGTCATGGGCCACCTCCAGGTCGACCTTCTCGAAGAAGCGATCCTCTACAACTGGGGCGAGCCCTTTCTCAACCGGAACATCTTCGACTACGTCGCCTATTTCCGCGACCACGAGGTCACCACCGAGATCTCCTCCAACTTCTCCGCCGAGGACTACGACGACGCCTTCTTCGAACGGCTCGTCGCCTCCGGATTGAGCCGGCTGCAGGTCTCGGTCGACGGCGCCACCCAGGAGTCCTACGAGCGCTACCGCGTTCGCGGGAGCCTCCCGCGCGTGATCCGGAACCTCCAGCGGCTGCACGCGGTCAAACGCGCAGCCGGCGCCGACCACCCGCGCGTGATCTACAAGATGCTGCTCAACCGCTTCAACGAGCACGAAGTCGACGCGGCGCGCCGGATCGCCGAGGATTGCGGGGCCGAGTTCCTGCTCAACGAGCGTTTCTGGTGCCCGGACGAGTTGCGGGACGAATGGATCGCCTCGAGCGTGCTCGCGAGCCACGAGGAGGCGATTCCGCAGGGCTTCACGAGCGATCCGGGCGAGGTGGTCAGCACCTACTGTCGCCAGCTCTGGGACTCCGTCATCGTCAACTCCGACGGCGCGGTCTTTCCCTGCTGCCTGGTCTTCCGCACCGAACACAGCGTCGGCAACCTCGTGGAGCAAGACCTCGAAGCGATCCGCAACGGCCCGCGGATGGTCTCTCTCCGGCGGTTCGTTTGCGAATCGACGGCCTCGGCGCCCGACTTCACGAACTACTGCGAGAACTGCCCGAGTCGTTGGTGCTCGGTGAAGCGGCGGCCGCCGGTCGTCGCGACCGGCTGACGCCATCCTGGCCGGGGCTTCGCCCACTCAGCCGAGCGGCTCGAAGCGGCCCTGGAAGAAGCGGAGCTCCTTCGGTTCGTAGGTGAAGCGGAGCCCCCGGATCGACTCCCGGCGCTGGTAGAGGCGGATGATGCCGTCGGCCACCGCGCGCAGGTGGTCGTCGCTGTAGACGCGACGAGCGAGCGTCAGCCGCACCAGCTCGAGCGAGGGGCGGTAGTTCTTCCCGGTCTCGTGATCGCGCCCTTTCGAGACGTTGCCACGCTCCATCGCGCGCACGCCGGTCTCGACGTAGATCTCGCCCGCCAGCCGCTGCGCGGGATACTCGTCCTGGTCGATGTGCGGCAGGAAGCGCTTGACGTCGAGGAAGACGGCGTGGCTGCCCGTCGGCTCGACCACCGGCACGCCGGCCGCCTTGAGCCACTCGGCGAGCTTTGCCGCCTGCTCGACCCGCGAGCGGATGTAGCGATCGTCGACCATCTCGGCGAGCCCCTGCGCCATCGCCGCCAGGTCGGCCGCGGGAAGGCCGCCGTCGCGCACGCCTCCCTCGTAGATACGGAGCTTGGCCTCGGACTTCCGCGCCCACTCGGCGTTGTCCTTGAAGGCGAGCAGACCGCCGATGTTGATCAGGAAATCCTTCTTGCCGGAGACGGTCGCGCCGTCGCCGTAGAGCATCATCTCGCGCAGGATCTCCTTGATCCGGGTCGCGTGGAAGCGCGGGTCGTGCTTCTGGATGAGGTAGGCGTTCTCGACCGCGCGGGTCGCGTCGAACATCACCGGGATGCCCTTCGCGCTGCAGTATGCGTAGACCTCTCTCAAGTTGTCCATCGACACCGGCTGTCCGCCGGCCATGTTCACCGAGAATTCGAAGGAGATGTACGCGATCTGCGGCGCCCCGCGCTCCTGGACGTGCCGGTCGAGCTTTCCGAGGTCGATGTTTCCCTTCCAGGGGTAGGACGACGTGGGATCGTGCGCTTCGTCGACGATGACGTCGACGAAGACACCGCCCGCGAGCTCCTGATGCTCCTTGGTGGTCGTGAAGTACATGTTTCCCGGAACCAGTTGGCCGGGTGCGATCATCACCTCGGAGAGGATCTGCTCGGCGGCGCGCCCCTGATGCGTCGGCAGCACATGCTCGTAACCGTAGAGATCGCGCACCGCCGCGGCGAACGCGAGATAGGCGTCGCTCGTCGCCGGTGTCGGGAGCGCGGCGTCGTAGGCCGCCCACTGGACGGTCGACATGGCCGAGGTTCCGGAGTCGGTCAGCAGGTCGATCGCCACCTCGGCGGACCGGAGCAGGAAAGTGTTCCAACCCGCCTCGCGGATGGCGCGCTCGCGCTGCTCGCGCGTCGTGCGCGCGATCGGCTCCACCGTGTGCACGACGTGCGGCTCGCAGTCGAAGGAGAACGTCTCGAGATCGGCGAAGACCGAGCGGAATCGGAGCTCGTCGTGCCACGTGCCGCCGTGCTCCAGCTCGAGCGGCGCGATGCGCTCGCGCTGCCGGTGGAGAGCGACGATCGCGTCGGCAACCTGGTCGAGCTGGGCGTTGGTCATCGCCAGTCGCGGGATCTGCACCGGCAGCAAGGTATCCCGCCCGATCAATCCCTGCACCAGCGCACGCACGCCGGAGGTCTCGTAGAGCGCGCAGGCCACGGCGTGCGCCGCGAGCTCGGGATGTCCCGCGACGCCGCCGCCAGGGACGAGAAAGGCGGTGGCGTCGACGTAGGCGCCGTCGCATCCGCGCTCGATCGGCACGCCCGCCGCGCCCAGCCGCTCGCTGAAACGCTCCGTCTGCGCCATCACCCACTGCACGCTCGCCTCGTCGCACATCTCCGCGATACCGCGCGCCAGCACTTCCATCGTGCGTCCGGCCATCCCGCCGTAGGTGTGCAGGCCCTCGAAGACCACGACGTCGTTCATGAAGTGCTCGTGATCGGAAGGGTTGTCGGTGGCGAGGAACCCGCCCGTGTTGGCACGCGGGTCCTGGGCGCCGTCCATCAGGATCACGTGCGCCGTCTTGCCGATCGTCTTGACGATGTCGGCGATGGTGCGATCTCCCATCCCGGGCTCGTGGCGCTGGATGTACCAGGCGTTCTCGATCACGCGGGAGACGTCGAGAATCAGCCGCAGTCCCTCCCGGTCGGCGAAGGCGCGCACCGCACGGAGGTTCGCGAGACTGAAGGGATGCTGGCCGTCGGCGAAGGTCTGACCGCCGATGAACGGGGGCTTTGCCGCGGCGACGACCTCGGCGAGCCGCGCGAGGTCGAAGTTGCCGGTGAAGACCGTCTCCCGGTGATCCCGGGCATCGACGATCTCGATGCCGCGCGGCGCGTGGAGGTCGACCCGGCCGCGCGCGTTCGAGGGCAGCGTCTGCCCCGCCCTGGCGAACGCACGCAAGAGGAGCTTCACCGCGCCGAGCGTGTTGTGGGTGGGACAGACGTACGTCGGACCGAGCACGCGCGTGATGACCTCGTTGAGCGTCTCGAAATTGCGCGCTCCGGCGTACGCTTCGTCCCCCACCAACTGCCCCGCGAGCTGCTCCTGTGTCATCGCGCTGGTGCCGTAGGAGACCATGTCGAACGTCACTTGCGATGGCGTCAGCTGAAAGACGTTGAAGCGCGCGGCCGAGAGATTGCGCTTGCGCGCTTCGAGCGTCGGGAAGGCGATCGGCCGGATGGTCTTGAACTTGTGCGGCTCGTGGATCGGCGGCACGGGCGAGGGCATGGCAGGTTCTCCTCTTTGGCTCGATTCTAGGAAGGAGATCCGTCGACAATGAAGAACAGATTGCTGGCTCGCACTTGCGAAGCCGAAAGAATCGCAGGAAAATCTCATCCATGGCCTACAATTCTCTCGTCCCGCTCGATCGGGTGGGCTGGCACATCCTCCAGGAGCTGCAAGAGGACGGCCGCATGACCTTCACCGAGCTCGGTCGGCGCATCGGTCTCTCCACGCCCGCCGTCGCGGAGCGGGTGCGCCAGCTCGAGGCCGCAGGGGTGATCCGTGGATTCCGCGCCGAGATCGACCCGGCGAAAGTGGGGCTCCCCATGCTCGCCGTCGTTCGCATGAGCGTCGTCGGGGACGTCCTCGCGAGAATCACCGCCGTCGTGCAGGAGATGCCCGAGGTCGTCGAGTGCCACCGGGCAACCGGCGCCGACTCCTTCATCATGAAGGTCGCGGTCTCCTCGGTCGAGCACCTCGAGCGCCTCATCGACCGCCTCACCCCCTTCGGAACCACCTCGACCTCGATCGTGCTCTCCTCGCCGGTGCCCCGCCGCGCGATCGCCCCTCCGCCCTCCGAGTCGGCGCCGCATCGCACGCCCCGTCTTCCGGGCCGCCGGCGGTAGGAGCGGCGGGGGCTTGACAAGCAGCGGGCGGTCTTCTACACTTCATCGCTGTATGGTTATATATCGATCCTTGAGACGCGCCGGCGTCGTCGCTCTGCTCGCCGCCGCCCCACCCGCCTTCGCCCAAGCCGAAGCGGCGCTCGATCTCGCCTCGGCTCTCACGCGCGGCCGAACCGGAGCGCGCGAGGCCGTGGCGGCCGCAGCCCGTCAGGAAGCGGCCGAGGCACGCGCCCGCGAAGCTTCCGGCTACCGGCTCCCCCAGGTGCGCCTGTCGGAGCAGTGGATCCGCACCGACTCGCCCGCCGATGCCTTCGGCCTGCTGCTCAACCAGGAGCGCTTCTCGTTCGCCAACTTCGTGGCCGGGGACCCGAACCGGCCCGACCCACTCTCGACCGCCATCACCCGGCTCGAGGTCGAAGTCCCGATCTGGACCGGCGGAGAGCTCTCCACCCGCGTCGCGCAGGCCCGGCTCGCCGCCGAAGCAGCCGGCCAGACCGCGGCTCGGAGCGGCGACCAGGCGGCGGTCGCCGCCGCCGAAGCCTGGATCCGGCTGGCGCAGGCCCGCGAAGCGGTGGAACTCCTGGCGAAGTCGCGCGACACGGTCGCGGCGCACGTCGATCTCGCCAGGAGCTACGCCGCCCAGGGGATGCTGGTGCGATCCGACCTCCTCGCCGCGGAGGTCGAGCTCTCGCGTCTCGACGACTTTCTCGCCGAAGCACGCGGCAACGCTCGCGTGGCGGAGGCCGGCCTCGCCTTCCGGCTGGGCGACCCGATCGGCAGCGCCTACGCGCTCGCGCCGCTCGAGGTCCCGCCCCCATTGGCCCGCGACCGCGACGATTGGATGAGCGCCGCGGCCTCTCGCAGCGATCTCACGGGCGCTCGCAAGATGCTGGCCGCGGGCGAGCTCGAAGCCAAAGCGCTCCAGGGCGGGCTCTGGCCACGCGTCGGGGTCGTGGCGCGGCACGACCTGGTCGACGACCAGCTCTTCGGAGACCACGGAGACTCGACCACCATCGCCGCCATGGCCTCCTTCGACCTCTTCGACGGCGGACGCAAGCGCGCTGCGGTGGCCGCCGCGCGGGCCGAGGCCGCGGCCGGCCGCGCCGACATCGAGCGCTTCGCCGAGGGCGTCCGCCTCGAAGCCAAGCAGGCCTACGAGGTCGCCGCCGTGGCCCTCGAACGCCGCGCCACCGCGTCCTCCGCGCTCGCGGCCGCCGAGGAGGCGCTGCGCATCGTGGAGGAGCGCTTCCGCGCCGGCGTCGTCAAGTCCACCGACGTCCTCGACGCCGCCACCGCGCGGCGCGAGGCGGAGATGCGGGAGCTCGTCGCCCGCGCCGAGGCTTGGCTCACCCAGCTCCAGCTCGCGCTCGCCGCCGGCGAGCGTCCCGAATCGATCGTCCCGAATCCCCACCCGAACTCCTGAGGGAGACCGCTCTCGTGAAGAACCGCATCGCTCTCGTATCGCTCTCGCTCGCCGCTGCCGCGACCCTCGCCTGCGGCGGCGGCCACCGCGGCCAACCCGCCGCCGAACCCCCGACCGTCTCGGCACGCATCGCGGTCGCCGAGCGCACCGCCACCGACCGTCGGACCGAGCTCGCCGGCACCGTCGCCGCCGAGAAGTCGACCGCCGTCTCCTCGCGCGTCATGGCGATGGTCACGGCCGTGCACGTCGAGATGGGAGACGAGGTCAAGTCCGGACAGGCTCTGCTGTCGATCGATCCCACCGCCGCCGAGGGGCAGGTCGCCCAGGCCAAAGGCGCCCTGGCGCAGGCCGAAGCGGCGCTCACCCTCGCCCGCCGGAACCACGAGCGCTTCCAGGCGCTCGCCGCCAGCCAGTCGGCGTCCGAGCTCGAGCTCGACATGGCGCGGATGCAATTCGAACAGGCGCAGGGCGCCGTGGAGCAGGCGAAGGGCGCCGTCGCCGCCGCGGAGTCCGTGGCGCGCGAGTCGCGAGTGGCGGCGCCCTTCGCCGGTCGCGTCGCCGCCAGGCTCGTCGAGGTCGGCGATCTCGCCGCCCCGGGACGTCCCCTGGTGATGATCGAGTCGCGCTCCGGACGCCGGCTGGTCGTCGCCGTGCCGGAGACGATCGCGCAGGTTTCCGCGCTCAAACCGGGGGATCCGATCGACGTCGCGCTCGACGCGCAGCCGGCGCTCGGCGAGATCGCGGGCCGCGTCGCCGAAGTCTCTCCCGGTCCGGACCCGGTGACCCATGCCTACACCGCGAAGATCGATCTGCCGCTCGCGCCGGAGAGTGCCGTGGCGGCCGGCGCCGCCGGCCGCGCCTACCTGCCGCTCGGCCGCAAGGAGACCGTTCGCGTGCCGCGCGAAGCCCTCGTCGAGAGCGGCGGCCTCACCCTGGTCGTCGTGCGCGACGCCGAAGGGCGCGCCCAGTCGCGCGTCGTCACGCTCGGCGCTCCGACCGCCGACGGCGGAGTCGAGATCCTCTCCGGTCTCGCGGGGGGCGAAAGCGTCGCGCTCGGGCTCGCCGTCGCGCCGGCCGCGGGCGCGCGCCTCGAGGTGGCGCCGTGAGCCAGGGCCCGGAGACCCGGCCGGGAGCCGCCGCTCCGGGTGGCCTCCCGGAACGTACCCGCCGCGAAGCGGCGCGCCTGCGGCAGTCCCGGAAGCCCCTGGGCTTCGCGGGCAAGGTCGCGGCCGCCTTCCTCGACTCGAAGCTGACGCCTCTGCTGGTCGTCGCCTCGCTGCTGCTCGGCACCTTCGCCGTGCTGGTGACTCCCCGCGAGGAGGAGCCCCAGATCAAGGTCCCGATGGTCGACGTGTTCGTCCAGCTCCCGGGCGCCACGGCCGAGGAGGTCGAGCGTCGCCTGGTGACGCCGCTCGAGAAGGCGCTCTTCGAGATCCCCGGCGTCGAGCACGTCTACTCGACCTCGCAACCCTCGGGCGGCATGATCATCGTGCGCTACCTGGTCGGCACCGATCCGGACCGCGCCGCGCTCGCGGTCCACACCAAGCTCGCCGAGAAGGCCGCAGAGCTCCCAGCCGGAGCCCCACCCCCGCTCGTCGGGCCGCGCGGCCTCGACGACGTCCCCGCGCTCGCCTACACCCTCTGGTCGACCACCGCGACGCCGCTCGAGCTGCGTCAGGTCGCCCAGGAGCTGCGCGCCGAGCTCGTGCGCCACCCGCGCGTCGCGCAAGTGCAGGTGCTCGGCGGAGTGCGGCGCGCGATCACGGTGCGCTTCGACCGCGAGCGGCTCGCCGCGCATCAGGTCTCGATCCTGCAGGTCTACCAAGCCCTCTCCGGGCTCGACTGGAAGCTCCCGGCCGGGAGCTTCTCGGCCGGCGACGTCGACACCGAGGTGGAGGTCGGCGCGCTCTTCCACTCCGCCGCCGAAGTCGCGGGCGCGGTGGTCGGTGTCTATCCCACGCCCGGCGGCGCGAGCCCCGTCTACCTGCGCGACGTCGCGGTGGTCGCCGACGGTCCCGACGAGCCGGCTCAGTACGTCTGGATGACCTCCGGCGCCGCCGGCTCGGAGAAGGGACTCCCCTCGGGTCTCGACACGCCCGCGGTGACGCTCGCGATCGCCAAGAAGCCGGGCACCAATGCCGTTCAGCTGGTGGCCGAGCTCGACGCTCTCGTCGCCCGGCTCAGGGGTCCGGTGTTGCCGGCCAACGTCGAAGTGACGAAGACCCGTGACTACGGCTTCACCGCCGACGAGAAGTCGTCCGAGCTCATGAAGCACCTGGGACTCGCGACACTCTCGGTCGTGCTCCTCATGGCGGTGGCGCTCGGCCGCCGCGAGGCGGTGGTCGTGCTGGTGGCGGTACCCGTGACGCTGGCGCTCACGCTCGCGGCTTCCTACCTCTTCGGCTACACGCTCAACCGCGTGACGCTCTTCGCCCTGATCTTCGCGATCGGCATCCTCGTCGACGACGCGATCGTCGTGGTCGAGAACATCCACCGTCACTTCCAGCTCGGCTGGACGAATCCCCGCCACGCCACCGTTTACGCCACCGACGAGGTCGGGAACCCGACCATCCTCGCCACTTTCACGGTCATCGGCGCCCTCCTCCCCTTGGCCTTCGTCTCCGGGCTGATGGGCCCCTACATGCGGCCGATCCCGATCAACGCCTCGGCGGCGATGCTCTTCTCGCTCCTGGTGGCCTTCGTCGTCTCGCCCTGGCTCACCTATCGGCTCTTCAGGAAGCACGCGGAGGAGATGGCCTCCGGGCACCACGCGAAGCCGGAATCGGAAACGATCCAGGAGACCCGCCTCGATCGCCTCTACCAGAAGCTCTTCGCTCCGCTGCTCGCCTCGCGCCTCAAGCGCTGGTCCCTTCTCGCCGGCGTCGTGGCCCTCCTGCTCCTCTCGATCGCACTCTTCCCGCTGCGCGTCGCGGTGGTGAAGATGCTGCCGCACGACAACAAGAGCGAGCTCCAGGTGGTGGTCGACATGCCGGAAGGGACGACCCTGGAACGGACCGCGGCGGTGGCGCGCGAGCTGGCGATGAAGGTGCGCGAGCTCCCCGAGGTCACGGACGTCCAGACCTATGTCGGCACCTCGGCGCCGTTCAACTTCAACGGTCTGGTGCGTCACTACTTCCTCCGCTCCGGTCCGTTGGTCGCGGATCTCCAGGTGAACCTGCTCCCGAAGCACCATCGCGATCGCGAGAGCCACCCTTTCGCGAGGCAGCTGCGTCCCCTCCTGGCGCCCATCGCCGAGCGCTACCGTGCCAACGTCAAGGTGACCGAGGTCCCGCCCGGTCCGCCCGTGCTCTCGACCCTCGTCGCCGAGGTCTACGCGCCGACTCCCGCCGAACGGCTGACGCTGGCCGAGCAGGTCAAGGGGATCTTCGAGTCGACGCCCGGCGTCGTCGACGTCGACTGGTACGTGGAGGGACCGGGTCCCAAGCTGGAGCTCGAGGTCGACCGTGAGAAAGCCGCGCGGGCCGGCGTCTCCCCCGAGGTGGTGGCGCGCACGCTCCGGGTGGCGCTGGCCGGGGCGGATGCAGCTCATCTCGCCGATCCGCGCTCGCGTGAGCCGGTGCCGGTGACCCTGCGCCTCGACCGGGCCCAGCGGTCGGGCGTCGACGCCCTGCTCGCGGTCGACGTGCACGGCTCGACCGGGCGGCTGGTTCCGCTCTCCGAGCTCGTGCGGCCGCTCGCGACGACGAGAACCCCGTTCATCTACCACAAGAATCTCCGCCCGGTGACCTACGTGTTGGGCGACGTCGCTGGCGCGGCCGAATCCCCGGTCTACGCGCTGCTCGACATGGGCGCTCGCATCGAAGCGATACGCGATTCCGCGGGCCGCCCGCTCGAGGTGCTCTTCGCGGGCCGCCCCGAGGACGGAACGCGCTCGGCGCTCGTCTGGGACGGCGAGTGGCAGGTCACGCACGACGTCTTCCGCGACATGGGGATCGCCTTCGGTGTCGTGCTGGTCCTGATCTACCTGCTGGTCGTCGGCTGGTTCCGCTCCTTCGTGACACCGATGATCATCATGGCGCCGATCCCGCTCACGCTGATCGGCATCGTTCCGGCGCACGCCTTCGGCGGCGTCTTCTTCACCGCCACCTCGATGATCGGCTTCATCGCGCTCGCCGGCATCATCGTCCGGAACTCGATCCTGCTGGTCGACTTCGTGAACCTCGAGCTCGAGGCCGGGGAGCCGCTCGCGGCGGCAGTCACCAAAGCGGCCGCGGTCCGCTTCCGCCCCATCGCCTTGACCGCCGCCGCCCTCGTCGTCGGCGGCCTCGTCATCCTGCTCGACCCCATCTTCCAGGGGCTCGCCGTCGCGCTCATCTCGGGAGTGGTGGTCTCGACCGCCCTCACCCTGATCCTCATCCCGCTTCTCTACTACATGTACGTGTCGACCGTCGGCGTCGCCGCCGTGGCTCCGGGCGCTCGGCACGTCGATTCGGAACCAGGAGGTGTCGCATGACCGTCGAAGCCGCCCTCCGGGCGATCGCAGGGTTCTTCGTGATGCTGTCGGTGGCCTTGGGGGTCTTCGTCCACCCCTATTGGTTCTACTTCACCGCCTTCGTCGGGCTGAATCTCCTCCAGTCGGCCTTCACCGGCTGGTGCCCGATGATGACGATCCTCCGCAAGGCCGGCCTCTCGGGGTGACGCCATGAAGATGGTCATGCTGGTGATCGACGAGGCGCGCAAGGAGGAGCTCGAGGTGGTGCTGGAAGAGGCGGGAGTGGCGGGCTACACCGAGCTCTCCCGCGCCGCCGGGCGAGGCGCGACCGGCCCCAAGCTCGGCTCGCGCGCCTTTCCCAGGACCTCGGCGGTCATCTTCTCCGTCCTCTCCGCCGAAGCTCTCGAGGAGCTCCGGAGAACGCTCCGCTCCTTCTGCGAGGACTGCGGCGAACGCCTGCGCGTGATCGCGTGGGACGTCGACGAGATCGGTCTCGCGTCATGAAGCCCACGGAAGACCTGCTGGCGCGCATCGCCGAGCGCCTGAAGGCGTTGGGAGATCCGACCCGGCTCAAGATCCTGCACGCGCTCGAGACCCACGAGCTCTCGGTGTCGGATATCCTCGAGCTCGTGGGCGGGAGCCAGGCCAACGTCTCGAAGCACCTCGCGATCCTGCGCCGTCTCGGGATCGTCACGCCGCGCCGTGAGGGGCTGCACGTCTACTACCGGGTCACCGACTCGACGGCGTTCGCCATCTGCCGCACGGCCTGCACGGCCCTCGAGCGCCAGGCCGCGCTCGAGCAGCGGGTGCTGGAGCGCGCCGCGGCCGGGGGCGGGAGGGGACGATGAGCGACTGGCTGATCTTCCTCGCCTTCCTGGTCGCCTGGATCCTGTTGCAGACCAAAGTCCTGCCGCGGCTGGGCGTCCCCACCTGAGCGGTCCCGGACCCGGCCGGGCGCCGGGCCAACGAGGGATGCAGTAGTCGAGAGGTCGCGCCACCGGAAGAGGAAAAGGAGAAATAGGCATGGCCAAGCCGGATCGTAAGCAGGAGCTCATCGAAGCCTTGAACCAGGATCTCGCGGGCGAGCTCCAGGCGGTCATCATGTACACCACTTATGCGGCGGCGGTCACCGGACCCCACCGCCCGATGTTGCGCCAGTTCTTCCAGGCCGAGATCCCCGAGGAGCTCGCGCACGCCCAGTTCCTGGCGGACAAGGTCGCGAGCCTCGGTGGCACGCCCACCACGCAGCCTCGCGCGGTCGCGCACAGCGCCGACCCGCGCCAGATGCTGGTCAACGTGCTCGCGGCCGAGAAGGCCGCGATCGCCGACTACAAGGCGCGCGCCGAGCAGGCGGCGGCCTTCGGTGACAAGGGGCTGGCGACCCACCTCGAAACCATCGTCGAGGACGAGACCGGGCACTTCGAGGAAACCGAAAAGATCCTCCGGGGATGGTGAAGCGTGCTGCGTGACGTCGGCATCGCCTACGAAGCGGCGTCCGACCTCCCGTTCGCGGCGGCGGTCGTCCGCTGCCGCGAGGAGCTGCCGAAGGAGGGCTTCGGCGTCCTCAGCGAGATCGACATCCAGGCCAAGCTGAAAGAGAAGCTCGGCATCGACGTCGAGCCGCACCTGATTCTTGGAGCCTGCCACCCCGCTTCGGCGCATCGCGCCCTCGAGGCCGTGCCGGAGGTCGGCGTCATGCTCCCCTGCAACGTCACGGTCTCGGTCGAGAACGGCCGCACGATCGTCCGCGCGATGAATCCCGAGGGGGCGATGAGGATGCTCGGCAATCCCGTCCTCGACGAGGTCGCCCGCGAGGTCGGAGCCCGCCTCCGGCGCGTCGTAGAACGCGTCGCGGGTTGAGGCCGCGGTACGCCTCCGCCGCCGGGCGGCGGGGCGCAGGCGAGTCCCTCAGGACGGGGCATTCGCACAGGTGCGAGCAGCGCGCTCGACCCCCGCTCGCTGGGGATGCCGCGGCCCCAGGAACCGCTGTGCCTGCTCCACAGCCCGGCCGAGGAGCTCCGCGCAGCGGCGTCCCCGCGCCTCGGCGTCCAACGATGCGACGAGGTTCTGGAGCAGCAACGGCGAGGAACGGGTCCCCCGCGGAGCCACCCGCCCGACTTCGTCCGCCGCCGCCTCCAGCAGCTCGCGTGCCTCGGTTCGTCGGCCCTCGGCGAGCGCCAGGCGCCCCCGGGCGAAGAGCGTCTCCGCTCGCAGCGCGCCCGTCAACGACTTCTGCGCCTGTTGCTCAGCTTCCGCCTCCCGGAGCAACGAGCCCGCTTCCGCGAGCCTTCCCCGATCGATCAGGACATCCGCGAGCGCGACTTTGGTGAAGGACCGTGTCCCGAGCTCGCCCCGCGCGGCGACTGCTCCCGCCTCGCGCGCGCGCGCTTCCGCGCTCGCCAAGTCCCCCGCGGCACGGTAGATTCCGGCGGCCTGCGTGAGCGACCAGGCGACGCTCGAAGGGGAGATCGGCCGGGCGGACCGAAGCGTCGCGAGCACCCGTTCGATCGCCGCTTCCGCCGCGGCGAAGTTCCCCTCGCGCTCCTCGAGCCGCGCGCGCAGGCGCGCCAACGCCAACGTGTCCGAGCGGTCGGGCCCGAAGATCCGCATCTCGAGCGGCTGGATCTCGTCCAGAATCGCGCGCGTCCGCTCGTTGTTCCCGAGATTGCTCTCGAGGATCGCGAGATTCGCGTAGTCGATCAAGGTGTCCGGGTTCTCGATGCCGAGAGTCCGCCGCATCGCTTCGGCGGCCTCGCGCGCCGGAATCACCGCCTCGGCATCGTGGCCGCGGCGCAGGAGGACCACCGACAGGAGGCGGATCGCAGCGACCGCCTGCGCGCCTCCCGGATCCGGCCCTCGCCGCGCCGCCGCGACGGCGCGTTTCGCGAGCGCTTCGGCCGTCGCCATCTCTCCGACGTCGAGCTCGGCCTTCGCCAAGTTGGCGAGAGCTTCCACCGCGGAGCTCGACGAGCCCTCCCCGTTGGCCTCCAGGGAGGCCAGCGCCGCGCGCAGGAAGGGCACCGCCTCGCGCGAGCGGTCGAGCAGCCAGAGGATATTCCCCACCAGGGCGCGCGCGGGCGCGGTCGCCGGCGACGCGGGCCCGTCCTGGAACCGGCGCAGCGCGAGCTCCCGGCGCGCGAGCTCGAGCGCCGTCTCGTTCTGGCCTCGCTGCATGCGAACGACGGCGAGCTGATGGAGGAGCGGGAGCGCGAGCTCCGGCCGCGACGCGAGGTCGTGCTCGAGCTGCCCAGCTGCCAGCCCGAGGAGCTCGTCGTCGGTGTAGCTCCTCCCCTTGGCGTGCGCCGGATCGCTCCGGGAGAAGAGATCGAGGATGAAGCCGAGCGAGGCCTCCGAGCGCTCGGACTCGAGCTTCGCCGCGCGGGCCGCAGCCGCCGCGCGCCGCGCCTGCACGCGCGCCTCCCCGAATCCGAGCAGCAACGAGAGCGCCACGGCGGACGTGGCACCGACCGCCACGCGGTGGCGGGCCACGAAGCGCCGCATCCGGTACGACACCGCGTCGCCGCGCGCCGCCACCGGCCGCCCCTCCAGATAACGGCGGAGATCGGCCGCCAGAGCGGCCGCCGACCGGTAGCGCCGCTCGGGCTCGAGGGCCAGCGCCGCGAGGACGATGCGGTCGAGGTCGCCTCCCCACCGCCAGCGCCCGCTACGGCCCCCGCCGCGGGGTGCCGAACTGGGCGGGGCCGGTGGAGCCCTCTTCATCTCGTGAAGCAGGGCGGCGGGATCGACCGGGCGCTCGCCGCCGACCGCGAATGGTGGCCTGTCGGCGAGCAGCTCGTAGAGGACGAGACCGAGCGCGTAGACATCGGTCGCGGGAGTCACGGGCCCGCCGGCGAGCTGCTCCGGTGCGGCGTAGCGTGGAGTCAGCGCGCGCCAAGTGGTGCGGTCAGCCGCCGTCCCCGGCTCCTGATCCTCTGACTCCCCCTCCACCAGCTTGGCGATTCCGAAATCGAGGAGCTTTGGCCTGCCGCGCGCGTCGATCAGGATATTCGAGGGTTTCAAGTCGCGATGCACCACGAGGTTCCAGTGCGCGTGCTCGACCGCCTCGCAAACCCCGAGGAAGATCTCGATCCGCTGGCGCGGGGCGAGGTTCCGCTCCTGGCACCAGGTGACGATGGACTCGCCTTCGACGTACTCCAGCGCGATGTAGGGCGTTCCGTCGTCAGCGATGCCCCCATCGAGAAAGCGCGCGATGCCGTCGTGGGAAAGCGTCGCGAGGATGCGGCGCTCGCGCGCGAAGGCGCGCCGGAGCTCGGGGTGCTGCACCCAGGGGGCGAGGATCTTGACCGCCGCACGTTGGCGGAACTCGCCTCCCCCTCGTTCCGCCAGATAGACCTCTCCCATGCCCCCGCGCCCGATCTTCTCTTCCAGGCGCCACCCTCCCAGGACCTCGCCGCTCCGCTCGCTCTCCCGCGCCGTCGAGTCCGCGAGAAGCGAGGTGAAGCGGGCGCATCCGGACGGGTCGTCGAGTAACGCGAGGCGCCGGCGAGCGCTCGCTTCTCGATCGGCGGCCGCGGATTGCGCGGGGACCTCGCCGCTTTCCCGGCGGCTCATGCCGAGGGACCGGGTGGATCTCCGCCGCCGAGCGCTTCGCGGAGGAAGGCACGCGCCTTGGTCCAATCGCTGCGAATCGTCCGCTCGTCCCGACCGAGCTCCGCGGCGAGCTCGCGGTCGGTCATGCCGCCGAAGTAGCGCCACTCGACCAGCCGGGCGAGCCGCTCGTCCTGCGCGGCCAGACGATCGAGCGCCTGATCGAGCGCGAGCAAGTCCTCCGCCAACTCGGAAGCCGCGACGAGCTCCGGATCGAGCGTCACCGACACCAGACCGGCGCCGCGCTTCGCGGTCCCGTGCGCGCGTGCTGCGTCGACCAGGATCTGCCGCATCGCCCGCGCGCCGAGCGCCACCAGATGGCGTTGGTCGACGGGCTCGAGATTCGCCGCTCCCGCGAGCTTCAGGTAGGCCTCGTGGACGAGCGCCGTCGTCGAGAGAGTCGATCCGGCGAGACCTCTCCTCCGCTGCCAGCGCGCGAGCCGACGGAGCTCCTCGTAGACCTGCGCGTAGGCGGTCGCGAATGCCCCCGGGTCCCCCCGGCGAGAGGCCTGGAGGAGCTCGGGAAGTTCCGCCTCCGACATGGCGCGGACGATAGAGGAGCTCCCGCGACGCCGCAAGGGAGGGCTCGCGAGGCGCCGACAGAAACCCGGATCGACGGCAGTCCCCCGACCAGGATCCACCGTAGGTTGCGCCCTCTTCGCGCTTCGACCTGAATCTCGACCTCCCGTCGCGATTGCGAGTCGCGTCACCCTAGATATCGAGATTCCCGACCCGATTCGGGTGCTCGCCG
>CAYZBH010000018.1:0-42263 GCA_964476605.1 uncultured Thermoanaerobaculia bacterium | reverse complement strand
GCGAGTCGCGTCACCCTAGATATCGAGATTCCCGACCCGATTCGGGTGCTCGCCGGAGGGCGGAGGAGCGCGAGGGCGATACGAGTGTCAGCGGCGCTTCGCGGGCTTCACCGCCGCCAGACCGGGGGGGTAGGTCCTGCGAAGGTGCGCGACCGAGGCGGCGATCAACCTCTCCAGGACCCCCAGATCGATGTCCGCCAGACGCTTGACGTAAAGGCACCCCTTGCCGGCCTCGTGCTTGCCGAGCTTCGCGAGGTCCTCGGAGCGTGACTCCGGTCCGCGCATGACGTAGAGGCTGAATGCCGTCTTGCGGGGCGAGAAGCCGCAGAGGCAGGAGTCCCCCGAGTGGCCACTCGCGTACTCGTAGTGGTAGCTCCCGAAGCCGACGATCGAGGGGCCCCACATCTTCGGCTCCTCGCCGGTCACCCGCCGCATGATCTCGATGAGCGTGTCGGAGTCGGCGCGCTTCGCGGAGTCGACGCCCGCGAGGAACTGCTTCACGCTCACCGCGGTCGGCTTCGTCTTTGCCTCATACTTCGGCATCGGAGGATCCCTCCTGGGTGCGCTTCGTCCGCTCCCGCAGCGATCGAACGAGCGCGATTCCCGTCGTCCCGAAGACCGCGCCGCCGGCGAACAGCGTGATCAGATCGACCGCGCGGACGCGATCGGCCATGGCCCAGGCTGCGACCAGCGACACGGCCATCGAGAGGCCGGAGGCGAAGATCTGGAGTCGAGATCTCCGCTCCGCGGACGTCGCGTCGGGTGCTCTCATGGCGACCGATCATCTCAGAATCGAGCCCGGATAGACTGGGTGCGTGAGCTTCCTCGCCGCGGCCATCCAGATGACCTCGACCTCGGACGCCGTGGGGAATCTCACGCAGGCAGAAAGCCTGATCCGGAGGGCGGCCGCGCGCGGCGCGGCGTTCGTGGCGACACCGGAGAACACCAACTACCTGGGACCCCACGCCGAAAAGGTCCGGCGCGCCGAGCCGCTCGAGGGCCCCACGCCGATCCGCTTCGGCGCGCTCGCCCGCGAGCTCGGAATCCACCTGCTGCTCGGCTCCTTCAACGAGCGCTCGCCCGATCCGGAGCGCTGCTTCAACACCTCCGTTCTCTTCGGCCCCGAGGGAGACCGCCTCGCGGTCTACCGGAAGATCCACCTCTTCGACGTCGACGTCCCGGGGGGCGTCGCGTTTCGCGAGTCCGACACCGTGGCTCCCGGAGAGGAGCTCGTTTCGGTCGCGACCCCGCTCGCCGGCTTCGGGCTGACGATCTGCTACGACCTGCGCTTCGGGGAGCTCTTCCGGGCGCTCGTCGCGCGCGGGGCGGAGGTCCTGCTCATCCCCTCCGCGTTCACGGCGACGACCGGCAAGGCGCATTGGGAGCCCCTGGTGCGAGCGCGCGCCATCGAATCCCAGGCCTTCGTCGTCGCCCCGGGACAGCAGGGGCGCCACGACGACGGCGGCCTCCGCGAGAGCCACGGACAGTCGATGATCGTCGATCCCTGGGGGGTCGTGCTCGCGCAGGCTCCGGAGGGTCCGGGCGTCGTCCTCGCCGAGATCGACCTCGAGCGCTTGCATCGCGTCCGCGCCGCCATCCCGGTCGCTTCGCACCGGCGGTTGCCGGGCTGAGACCAGCGCGCCACAACTTTCCCCGGCCCGCGCCGTAGACTCCCTTCAAACCAAGGGGAGGAACCATGGGAAACCCGGTCGTGCATTGGGAGCTCTGGTCGGACGATCCGCAGAAGCTGTCGGGGTTCTACGAGCAGGCCTTCGGCTGGAAGATCCAAGGGATGCCCGGGATGCCCTACTGGATGGCGGACACCCAGGGCCCGGAAGGGATGAAGGGGATCAACGGCGGGCTCTTCCGGCCGCAGGGCGCGCCGGAGGGGTGGCCCGGCAAGCTCGCCTTCTACATCCTGGTCGACGACCTCGGCTCAGCGCTCGAAAAGGTCAAGGCCGCCGGTGGCAAGGTGCTGCTCGAGCGCCAGGAGGTGGGCGACATGGGGGCGTTCGCGCTCTTCGCCGACCCCGAGGACCGCGTGCTCGGTCTCTGGGTGACCTCTTGACGTGAAGCGACCGGGTAGCCGGTCCTGCGGCGCGGCCATCGCGATCGCGGCGCTCGGCACGCGGCTGGCGTCCGCGGCACCGCCGCCCGCGGATCCCCTCGCGGCACAGGCAGCCTTCGAGCAGGCGCTCGCGGCCCGGGGAGCGGGCGATTTCGCGGGTTACCGGAGCGGGCTCGAGCGCGCCGCGGAGCTGCTCCCCGATCCCACGCGCCTCCTCTATCGCCTCGCCGCCGCCCGCCATGCCGCCGGCGACCGGGCGGGCGCTCTGGCGGCCCTGCGCCGCCAGCTCGACGCCGGCTTCCTGCGCGACCCGCGCCGCGATCCCGAGCTCGGCCCGATGGTCGCCGACCCGGCGATCGCGCCGGAGCTCTCCAGGTTCGACGACCTGGCCCGGCCGCTCGGCGCGTCGCGTGAGCTCTTCCGGCTGGCCGAGGGCGGCCTCCTCGTCGAGGGGCTCGCGCACGATCCGGCGCACGGGGACTGGTACCTCTCGGCGGTCAACGCGAGAAAGATCGTGCGCCGTGCCGCCGACGGTTCGATTCGGGACTTCGTGAGATCCGGGGCGGGGGGCCTCGCGGCACCCCTCGCCCTCGCGGTCGACGGCGAGCGTTCACTGCTCTGGGTGGTCTCCGCCGGACTCCCCCAGGCCGCCGGGCTTCCGGTCGAAGCGCTCGACCGGAGCGCCCTGCTCGCCTTCGACCTCACGACGGGAGCCCTGCGGCACCGCGTCGAGTCGCCGCCCGGCAAGCACCTCTGGAACGATCTCGCCGCGGACGGCGCCGGTGGCTTCTTCGTGAGCGACCCAGGCGCCGCGGCGATCGTCCGCGTCCTCCCCACCGGCACCGTGACGACGCTGGTCGAGGGCCGGGGCCTGGCCTCGCCGGGCGGCTTGGCGCTCGCCGAAGACGGCGAGGCGCTCTTCGTCGCCGACTGGACGAACGGCCTCGCCCGGCTCGATCTCGCGGCCGGCGAGCTCGCCTGGCTGGCGCCACCGCCCGGCAGCACCGTTCTGGGGATCGACGGGCTCGCGCGCCGGGGGGAGCTCCTGGTCGCCATCCAGAACGGCGTGCCGCCGGCGCGCATCACGACGTTCCGGCTCGCCACCGATGGCCGCTCGCTCGCGTCGGCGGAGCTGCTCGAACGCGGCGTTCAGGAGTGGGACGAGCCGACGCTCGGCGTGGTCGCTGGCGGCGATTGGTGCTACGTCGCCGACAGCCACTGGCCTCGCTTCGGCGAAGACGGGAAGGCCACGGATCCGGCGGCGTTGACACCGGCCGCCGTCCGCTGCCTGCCGCTTCCGGCCTCCGGACCCGCTACTGCTGGCCGAGAATGATCGGCAGCCCGTCCTTGCCGGCGCCGATCAAGATCACCTTGGCGTTCTGACTCCGCGAGATCTCCATCGTCGCCTCGATCCCCTTCCACTTGAGGAGCTGCTCGGAGATGCCCTGCGAGACGATGCGCTGGAAGTCGGCGACCCCCTGCGCCTCGATGCGCTTGCGCTCGGCCTCCTGACGCTCCTTCTCGAGCACGAACTGCATGCGCTGGCTCTCCTGGTCGGCCGAGAGCTTCTCCTCGATGGCCTGCGCGAGGCGTGGTGGCAGGCCGACCTTGCGCAGCGGCGCGTTTTCGATCGTGATGCCGCGCGGAGCCAGGAGCTTCCGAAGGTCCTCCGCGACCAGGTTGGCGAGCGCCTCGCGCTCCGCCGTGTAGAGCGCCTTCGCCTCGTACGACGCGGTGACACCGCGCGCCACGGAACGGAACTGCGGCTCGAGGAGGGCCCGCGTGTAGTCGAGCCCCACCGAGCGGTAGATCTCCGGCGCCATCTCCGGATCGAGGTGGTAGAGCGCCGAGACCTCGAGCTGCATGGTGAGCCCCTCCTTCGACGGGACCTCCATGACCTCCTTGATCTCCTGGGTCTGGATGGTCATCGGGACGACCCGCGCCAGGGGGTTCACGAGGTGAAGGCCGGACTTGAGGCTCACGGGCCGTACGACGCCGAACAGGTCGACCACGCCGACGTGTCCGGCCGGGATGATGCGAACGAGCTGGACGAAGGCGACGACGAGCGCGATGCCGGAGATCAGGGTGAGCAGACGCCGCGACGCGGCCACCGCGTTCGCGCGCATCGGGTCGTCGGTTCCGATCGAGAGCTTGCGGGCGACGAAGAACGCCACCACGGCGGCGAGCAGGGCGAAGACGAAGACCATTGCGGAGGCTCCTTTCGAACGACTCTGGAGGGTCAGGGTACCACCCGGACCGTGACGTCGTCGTTAGCGGAGCGCCTCAGCGTCCCAGGAGGTCGGCGAGAAGCTCGACCCCGCGCAGCGCCCGCTCGGGCTCGACCGCGGTGTAGCAGAGGCGCGCCCAGGTCGGGTAGGGTCCGAAGCTCGAGCCGGGAGCGATCAGCAGACCGCGCTCGACGCACGCCTCGAGGAGCGGCAGGAGACCCCGCTCGTCGAGGCGGTCGGCGAGGTCGAAGAAGAGGAAGGTGCTCCCCTCGGGGGCCGCGAGCCCGAGCCGTCCGGCGGCCGCCCGCCCGGTGGCGGCGTATTGCGCGCAGGCCGCGGCAGCCCAGGCGTCGCCGAAGCCTCGGAGCGCCGCCATCGCGGCGAGCTGGGCCGCGGTCGGGGTCGCGTAGAACGTGTGGGTCGAGACCTTCCGCAGCTCCGTCATCACGGCTCGCGGCCCGACGACGTAGCCGCAGCGGTTGCCCGCCA
This sequence comes from uncultured Thermoanaerobaculia bacterium, assembly GCA_964476605.1. Classification (GTDB taxonomy): domain Bacteria; phylum Acidobacteriota; class Thermoanaerobaculia; order Multivoradales; family JAGPDF01; genus JAGPDF01. Next base: position 37,478 of record CAYZBH010000018.1, on the reverse strand, counting down.
TGCCGTAGGCCTTCGAGAAGCTCTGCGCGAGGAAGGTCCGCTCGGGAGCGAGCGGCAGCGCGCGCACGTGCTCCCCCGCGTAGACGAAGGGCTCGTAGACTTCGTCGGAGAGGATCCAGAGGTTCCGCGCCCGCGCCCAGGCCACCAACGCCTCCACCCAGGCGCCCGGCAGGAGCCTCCCGCTCGGGTTGTTGGGCGTCGACAGGTAGAGCGCCACGGTGCGCGCGGTCGCCCGCTCCGTCACCGCTTCGACGGCGGTTTCCGGCGAGTCCACCCGCCCCAGCAGCGGCACCGCCACCGGCACGCCGTGGAAGGAGCGCACGATCCCCTCGATGAGCGGCCAATAGGGAGCGAGCAGGAGCACCTCGTCCCCGGGGTCGAGGAGCGCCCCGGCGACCGCACCCAATCCCCCCGTCGCCCCCGCGGTCACCAGCACGTGATCCCGATCGAGGTCGAGCCCCGTTCTCTCCCGTTCCCGCTCGACGATCGCGTCGAGCAACGGCGGCATGCCGTGCACGGAGGAATAACGGTGCATCCCGGGGTGATCCGCGACCCGGAGGTCCTCCATGCGGCAGCCGGCGGGCGGCTCCATCCAGGTATCGCCGATGTGGAGCGGATAGCTCTCGCCGCGATAGGCGTGCAGGCGGTGCGCCAGGGCCGAATAGACCGAGGCGGGCATCGCGGCCAGGTGAGCCGCCGGGAGGGGAGGACTGGGCATGCTCGGGAGGACTCGCTCGCGGCGCAGTCTAGAAGATCCCGTGGGCAACCTCCACCCGAGCGCCCGCGTAGAATCCCCTCGTGATCGCGCTCTCCCGCCGGATCCTCCGGAGCCCCCGCCAACGATCGGGGGCCGCACCGCTCGCGCGGATCGCGTTCGCGGCCCTCCTCGTCGCGGCGACCCCTTCCCCGGGGGCGCAACGCTCGGCCGTGCCCTCCTACACGCCACCGGACGAGAGCAACGACCGGGTCCTCGCCCTGGTCGAGCAGTATCGCCCTCAGGTCCGGCGCTGGGCGACCGGCGAGCGCGAGCCCGCGCTCGCGGCGATCGAGCAGCTCGAAGCGAGGACCCTCGCGAGCGATCGCAAGCACGGGGTCGAGCTCCTCGACCGCGCCGAGAGCTACCTCTACGACGAGTTCACTCTCCACGGCCGCGCCATTCTCCTGCCGCTCGCGATCCTGCATCGCGATCTCATGCTCCATCACTTCGCGGCGCGACGCTGGGCGCTCGCCCAACGAGCGCAACAGGAGACCGAACGCCTCCTCGCCGCCTTCGGTGGCCATGCGAAAGGGCCCGAACGCCGCCGTCTCGGGGCCTCGGCCTTCATCTCCTTCGCCGCCGACATGATCGAGGGTGTCCCGAACGCGCACCAACCGCAGGAGCTCCTGTTGCGCGCTCTCCTGTTGGCACCCGATCACGTCGGCGCCAACCTCGTGCTGGGGGTCCTCCTGCAGCAGGATGCCCGCCTCCCGATCGCGGCCATCCGCTTCGACCGCGCGCTCGCCCTCGCCCGGGAGGACCGCGAAGCCCGGATGCGGCGCGCCCTGATCCGCGCGACGCTCGAGGGCTTCGAGCGCGCCGAGCCCGAGCTCGCGGCGCTGGGAGCGCCTCCCGCCGACGACTGGATCGCCGTGATCGGCGAGCAGGAGATCCTCCGCGACCGTCTCGCGAGGGCGCGCTACGACGAGGCGGCGGAGCTCGCCGGCGCCGCCTGGAGCCGCTTCCCGGACGAGCCCTCCTTCGCGGTGGCCCGCGCTTTCGCCGAACGACGCCGTGGCGATCGAGCCGCGGCCGGAGCCGCCCTGGACGCGGCGCTCGCTCCCCGGGCTTCCACCGAAGCCTCGGCCCGCCGGCGCTACGAGGAGATTCCGCTCGGTCGTCTAGCCGCCGACCGCGCGGCGTTAGCAGAGGAAGCCGAAGCCCAGCTGCCGCGCCTCGCGGAGGCCATCGCGACCGCGCCGGGCCTGGAGCGGCAGCCTTGAGCCGCTTCGCTGGCGGCTCGCTCGCCCTGCTCGCGCTCCTGGCGGCGTCCGCAGCCTCCGCGCTCGAGATCGGGATCGTGCAACCGGTCCCGGGGGAGCCGGTCTTCGGGGAGGTGGAAGTCGTCGTCGAGGTGCGCGCGGGAGAACCTCAGAGCATGGAGTTCTACTTCAACGACCGCAAGGTGGGCGAGCTCACCCACGCCCCCTGGCGGCTGCGCATCGCCACCGGGGAAGAGAACATCGATCGCACCTTCCGGGTGGTCGCTCGCGCCGCAGGCGGATCGACGAGGAGCGTCGAGCTCCCCTTCAAGGCGATCCACGTCGACGAGGAGGTCGAAGTTCCGCTGCAGCAGCTCTACGTCACCGCGACCCGCGACGGCCTCCCGGCGCTCGATCTCGCGCGCGACGAGTTCACGATTCAGGACGGTGGGGCGCGCCAGCAGCTCGTCACGTTCGAGCGCGGGGACATTCCGCTCACCGCCCTCCTGCTCATCGATTCCAGCCTCAGCATGCGCGGCGATCCCCTGCGCGCGGCGCTCGCCGGCGCCCGCGCCTTCGCCGCCGGCATGCAGCCGCTCGACGAGGCGATGCTCCTGCTCTTCTCCGATCGGGTGCTCCACCGGACCCCCTTCACCGCCGATCCCGACCAGCTCGTCGCCGGGCTCACCGGCGCCGAGGCCGGGGGCGGCACGGCGCTCAACGACCATCTCTTCCTGGCCCTCGAGCTGCTGCAGCGCCGCCAGGGGCGCCGCGCCGTGGTCGTGCTCTCCGACGGTATCGACGTGGAGAGTCTCCTCTCCGCCGCTCAGGTGCTGGAGGTCGCGGGACGCACGCAGACGCTCGTCTACTGGATTCGCGTCGCCCGGGAGCCCTTCGATCGCTGGCAGCGCTCGCCGTGGCGCGACGTCGCGGGACACCGCCAGGAGATCCTCCAGCTGGCCGAGATCGTCTCCACCAGCGGCGGCCGCATCGTGGAGATTCCCGAGATCGAGAAGGCGGCGGCGGCGTTCTCCGAGATCCTGCTCGAGATGCGTCAACAGTACGTCCTCGGCTACTACCCGAAGGAACAGAAGCATCGCGGGAAGTGGCGAGAGATCGCGATCGGCACGACGCGGCGCGGCGTCGACCTGCGGGCGCGGGAGGGTTACTACGACGACTGAGCCCGCGCCCCCCATCCCGCGCGCTCCGCTGCTCATCGGGATCCTGCTCTTCCTCTTCATCCCGCTGGTGCTCTTCCTCTTCGTCCGTCACCCGTCACCAGTCGGCGGTAGTTTGCTCGCGGGGATCGCGCTGATGATGATCCACCGGCGCCTCGCGCTTCCTTACTTCCGGGCGGTCCGTCCCCGGACCTGCGCCTGGTGCCGCCGGTCCCTGCCCGCCCGGCCGGCGGAGGAGCTCCGTGCGCTGACGCTCGAGGCGGGCGGCGCGCCGATGGAGCTCCTGGCTTGCCCTCGCCACGTCGAGCCGACGCGCCGCTTCTTCACCTTCGCCGACCGGGCCCGGTGGCCGCTTCGGCTGGGGATCGGCCTGCCGCTCGTCGCCCTGCTCGCGGCGCTCGCCGCCGCCTCCCTGGGCACCCCGCGGTTCCTGGCTCCGGCGACCGAAGGGTTCAGACTCCTGATCGGGCTCACCGTCCACGTCGCCGCGGCGGGCGGGTGGTTCGTGGCCCCCGGAGAGCGTGCTCGTGCGGCCTTCCCGGTGCACAACTTCTACCTGCTGGGGGTCCGCGCCATTCTCTGGATCTTCCGGATCGTCGGCGCCTGGTGGATCGTGGCTGCCGGCCGCTATTGGCTCGGCGCGGCCGGCCTCTGACGCGCCGTGGGAGCTCGCGTCATTCGACCGTGATGCGCACGGCGCGCGAGCGCGCGGCGGTGAAGGGGACGCGCGCCTGGATGAAGTGCTCACCCGGGGCGAGCGGCCAGCGCAACTCGAAGGGCGCCCGCGCCATCCCGAACGGCGATCCGTCCACGTACCAGAGGAGCTGCTCGACCGGTGGATCGACCGTCGCCCGGAGCGCCAGCGTGTTCAGATCCGGCGGAGTCTCGGGATCGCGCAAGAGGCGCTCCCCCGCCTCGGGCGAGAGGATCTCGATGCGGGCCAGCCGGTCGTCGGGGAGCGCGAGCGACGCCTCGGGACCGCCGAATCGCTTCGCGATCTCGCTCCACGAAGGTTCGGACTGCCGTGCGAGCCAGCCGGCATAGCGTGCCGGCAGGTCCACGAAGGTGCGCGCCTCGGTCTCGCGCGGTGGCGTGCGGGCGTCCGCGAGGCGACCGGTGCGGCGGTCGATCGCCAGCCGGCGGTGCGCCTGGCAAGGAGCGGGATCGGGGACCTCGGCCGGCAACCACTCGAGCGTCACCCGGTCGCACGCCGCCGTCGCGAGGCCACCGGAGAGCGGGCAGAGCCGCACGGCGCGGGCGTCTTTCGGCGGCGGGAATCCGACCCCCGAGAGGCCGTCGAGCGACTCGCCGTGCAGTCGCTCGACGATGCGTTGCGCCAGTCGGGCCGCGATCCGGTAGCCCGAGAGCTGCGTCATCGGTCGCTCGTCGGGGTGGCCGACCCAGACTCCGACCAGGTAGCGGCGCGACCAGGCGAGCGTCCACGCATCCCGGTAGCGCGAGGAGGTCCCGGTCTTGACGGCGACCGCGAACGGATACTCCGTGAACCCCATGCGCGGGAAGGTGGGCAAGCGCGCCTGAGGATCGGAGAGGAAGAGGGTGATCTCGCGCGCCGTACCCTCCGCCATCACCCGGCGCGGCGCGGGGAGCGGCTGACCGCGGTACCAGGCGAGCTCGCGGAGCCGCCCGTCGCCGGCGAGCGCGGTGTAGGCGGTGACGAGCTTCTCCAGCGTCACCGGCAGCGAGCCGATCGCCAGGCCCAACCCGAAGAAGCGCGCCGTCCGCTCGTGCGCGTGCAGGCCGAGGTCGCCCAGGTAGTCGAAGCCCTGCTCGAGGCCGAGGCGCGCCAGCAAGTCGACCGCCGGCACGTTGCGCGAGTTGGCGAGCGCGACCCGCGGCAGCAGCGGCCCCAGGAAGCGGGCATCCGAGTTCAGAATGCCGCCCGGCCCGGGGCCCAGGTCGTCGAGCACCGTCGCCGGCGTGAGAGTGCCGCGATCGAGCGCGAGCGCGAAGAGGAAAGGCTTGAGCGTGGAGCCGGACGAGCGGGGGCGTCGGAGATAGTCGATCGCCCCCGCGCCCTCGCGGTCGAAGTAGCCGGTCGAGCTCACCGCCGCCACCACCGACGCCCTCTCGAGCTCCACCACCAGCGCCGCGGCTTGGCGAGCTCCGCGATCCGCGGCCTCGCGCACCGCCGCGCCGGCGAGCTCCTCGACGTCGCGCTGCAGCGCGAGGTCCAAGGTGGAGGTGATGCTCGGGTCGCGCGCGCGCCGCGCGTCCGAGACCAGCGCGTCGTAGCGGAGGAGGGCATGCAGGCTCGACCCCGGGCGCTCGCCTCGCCAGGGCAGGGCGAGATGCTCGATCTCGGCGCGCGCCGCCGCGAGCTCTCGCTCGGGAATCGCGCCCTGGGCCGCGATCCGGTCGAGAATCGCGCGCCCACGGCGTACGGCGCGCGCGCGCCCGGCCGGATCGTAGGGATCCATGCGGGTGGGCGATTGAGGGATTGCGGCGAGGAACGCGATCTCGGCCCACGAAAGGTCGGCGACCGGCTTGTCGAGGTAGCGGCGCGCCGCGTAGCCGATGCCGTGGATCCGGTGTCCGTAGGGGACGATGCGGAGGTACTGACGCAGCAAGGCCGCGCGCCCATAGCGCGCCGTCAACAGATAGGCCGTGGTCGCCTCGAGCGCCTTGCGCAAATAGCCGCGCTCACCCGGGTGTTGCAAGCGTGCCACTTGCATGGCGATCGTCGAGGCGCCCGAGACCCGGCGACCGCTGCCGAGGTTCTGGAAGGTCGCGCGTGCGACGGCCACCGGATCGACCCCCGGATGCCACCAGAACCTGCCGTCCTCGATCGCCAGCGTGGCCTCGACGACCCGATCCGGCAGCTCCTCGACCGGCCAGAATCCCAGCCGCTCGTCCCCCTCGGCGCCCCCGCCGGGCAACTCGCCGACGAAGCGCCCCTCGCGGTCGCGGACGAGCAGCGTCGGCGACGGCGCCTCGAGCCTGGCGCGCCAGAGCGCGAGCCCCACGAAACAGGCCCACGCGGCGCACGCCAGAGCCAAACTCCCGCGCCAGACGCGTCCGCCCAAGCTCGCGGGCCAGAGCAGCGGGGAAATCTCCCGCCGCCTCACGGCGCGTCGCCCCCGCCCCGACGGAGGTTGCGATCCCGCCCGCCGGTCGGCGAGACTCCTCGCCCGAGGAGGGCCGGCAGATGCCGCGGATTCCCCGCATCGCAGCGGCGATGACCCCATTCCCCCACGCCGTCGACGTGCGGGAGACCCTGGACGAAGCCCGGCGCCTGATGGCCGAGCACCACATCCATCACCTGCCCGTCCTCGACGCGCAGCGGCTGGTGGGAGTGCTCACGCCGCGCGACCTCGACCACGCCGAAGCCTCGAGCGCGCTCGACGGCGTCGAGGAGGCGAGCCGCATCGGCGAGATCTACTGCTCCCCCGCCTACGCCGTGGAGCTCGAGGAGGCGCTCGACAACGTGCTGTTGCACATGGCGCGCGAACGCTACGGCTCGGCGGTCGTCTTGCGGCAGGGAAAGGTGGTGGGGATCTTCACCACCACCGACGCCTGCCGCCTCTTCGCCGAATTCCTGCGCCGCGGCATTCCCGAGAGCGGCGACGACGCCGCCTGATCCGGCGCCGGCGGCCGGCGCCGTCTCGCGCCTTCCCGTCCCGCTCACTCGCGCGACACGGGAGCGCCGGCGATCGCCACCACGGCTCCGCATCCCGACCCCACGACGCTGCCGTCGTACATCAACTCCGCGCTCGCGGGCGGCTGCACGAACTCCCCCGGCACCTGAGCGCGGCTCCGGAAGTAGAAGTGGTAGGTCCCCTTCGCCAGCGTGTTGAAGTAATACGCCACCGCGTCGTCGAGCGCGGCGCGATAGGTCGGCTCCAGCGTGTCCCGCCCCGCGGGACGTGCCTCCGGCGGCGCCGTCTCCAGCTCCGGATTGAGCGGCTCCAGGCCCGCCGCCAGGGGCACGACCACCGCCACGAAGTTGCGGTCGTCCGGATTCACCACGACGACGTGCTCTTCGACGACGTCGCCGACGGCGAGCTCGACCCGGTGCCCGGGCTCCTCGAGCGGCGAGCGCTCGGGCGGGGACCCGGACGGCGAGCCGGCGCGATAGAGGAGCTGCTCGCGCGTCACCACGAATCCGTCGCGACGCGCCACGGCCCGCGAGCCGGGCGCGTCGGGGAGATAGGAGAGCTCGGCGCGCGCCTGGACCTCGCCTTCGGCGGACTCCAGCGTGAGCGCCACCGGACCTGCCTCCCCGGCGCTCCAGGAGGCCGTGGGCTCACCGGAGGAGAGCGTGAGAGTCTTCGCGCCGGAGGCGCTCGCGAGCTCGAGCCGGGCCGCGGCCCCGCCGTTCTCCGAACCGAGCGCGTCGGTGAGCGCGAGGATCGCCGCCGCATTCGCGTTGGTCGTGCCCCACCCGTCGCCGCGCCCCCGCGCGACGAGCGCGTCGCGCAGCAGGCCGAGCTTCTTCTTCTGGTCGTCCCCCTGGGCACGCGGCGCGAGCGCCCGCAAGATCTCGGCCATCGTCCGCGCCTCGCTCGGCAGCAGCAGACCATTCGGCGTGCGATCCCCCGCCCGCAGTCCGCCGAAGACCTCCCGGCCCTCCCTGAGCCGCACCTCGAAACCGTGCCAGAGCGTCGACTCCAGGTCCGCGAGCGCCGGAGCGCCGCGATCCCCACCGCGCTCGAAGGCGAGCACCACGCTCGCCACGTTCTCCAGGTCGAGAAACTGGGCGCGCCGCGCGAGCTCGTTGGCGTAGGCGACATCGAGCTTCCCCAGGCGCGCGAGAGCCGCGAGCGCCCAGGTGCGCTCGGCCCACGATTCGCCGTCGACGAAGCCGTCGAAATCGGAGCGCAGGGCGCGTGAGAGCGCCTGCCCGACGCTCGCGAGCTGGGCCTCGTCCACCGAATAGCCCGCCTCCTTCGCCTCCACCAGGAACTCGGCCACCCAGGCGGTGAGCGCCACCGAGCCCTGGGATCCCGGCCAATAGGCCAGGAGCCCATCCGGCTGCCGGACGAGCGGGAGCCAGGCGAGCGTCTCCTGGACCGAACGGTCGAGCCGTTCCTCCCCCCCTTCGAGGTGCAGGAGCCCGCGGAAGCGGCGGAGCGCGAGCCCGGCTCGCGCCGTCGACAGGCGCTGCTCGGTGCAGCCGTACGGGTAGCGGAGGAGGAAATCGAGCCCGCTCGCGAGCTCCAGCACGCCTGGCGCGGAGGAGACCAGGAGCTTGCGACGAAGCGTGCCGGCACGCGTCTCCTCTCGCGGCTCCGGAAGTGCCCAGCGAGAGCCGGCCGCGAGCGTGGTCGAGGACGCGAGCACCACTCGTCGGCGGTCCGGAACGATCGGCAGCTCCACCTCGAAAGCGTCGCCCACGCGGTCGGCCGTCCGCTCCACCCCGAAACGCAGCGCGACCTCGCGTCGCGCGGGAGCTCCTTCGGCGTCCACCGCGGGGGTCGGAACGCTGACGTCGAAGTCGAGTCGCGTCGGCGCGTCGGTCCGCCAGGTCATGGCGCGACGGGAGGGGCCCGACAGCTCGAGGCCCTCGAGCCGCACCTCGGCGCTCCCCTCGCCACCGCCCCCTTCGAGGACACGCGCCACCGCGCTCGCCGAGAAGCGATCGCCCGGCCGCACGAAGCGCGGGAGCGCCGGCTGCAGCACGACCGGCTGGCGGACTTCGAGGTGCCCGGTCGCGGAGCCGAAGCGCTCCGCGCCGGAGACCGCCTTGGCGCGCAGCTCGAAGTTGGTCAAGTCGTCCGAGAGACGCACCCGCACGCGCGCGGTGCCCTCCGGGCCGACGACGATGGCCGGGTTGTAGTACGGCACCGGCTGGAAGTTCTTGCGCACCGTCTGACGGTCGAGTGGGCCCTGCCCCTCTTCCCCTTCGCCTCCCCCCGGTCGCTCCACGAAGGGGAGGAAGCCGAAGATCAGCGCCCGCGTGTCACGGGCCGCGAATCGGCTGCGCATCGCCGTGAGAAAGCTCGGGAGCGGATCGAGCCGGGCCTCGCGCCCGAGCGCCAGCACAGCCTGATCCACCAGCCAGAGCGTCGCCTCGCCCGCCAACGGACGACCGGCGGGATCGCGTAGCGCGAGGGCGACCTCGATCTCCTCGCCCGGCCGGGCACGGCTCGGGGCCTCGAGCTTCAGGTCGAGGCGACGGTCCGTGGGATCGACTTCGAGCCAGGCGGTGGCACCGAAGGTCGCCGGACGGCCGAGATCGGTGGCGTTGCCGGGCAGAGGGCGACTGCCCGCGAGCCGCCCCCGCAGGAGCAGGAAGTGGACCGGCAGGCGGGGGGTCCAGGCGCCCTCGATCGGGAGCTCGAACACCGCTTGCCCGCCGCGCACCGGCAGCCACTGGTAGCGCATCCCCTCCGGCGCTTCGACGGCGGCGATCGCTTCGCCGTTCTGGAACGGGCTCTGCAGGACGAGGCGCGCGACCTCTCCGGGGGCGTAGCGGGCGCGATCGGGCGTCACCTGGAAGACGGAGGCCGGCGGCTTCTCCCAAGCCACGGCGCTGTCGCCTCCCGCGAAGAGGTCGACGGCGATCGTCTGCGCCCGATCCAATCGATCGTGGCTCTCGAGCTCCACGATGTAGACCCCCGCCTCCGGCAACGCGAGCTCGACCGGCAGCGGCTCCGAGGACGAGACCACGCGGCGCTCCTCGACCGGCTCGTCGACCACTTCCGTGACGTAGCGCGCGACGCCGTCGGTGGCGTCGCTCGCTCGCAGATGCGCGTGCCAGCGCCGGTGCAGGAGCCGGAGCGTGACCTCTTGTCCCTCGACCGGCTTCTCGTCGGGACCGATGACCAGCACCTCGGGCGCGATCCGGCCCGCGCGCTCGACGTAGCGCGGCACCTTGAGGCCGAGCAGGAAGGGCGGAAGCGCCACGACCTGGCGGGTCGCCGTGACCGTCTGGTCGTCCGCCCCCACCACCGTCCCCTCCACCACGTAGGTCCGCGGCTGGGCGCTCGGTTCGAGCGCCGGATTGAGCACGAGCTTGGCGCCGCCATTCTCGTCGGTCGTGTCGGCGCGCTCGAGCGCCGGCGTCGATTCGAAGCTCCGGGCACGCGAGAAGCGCCCGTCCGAGGAGTAGAGGAACCCGGCGCGCGCGGCCGGTCTCCAGTCGTAGGGGAACTGGGTGACGCGCCAGGCCACGGGCCGCGACGCGACCCGCCCGCCCGCGTAGTAGGTCGCCAGCAAGGTCACCGCGAACTCGCGGTCGAGCGGCGCCCGTGTCGGGCCGTCGAGACGCACCTCGAAGCGCGGCAGCCGATAGGCCTCCTTCCGGAAGCTGGCGCTCCCGGCGGCAAGCGTCCCGTCGGCGAGCTCGAGCCGCGCTCGGTAGCTGCCGGTGGGGAGCTCCTGCTCGTCGAACTTCCAGTAGAAGCTCCCGTTGCCGCCGATCTCGAGGGGATAGCGCCAGACGAGGTCCCCCGGACCTTCGACGACCAACGTCGCCGGACCGGAGATCGGGGTGAGCCGCCCGCGCAGGCGCTCGCGCGCGTAGCCCTTCAGGTGCACCGGCTCCTCCGGGCGGTGGACCGGCCGCTCGGCGAAGAGGTGCACGAGCGGCTCGGGCGAGGCCGAGCGCTCGGCGAGCGACTCGCCCGTCCAGTCGAGCCAGATCTCCGAGGATTCCGACCAGAGGTTGTCGGCAAAGCGGTCGGGGGCCTTCCGGCAGTCGAGGACGAGCCGGTCGTCCCCCTTCGAGACGATCAGCCGGCGAGGCGTCTGCTGGCGCGCTTCGCTCGCTCCCGGGGCGTTCCAGGTCAGGCGTCCCGAGGCGTCGGTGGTGCCCCGGAAGAAGACTTCGCGGGTCGCGGGTTCGCTGCCGCGCGTGACCACCCCTTCGACTTCGACGGCGGCACCGGCGACCGGCGCGGCGCTCGAGAGCGAAGTGACCACGAAGACGACGCGCTCGCTCTCCTCGAGCGTCGAGAGCGCGAGGTCGGTGACCTGCAGGCGCATCCAGCTGCGGGTGCTGGAGCCGTCGAGGCGGCGCAAGCCGACGAGATAGGTCCCGGGCGTCGCGGCGCCGGCGGCGCGCGCGAGGAGCGGCGCGAGATCGAGTCCGAAGCTCGCCGAGGCGCCGTTGCGCCGCAGCGGCAAGTCGACGATCGCGGAGACGTCGGGCGCGCCCAGAGCCGCGATGCGGTCCGCGATCTCGCGCGGCGAAGGGTCGGCGAGCGGCGCCGCGAAGGCCTCGGGCTCCTCGCCCGGCCCCGGCGGACGCGCGCTCTCGTCGAGATCGACCGGCTGCTCGGGGAAGGGCCAGAAGTCGCGCGCCAACGGATCGATGCGCGCGAGACGCACGTCGACCCTCTCGTCGCCACGCCCGGCGAGGGGCACCATCTGCGGGCCGAACCGCTCCACGATGCCCGAGGCCGCGGCCCACCGCAGAAAGGGATTCGGCCGCGCGAACGAGAGGGTCAACTGATTCGCCGCCGCGAGATCCAGGGGGCGGCCCGCGCGATCGACGAGCGGCGCCGGCGCCACCGTCAGGCGGTAGGCGGTGTCGCGGTCGAAGTCCCCCGCGAGCTCGAGCCGGCGCCCCACGACGCGCGGTTCGAGCCCCACGACCGGAGGCTGCAGCCGCACGAGATTGCGCGCCTCGACCGCGCTCGGGACCACCGGCTCGGCGTTGAACTCCACGATGATCGCCGGATTCTCGGCTTCGCAGTCGAGCGCCTGCTCGGTCGAGTACCGGACCCCTTCCGGGACCGCAGGCAGCTGCGTCCTGCGACAGCCGATCCGGACGACGCGGAAGGGCTCCGCGGTCGAGAAGGCGAGCTCGGTGAAGACCCGGTCCGGGGGATCGTCGAGGCTCGAGCGGAGTCCGAGCAGCACGCGTTGACCGAGGGGCACGGCCTGGCGTAGCTGCACCACGTAGGTGGCGGCCTCCCCCGAACCGGCACGCTCGAGCGGCTTGATCGTGAAGTCCTGGCGTGACAGGAGGCGCGAGTCCCCGCTCGCGAGGCCGGGGAGCGGCCGGATCTCGATCCGCATCGCCTCCGCGAGCGCGTCGGGCGCCACCGGCTCGGCGAAGGTGAGCGCGATCTCTTCGAGCGGAGGGAGCCCCTCGGCACCCGCCGCCGGCTGGCTCGTGGTCGGAGCGGCGAGCAAGGTCGCGAGACGGAGCGTCTTGCCGCCCGTTTCGATCGTGACGCGCGAGAACGAGGGCCAGGGAACCGCCGGCCGGAACTGCAGGGTCCGGGCGTCGAGCCACGTGAAAGCGCCGGGCTGCACGGGGGAGAGCCGGGCGAAGCGCTCCGGACGATCCTCCGCACCGCCGGCGGCGGGACCGACCGGCTCCGTGAAGAAGAGCGTGACGGGATCCCAGCTCCTCAGGAAACGATCCGGAACGACCGTCGCTCCTGGGGAGGCCGCGACCGCGCCGCGCGCCGCGGCGAGGCTCGCCATCCAGCCGAGCACCCAACCGAGCTTCGAGATCCCGCGTCGCGCTCTCATCTCACTCCTCCTCCTCGTCCACCGGTTCCTCCCCCTGCTCCTCGTCCTCCTCGACGCCTTGGCCGCTCCACCGGTCGCCGGACTCCGACACCTCCTGCCAGGGGTCGATCGCGAGCTCCGGCGCCTGGCTCCCCACGACCGCTCCCGCCGCCGGCGTCTCGCCTCGCTCGAGCGCCAGATAGCGCCGCGCCTCCTCTTCCGGCGGACCGCTTCCGGGGAGCGCGAGCCCTACCGCGGCCGGCCGGACGTGCGCGGGCTCTCCGCCCGGCGGAACCGCCGCCACGAGCGTGTAGTCGCCGGCTGCGAGATCGCTCCAGATCACGACGCCGCGCCGCAGCGAGCGTCCGCGAGCATCGAAGAGCGTCGACTCGACCTCCCCGTTGTCCGCCCGCACACCGAGCCCCACGGTGCGGGGAGCGTCCAGGCGGAACGTCCACCCCCGGCTCGTTCCCGGAGCCAGCAGAGCCCCGGTTCCCAGACCTTCGCCGATCCGGCCGAGCGGCGCGAGGCGCACCTCGAGCTCGCCCGACGGGGTCTCCCCGGCGAGCCCCCGCACCTCGAGGCGCGCGCTCCCCGGAGGCAGCACGGCGTCGAAGCGCGCGCCCTCGGGGAAGGCCTCGCCGTGGAACTCCGCGCCCTCCGGAGGGAAGACTCCGACCGCGACCGGGGCGCCCGAGCGGACCGAGAGGAGGGAGGGTTCCGCCACCGCGATCCGCCAGGCGCTCGCGGAGGCTCCGAGCCGGAGCAGCGCGGGCGGCGAGATCTCGAACGCGTCCGCGGCCCCTCCGAATCCGCTCGCCGACGCGTCCTCCTCGCGGCCGTTCCAGACGGCCACGACCCCGACGCCGTGCGCGAATCGCAACGATCCTCCGCTGGCGGGAAGAGTCAAGGATCGTCCGCGCGCGACCGATCCGTCGGCGCCGAGCAGGACCCCCTCCGCGCCCCGCAGCTCGAGGCGGCGATCCACGCCCCCCGCAGCGATGTCCAAGCGGTCCCGCCCGGCGGCATCGAATCGCGACTCGAATCGCCCCTCGGCCAGCGTTTCGAATCCCGCGCCGGATGGCAGGACCTCCAACGTCGCTTCCGACTCTTCGGCTCCGGGGAAGATCTCGACCGCATCGGCCGTCCCCGTGAGCGTTTCGGTCGCGGCCCCCGCGTCGCCCCCGACGACCGCCGCCGTGCGTCCGCGACTCTCCAATCGCGCCACCGCTCCCGCGTCGAGCGTCAGGCGGACCCGCGCGCCGCTTCCGGGCAGCGCGTGGCGTTCGGCCCTTCCGGGAGCGAGACGCAACGATCGTTCTCCCCAACCGACCGCCGCCTGCGCCTCCAAGAGGAGGAGCTTCGCGTCGAGGACCGCCTCGACCGCTCCCGCGCGACCGTTCCAGAGCTCGACGGCGCGCGCTTTCCCCGCGGCGAGCGCCGTGACCGCCCTGCGGATTCCGAGCGCGGCGCTCTCGATTCCGGCGGCGGCATCGGTCACGACGGGCTCGCCACCGAGCGCCGAGAGGCGCACGACCGCCGCGCCACCGTCCGCGACGTCGCAGCGCAGCCGCCGGCCGTCCGGCAGCACGAGCGCCAGCGGCGCTCCGGAACCGAGCACGGCGCGTTCGGCGCGCACGCGACGCGCCGACTCGCCGGGCATCGCGAACCAGAGCGTGCGCTCGAGCGACGCTACCGTCGGGGGTGCCGCCGCGAAGGGCGTCCCCGGGCCGAGCGCCTGGAGGAGCGCTCCGTCGCTCCGGCGGAAGCAGCCGTCCCGCTCGAGGTCGACGCGCCCGACCGCGATCGGCGGATCGACCCCGGGAAGCAGCCCGAGCTCGAGGCCTCCCTCGAGCTCCCGCTCCGAGCGGCCTCGGACGAGACCGGCGTGCAGCGTGAGCGTCACCTCCGCCGGACGGCGGTCGAGCGACACGATCCGCAAGCGAGCCGCGGAACCCGGAACGACCGGCGCCGCCAGCCGCACGGCCCTGCCGCTCGCCTCGCCGATCGTGCGGAAGACCCCGCCGCCGTCGCCGACCTCGAGCGCCAGGCTGATGCTCTCGCCGGCCCGCGCGCCCGCCGCGACGAGCTCGGCATTCGCCGGCAGCGCGAGCGGCAGCACCGCAATGCCGTCGTCGAGCGCCACCGCTCGGCGCCCCGGCGCCACGAGCTCCGGCTCGACACGCTCGGCGGGGAGCCGGAGCGAAACTTCGGTCTCCGCGGACGGCCTCGCCACCGGCTCCACCCGCAGTCGATAGCGGCCCGGCTCGAGGCGGCGCTGGAGCAGGAAGTTCCAGTCTCCCGGCCGGTCGTCGGCCACCGAGAGCGTCCTGCCCTCCGGATCGAGGAGCCGTGCCCGCACGTCGCTCCGCCCGAAGGACGCGAGCTCCGCGACGCCCGCCCGGCCGATCGCGATCGCAAGCTCACCCGGAGCGACGACGCGCCGGCGCATGCCCTCCATCAGGTCGGCTGGGCGCACCGAGATCCGATAGGCCACGTGGCTGTTGCGACGCGAGCAGACCGCCCGGAGCTCGTAGTCCCCGGCCGCGAGCTCGCCGTCGAAGGGGCGACCGGGTGGCACGCGCGCGACGATCTCTCCGGCTCCGTCCGCGACCTCGCCCTGCATCTCGTCGCTGAGCTCGATCCTCACCGCGCCCGCCGCGGGGAGCGAGAAGCGCCAGCGATCCGGCGATCGCTCCCCTCCTTCGGCCGGCTCCATCCAGACGAGCCGGCCCTCGGCATCGAGAGGGAGCGGGTGCGGCCCGTGCCCTTCGAGCGTCGCGGCCTCGACGATCGGCTCGGCGATCACCACCGCCCGCGCCGCGATGTCGCGCGGGAGAACGATCAGGCGGAAGTCGCCCGCGGGGAGGACGAAGGTCGACTCTTCCGTCACCAGCGGCGCCGCCACCGGCCACCCCTCGGCATCCTCCAGCCGCATCGCGAAATCGCCGCGCAGCCCGAGGGCCCGGAGCCGGTAGCGGCCGCTGTCCCGGATCGGTAGCCGGTAGGCCATCGCCTTGGTCGGCTCGAGGTCCGCCCGTGCCGGAACTCCGAGCGCGAGCTCGCCTCCGTCTTCGACCTCGGTCAGGGCGACCGCGACACCGGCATGCCCCGCGCTCGCGCCGCGCGGACGCAGCGTGAGCTGATACTCCCCCTCCCGCAGATAGGCGGCCAGGGCCACGTTCCGACCCGGCCCGTTCTCGGCGGCCTGGAGGAGCGCCGGCTGCGTGCGGGTCCGGAGAACCCCCTCGAGCGCCAGCAAGCCGGTCGTCTCGACCCGGTAGAGCGCGGGCCGTTCGGCGGCGACGAGGAAGGTCCGTGCCTCGCCGCGCGCCAAGTCGAGCGCCTGCGGCGTCCCGGGAACGAGGGGGGCGAACGCCGGGCTCGTGGCATCTGCCGCGCTCGGGCGCGGCGGCGCCGGCACTACCGCGAGCGGCACGAAGCCGACCGAGGCGACGAGCGTCCGGTCGCTCGTCGAGCGCACGCGCAGACGATGGGTTCCCGGCGCGACGCGCGGGCCGGTCGACCAGGCTTCGCCGTCGAGCGCCAGGTCGAGCAGCGAGCCGTCCTCGGCACGGGCGCTCGCCGTGCTGGTGACGTCGGCGCGGACCGGGAGCTCGACCTCTTCGCCCGGACCGAGAGCCAACGGCAGCGCCGCCGCGAGATCGAGCGGCAGCGCGCGCGAGAGCACCCCGCTCTCGACCTCGGGTCGCGCGTTGGAGATCAGGCGGTAGCGCCGCTTCGCGTCGAGCGCGACGACCCCGAGCTGGGCGGTGGGCCGCGGGGATTCGGCCACCGGCGGAGCGCCGCCCGCCGGCGCGAGCTCCATCTCCACGACCCCCGTCTCGGTGGGGACGAGGTCGAGCGTGTAGACACCCGGCTCCAGATCCCACTCCGCCGGCGCCGGCCGGAGTGGGGGCGGCGACGACCCCGGAGGGAGATCGAGCAGCAGCGGCTGGAGCCGTGCCTGCACGGCTCCGCTCCGCACCGCGAAGCGATAGCGCCCGGCGGTCGTCACCTCGACTTGAAGGGTGCTTGGCCCGAGAAGGTTGCATCGACGCGCCCAACCCGCGGCGCCACCGATCGTCACCACGTCGCGCGCGACGATGCGGCTCGGGCGCTTCTTGCCGTCGCCCAGCTCGACCAGCACCGCGGTCGCGTCGAGCGCGTCCGCCGCCGAGCCCGCGCTCACGGTGGCGACCCAGTAACTACCACGGCCCGACAGCTCCCGCTCGCGGGCGCGCGCGAAGTGCTGGAGCAGGTAGGGCTGACCCGCTTCCCCGCGGATCGTCACCACGTGCAGGCCCTCCGTGCGCGCCGACGGCTGGAGCGAAGTCTCGGGCGCCAGGCTCTCGCGATCGATCGACGCGGTGCGCTCCGCTTCCGGAAAGGGCGCGTCGGCGTTCCAGGTCGCGACCTCGATCGCGGCCGCGCGCGATTCGGGCAGGGCCAGGCGGAAATAGTCGGCGGCGCCCGGGACCAGCACGCGATCGAACCCGAAGGGGGAGACGGTGCGTCGCTCGGAGAGCGCCAGCGGTTCGCGGGGCACGCCGGTCCGCAGGAAGAGCGGAGCCTCTCGCCCGCCCTGGCTCCAGCTCTCGCCGGCGCCGCCGTAGGCGGTGAGCCGGTAGCTCCCCGGCTCGAGCCGCGCCGCGAGACGCTGCAGCGCGAGCGGCCGCCCCGACCGCGGCTCGACGCGCTCCGCGAGGGGCTCGGCGGCGACGAGCCAGGAACCGTTCTGCCAGAGCCGGAGATCGGCGAGATACCGCCCCGCCGCCTCCACGACGAAGGAGGTGCGCGTGGGGATCTCGAGCCACCACGAGATCTCTTCGCCGTCCGCGAGCTCCTCGCTCACGTTCGCCAACTCGCCGAGCTGCTCCGTTCCTCCCCCGCGGCGATCGCGCGAACGCGTCACCGAGAGCTGCGCTTCGCCGGTCGCGAGCTCGGCGCCCGCCGTCTCCAGGCGCACCTCGCCGCGATCCAGGAAGAGATCGACCCGCCCGTCGCGCGCTCCAGCCTCGCCGCTCCAGGGTCCGGGACCCGCCATGCGATCGATCACGCGCAGCGCCGTGCCCTGCGCGCTCCGCACGGAGATCGAGTAGCGCCCGAACTCCGCGATCCGCAACAGCGCCGTCTGACGACCCGCGGCCGGGAGCGTCGAGCGTTCGAGGCTCGGCTCGCTGGATCCCTCCGCGGCGGCGTTCGATGTGGCCTGTGCGACGAGCCCTGAGGAAGCGACGAGAGCCGCGGCGAGCGCGGCTCCGGCGACGAGGCGACGGCGATGCGGCATGAGGCGCTCCCATCCACCCGCGAGCGATTCGGCGGTGCGCGCGCCATTCTATGCGGGAAGCGCGCGCCCGAATCCTCGCCAGCCGCGCTAGGTCCCGGAAGCGGGGGCGATCACCTCGAGCCCCGCCGGCAGGATCTCGAATCGCATCCCCGGCGGCTCGACGTGGTCCGGGTTGCCGTCCCAGTGGTAGGGCAGGCGCTCGTCGCAGGCGAGCTCGAGGCGGTGGAAACGGAGCTCGCGCGTGAACGGCTTGGCGGCGAGGGTGCCTCGCAGGCAATGGGCCAGCGCCCCCAGCCGATCGGGCACGCCCGTCTCGGTCACCAGGGTGGCGTCGAGCTCGCCGTCGTCCGGCGCGGCGCCCGGACAGAGCCGGAAGCCGCCGCCCGTGGTGACGCCGTTGTGCACCGCCAGGATCGTCATCGGACCGGCGTAGTGAAAATTGCCGTTCGAGAGCTCGATCTCGGGGCAGCGATAGCGGAAGAGCGTGCCCACGCCGGCCGCGAGGTAGGCGCCCATGCCGCGCACCCACTTGATGGCGGTCGAGTTGACGTTGATCGCGCCCAGGAGGCCGATGCCGATGGCATTCAAGACGACGCGCTCGCCCGCCCGCATGAGATCGACCCGCCGCCTTTGGCCGGCGAGCAGAACCGCGCACGCCGCCTCGAGCTCGAGCGGCAATCCGAGCGTGCGAGCGGCATCGTTGCCGGTGCCGAGCGGCAGGATTCCGAGGGCGCCACGCCCGGCACCGTGGAGACCCTGCAGGACCTCGCAGATCGTGCCGTCCCCCCCGGCGGCGACGACGACGTCGTGGCCAGCCTCGATCGCCTCGGCCGCGAGATCGCTCGCGTGCCCGGGCGCCTTGGTGAGCGAGAAGGGGAGATCGAGCCCGGCCGCGCGGAGCCGCTCGTGGACCCTCCCCCACTGCCGGCCGAGCCTCCCTCCAGCGGCCGCCGGGTTGACGATGAGATGCACGGCCGGAGTCTACTGCCGATCCGGCGGCGACGCGCCCGGCCCGCCGCCGAGCAGTTAGGATTCGGCTCTGGATCCGCCGACCCCCCGGCGGAACCGCTCTCGGAGAGCGAGATTGCGCCACGACCAGATCGCCGTCGTCGACTTCGGCGGCCAGTATGCCCACCTCATCGCCACCAAAGTCCGCCGGCTCGGCGTGCGCGCCGAGATCCGCCAACCCGACGACGCGATCGAGAGGTTCCTGGACTACCGCGGCATCATCCTGTCCGGCAGCCCGTCACTCTCCTCCCAGGGCGAAGATTCCGCCTACACGAAGGAGATCTACGACCTCGAGACGCCGATCCTCGGTTTCTGCTTCGGCCACCAGGAGATCGCGAAACACTACGGCGGCGAGGTGGCGCACGGCGGCCGCGAATGGGGGCACGCGGAGCTTCACCGGGCGCGCGAGCACCCGCTCTTCGCTGGGCTCGCGGCGGTCGAGCCCGTCTGGATGAGCCACTACGACTCGGTGGTGGCGCTCGGCCCCGGCTTCGAGGAGCTCGGCTACTCGACCCTGGGCGCCGGTTCGGGCCGGCACCCCAACGCGGCGATCGGCTCCGACACGCTCCGGCGCTACGGCTTCCAGTTCCATCCCGAGGTGGACGACACGCCGCGCGGGGGGGAGATGATCGCCAACTTCGTGCTCGGTATCTGCGGCTGCGCCCCCTCCTGGACGATGGATCGCTTTCTCGACGAGGAGACGGACCGGTTGCGCGCTCAGGTCGGCGACCGATCGGTCTTCCTGCTCGCCTCGGGCGGCGTCGATTCCACGGTGGCGGCGAAGCTCCTGGAGCGCGCGCTGGGCCCCGAGCGGCTCCGCCTCCTGCACGTCGACAACGGCCTCATGCGCAAGGGTGAGAGCCGCGGCGTCGTCGAGATGCTCGAAGCGCTCGGGCTCGGCGCGCGCCTGGAATTCGTCGACGCGTCCGGGGACTTTCTCCGGGCGCTCGACGGCTTGATCGAGCCGGAAGCGAAACGGCGCGCGATCGGCGACACCTTCGTGGCCGTCTTCGAGCGCGAAGCCGAGCGCCTGGGGATCGAAGGCCATCTGCTTGCCCAGGGCACGATCTATCCCGACACCATCGAAACCGGCGGCACGAAGCGGGCCGACACGATCAAGACCCATCACAACCGGGTGCCGGTGATCGAGCGGATGATCGCCGAGGGCCGGGTCGTCGAGCCGCTGGCCGAGCTCTACAAGGTCGAGGTCCGGGAGGTCGGCGAGCGCCTGGGCGTACCGGCCGAGGCCCTGCGGCGGCACCCCTTTCCAGGTCCGGGCCTCGGGGTGCGCCTCCTCTGCTCGAACGGCGAGGCCGACCGGGCGCACTTCGGCGAGATCGAGCCGCGCCTGCGGGAGGTGACCCGACACGCCGGCATCCCGGCGCGGGTCCTGCCGATCCGTTCGGTGGGGGTCAAGGCCGATCTCCGCGCCTACGAGCACCCAGCCCTTCTCTGGGGCGACCTACCTTGGAATCGGCTCCTCGCGATGGCGGGATCGCTCTACAAGGAGGTGCCGCACGTCAACCGCTGCCTCTGGTGGCGGGGCCGGGGCGAGCCCGGGGCGATCGAGCCCCGACGCGCGACGGTGAGCCGCGAGCGCCTCGACCTCCTGCGCGAGGCCGACGCGATCGTCATGGCCGGGCTCGAGCGCCACGGGCTCTACGATCGGATCTGGCAGTGCCCGACCGTGCTCGTGCCGGTGACCGTCGACGGGCAGGGCGACGAGCTGGTCATCGTGCGGCCGATCCGCTCCGAGCGCGGCATGACCGCGAGCCCCGTCGAGCTCCCGGAGCCCCTCCTGCGGGAGCTCGAGGAGAGCCTCGGGGCGCTCCCCGGCGTCGCGGGCGTCGCCCTCGACGTCACCACGAAGCCACCCGGCACGATCGAGTGGGAGTAGCCGGCCTCCTCGGAGCGCCGCGTTCGACCCGACCGCCGTTTCTCTCGCCTGCTTCAACCCGCGCCCGATCCATCGTCGTCCGGGTGCGAGAGCCCGTCGAGCACGGAGCGCACCTTCGCCGCGAGCTCGGCGAGCGCGAACGGTTTGTGAAGGAAGGCCTCTTCCTCTTCGACCAGGCCGTGGCGGACGATCGCGTCCTCGACGTAGCCGCTCATGAAGAGGACCTTGAGCCCGGCGCGGCGCGAACGCAGAAGGTCGGCGAGCTCGCGCCCGCTCATCTCCGGCATCACGAGATCGGTGACCAGGAGATCGATCGCCGCGCCCTGCTCTTCGGCGATCGCCACCGCGGCTCGCCCGTCCGCGGCGGTCAGCACCCGGTAACCGTGGCTCTCGAGCGCCAAGCGGGCGATCTTCCGCACCCCCTCCTCGTCCTCGACCAGCAGCACCGTCTCGCTGCCGCGGGTCGGCGCGAGCGGCGCCGTCGGCACCTCGCTCGCCGCGGTTTCCGCGACCTGGGGCAGGTAGATCTTGAACGACGTCCCCTGGCCGGCCTCGCTGTAGACCTCGATCAAGCCGCCGCTCTGCTTCACGATGCCGAAGACGGTCGCGAGCCCGAGCCCCGACCCTTTCCCCGGGCCCTTCGTGGTGAAGAAGGGCTCGAAGATCCGCGCCATCACTTCGGGGCTCATGCCCAGGCCGGTGTCGCTCAACGCGAGCTGGGCATAGCGCCCGGGCGCCGCGTCGGCGTGACGCCGACAGTACTCCGCGTCGAGCTCAACCGCGTGGCTCTCGATCGTGAGCCTGCCGCCGCGCGGCATGGCGTCGCGCGCGTTGACCGCGAGGTTGACGATCACCTGCTCGAGCTGGCCGGGGTCGACCCGCACGTGGCCGGCCTCCGGCGCCAAAGCGTGGGTCAGCGCCACGTCCTCGCCGATCAGCCGGCGGAGCATCCCTTCGACGCGCTCGACCACGGCGTTGAGCTCGAGGACCTGCGGCGCCAACACCTGCGAGCGGCTGAACGCGAGGAGCTGGCGCGTCAGCCCCGCCGCGCGGGCGGCGGCGTCGCGGATCTCCCCCACCAGCACCTGCTCGGTGCCGGAAGCCGGGAGCGAGCGCGCCAGCACCTCGCCGTTGCCCGTGATGATCGTGAGGATGTTGTTGAAATCGTGCGCCACGCCGCCGGCGAGACGTCCCACCGCTTCGAGCTTCTGCGACACCCGGAGCTGCTCCTCGAGCTGGACCCGCTCGGTGACGTCCGTCCAGGAACCGACGATCTCGCGCGGCTTTCCCGCCGCGTCGCGCAGTAGCCGCTTCTCGTCGCGTACCCAGAAATAGGATTCATCGGGGCGGCGAAAGCGGAACTCGAGCACCTGGTGGTCGACTTCGTACGGCACGGCGTTGGCCGCGAGCACGCGCTCTCGATCGTCGGGGTGGATGTTGTCCCGCCACCAGGCGTCGCCGTCGATCTCGTCGCCGGACCAGCCGCTGATGGTCTCGAGATTCCCGCCGTGCCAGGCGAGGCGAAGCCCCTCCGGCTCCACCCGGAGAGCGTAGATCACCGCCGGGCTGCCGGCGACGAAGCGCTCGACTGCCTCCTCGGCCCGTCGCCGCTCGACGAACTGTCCGAGCTGGCGACCCAGGGTTTCGAACATCTCGAGCAGCCCGGCCTCCGGCTCGTGGACCGTGCGACCGAGGAAGTCGACGACGCCCAGCACCCGCTCGCCAGCGAAGATCGGGAACCCGATGCCGCTCCGCAGCCCGGCGACTCGCGCCGCCTCCTTGCGCAGGAAGCTCGGGTCCAGGGCCAGGTCCGGAATCAAGATGGGCAGCTTTCGCAGCCACACCGAGCCCGCGAGCCCTTCTCCCGGGGCCATGCGAAGCGCGCGCGTGGCCACCACGATCTCCTCCGAGACGACGGCCTCCGAGCGCCAGTGCTCGACCGCCCGCATTCGCTCCTCGTCCGCCGTCACCTCCCAGAGCGCACCGAAGTCCCAGCCCTCGCTGCTACCGATCGCCTCGAGCACTCGCGGCGCCGCCTCGGCGAGCGTTCGCGCCTCGGCGAGCGCCCGGCTCACCGCGGCCTGGGTCGCCGAGCGCCGCTCGGCCGCCTTGCGCGCCGTGATGTCTCGGTCCATCCCCCGGTAGCCGCGGAACTCGCCGTCCGGGCCGAAGAACGGAACGCCGCTGCTCTCGAGGGTCACCAAGCGGCCGTCGCGGTGCTGATTGACGTTCTCGAGCGCCTCGAACGGCACGCGGCGAGCCGCGAGGTCGGCGTAGATTCTCATCACGCGCTCGGCCTCGTCGTCCGGCATCAAGTGGAAAGGCGTCTTTCCGAGCACCTCCTCGGGCGCGAATCCCAAGATCTCCGTGACGCGCGGGCTGACGAAGGTGTAGCGCGCCCGGTCGTCGACCTCCCAGATCCAATCGAACGTCGTCTCGGCGAGCGCCCGGTAGTGCGCCTCGCTCTGGGCGAGCGCGACGGCGGCGACCTTGCTCGCCGTGACGTCCTCGCTGAAGATGACGAGGCCACCGATCTCGCCGCCGACGGCGTGCCAGGGGCGCACCTCCCAACGCAGCCACTGGACCGTTCCATCGAGGCGCTCGAAGCGATCCTCCTCGCTCCGGATCACCTCGCCGTCGAGGGCGCGCCGGTGGATGGCCTTCCATTCCTCGCCGAGCTCGGGGAAGAGCTCGTAGTGGCTCCGGCCGGCGAGGTCGCCGTCGCCGAGCCCGTAGTCGGCGCGCCAACGGCGGCTGGCGGCGAGGTAGCGCATCTCGCGGTCGAGCATTGCGAGCGCCGCCGGCGCGTGCTCGATGAAGAGGCGGAGCCGTACCTCGCTCGCGCGTAGCGCCTCCGCCGCCTTCCGCAGGTCGGTGACCTCGCGGGCGATCCCGAGAACACCCACCAGCTCGCCGCGCGCATCCCACAGGGGCGTCTTGATCGTCTCGAGGATCGCGCGATGGCCGTCGGCCGCGAAGTCGATCCACTCCTCGTTGCGAACCGGCCCTCCGGCCTCGATTGCCATC
Organism: uncultured Thermoanaerobaculia bacterium; assembly: GCA_964476605.1. GTDB lineage: Bacteria > Acidobacteriota > Thermoanaerobaculia > Multivoradales > JAGPDF01 > JAGPDF01. The sequence continues at coordinate 13,693 of CAYZBH010000018.1, read as the reverse complement.
CGGTCGCGCCCGCGGAAGAACTCTGCCCGATCCGCGGGCAGGAGGTCGAGGTCGGATCGGCCGACGATCTCCGCTTGGGACGACCCCATCATCCGTTCGAAGGCTGGATTGCAGGCGAGATAGATGCCTCGCGGGTCCTTGAGCCAAACCGGGTCGGGGAGCGTGTCGAGCACGGTCCGCAGCCGGGTCCGCTCCGCCGCGAGCTCCTCCTCGACCCGCTTGCGTTCGGTCACGTCCTGGATCGAGCCTCGCACCTTGACCACCTTGCCGTCGACCGTCTCGGGGTGCCCGATCGTCCGCACCCACTTGCGAGTCCCCGTCGCCGAAACCAGCTCGAGCTCGAGGTCGTAGGGCTTTCCGTCACGCGTCGCCGCCTCGACCGCCGCGGCGATCAGGGGTCGGCTCGCCTCCGCGTAGTGGGAGAGCCCCATCCCGACGTTCGGCGGGACGGTCGGGTCGAGGTCGTGGATCTTCGCCGTCTCCTCGGTCCAGCTCCCCTGCCCGGTCGCCGGATCGAATTCCCAGCCGCCGACGTGCGCCATGTCGCCGGCGTCGCGCAGCAGCGACTCCTGCCTCCGCAACGCCTCCTCCGTCCGCCGGCGCTCGGTGATGTCCTGGGTGATGCCGGTGGCACGGAGCGGCCGCCCCGCGGGGTCGCGATCGATCTCCGCCTTGACGTGGATCCAGCGCGTCTCGCCGTCGACCACGACCCGATGCTCGAGGTCGAAGGGCGCGCGTCCCTCGAGCGCCGCCGTCCAAGCCTCGCGCTGCAGCGCCCGGTCCTCCGGATGGATGAACTCCGGGATCTCGTCGGCCGAGTGCAGGCCGGTCTGCCAGCCCACCAAGCGGGATCCTTCCGGCGAAGCGTCGAAGGTACCTGCGATCAGGTCCGCCGTCCAGCTTCCCACCTTGCCGATCGCCTGGGCGTGGAAGAGCGCCCGCTGGCTGTCCCGGAGAGACTCTTCGCCGAGGACTCGATCGGTGATGTTCTCGTGCGAGACCACGGCTCGCCGCGGCCCCCCCTCGGAGAAGGGGGTGATGCGCGCCAGGAACCACCGCCGCTCGTCCGGGCCATGGCAGGCATACTCCTGCTCGTACCGAGGCAGCTCGTCGGCGAGCACGGCCCGCAGACCAGCCGCGAACTGGCCCGCCGAGCCGTCGCCGTTCGCGGCCGCGCGGTCGCAGACCTCCAGGTAGTTCGCGTTCTCGCAGCAGGGGAGTCGGGAGTCCAGCCCGTTTGCGGCGGCGAAAGCTCGCCAGGCCGTGTTGACCGCCAGAATCGCGCCGTCGCCGTCGATCACCGCGATGTGCGAGGCCAATCCGTTCAGTATCGAGCGCGTGAAACGCTCGGACTCCCGGAGCGCCTTCTCGGCGCGCTTGCGCATCCTGATGTCTCGCAACACGACCTGGATCGCCGGCGAGCCGTCGAAGAGGAGAAGCGCCGCGACCGATTCCACGTCCACGACCTCCCCGTCGAGGCGGATGAAACGCACCTCGGTTCGCGGCGCCTGAGAACCGCTCTCGAACATCGAGCGCACCCGCCGCTTCACCTCGGCGTGATCGTCGGGGTGGATGAAGTCGAAGGGACTCCGTCCGACGACCTGATCGGCGGACGCGGCGCCGATGAGCTCGAGGAAGGCCGGGTTCGCGAGGGCGATCTCGTCGCCGTGGCGAACGAAGATGGCGTCGGGCGAGGTCTCGACCAGCGTGGAGTAGCTCGTCAGGCTCTCACGTAGAGCCTCCTCCGTCCGCTTCGCTTCGGTCACGTTCTGGAAGACCGCCACGAAGCAGTCGGGCTCCGGCCGGAAGACCGAGAGCTGGAACCAGATGCCGAGGGCCGGGACGAAAGTATCCAGCCGCGCCGGCTCGCCGGTTTTCGCCACTCGGCCGTAGGTTTCGAAGAGCTCCGGGTTGTCGCGCTGGATCCCGGGAATGACCTCGCTCACCGCGCGGCCGATCACTTGTGTCAATCCGGTCAGGCGCTCGAAGGCCGGGTTGACGTCGAGGTAGACGAAGTCGACCGGACGTCCGTTTTCGAAGACCATCCGGCAATAGGCGTACCCCTCGAGCATCGACTCGAAGAGCCCCCGGTAGCGGCGCTCGCTCGCGGCGAGCGACACTTCCGCACGCTTTCGCTCTCCGATTTCGGCGAGAAAGCCGTGGAAGACGAGGTCGCCACTGGGCAGCGGCGGCTCCGGCGTCGAACGCCCCTCGAGCCAGACCCACTCGCCGTTCGCGGCGCGAGCACGGAACTCCGAGTGCCAAGCCCGGGGACCGGAGAGCGCGGCCTCGAGCTCGGTCGCGAAGCGCTCGAGATCGTCCGGGTGGATGAGACCCAGGAACCCACCGGGCTCCTCCAGGAGCTCCGCGGCCGTGCGCCCCGAGAGATCGCGGATACCCTCCGAGACGAAGGTCAGCCCACGGAAACCGTCCCGGCGCGCCTCGTAAGTGAACATCACGCCGGGAGCGATCCTGCTGAGACGCGCGAGTCGATCCTGGAGCTCGCGTTTCTCCGCGAGCGCCGCCTCGGCGCGTTTGCGCTCTCCGATCTCGGTCAGAAAGCCGTGGAAGACGAGCGCCCCGCCCTGCGCGCGGGGCGCCGGCGCCGAGGTCCCTTCGAGCCAGACCCACGTTCCGTCCCTGCCGCGCACTCGAAACTCCGCGCGCCAGGGACCCTCGCGCTCCAACGCCGTGACGCGCTCGGCAACGAGGGCCGCGACGTCGTCGGGGTGAACGACCGCGAACGGAAGCTCCGGGTCGTCGATGAACTCCCGCGGGCCGCGGCCGGTGATCTCGCGGATCCCGTCCGAGAGGTAGGTGAAACCCGATCGCCCGCCGGGGTCGATCTCGTAGCTGAACATGACGCCGGGAGCGACGGACGCCAGGTTCTCGAGCCGGGTCTCGACATGCCGTCGCTCGAGCGTCGCCCGCTCGTCGGCGCGGCGCCGCTCGAGATCGCGATGGAGGACCGAGTAATAGCGGCACCCGCTGAGCGTCGCCACCGAGATCGCCGCCTCGAGCGCCACTTCCGAGCCATCCGCCCGGAGCCCCACCACCGAAACGAGCTCGTCGTGCGAGCCCGGCGCGCGCGCGCCCTCGGCGAATTCCCGCACCGCTTCCCGGTGGCGCTCCCGGAGGCGCTCCGGCACGAAAGCCTCGAGCGGCGCGCCGGCCATCGCGGCGAGCTCCCAGCCGAAGAGCGCGGCGGCCGCTTGATTCGCGTAGACCAGCCGGAGGCTCTCGTCGAAGACCAGGATCGCTTCGAGCGTCGAGCCGGCGACCGCCGCGAGAAGCGCGGCGAGCTCGTCCGGCGGGAGCCCCGTCGATCGAGACCGCGGGGGCGATTCCCGCTTCGCGCGGGGGGGCTTTCGCGTCGCCGTTCGCGACGAGGGGCGGGACTTGCGCAGGGCCATGGACACCTCCCTCGAGATCGCACCCGAAGCGCGATCGGCGCGACCGGCCGGGCCCACCGCCGAGTCCGACAGGACGAGCCATTGTCGCGGCCCAACGCACTCTCCCGCCCCACCCCGGGAGGTGGTGCCCGAGCACCGATGCGAGAAGCCGCGGCCAAGCAACCCCAGCGGGTGGTGAAAGGAACGCCTCTTGGTACGATGATTCTCGAATGACACGGCCCTCGGTGTCTCTTTCGGTGGCATTGGCCGCGGCTCTGATCTGCGGGTTCGCCGCGCTGCCCGGAACCGTTCGCGGCGACGAAGGCTGCCTCGCGGCCGGCTGCCATCCGACCCTGCTGCAGGGCAAGTCGGTGCACGAGGCGACGGAGTCGTGCGACAACTGCCACGAGGCGACCGGCGAGACGCACCCCCAACGGGGGAAGAGGACCTTTCGCCTGACGGCGGCGGAGCCGGACCTGTGCACCGCCTGCCACGACCCCTTCGGCAAGAAGAAGACGGTCCACGAGCCGGCGGCGGAAGGAAGCTGCACGACCTGCCACTCGCCGCACGCCTCGAACGTCGCGAAGCTGCTCCTCAAGCCGCAGAGCGAGCTCTGCGCCGACTGCCACAGCGAAGCCTCGGGGGCCCAGTTCCCTCACGGTCCCGTCGCCTCGGGCGAGTGCACCGCCTGCCACGCGCCCCACGAATCGGACCTGCCGAAGCTCCTCGTGGCCCAGGGCGACGCGCTCTGCTCCAGCTGTCACGCCGACGTCACCGACGCGGTCAAGGCGAAGAAGGTCCAGCACGCGGCGCTCGACGACGGGTGCACGACCTGTCACGCGCCGCACGGTTCGAAGCACGCCAAGCTCCTCGTCGACGAGGTGCCGGCCCTCTGCTTCCAGTGCCACGACGACGTCGGAACCGCGGTCGAGAAGGCGGCGTTCCAGCACGCGGCGGTCGACTCCGACGCCCGCTGCGCGAATTGCCACGCGCCGCACGGCGCCGACCAGCCGAAGCTCCTCGTCGAGCCCGAGAAGGCGCTCTGCCTGTCGTGTCACACCGGTCTCATCGACTCCACCATGAAGGTCCTGCACGGACCGATCGCCGACGGCTCCTGCGTCTCCTGCCATCGCCCGCACGGCGGCGCGGAGGCCAAGCTCCTGATCGCGTCCTTCCCCGAGGGAAGCTACGCGCCCTACGGCGACAAGACCTACGCGCTCTGCTTCGAGTGCCACGACCGCGACGCGGTCAAGTATCCGGACACCTCGTTCGCGACCGGCTTCCGCGACGGCGAGCGGAATCTGCACTATCTGCACGTGAACGATCCTCAGAAGGGGCGTAGCTGCGCGCTCTGCCACGGCCTCCACGGAGCGCCGAACGAGGCGCTCGTGGCCGACCGGGTCGCCTTCGGCAAGTGGAAGATGCCGCTCCACTTCGTCAAGACGGCGACCGGCGGCTCCTGCGCCCCAGGCTGCCACGAGAAGGCCTCCTACGATCGCCAGAACCCCGTGGGACCGAGCTTCTCGCGGAAGGGCAAGGCGGCGAACTAGTCGCTCGGTAGCGGCTTCTCCGCTCCACTCGCAGCCAGCTGGCGCGCCCGTTCCAGGTCGTTGCGATAGGCCGATTCTTCCGGGGCGAGCCGGACCGCCGCCTCGAACTCGGTGATCGCTTCGCGCGTCCGACCCTGCTCCGCGAGCTCGATGCCGAGGACCGCTCGATAGTAGGCATCCCCGGGCCGCAGCCTCACCGCTTCGCGATAGTGGACGATCGCCCCGGCGTGCTCTCCCATCCCCGAGAGCCCGCTCGCGAGATTGAAGTGCGCGTCGGCGAAATCCGGGTCGATCTCGAGCGCCCGCCGGTAGAGCGCGAGCGACTCCTCGCGTCGCCCCAGCTTCTTCAGCGCCACCGCGAGATCGTTGTACGACTCGAGGGACGTCGGCTCGAGCTCGATCGCGCGCCGCAGACGCGCGATTGCTTCGTCGGTCTTTCCCTCGAGCAGGAGCGCAGCACCGAGCCCGGACTGAGCCTTGGCGTGTTCGGGGAACCTCTCGACGAGGATCCGGTAGTGCCCGATCGCCTCGTCGACCCTTCCCGTGTTGGAGAGCGCGATCGCCAAGTCGTAGCGCGGAATTTCGGCATCGGGAGCCTTGGCCACGGTGTCCGCGAAGAGCGTGAGCGGGCTCTCCCAGACGCGATTGCGGCGCACCGTCACGAGCCCGTAGAGCAGGAGCACCGAGGCGACGCCGAGAGTCACCAGGCGCCGGTGGCGCAGGGCCCGGGAATCGATCGCGATTCCAGCGAGCAGCGAAAAGCCCACGGATGGCAGGTAGAGGTAACGCTCGGCGAAGGGCTTCATCGGCAACGCGGCGATCCAGAAGGCTGGGAGCAGGGGAACCAGCACCCACGTCAACGCGACGAAGGAGCGACGGCTCCGTTTCCAGGCGAGCACGAAGGCCGCCGCCAGGAACACCACGACCGCGAGTCCCTGGATTCCGGGCGCCGAGCCGACCGAGCTGATGGGCTCGAAGGCGTGCCAGAAGCTGAGCCGAATCGGCGCCATCAGGAGCAGGACGTAGTCGCGCAGCAGAGGCAGCACGTTGATGGCGAGCTGGTAGTCACTGAGCGGCTGGAGTTTCGGCACCGGCACCAGGGTCGACCAGAGCGCCGCGACGCGCATCGGGAGATAGATCGCGAAGGCCACCGCGAGCGCCAGGTAGCCGCGGCGTCGCGCCCAGGGACCGCGACCACCCGGCCGCAGCGCGATGTCGTGCGCGAGCAGGAGCAAGGGCAGGACGATGGCGGTCTCCTTGCAGAGCAACGCGCAGAAGAAGGCGATTCCGGTTCCCACGGCTCGCCGCGTGTCGAACGTGTCTGGCGGGTTCCAGAGCAGGAGCGCGACGAGGCATGCGAGGGTGAAGGCGAGCTCCGGTACCGCGGCGATCCAGGCTACCGCCTCCGTGTGCACCGGATGGGTCGCGAAGAGCAGGGCGGCGGCGAACGATCCGGTGCTGGGCGCGGTTCGCGAGCTGTCTCCGAGCCTCTTCGTAGCCAGGCGGAAGACGAGCAGCGAGTTGGCGGCGTGCAGCAAGACGCTCACCAGGTGGAATCCCCATGGGCGCAAGCCGAAGATCGCGTGCGTCAGGAGATAGATGACGTGCATCAGAGGTCGGTAGTAGTTGTTCGCCCCTACGCCCTTGAGGAAGCTCCAGACGCTCTTGCCGAAGATGTCGTCGAGATGCCCGAAGTCGCGGATCCAGGGATTGCGCAGGACCTGCGCCTCGTCGTCGTCGACGAAGCCGTTGCCGAGGGTGTTCGCGTAGACCGCGAACGCGACCGCCGCCACGAGCAGGGCCCCGAGCCGCTCGGGCGTCAGCCAGCCCCGCCCACCGGCGCCGGCGAGCCGAGGCGCTGATTCCGGACCCTCGGCGCTCACCTCTCCGGGCGCCTTCCGCCGGCGCAGGCTAGGGGTAGGCCGCTTCGTCATGCGCCACGCCGTGGCAGACGAGCGAGCAGCTTCCGGAGAAGGTCCCGGTGTCCCGGAAGGTCGGGAGCGTGCCGGGCTGGAGCGGCGAGACGAGGCGCCGGTCGAAGTTGATCAGGTGGGTGTGCGACCCGGACTCGGCGCCGGCGCCGACGGTCGAGACGCCGTGCGCGTCGTGGCAGGCCGCGCAGGGGATTCCCGCCGCCAGGTGGCCGCTGTGCCCGCCGCCCGAGGCGGTCGTACGCCCACCGATCTTGCGGCGGAAGCTCTGGTCCGCGAGCAGGCTCGTGCGCTCGTGGCAGCGGTAGCAGAGCGCGTAGCTCTCGTAACTCTCGAGCGTGCCGTCCGCGGTGTCGTAGCGCTCCTTGAGGATCGGGGCGAACGCGGAGCCGTGCGGTCCGGCGCTCGCTCCCTCGTCGTCGGCGTGGCAGTCCGTGCAGTAGACGAGGTCCGTGACGCTCCGGATCGGCGCGAGCGACGAAGGGATGCTCGGCACGTCCCGGTTGCGTCCGGCCGCCATCACGGGGTGGAACGAGGGGTTGGACGGATCGAAGTCCCGGCGCGCGTCGAGGCTCGGCAGGTAGCGAGGCACGAACTCGACCCCCGGCGCGTCGTCGCCGTGGCACTTGAGGCAGACCTCGTAGGCGTAGGTGGCGCGCGCGAGCGCGGCGCCGTTCCGGTCGACGCCGGAAACCCCGGTCAGCAGCCCCGAGGCGTAGGGCGCGACCGCGTCGCGTCGGGTCATCTCGTGCGGGTTGTGGCAGTCCGAGCAGGCGACCTGGTCGCGCCTGCCGGAGAGGCGCGCGTCGGCTTCACGGGCGCCGCTCCGGTCGGTGCGGGGCAGCGGGCGGTGGGCCGAGACCTTTCTCACCTGGCGCTCGATATCCGTGCCGCCGGCCGCGCTCGCGTGCGCGGCGAGCGCGGGCCAGACGGCGCCGCCGCTCTCCACGAGGTGCGGCGGTGGCGGCGGCGGACCGCCCCCGTGGCACCCCGCCGTCGTGCAGTCGAAGGGGTCGGGGGGTAGCGCCGTGAAATTCAGGAGGTGGACCGCGGTGGGCGCGAAGTGGGGCGTGTGGCAGGCCTCGCATCCCCACTCGCCGAGCTCCGTGTAGTTGGGCCAGGTCTTCGGCGGCCGCGGCAGGAGACCGACGACCGATGCGGTCGACGTGGCGTGCAGCGAGGCGGCCCAACCCGGGATCTGGTGGCAGGTGACGCAGAGCGCCGAGTTGCGGTTGTCCTTGGCGAGGAAGCGACCGTACTGGTCGTTGTGGGGATCGTGGCAGGTGATGCAGTGCACCTCGTCGATGCCGCCGTAGGTCAGGCCCTCGGGTGGAGGCGAGGCGAGCTCGGGGTTGGGCAACGAGTTGCCGTACGGGAAGGCGACGGGGTGGTGCGCCGAGAGGTCGAACCCGAAATCCGAGAGGCTCCCCGGCGGCAGGGTCCCGGAACCTGCCATCGGGATGCCCCCGGACGGATCGAGGACCGCCCCCATCGCGACGGTGCCGTCGTGACAGGTGAGGCAGAGCTTCGTCGGACCGAAGGGCTGCGGCAACGGGTCGGCGAGCATCGTCGGGCTGGTGTAGACGATGTAGGTCTGCTCGGGGATGTCGCGATTCCAGAGCGGCGAGAGCGGCGCCGCGTTGTGGGGCGTGTGGCAGAAGACGCAGATCCGGTCCTCGGTGAGGGCGCGCACGGGTCCCGGCCCGGAGATCGAGAGGTCGTGCTTGGTGCCGATCATGTCCGGCGGCACCTGCGCCGCCACCGGAGCCTGCGGGAGGCCCGCGACCACGGCCAGCAGGCCGACGAGCGCGGCGCGCGCGTCAGGCCACGATCGGCGCATAGCCCGGAGTGAGACGGAAGATTTGCACGCGGTGATTGTACGTGTCGCAGACATAGAGCTCCTCGTCCGCGTCGATGAAGAGGCCCGCCGGGAGCCAGAACTCCCCGGCGCCATTCCCGCGCCTTCCCAGGGTGAGCAGGAAGGTGCCCTTCTCGTCGAAGAGCTGCACGTTGTCGAAGAGACTGTCGGCGACGTAGACGATGCCGTCGCGATCGACCGCGATCCCCTTCGGCATGGCGAGATCGCCCGAGCCGTCGCCGTGGTGTCCGAAGCTCCCGAGCGGGGCGCCGTCCTCGTCGAAGATCGCGACCCGGAAGTTCAGCGAGTCCGAGACGAAGATCCTCCCGGAAGGGGCCCGGAAGAGATGGGTAGGAAAGTTGAGCTCCCCTTCCCCCGCTCCGCGGGCGCCGAAGGAGATCTCGTGGCGCCCGTCGCTCGCGAAAGCATGAACGCGGCAGGCGAGGGTGTCGACGACGTAGAAGCGATCCCTCGCGGGCGAATAGGCAAGCCCCGTGGGGCGCCGCAAGCGCTCACCGTGGGCAGATTCGAGCCGGAACCTGAACCTGCCGTCGGCGCCGAACGCGTAGAGCGCCCCGCTCGAATCGGAAACGAAGAGCCCCCCTTTCGAGTCGAAGGCGACGCCCACGGGCGAGACCATCGGCCGCTCCGCCGAGCCGGTCAGCCGCAGGTAACGCCGCTCGGCCGGGAGGTAGAGGTGAACCGCCGCGCGGCCCAGGTCGGCCACCGCCATGCGCCCTCCGGCTCCGACCGCGACCGCCACCGGCAGCAGGAAGTCGTTGCCACGCGCGGGATCCCTGCCGCGCACGAAGGTCCTCCAGGCCGCGCCCGCGCCCGCCGCCGGCGAAAATCCCGCCAGCGATCGGACGAACCGGACCTTCGCGGCCGCCGGATGGAGCGGCCACTGCAACGGCTCGACCGAGGTGGTCGCGCGCGGGGTCCAATGCGAGGCGCAGCCCGCGCCGAACGACGCCAAAGACGCGATCAGGAGCGTTCCCGTGCTTCTGGCGAGCCCGCGCACCTCGACCCTCCTAGAAGATCTCGCGCCGCAGCTTGAAGTAATAGTAGTGATGCCGCCGCTCGCTCGCCGGCAGCGCGCTGTCGACGCTCTTGGCGTCGGACAGGGTCGCACCGGCGCTGAAGTCGAGCTTTCCCACCTGCCACTGGAGGACGGCGTTGTAGGCCAGGCTCTCCGTGTCGACGATGCTCTGGGTCTGGGCATAGGAGCCGCCCAGCGAAAGCGTCAGCGCGCGATCGAAGAGCCGCTGGTTGAAGGTCGCCGAGAGCGTCTCGGTGTCCTCCTGCAGGGGATCGCCGTCGATCGAGCCACGGCCGTGGGGGTAGTCGCGCTGCCAGTAGGAGGCGGTGGCATAGAGGTCGGTGCTCCGGGTGAGCGCGCCGACGTACTGGAGCTCGGAGCGCCACGCCTCGTAGGGGCTGACCTCCCACTTCACGTCCTGCCACTCGACGCGGGCCCGCACCGGACCGCGCACGAACCGGAGCCCGGCGGTGACGGTCGTCGAATCGGGTCCGCTGCCCGGGTAGACGCCGGTGAGCACCTCCGAAACCGAGCGGTAGTAGCTGTAGTAGGGGGTCAACATGCTGTCGAAGAGCTCGACGCTCAGGCTGTGGCCGGTGAAGTCGCTGCGCAGCTCGAACTCGCCACCCAGGAGGCGATAGGACGCGAAGAGATCGAAGCTGCCCGGGATCACGAAGGGCGAGGGGAGCGAGAAGACCGTGATCTCGAGCGAGTCCCCGACCGTGGCGACGACGTAGTGCTCGTTCTCCACCAGGCGAACGGTCTCGTAGGGGGGGATCGGCGAGCGCAGGAAGAGCGCCACGCTCCCCGCTTCCACGTCGTGGCGGGCGAGGGTGAAGCTCCCCGGCACCGCGATGCCGCCGTGCTGCTCGTCGACGACGTCGGTCGTGCCGCGGCTGTCGGTCTCGGCGCGCCCCCAGCTCAGGCCCGCGAGAACCCGGCCGTGCGGAATCCGCTTGCTGTAGTTGAGCCCCAACGAGGTCGACACCGAATCGTTCGAGCCGAGCCCCGAATCGCGCCAGGTTCGGCGGTGGGTGAGCGTCGTCTGGAGACTCTCGTAGAGTCGATGGACGAGATCGACCTCGACGTCCTTGTCCTCCGTGTCGAGCCTGCGCACGCGGCCCGAGAACGGGTCGGTGATGCTCGTGTTCCCGTCCTGCCAGCGCCAGGTCAGATCGGTCCGGAGGTGGTACGGCAGGCGTGCCGTCATGCGCTCGTACCAGACGAGCTGGTCGCTCGTGAATCGTCCGTCGAAGTCCGTCGACTGGTCGATCGTGTCCTGCGTCAGGCTCGAGTAGAGCGACATCGGACCGAGGACGAGGGTGTTCGAGAGCAGCGCCTCGCTCGCGTCCCCGTGCAACCCCACCGAATTGCTGTAGCGCTTGGGATTGAAGGAGGCGTTGACCGTGACCTGATTCCCGTTCGCCCAGCGCCGGAAATACTCGCCGTCCATTCCCAGGCGTTTGACGTTCGACGAGCTGAGCGACGAGTCGAGCGAGTCGTCGGTGAAGCGGGCGCCCGCGAACCAGGGCTTGCGCTCGTAGCGCAGGTCCGCGCCGTAGGTCGTCGACACGCTGTCCCGCGCGATCGCCGCGTGGTCCTTGAAGACCGGCTCCCAGCGGAGCGCGAAGAGCTCCAGGTGATAGGGGTGCTCCGGCAGCAGGTAGAGCCGCGCCTTGTAGTCGAGGCCGCTGTCGGAGCGCCACCCCAACTCCGCGCGCCCGCTCGAGTCGAACCGCTCGCGCTTCAACGCGCCCCCCACCTCCACCTGGTACTGCAGGAACCGGGGATGGTAGGCGTAGCCGCGCGAATAGAGGGTCACGCGCCCCTTGAGGAAGTCGTCGGTCCAGTCGATCGAGCGCTCGCCGTAGATGTTCTCGTCCCTCTCCGACGATCCGAAGAGCTCGAAAGCGCCGCCGCTGTCGACCGGTCGGGGAATGAAGAGCTTCCAGTCCGCGCGCGCCGCCGCCGCCACGAGGAGCGCACTCGAGAGGAGGGTGCAGAGTCGGAGGGCCGGTCGCATGGTCTCAGCGCAGCAGATAGCGACGATCCGACATGTGCGCTTCGTGGCAGGAAGTGCAATCGACGCGATCCCCGCCGTGCCCTTCCACCGCGCGGAGATCGGTGCGTCGGTGGCAATTCAGGCAGAAGCCGTCCGAATCGGAGAGCAGCAGGTGACGGTACGGCGAGCTGTGCGGGTCGTGACAGCCGAGACAGCCCCCCGAGGCGAGCGGCCCGTGCACGTAGCGCTTGCCGAGATCCAGGTCGTGGCACTGGAAGCAGAGCTGACCGTTGATCGCCACGAGGGAGTTGCCGGCCGCGCGCTCGTGGCAGGCGTCGCACTCCTTGTTCGCGTAGGGCTCGTGCACCACGCGACCGATCCGCTGCGCCGCGGGAGCGGCCGCCGCGCTCTGCGATCCGGGCGCGACCGCCGCCTCGGCGCGCGGTTCCGGCACCCCGTCGAAGAAGATCCTGAGCGTCCGATAACGCGACTGCGCGCTACAGCCCAGGACGAGCGCCGCCCCCACCGCGAAGGCGATCCAGCCGCGGCTACGGCGAGCAGGGCGACGGGACGAGAAAATGGCGGCTCTCCTCGCGCTCAGCGGTTCGGCAGCTTCTCGAACGCCTGCTCGCGCTTCGCCTCGAGCTCGCGTCGGAGCTCGTCGTCGGTCGGGTAGTGCCTGCCGCGCTGCTTGCCGAAGGCGTAAACGTTGACCAGGCGCTTGCCGAACTGCGCGCTGACCAGCACGAGGTACTCGGGCTCGAAGCTCGGATCGACGTACTTCTCGAAGTACCTCAGGTCGTCGTAGTCGATCGCCACCTTGGCCGGCAGCAGCATGTCGCCGGGGCGTTCTCCCCCCTCGGAGAAGAAGGAGAGGATCCGCCCCTCGCGATTGAAGATCTGTACGTTTCCGAAGGAGGCGTCGACGGCGAAGAGCCGCTTCTCGCGGTCGAGCGCGATCCCCTTCGGGCGCGCGAAGTGGCCGAGGTTGTCCCCGGCGGCGCCGAAAGCCATCTGATAGTGCCCGTCGCGGTCGAACTCGAGCACCTGGAAGCGGAAGAAGTCGGTGACGTAGAGCCCGCCGTCCCGGTCGAAGGCGAGGTTGGTCGGACGCACCAATCGTTCCTCGGGCTCGCCGCGATCGCCGATGGTCTTGAGCGGGGCGCCACTCGCCTTGTCGAAAACGCGGACCACACCGTTGTCGAAGTCGGCGACGTAGAGCCGGTCTCCGAAGGGCACCGCGTCGACCGGCCGCCACTTCCCCTCGAAGCCGAAGGCTCGAACGTACTGGTCCGCGGCGTCGAAGACGACCACCTGGCCGCGGCCCGGATCGGTGACGTACTTCGTCCCGTCGGGCTCGATCGCGATATTGGTCGGCTGCAGCAGCCGTCCGGCGCCCGCGACCGCGCCCGCGAGCGGCCCGTAGGCCTGCTGCTCGAGATCGATGACCATGACCGTCGCGTTGGTGTCGCAGACGTAGATCTTGCCCGCGTGCATGCCGATGCCGTAGGGCTTGTCGAGGCGCACGTCAGGGGTCTCCCCGACCACGAACCGATTGAAGCGTGACTGCACCTCGACGTCCTTGAGCCCGTTGAAGGAGGTCAGGTACTGGAGTCGCGGCAGCCCCGGCGGCGGCGGATAGAAGACCGCGGGGACCTTGGGCGCGGGCGCTGGCCGGGAGGCGCATCCGGCCGCGAGGCCGGCGAGCGCGACGAGCGCGAGGATGTATGGTGCTGTCGAGCGAGCTCTTCGCTTGTCGGTCATCTCCCCCCTCGGAGCCGCGAAGCCGGCCGGTCGGCCCGACTGTAGCCCAATCCACCTTCCCGCAACCCGCCCCATGGTGTAGCTGAAAGCGGCTTTCCGCCTGCAAGAAAAAGGGGGATCGGCTGGCGGGCCGATCCCCCGAGGACGAGAAGAAGCA
>CAYZBH010000017.1:0-66859 GCA_964476605.1 uncultured Thermoanaerobaculia bacterium | reverse complement strand
GGAGGCGTCGCAGCGCCTCGGGCTGGCGCGGCGCTGGCTCGGCCCCTGGACCGTCTTCGTGATCTTCGTGCTCGGCCCCTGCGAGCCGCTCGTGCCGCTGCTCATGGTGCCGGCCGCGAGCGGCGGTTGGGGAGGCGTCGCGTTGGTGGCGCTGGTCTTCTCGCTGGTGACGATCGCCACCATGCTCGCGGTCGTCACGGTGGGCGCGCTGGGGCTCGCCAAGCTCCCCGCCGCCTCGGCCGAGCGCTGGTCGCACGCCCTGGCCGGCGCCGCCATCTTCCTCTGCGGCGCCGCGATCCAGTTCCTGGGGCTCTGAGCTGCGCGCGGAGCGCGCTGAGGGATTGGAGCCGACGCCCGGGATTGAACCGGGGACCTACTGATTACGAATCAGTTGCTCTACCGCTGAGCTACGTCGGCGTACCGCGCGGTGCCGCGGGATTCTATCTAGAATCGAGGGTCGTGCGAAAGCAGGAGCGGGAATCGTGAGCGTCGAGCCGAGGCTCCCCCCGGGGCAGGCGGTGACGCGGAAGTTCCCGGTGGTGGGGGAGAGGGCGCCGGCGGCGGAGGCGCTCGATCTCGCGGCCTGGCGGCTGGAGGTCTCCGGCGCGGTCGCGGCGCCGCTCGTGCTGACTTGGTCGGACTACCTCGAGCTGCCGCACCGGGAGCGGGTGGCGGACATCCACTGCGTGACCGGGTGGTCGCAGCTCGGGATGCGGCTCACCGGCCTGCCGCTCGCGGACCTGCTCGCGCACGTCCGGATCGCGCCGGAGGCCGCCTTCGTGCGCTTCGAGGCCTACTCGCCGCGCGGCCACGACACTTCGCTGCCGCTCGACCTGGCGCTCGCCGACGCTTGGCTGGTGCACGCCGTCGACGACCGGCCGCTCGCGCCCGAGCACGGCTTCCCGCTCCGCACGGTGGCGCCGTCGCGCTACTTCTACAAGAGCCTCAAGTGGGTGCGGCGGATCGAGCTCCTGGCCGAAGACCGGCTGGGCTATTGGGAGCGCGAGTCGAGCTACCACAACGTCGGGGACCCCTGGGCCGGCGATCAGCGATTCACCACCGGCTCGCTCGATCCGGACGAGCTCGCGCGCTTCCGGAGGGCGTCGAGCTTCGCCCCCTGGCGTGGCCCGCGCAAGGTGTTGCTCGGCGTCGATCTCCGAGGGTGGCTCCCTGCGGGGCGCGATCTCTCCGGGCTGCAGCTCAAGAACTGCGATTTGCGAGGCGCCCAGCTCGCGGGGTGCGATCTCCGCCGGGCCAACCTCTCGCTCTCCGACCTCCGCGGCGCGGACCTCGCGGGGGCCGACCTCTCGGAGGCCGATCTCGAGGGAGCCGACTTCTCGGGCGCCCGCCTCGACGGCGCCGACCTCCGCGGGACGGCGCTCTCGGCGACCCGCTTCGTGAGCGTCGATCGCGAGGGGAGGCGCGTTGCCGCGAGCGTCGGCGGAATGCGCTGGACTGGGGCCACGGGACTTCTCGAGGAGCAGGAGGAGTTTCTGGAGGGTGCGGCCGGCTCCTAGCGCGGCGTGAGCAGGGCGACGTCGCGGCTCATCGTGATCGCGAGACTCTCGAGCGCCGCCACGCGCTCCGCGTCGCGCGCGCGGGCGCCGCGATAGCTCGAGGCAAGGAGATCGCCGAGGCTCTCGCGATCGAGCTCCATCCGCCAGCGTACCGTCTCGGTAGTCACCACCTCGAACCGGGCGCTCGCTTCGGCGAGCGCCCGCTCGAGGCGATCCTTGGCGTGCGCGGTGCCGTGCACCCGCTCCCGGAGCTCGAGGAGGTCGTCCGCGCCGGCGAGCGCCAGCAGCAGGTACGCCCCGGGCCGCAGCACGCGCGCCATCTCGGCGAAGGCCCACCGCGAGGTGATCGAAAGGACCAGGCCGAAGGAGCGGTCGCCGTAGGGGAGGCCGCGATCGGCGTTGGCGACGACCCACGTCGCCTGGGGGACGAGACGCGCACCGAGCTCGACCGCCGGGCGCGCGAGGTCGAGCGCGTGGAGCTCCAACTCCCTGCCGAGGGCGAGCTCGCGCAGGAGCCAGCCGTCGCCGGCGCCGACGTCGAGCCAGGGGGCGCCCTCCGGCGGGACGTGACGCTCCAGCAGGGCGCGAAGCGCGGCCGCGAAGGGGGCCAGGTGACCCCGCTCCGCGAGACGGAGGCGTGCCGCGGTGGCAGTGCGCGGGTCACCGGCCTTCGGAGATCGTCGGTCCTGCGGTTGGAGGAGATTGACGTAGCCGCGACGGGAGACGTCGAAGAGATGTCCGCAGGGGCAGCGCCAGCGTCTCTCCCCGCGCGTGAGCGGAGCCCCGCAGCCGCGCACCGGACAGCGGACCTCGACGGTGGGAGCGATCACTTTGCCTTGCTGGCGCGCGCCTCGGCTTCCGCGAGCCATCCGCGCCGGAGCTTCTCCGGCGGCACGCTCGAGAGGTAGGGCTTGAGGTCGAGGACCGGCGTTCCATCCAGCATGTCGAGCCCGCGCACCAGCAGGCGCGAACCTTCCCGGCCGAGGAGCTCGACCACCGAGAGTCCCAGCGGATTGGGGCGGCGGGGAGAACGCGTGGCGAAGACGCCATGCGGCAGGCCGTCGGTGGGGTTGGTGCCCAGGAGCTCGCATCCCTCCGCGCGATGGAAGACCCAGATCACGTAGAGATGCGAGAAGCCCTCGATGTCGGCCAGTCCCTCCGCGAGCGACGGATCGATGTCGATCCAACCCTCGGCCTCGTGGCGCGTGCCGAGACCGCGCGGCACGTCCGATCTCTCGCGGTAGGGCGAGCGCACGAAGCCGATCGGTGCGAAGCGGAGCGGGTCGAGGGAGGCCTCGTGAGTCGTTGGCGCGGTCAAGGGGGTCCAGTCTCGCACAGGGCGGGCGCACGGGTGAGACCACCCGGGTGGGTGGGGCGGTCGGGGCGGCGCCGTGCGAGCGTTCGGCCACGGGTCGGATCGGGCTTCGTGGGCCCGGGAGTTGCAGGAGAGCCGGCGGGGGGCGTCGCCCCGTGATCGCGCTCCGGTTTCGATGCTAGATTCGACGCACGACCAGAAAAGGAGAGGACGATGCAGCGATTCTTCACCCGGTTGGCGATCGGCTGTCTGGCGGTTCTCGTAGCGGCCGTGCTCGGCGCCGCGACGGGCAAGGAGGCACCCGAGAAGACCACCATCGACGACTGCGTCGGCAAGCGCGCTGCGGTTGTCTTCCCCCACGCGGCGCATGCGAAGAGCCACGAGTGCAAGACCTGCCATCACACGCAGGAGAAGCTGACGGCGGAGTCGACCGAGGTCGTCGAGCCCTGCGGCAAGTGCCACGTCAAGCCCGAAAAGGCCGAGACGCCGGTCTGTAGCGAGATGAGCGCCGCCAAGAACCCCTTCCACATGAGCTGCGTCAAGTGCCACAAGGAAGAGCTCGCCAAGAAGCCGGACACCAAGGCGCCGACGAAGTGCGACCAGTGCCACCCGAAGGCCTGATCCACTAGCGCATCGAAGCACCGCGAGGGAGGAGCGCGATCGGCGACGATCGGCTCCTCCTTCGTCGTCTGCGGCGACCGCTAAGGCGGGCGCCGGGGTGGTCCCGGCGGCTCGCGGACCTACCCGGAAACGCGGCGTGAGGCCGGCCCAGCGGGGGATGACGCGCTGCGGCGCCGTGCTAGATTTCGAGCTGTGCCCGCAGCTCCGGAGCGGCGGTCCCGCAGGCCTCCGCTCTCCGTCGAGAATCGACGCAACTCGAACTAGCACCCGGCGCCGCGGCGCGGGGTGGGAGGGAAAATGACGTTCGTCACCGCGCTCACTGTCTTCGTCCTCGCCATCTTCGTCGGCTTCTACGTCATCACCAAGGTTCCGCCGACGTTGCATACGCCCCTGATGTCCGGTTCGAACGCGCTCTCGGGCATCACGATCATCGGTTCCCTCATCCTCGCCGGCCAGGAGAACGTTCCCGAGCTCGTGCACGTGCTCGCCGGGGTGGCGGTCGGATTCGCGACCATCAACGTGGTCGGTGGCTTCCTGGTTACCCACCGCATGCTCGGCATGTTCCGGAAGAAGTAGGGAGGACGCGATGAACCACCAGGATCTGCGCGATCTCGCCTATCTCTTCGCCTCCATCCTCTTCATCTGGGACCTCATGTGGATGGCCCATCCGCGCACCGCGGTGCGCGGCAACTTCATCGGCGTCCTGGGCATGGCGATCGCGGTGGTTGCGACCGTCGTCGGACAGCCGATGACTTGGAAGTACATCGTGATCGGCGCCGCGGTCGGAACCGTCGTCGGCTGGTACATGGCTGCCAAGGTCAAGATGACCTCGATGCCCGAGATGGTCGGCATCCTGAACGGATTCGGCGGCGGCGCCTCGATTCTCGTCGCCGGGTCGGCACTCATCGCGGCCTACCAGGCGCTCACCACCAATCCGGGCATGGGGATGCAGGAGAAGGTCGCGACCTCGGCCTCGGCGATCATCGGCTCGGTGACGTTCTTCGGCAGCTACGTCGCCTTCGGCAAGCTCGCCGAATTCCTCGCCGTGAAGTGGAAGATCAAACCCTGGCAGGCGGCGATCAAGTACGGCTTCGCCGCCGTCACGGCGTTGGGCGGTCTCGTCTACGCGCTCTTCGCTCAATCGTCCGGAGGCGCGAGCGCGCGCGATCGTCTGCTCGCCTGGGGCGCGTTCGTCGCCTTCGCGATCACGGGCGGCCTCCTCACTCTCAAGAAGGACCGGTTCCCGGGCATGAACGCCCTCAAGTGGGCGGCCGCCGTCGTCGCGCTCGGCGTCGGGACCTGGTTGGTTCTCGATCCGGCCAACATCCCGCTCTACTGGCTGCTGACCGCCGTCGCGGCCGTGCTCGGCGTGCTGCTCACGATCTCGATCGGTGGCGCCGACATGCCGGTGGCGATCGCGCTCTTGAACTCCTACTCGGGCTTGGCGGGGTGCGCGACCGGCTTCGTGATCGGAAACTCGGTGCTCATCATCGCGGGCTCCCTGGTCGGCGCTTCGGGGATCATCCTCACGCAGATCATGTGCAAAGCCATGAATCGCTCGATGACCAACGTGCTCTTCTCGACCCTCGGCCCGACCGCCGACACGCCGAACGCCGACGAGGTCTACAAGACCGTCAAGGCGACCTCACCGGAAGAGATCGCGATGATGCTCGAAGGCGTCCAGCGGGTGGTCGTGATTCCGGGTTACGGCATGGCCGTGGCGCAGGCGCAGCACACGGTGCGCCAGCTCGCCCAGCTGCTCGAGGAGAAGGGCACGAAGGTGGAGTACGCGATCCATCCGGTGGCCGGACGCATGCCGGGGCACATGAACGTGCTGCTCGCCGAGGCCAACGTGGAATACGAGAAGCTGCGCGAGATGGACGACATCAACGGCGAGATGGATCAGATCGACGTGGCGATCGTCATCGGCGCCAACGACGTCGTCAACCCGGTCGCCGAGACCGACCCCAAGAGCCCGATCGCCGGCATGCCGATCATCCAGGCGCATCGCGCGAAGACCGTGATCGTGGTCAAGCGCAGCCTCTCGCCCGGCTTCGCCGGCATTCCGAATCCGCTCTTCGCCCGCGAGAACGCGCTGATGTTCTTCTCGGACGGCAAGAAGGCGGTTCAGGACATCATCAGCGCCGTCAAGGAAGCGGCCTAGGGCGCGCCTCCCGCGCCCGCGGCCCTGGGGCCGGTCCCGGCGACGGACGGGACCGGCCCTTGTTGCGTCGGGCCGACTGGGGGCCGGTGCGGGTAGACTGCGCGCCGTGGCGAGCCCCGACCTGCAGGCGTTGCGAGAGGCGCTCGACGCGATCGACCGGCGGTTGATCGGCCTGCTCTCCGAGCGCATGGAGCTCGTCGAGCGCGTCGCCTCGGCGAAGCTCGACGCCGCGTCCCCCTTCCGGGATCCGGAGCGCGAGGATCGGCTGCTCGTGCGGCTGCGTGAGGGGGCGGCCGCTGCCGGACTCGACCCGCACGAGGTCGAGCGTCTCTTCCGGGTGGTACTCGCGATGTCGGTGGCGCGCCAGCAGGCCTACGTGCGTGCGCTCGATCACCTGCCGCTCCGCGTCGCCTACCAGGGGACGGAGGGCTCGTACAGCCACCAGGCGGCGCAAGGACGTTACGCGGGCCGTCCGGGCGGCGTGCTGCTCGCGGGCTTCGAGACCTTCCGTCAGGCGGCGGAGTCGGTGTTGGGCGGCGCCAACGATCTGGCGCTCCTGCCGATCGAGAACACGACCGCGGGCAGCATCAACGAGACCTACGACCTGCTCGCCGAGGGGCGTCTCACCATCACCGGCGAGGTCGTCTCGGCGGTCGAGCACTGCCTCCTCGGCCTGCCCGACGCCAGGATCGAGGAGCTTCGCGCGGCGCTCTCCCACCCCCAGGCGCTCGGACAGTGCGAGTCCTTCTTCCGCGAGCATCCCGGCATCCGTGCTCAGGTCGAGTTCGACACCGCGGGCGCGGCGCGCAAGGTGAAGGAGCTGGGGGATCCCGCGCTCGCAGCGATCGCGAGCGAGGCCGCGGCGGGAGTCCACGGGCTCGCCATCCTCCGTCGCGGCATTCAGACGCAAGCGGCGAACGCGACCCGATTCGTGGAGATCGGCCTCCACCCGGTTCCGGTGTCGCCCGGGGAGCGCGCGAAGACGTCGATCCTGCTCGCGCTCGCCGACCGTCCGGGCGCGCTCGGAGCGGTGCTCACCGAGCTCGCGCGCCGCCAGCTGAATCTCACCAAGCTCGAGTCGCGGCCGATCCCCGGCGACCCGTGGGACTACCGCTTCTACCTGGATGTCGAGGGGCACGCCGCTTCGGCGCCCTTCGGCGAAGCGATGGCGGCGATCGCGCCGCTCACCGTCGAGCTGCGCGTCCTCGGAACCTATCCCGCCGCCCGCTGACGGCGAGCGGCTCTCCGGATCCTCCCGCTCAGGCGGTCGCCGCCTCGGCCGGTTGGATCTCCTCGAGCTCCACCGCCACCAGCTTCGAGACGCCACGCTCCTCCATGGTGACGCCGTAGAGCGTGCCGGCGACCTCCATCGTGAGCTTGTTGTGCGTGATGACGATGCACTGGGTCTCGCGCGCCAGCTCCCGCAGCATGCCGACGAAGCGCAGCGTGTTGACGTCGTCGAGGGGCGCGTCGACCTCGTCCAGGATGCAGAACGGGGAGGGTTTGGTGCGGAAGAGCGCGAAGAGCAGCGCGATCGCGGTGAGCGCCTTCTCGCCGCCGGAGAGCAGCATCAGATTCTGCAGCCGCTTTCCGGGAGGCCGGGCGACGATCTCGATGCCGCTCTCGAGCAGATCCTCCTCGTCCATCAGCCGCATCTCCGCCTCGCCGCCGCGGAAGAGCTCGGTGAAGGTGCGGGCGAACTGGGCGTTGACCTGCTCGAAGGCCTCCTTGAAGCGGACGCTCGAGGTCTGATTGATCTCGCGGATGGTCTGACGGAGAGACTCAACCGACTTGACGACGTCGCTCCGTTGCGCGGCGAGGAAACCGTGGCGCTCCTCCTCGCTGCCGTACTCCTCGGCCGCGAGCACGTTCACGGGTCCCATCGCTTCGAGCTGCTGCTTGAGCCGCGCGAAGTCGGTCTCGAGCTCCGCGAGATTGCCGGGCGTCTCGCCGGGGATCTCGGGCAGCGACTCGCCGGTCGCGTCGAGGAACTCGCCGGCGAGGTGGGTGCGGTCGTGCTCGAGTCCGGCCATGCGCACCCGGCACTCCTCGACCTCGCGCCGTGCCGCGTCGTGGATCTCGCGCGCCGCCGCCAGCGACTCGCCGTCGGCGCGCACCCGCTGGCGCTGTCCTTCGAGCTCCCCCTGCGCCAGGACGAGCGTTTCCTCGCCGCCCGCGCGGAGCTCGAGCGCCTCCTGGAGCTCTCGCTCCGCGCTCTCCATCGCGGCTTCGAGCTCGCGACGCCGGGTGGCGAGCGCCGCCGCCTCCTCGCGCCAGCTCGCGAGCTGGCGCTCCGCCGCGTCGCGCGCCCGATCGACGCGCGCGCGTTCCTGATCGAGCGAGCGGAGGCGCTCACCGAGCACCTCGAGCTGGCCGCGACGGCCGGCTCCCAGGGCGCGCTGCGTCTCGCGCTCCCGCCGCGCCGCGTCGACCTCGGAGGAAAGGGTGTCGAAGCCGCGCTCGCGCTCCGCGTGCGTCCCCTCCAGGCGGCCGAGCTCGGATCCGAGGTCCTGCTGCAGCGCGGCGAGGCGGGAGAGCTCGTCCGAGAGCGCATCCTGCTCCCGCTGCAGCGTCTCCTCCTGGGACGCCACGCGGTGATGGCGGGCCGCGAGCTCGTCGCGGCGGCTGCGCGCCGCGGCCTGCTCCTGCTTCAGCGTCGCGAGCTCTTCCTGGCCGCGGTGGATCACTTCTGCGGCTGCGGCGCGCGCCGCCACCAGGCGGGCGATCTCCTCGCGGGCGGCGGCGACGCCGCTCTCGAGCCGGCGAAGGGCTTCGTCGAGGTCGGCGAGCTCGCTCGTCCGACCGAGCAGTCCTGGCTGCACCTCTTCGCCCGGGAGATGAAGGGTGCGCCCCTGCATCCAGATCCCGGCTCCCGTGAGGAACGCGACGCCGGGATGGGCCGCGGCGAGGCGCTCGGCGTCCGACGCGCTGGCGACCAGGAAGGCGGGGGGGAGGGCGTAGGCGATCTCCGCCGCGAGGCCCAGGGCTTCGCCGAGCGGCGCGACGATCGCGGCGTCCTCGATCCGCGGCCAGTTCGTGGGCCGCTCGCTGCAGCGGCCCACCAGCGCCACGCCGGTCGAGCTGCCGCCGGCGAGGCGCCCGGCGATCGCGAGGGCGTCGGCGGATTCCGGCAGGAGCACGGCATCGGTGAGCTCCCCGAGATAGAGGTCGAGCGCGCGCTCCCAGCCGCGGAGCGCCCGGAACCGATGGCCGAGGAGGTCCGCGCCGTCGAGGCCGAGGGCCTGGAGCTTCTCGCCGAGCGGGCGCGCGCGGTCCGCGGCGCTCTCGGCGAGCTCGGCCAGGAAGCGCTGTCGCTCGGAGCGTGCCGCGCGCTCGCGCTCGAGCTCTCCCAGCTCCGAGGTCGCTGCGGCTTCGCGAACGAGCAATCCGTCGAGCGTCGTACGGGCCGCCTCGAGGGCGCTCTCGCGCTCCGCGATCTCCACTCCGAGCTCCGCGAGCCGCGCGTTCGCCGCGGCGAGCGCCTGCGTCGTCTCGGCGAGCTCCTCTCCCCGCGAAGACAGCTCGTCGAAGAGATGGCGCTGGCGATAGCTTCCCTTCTCCGACTCGATCTGCTCGCGGTGGATCCGGTTGCGAAGCAGGGTGAGCTCGTTGAGCGAGGCGAGCAACGCCTGGCGCAGCTCCTCGAGGCGGCTCTCGCGGCGCGCCGTCTCGTCCTCGACCTCGCGAAGCTTGGCGCCGTCGGCGGCGACCAGGTCCGCCGCGGCGTCGTGCTCGCGAATCAGCTCCCCGCGCCGCTCCGAGAGCGTCGAGAGCTCGGACTCGTGGCCCGAGATCTCCTCGCGCCGTCGTTCCGCCATCGCTTCGCCGGCCCCGCTGCGCGCCTCGAGCTCCGCCACCGTCCGCCGGGCGCCGGCGAGGAACTGTTGACGCCCTTCGACGACCGCTCCCAGCTCGGCATGGCGGCGCGCGCGCTCGGCGAGCTCTCCGGCCTGCGCCTCGACCCGCTCGCGCAGCGCCGCGAGATGGGCCTCGCCCGTGTGAACCGCGGCGGCGGCGGCTCCTTCGCTCCGCTGCCCCTCGGCGAGCCGGTGCTGCTCGGCTTCGAGCTCGCCGGCGAGCCTGGCCCAGCGGCCCGAGAGGACGGCGTGCTCGAGGGTGCGTAGCTCCGCCTGCTTTTCCTGGAAACGGCGCGCGGCGCCGGCCTGGCGTTTCAGCGAGCGCAGGTTACGCTCGATCTCCGAGATGATGTCGTCGAGCCGGAGGAGGTTCGCGGTCGCCTCCTCGAGCTTGACCTCGGCGAGCTTCTTGCGCGCCTTGTAGCGGGTGATTCCCGCCGCTTCTTCGATCAGCTTGCGGCGCTCCTGCGGCTTGCCGGAGAGGATGAGCCCGATCTTCCCCTGCTCGATCACCGAGTAGGCGCGGATCCCGAGCCCGGTGTCCATCAGCAGGTCCTTGATCTCCTTGAGCCGGACGACCTTGCCGTTCAGGCGATATTGCGACTCGCCGGTCCGGAAGACCCGTCGCGAGAGCGTGACCCGTCCGTCGTCGCTTCCCGCGAAGCCGGGATCGGCGAGGAAGGTGAGCGAGACCTCGCCCATGCCCAGCGGCATCCGCTTCTCGGAGCCGTTGAAGATGACGTCCTCCATCGTCTCGCCGCGCATGTTCTTGGCGCTCTGCTCACCCAGGACCCAGGTGATGGCGTCCGAGAGATTGGATTTGCCGCAGCCGTTGGGGCCGACGATGCCGGTCACGCCGCCGGCGAATTCGACGGTCACCGGGTCGACGAAGGACTTGAATCCGGAGAGCTCGAGTCGATGCAGTTTCAGCATAAGAGATCCTCGAAGGGCGAAGGGCGAAAGGTAGCAGAGCCCCGCCGTGGGACACAAGATCTTGGGGTATTGTACCGCTTCGACTACGAGATCTGGGAGAAACTCGACCTTGACTCGGGCCTGGCTGTGCGGGCTCCTCTGGCTCTGCCGAGCGGCCGCTGCGCTGGCGCAAGCGCCCTTCGTGACCGACGACGCAGGAGTGACGGAGCGGGGCCGCTGGCACTTCGAGCTGGTCGATCAGTGGGCGGAGTTGACCCCCGCCGAGCGGCCCGCCACCGCACAGAGCACGACGGTGCTCAATCTGGGCTTCGGATTGGCTCCCGGCGTCGAGCTCGGCTGTGACGTCCCCTGGATCGCGATCGCCGGCGCCGGAGCGAAGGCGAGCGGTTGGGGCGATCTCGATTTCTACGTCAAGTGGCATCTGACCGACGGCCGCGGCCGGCGGCCCGCCTGGGCTGCGGTCGGCGCCTTCGAGTCGGCCACCGGCGATTCGACGAAGGGTCTGGGTTCCGGCGTCAGCGACCGCGCGCTCGGTCTGATCGCGGAGTGGTCGGGCGTGGCGGGTTTCGATCTGCGGAGCAACCTCGGCGTCGTCTTTTCGGGCAACTCGTTGACCGGGGAGGTCGGTCTGCGCACCCGCGGCCGGATCTGGACCGCGAATCTCTCGGCGACCCGGGAGCTCGAGCACTGGGCGCTCGGAATCGAGCTCACCGGAGCGCGCGGGGAGCGCGATTCCGCCGAGGCGCGCGAAGCCCGCCTCCAGGCCGGCGCCCGCTGGTCCCTGGGTGCTGGACGAACGCTCGCCGCGTCCGTCCAGCGCGGGTGGTTCGCGACGCCTCCCTGGCAACTGCAGCTCGGCGTGATCCTCGATCCCTAGGGAGCCGTCGCGCGCCGCCCCAGGAGAGCCCGGGCGCCCGCGAGCAGGAGCAGGGCGCCGCCGAAGGTGGCAACGATGGTCGCTCCCGTCGGCAGGTCGAGGAGAAAGGAGAGTGCCACGCCTCCGGCGGAGACCGCCGCGCCCATCGACCATCCGATGGCGAGGCGCGTCGAGAGCCGCTCCGCGAACATCATCGCCGCCACCGAAGGGACGATGAGGAAGCAGAAGACGAGCAGCACGCCGGCGATCGCCACCGAGGAGGTCACCACGAAGCCGAAGGAGACGTAGAAGAGGAAGTCCCAGAAGCGGACGTTCCAGCCGCGCCGCTCGGCCTCGGGCTCGTTCATGGAGATCAGCAGGAAGCGGTCGCGAAAACGGTAGTGGAAGAGGCCGACCAGCGCGTAGAGCCCGGCCGTCTTCGCGAGGTCACGCCAGCTCACCGAGAGGATGTTCCCGACCAGCATCTCCTTGAGGTGCTCCGTCTCCTGCGTCGCCTTCGACATGACGAGAATCGCGACCGCCGCCGAGACGGCATAGACGATCCCGATCACCGCCTCCTGCGGGATGCGCGTGTCGCGGTGGGGCCGCGTGAGCGCGAAGATCCCGGCCCCGAGGAAGGTGAAGGCGAGCGAGCACAGCCACGCCGCGTCGGAGTGGAGATCGAATCCCAGCAGGTAGGCCACGGTGGTGCCCAGGCCGGCGATCTGCGCGAGCGACAGGTCGACGAAGATGACGCCTCGTTCCACGACGTGGACGCCGAGGTAGGCATGGATGCCGGTCAGGATGAGTCCGGCGACGAAGGCGGGAAGGAGGAGCTCGAGCAGCGTCACGAATGCGCTCCGAGAGCCTCTGCCAGGGCCGCGAGATTGACGTCGAAGAGCTGAAGATAGGTCTTGATGTCTTCGCGTCCGCCGACGGACGGGTAGAGGCGGACGACTCGGGCGCCGGTCTTGTCCGCGATCGCCTGCGGCGTCTTGGTGTCGAAGTAGGGCTCGACCAGGATGACCTTGATCGCCTGCTCGCGCATCTTCGAGATCAGCTCGAGCGTGTGCGCGGGGGTGGGCGGGATGCCGGGCTTCGGCTCGACGTGGTCGACGATATCGAGACCGAAGCGTCGCGCGAAGTTGGGCCAAGAGTCGTGGAACGCCACGACCTTCGTTCCCGCGAAGGGCGCCATCGTGCGGCTCCACTCGGTCTCGCGAGCGGTCAGCCGCTGCTCGAAGTCGGCGAGACGGCGCGCGAAGAGGTCCGCGCCCGCCGGATCGAGCTCGCTCAGGCGGGCGGCGATCGCGCGCGCGATCAGCCGTCCATTCTCCGGGTCCGTCCAGTAGTGCGGATTGCCGTAGGGGTGGACGTCGCCGAGCGCCCGCGTCACCGTGCCGGTGGGTCGGCCGAGGATCTCGCACCCCTCCGAAGCATCGAGGTAGCCCGGCGAGCCGGAACGGATCTTGGTATTGCGGCTCTGATCGACGAGCGGCGGGAGATAGCCGATCTCGAGCTCGAGGCCCGCCACGATCAGCAGATCGGCGCGCGAGAGTTGGAGCACGAAGGAGGGCTTGGCGTCGACGAAGTGCGGATCCTGGTAGCCCTTGGCGAGGGCGAAGGTCTCGAGCCGGTCACCGCCGACCTCGTCGGCGAGCGCGGCGAAGTCCTGCAACGTGGTGACCACCCGCAGCTTCGCGAATCCCGCGTCGGGAAGGAGCGCGACGAGCGTCGCGAGGGAGCAGAGGACGAGTCGAAACGGTCTCATGGCGAACCTCAGAAGGGGTGGGCGCCGTGGGCGCCGATCAGGAACTGCAGTTGGAGGAAGAGCTCGTCGGCGGTCGGTGCGTCCGCGTAGTCCCGTCGACGCAGCTCGCCCCGGAGCAGCGAGAACTCGCTCGGACGAAAGGTGAGGAAGAGCGCGGCGCCGTCGTCTCTGAGATTCGGCTCCGTGGCGCGCTCGGAGGATTCGACGCGGGCGCCCAGCGTCCAGCGACGCGCGAACTGGTAATCGCCCGAGGCGAACCAGCCGAGCGCGTCGTCGGTCGCCTCCTCCCCTTCGCGCCGGCTGCTCAGGATCTCGGCGCGGCCGACGAATCCCCGGTAGGTCGCGGTGGCGAGCGGCTTCCAGCGCCAGGTCGCGTCGAGCCCCGCGAGCTCGGTGCGCCGCCCGTCCCCCGTTCCGTTGGGTCCGGTCCCCCAGGAGAGACCGAGCTCCACGTTCGTCGCCTCGGACAGGTCGCGAAAGAGCTTGAAGTGCGCGTCGTACGCGAGCTCGGAGCGTTTCTCCGCCGCGAAGAGGCCTTCGGAGTCCCCCCGGAAGGCCTGCAGCGTGAGCTCGGTGAAGGTGTCTCCCAGCGGCATCAGACGGGCGATGGAGACGCCGTCGCCGCGCCACCCCTCCGGCCCGAGCAGGCTGGTCAGCGGCAGCGGCATGTCCGGCCAGGGGAGGTTGTGTCCGTGCAGCGTGTTGATCTTCCCGAACTGCGCCTTGATGCGCCCGACCTTGGCGAGGAGCTGAGCGGGCAGGGCGGTGAAAGTCACGTAGCCCTCCTCGACCGAGGCCCCTTCGTCTCCGAGCGCGACGAAGACGTCGGCGCGCGCGTAAGGGTCGATGGCGGCTTGGAAGCCGAGCTCGACCTCGCCGAGGGCGGCGCCCGGCGATTCTTCGACCGGGTTGTGCCCGGTCGCGATCTGGAAGTCACCGATGAGGGAGATGGCCGGGTTGAAGTAGCTCGGCGACTGCGACGTGACGGGCGGCGGCGGGGCCGGCTGGGCCGCGACCACCTGCGGTGCGGACTCGAGGGCCGCCAGCCGGGCCTCGAGCCCCGCCAGCCGGTTCTCGTATTCGGTTCGGAGCGCTGCGATCTCGCGCCGGAGCGCGGCGACCGGATCCTCGTCGGGCGCCGTCGCCGCGAGGGGTGCGCTCGCGAGCGGGGCGAGCAGCGCGATGGTCGAGAGGCACCGGCGGATTCGGTGCCGGCGGCGGCCTGCGAAGTCGGACATGAGTCCTCCCATGCTGCGATGAATGAGTTCGAGACGTCGGTCGATCCCGCCCGGAGGCGGGCGCTACGGCGGCTCAGCGCGCGGGCGGACCGCGGGTCGGCGGGGGGAGGAGCAGCGGGGCCGGTGGCTCGGCCTCGATCGCGGGGAGCGCCAGCGCGATCGTCGCGAGCGGGACGGGGTGCGCCGCCGGCGCGGTCGCCAGGCCTAGACCCCGGGCGGCGGTGGCGCACCAGGGGCAGGCTCGTTCGAGGATCGAGGCCGAGGCCTCGAGGTGGCGGTCCGATCCCGGATGCGCCGCTTCGGGCGCCACCAGGCGATCCCGCGCCTCGCTCGAGTGATGGTGACCTCCGCTGTGCAGCTCGAGGGAGCCGAAGAGGAGGAGGAGCGCGGCGCAGATCCGTCGCACGGGCTCAGCGCTCCCGGACGTGCTGGAGGAAGTCGCGGAAGTAGAAGAGAGCCCAGAGCAGGAAGGGGAGGGCGAACTTGAAGGGGAGATCCAGCAAGTGCTTTCCCATGCCCCAGAAATTCTGGGCGAAGAAGCCGTAGTGCTCGCCGCTCCAGCTTCCGAGCTGCGTCGCGTAGACGAACTTCACGAAGAAGAAGAGCAGCACGATATGGAAGAAGATCGAGATGAGGAGCGCCCAGCCCAGGTTCTCCCAGCGTCTACCCCGCGGGATGCCCGGCACGGCGAGGAAGAGAGCGCCGGTCAGGATCAGGTTGAAGTGCAGGTCGGTGACCCGGATGCGGTAGAGATGCCCCTTCTCGGCGGCGTAGTCGCTCCGCGTCACCAGCAGGAAATGATCGTCCGCCATGTAGAGCCGGGTCACCCCGGGGCGCTCGGAGAGCCGGGTCAGGCGCTCGCCAGCGGCGGCCAGGAAGCGGTTGTAGAAAGGAGTGACCAGCAGCCAGACGACCGCGGCCGGCACCAGCCAGATCAGGAGCCGGCGAACGAAGCGGGTGCTCCAGCTGGTGGCTCGGGCTCGGGTCCTCACCTTTCGGCTCCGGGTCCGATCCTACGCCGACTCGTCCCCTCGCGGCCGCGGCGACGCGAAGCGGTTCGCCCAGAGGATCCAGAGCAGCACGCCGGCCAGGATCACGATCGTTTGCCAGATCACGGTGTGAGAGCTGTCGAAGAGCTTCGGAAGGTAGACGCCGGTGAGGAAGAGCGCCACGACGCGCACCAGATTCACGAGCTGAATGGCGGCGAATCCGAAGACGACGCCGAGCACACGCGAGCGCCAGGGAGCCGGAAACGCCAGGACGGCGGCGAAGTAGATGACCATCGCCTCGACGCCGTTGCAGCCGTTGCGGATGTTGACGGCGAAACGCGAGCTGCGAATCACCGTGCCCTGCATGGTCGTGCCCTGACCGATCGCCTCGAGGACCGCGCCGCTCGCTCGCGCCACCAGGCCGGTGAAGGGCTCGATGACGTGGTCGTTGACCGGATTCCAGGCGATGAGAGTGAAGCTGCCGCCGAGCAGGAGCACGAAGAGCACCAGGAATCGGATCTCCTGGCGATAGCGCTTCCAGGCGCTGGTGGAGTCGGTGGGAGGTGGCGTCTGCGTCATGTCCGAGGCGCGCGCTGCGCGACGGATCGGGAGCCTATGACAGCGCTCTCGCGAAGTCCAGGCGGGGGCGCGCGGTTTGACAAGGGGCGTGCGCCGGAACTAGCATCGCCCCGCGTTTCGCGGAACCCCCTCGTGACATTGGTGCCCAAAGCGACCATCCTCGACGCCGACGAGATGCGGCGCGTGATCCGGCGAATGGCCGGCGAGATCGTCGAGACCGGCCGCCATCGCGACGGCTTGATGCTGATCGGCATCCGCACCCGTGGCGTACCGTTCGCGGAGCAGCTGGCGCACGAGATCGAGCAGCTCGAAGGGGTGCGCCCTCCCATCGGCACCCTGGACATCACCCTCTACCGGGATGATCTGACCCTCGTCGCCCCGAAGCCGCTCGTCAAGGAGAGCGACTTCCCGGAACCGATTCACGACCAGACTCTGGTGCTCTGCGACGACGTCCTCTACACCGGCCGCACGGTGCGGGCCGCGCTCGACGCCCTGCTCGATTTCGGCCGGCCACGCGCCGTGCGTCTGGCGGTGCTCATCGACCGGGGTTGGCGCGAGCTGCCGATCCACGCGGACTTCGTCGGGCGCAAAGTGCCGACCTCGGCGAGCGAGGTCATCAAGGTCTGCTTCGAATCGACCGACGGCGAGGCGAGCGTCAAGATCCTCGACCGCAAGACCGAGGCATGACCGAAGCCGTCTGGCTGCGCAAGGACCTGCTCGGCATCGCCGAGCTCTCCGTCGCCGAGATCGAGCACGTCCTGGCGACCGCCGAATCGTTCGCCGAAGTCGCGAGCCGCCCCGTGAAGAAGGTCCCGGCGCTACGCGGCAAGACGGTCGTGAATCTCTTCTTCGAACCCTCGACGCGGACGCGCGTCTCCTTCGAGATCGCGGCGCAGCGCCTCTCCGCGGATGTCGTGAACTTCACGTCGGCGGGATCGTCGCAGTCCAAGGGCGAGACCCTGCGCGACACCACCCGCAACATCGCCTCCATGTTCCCCGACTTCGTGGTGGTTCGCCATTCGCACCACGGCGTGCCGGCGATGCTGGGGCGGGACCTGACGTGCGGCGTCGTGAACGCGGGCGACGGATCCCACGAGCACCCGACCCAGGCGTTGCTCGACGCGCTCACGATCCGACGCCGCAAGGGGGGGATCTCGGGCCTCACCGTCGCCATGGTGGGAGACATCGCCCATAGCCGCGTGGCGCGCTCGAACATCCATCTGCTGACCCGACTCGGAGCCCGGGTCCGCGTCTCGGGGCCGCGCACCATGCTGCCGGCCTCCATCGCCGGACTCGGCGTCGAAGTCTGCTACGAGGTCGAGGACGCGGTGCGCGACGCCGACGTGGTGATGATGCTCCGCCTGCAGCTCGAGCGCCAGCGCAGCGTTCTCTTCCCCTCGCTCGGCGAGTACGCCAAGCTCTTCGGGCTCGATCGCCAGCGGCTCGGGCTCGCCCGACCCGATGCGATCGTCCTCCATCCCGGGCCGATGAACCGCGGGGTCGAGATCACGAGCGAAGTGGCGGACGGGACTCGCTCGGCCATCCTCGAGCAGGTCGGCCTCGGCGTCGCGGTGCGCATGGCGGTGCTCTACCTGATCGCCGGCGCGCGCGAGCGGGGGGCGACGTGAGCTCGCTGCTGGTGCGGGGCGGCCGGCTGCTCGATCCATCGCAGGGGATCGACGGCCCGGGCGACGTGCTCGTGGTCGACGGCCTCGTCGCCGACCTCGGGCCCGGCCTCGCGGCGCCGGCGGGTGGCGAGGTCCTGGAGGCTGACGGTCTCCTGGTCACTCCCGGCCTCGTGGACATCCACGTCCACTTCCGCGAGCCCGGTCAGGAGGCGAAGGAGACGGTCGCGACCGGCGCGGCGGCGGCGGTGGCGGGAGGCTTCGCCGCGGTCGCCTGCATGGCGAACACGCAGCCGCCGAACGACAACCGGATGATCACCGATCACATCGTGCGCGCCGCCGAGCGCGCCGGTCTCGCCCGCGTCTACCCGATCGGAGCCGTGAGCAAGGGGCTCGAAGGCCAGGAGCTCGCGCCGATCGGCGGCATGAAGGCGGCCGGTGCGGTCGCCTTCTCGGACGACGGCCGACCGGTGTCGAACTCCGAGCTGATGCGCCGTGCGCTCGAGATCGCGCAACACTACCGGGTGCCGATCGTGCAGCACGCGCAAGACATGGATCTCTCGGGCGACGGCGCGATGCACGAGGGGGAGTGGTCGGCGCGCACCGGAATGCCGGGTATTCCCGGACTCGCCGAGGACGTCATGGTGGCGCGCGACCTGGTGCTGCTCGAGGAGACCGGTGGCCGGTACCACGTCGCCCATCTCTCCACGGCGCGTAGCGCACGGCTGGTTGCCGAAGCGAAGCGGCGCGGTCTCGCCGTCACCTGCGAGGTCACTCCGCACCATCTCCTGCTGACCGACCGCGACGCCGCCGAGGCCGCCTTCGACAGCGCGTTCAAGATGAACCCTCCGCTGCGCGCCGAGCGGGACCGCGAGGCGCTGCTCGAAGCGCTCCGCGACGGCACGGTCGACGCCATCGCGAGCGATCACGCGCCGCACACCTCGGAGGAGAAGTGCCTGGTCTTCGAGGAGGCGCCTTTCGGAGTCGTCGGCCTCGAGACCACGCTCGGCCTCTGCCTCGATCGCCTGGTGAGGACCGGCCTCCTGACGCTCGGCCGGCTGGTCGAGCTGCTGACCACCGGGCCCGCCCGCGCCTTCGGATTGCCGGGGGGCACGCTCCGGATCGGGGCGCCAGGCGACGTCACGGTCATCGACCTCGAACGGCACTGGGAGATCGATCCCGACCGCTTCCGGAGCAAGTCGCGCAACACGCCGTTCGCCGCCTGGCCGGTGGTCGGCGGAGCCGTCGCGACGGTGGTCGGCGGCCGCGTCGTCTTCCGGGCCGACCCGTGAGCCATCGCGAGCTCGTGGCGGCCGGGCGCGCCGCGGCCGAGGCCGGGGCGGCGGTGCTCCTCGGCTACTTCCGGAGCGACCGCCTCGACGTGCGTGTCAAGGCCCAGAACGACTTCGTCACCCAGGCCGACCAAGAGAGCGAAGCGGCCCTCACCGCCGAGCTCCTCTCCCGCTATCCGAGCCACCGCATCCTGGCCGAGGAGGGGACGCTCAATCCGGCCGGCGATTCCCCCTTCGAATGGGTGATCGATCCGCTCGACGGCACGACCAACTTCCTGCAGGGACTGCCGGTCTGGGCGGTGTCGATCGCCTGCCGGCGTGAGGAGGAGCTGGTGGCGGCGGTCGTGCTCGATCCCTGCTCCCGCAACGTCTTCACCGCCGCGCGAGGGGAGGGCGCCTTCTGGAACGACCGTCCGATGCGGGTCTCGGAACGATCGTCGCTCGACGGCGCGTTCCTAGCCACCGGCTATCCGTTCCGAGCCAAGGCCGCTCTCGACGTCTATCTGGAGATGTTCCGCGCCATCTTTCAGGAGGCGCGCGCCATCCGGCGCTGCGGCGCCGCCGCGCTCGATCTCGCCTACACGGCGGCCGGTGTCTACGATGGCTTCTTCGAGTTCCGTCTCTCCCCGTGGGACGTGGCGGCCGGCGCGCTGCTGATCGAAGAGAGCGGCGGCGCGATCTCCGATCTGGACGGCGGCCGCGGATGGTTCACGGCGGGGAACATCCTCGCCGGGTCCCCGGGCGTTCACCGCGATCTGCTGACGACCGCGCGAGCTCACGCCAGCGAGGAGCGCATCGACCAGCTGGTGCCGTGAACCAGGCCCCCGTCGTCGAGCTCGTCCTCCACCCCCGCAACCCGCGCGGGAAGATCCGTTCGCTCCGTTTGGCGAGCGGCGGCGTGCGTGCCTTCAAGGCAGGGCTCGGACTCGTTGGCCTGCTCTGGCTCGGCGGACTCCTCGCCGCGCCCAGAGCCATCTCGATCCAGCTCGTCGAGCGCGAGTACGCGACGCGCGTGGCCCGTCGTCAGCAGCTCGGAGAGCGGTTGGTGGCTCTGGTCGGGCGACTGGAGGAGCTCGACCGGAGGGGAGCGGACCTGGCCGCGCGATTGGAACGGGTGCAGAGGGTCTACGGCCTCGCGGGCCTGCGGGAGCCCCCGGCGGTTTTTCCCTACGCCGCCGCCGAGGCGCCGGCGAGCATCTTCGGCGCCACGATCGCGCTCGGGAACCGACGCGAGGCCGAACTCAGGGCACGGCTCGCCGGCGCCGACGCCGCGATCGAGGAGATCGCGCGCTTCGAGCGCACCCATCCGGAGGTGGTCGACTCGACGCCGGCGCGCTCGCCGCTCGGGAGCGCGGAGTCGGTCGCCGTGAGCGCCTTCGGCGTCCGCAGGAGCCCCTACACGCGCGCCATGGAGTTCCACACGGGGCTCGATCTCGCGGCGCCGATCGGCACGCCGATCGCCGCCCCCGCCGACGGCGTGGTGGTCTTCGCGAGCGCGGTCGAGGCCGACCGGCGCAGCGGCTGGTGGCGGCTCGGCCGCACCGTGGTGCTGCGCCACGGCGATCTCTTCCGGACGCTCTTCGGACACTGCTCCGAGATCCTCGTGCGGCCGGGGCAGAGGGTGCGCGCCGGCGACGTCATCGCGCGGGTCGGCGACACCGGCTGGACGTTGGCACCCCAGCTCCACTACGAGGTGCGCCGTCGGGAAGGGGGAGAGTGGCGCGCGGTGGATCCGCGCGACTACCTCCTCGATCGCGCGGGGGGCGACGAGCCCACGCCACGCGCGAGCCTCCCGGGACCGGAGCCGGAGCCAGAGCCCCTGCCACGGGCCTTCCTGCGCTGAGCTCAACCCAGATCGGGTCGAATGGCGGTCTTGAGGGTGCGGCGCCCCATCATCTCGCGAAGCGCCCGCTCGAGATCGGGCAACGGCGCCTCGCGGCTGATGAGCTCGCGGACGTCGAGTTGGCGCGTGGCGAGCCGCTCGAGCGCCCGCGCGAAGCTACGCGGCGTGTGGTGGTAGGCGCCGACCAGCGCGAGCTCGTCGTAGTGCGTGGGGTAGGTCGGGAGGGGGAGGATGTCACCGGGCGGGCACCCTCCGAACAGGAGCACCGCGGCCCCCGGCCTCGCCGCCGCCACCGCGGTCGCCCAACCATCGACGGTTCCCGTGGAGTCGACCGTGACGTCGAAGCGGCGGGGCGGCGGCTCGTCCGGGCGTTGACCGCCGCCGCGCCTTACGAAGATCGTCTCGCGCGCACCCAGGCGGCGTGCCACTTCGATGCGCGCCGGGTGCGGGTCGGCGGCGGTGACCCGGTGGCCTTCGGCGGCGAGCAGCGCCACGAGCATGAGACCGATCGGGCCCGCCCCCAACACGAGAGCTTCGCCCGGGGCGGACGCCGGCAGCCGCCGGATGCCGTGCTCCACGCAGGCGAGCGGCTCCGCGAGAGCGGCCTCCGCAGCCGCCAGACCCTCCGGCCGCGCATACGTCGACCGGTCGACGAAGCGCTCCGGGACCGCCAGGAAGTCGGCGTAGGCGCCGTTCAGGTAACGGAGGTCCTCGCAGAGATTCTCGCGCCCGGCGGCGCAGGCGTGGCAGGTGCCGCAGGAGGCGGAGTTCGCGACCACCACCGCGTCCCCTTCGCGGAAGCGCTCTACGCCTTCGCCCCGGGCGACGACCCGGCCACTGACCTCGTGCCCGAAGGGAGTCGGCACCGTCAGCATGCGAGGGTGGCCGCCGCGGCGGAAGACCTTGACGTCGGTTCCGCAGGTCGTCGCCGCCTCGACCGCGACCAGCAGCTCTCCCGCCGCAGGCGGCGCGAACTGGACCTCGCGCAGCTCGATCCGCTCCGGCCCGAGGAGGAAGACGGCGCGGCCGCGGCGGGCGGCGGCGCTCATGGGTGGAAGAGCACTTTCAGCGCGAGCTGCCGACGCGCCAGCTCGACGCCTTCGGCAAAGCGCGCGAGCGGCAGGCGATGCGTGACCAACGCGGACGGGCGGAAGGAGCCGGCGAGCAGCATCGCAAAGACGCGCTCCTGCTCGGCCGGCGTCCCGGAGTAGGTGCCGATCAACCGTTTCTCGCTCTTGAAGAGGTCGTTGAGCGCGAAGCGCGGGGGCTCGCCGGGTTCGGCATGCGCGAAGAGGACGGCGGTCCCGCCGGGTCGGAGCGCAGCAAGCGCCTCGGCGGCGATCCGGCCGCCGCCAACGCAATCGAAGACCGCGTCGGCGCCTTCCGACACGCTCTCGCGGAGCGCCCCGACGAGCGCCTCGCCGGGCTCCACGGCGGCGTCGGCGCCGAGCGCGAGCGCACGCTCCCGGCGCTCGGGGAGGGGGTCCGAGACCACGACCCTGAGACGCACCGGGAGCGCGCGCAGGAGCAGCAGGTGGAGCAGTCCCATGCTCCCGCCTCCGAGCACGGCGGTGACCCCTTCGCCGCTCGCCGCGGCCGCCGCGACGAGGCCCGAGCGGTCGATGCCCCGCAGCACGCACGCAGCGGGCTCGAGAAAGACGGCGTCGTCGTCGCCGATCGGGCCGGGAATGCGGCGTGCCGCGGCCTCGACGGCGCGGCGCCGGACGAGAATCTGCTCCGAGAATCCGCCGGGCGCGAGCTGGTTCTCGAGGAAGGCGGCGCACTGGGTCGGCGCACCGGCCAGGCAGAGGCGGCAGGAGCCGCAGGGAACATGGTGGGGAACGACGACGCGATCCCCCGGCGCGAAGCCGCGGACCTCGGCGCCGACTGCCACCACGTCGCCGACGATCTCGTGGCCGAGGACGCTTCCCGGAGCGACGCCGCCCGGCCGCAACTTGAAAAGGTCGGTGCCGCACAGCCCGCTCCAGCGCAGTCCCAGCAGGAGCTCGCCGGGTCCTGGTGTCAGGGGCGCACGCGCCTCCAGCCGGGGCTCTCCACGGGGATCGATCGCGACGACCTGCATGCCGCGATATCATTTCACCAATGGAACGGAGGCAGCACCGTCGTTTCTCGCGCCGGATCGAGGTGCGCTTCTGGCGCCGCGGCGAGGCCCAAGCGCATTCCGCGTTCACCACCAACATCTCGAAGAGCGGACTCTTCCTCGGTTCCGGAACGGCGATGAACCCCGGCGAGAGGATCCGGCTCGAGGTCGTCGACCGGGACGGAGGCTTCTTCGCAGAGGGGCGCGTGGCGCGCGTCCATCGCGTGGCGCTCGCCTTGCGTCACGTGGACCAGCCCGGCTTCGGCGTCCGCTTCTTGAGACCCGAGGAGCTGGTCGAGGAGCTTCTCCCCCTGGCGCGGGAGACGGAGCCCCTGTCGCGCCGGGGCGGGATATGGTCGGCCCCCGAGTCGATGGCGCCACCGAGCTCCGGACCGGAGCGGCCCGAGGAGCTGGGGAACGCGGGGCTGCAGGTCGTGGAGATCGCCTTCGACGATCCTTCGGCCTTCCTCTCCGTCTACCACCGCGACATCGCGAGCGGCGGGCTCTTCATCTCCTCGCAGAACCCCGCGCCGCTCGATGCCGAGGTCTTGGTGGAGATGCGGCTCCCGCACCCGGACCTGCGGCCTCAGCTCTTCCGGGCCCGGGTCATTCAGAGCTTCGAGCCGCAGGGAGCCATCGGGCCGGGGCGCAACGTCCTGTCGGGCATGGCTGTGCAGTTCGTCGATGCCGCGGGAGTGGTCGAAGCGCTCCGGCCGGTGCTCGAGGAGCTCCGCCGCCTCCGGTAGCCGGCCCGCGATCCGATAGAATCCAGGCCGGCGGCGCCCTGCCGGTCCGCCGGTCCCGCGGAGACTCGACATGCCCTACAGCCCCTTGCTGGTCCGTCCCATGCGCGAAGAACTCGTGGCCGCCGGCTTCACCGAGCTGTTCACGCCGGACGACGTGGACGCGTTTCTCGCCCCCCGCTCCGGTACCGCGCTCCTGGTGTTGAACTCGGTCTGCGGGTGCGCCGCCGGCATGGCACGTCCCGGCGTGCGGCTCGCGCTGCAGGAGGGGCTCCGCCCCGATCGGCTCGGGACGGTCTTCGCGGGCCAGGACGTCGAGGCCACCGCGAGAGCCCGCGCGCGGTTCGGGGACATCCCACCGTCGTCGCCGTCGATGGCGCTCTTCAAGGACGGCGAGCTGGTCTGGTTCCTGCCGCGCCATCGCATCGAGGGGCGCGATGCGCTCGCCGTGGCCTCCGACCTCCGGACGGCTTTCGCCACGCACTGCGCCGTTCCGGCCGTCGGTTGAAGGCGCCTCGATGGGGACCTTCCATCGCGATCATCACGCGTTGCACGGCATCACCGTCGTCGTCGAAACCGACGGTCCCGAGTTGATCGTCGGTCGTTGTCACGACATCGATGCGCACGGCGTGACGCTGCGCGACGCCGATGTCCACCATGCAGGGGAATCCACAACCTCCCGAGAGGCCTACCTCGACGCCGCGGTGCGGGTCGGGGTGTGGCCCCGCCATCCGCGCTTCTTCGTCCCCGCCGAGCGGGTGACGAGCGTGCGCCGTCTGGCGGAGCTCTGAAGTCCCGAAAGGAAGCACGCGCATGCTGAACGGAATCGTCCGCGTCCCCGCGCCGGTCAACGAGCCGGTGCGCTCCTACGGCCCCGGTTCACCGGAGAAGGCGGCTCTCAAGCGACGGTTGCAGTCGATGGCGAACGAGACGATCGAGATCCCGGTGGTGATCGGTGGACGGGAAATCCGCACCGGGAACCTCGTCAAGGCGGTCTCTCCGCACGATCACGGCAGGGTTCTCGCCCAGGTGCACCAGGCGGGCAAGAAGGAGGTCGAGCAGGCGATCGCGGCGGCCACCGAGGCCTGGAGGGAGTGGTCGGAGACGCCGTGGGAGACCCGCGCCGCGGTGCTCCTCAAAGCCGCCGACCTGTTGGCGGGCCCCTGGCGGGACACCGTGAACGCGGCCACGATGCTCGGCCAGTCGAAGACCGTCTTCCAGGCCGAGATCGACTCGGCGTGCGAGCTGATCGACTTCTGGCGCTTCAACCCCAGCTTCGCGCAGCGGATCTACGAAGACCAGCCGCAGTCGTCGCGGGGTCTCTGGGACCAGCTCGACTACCGGCCGCTCGAGGGGTTCGTCTTCGCGGTGACCCCGTTCAACTTCACCGCGATCGGCGGCAACCTGCCGACCGCGCCCGCGCTGATGGGCAACTGCGTCCTCTGGAAGCCGGCCTCCACTTCTTTGCTCTCGAACTACTACGTGCTCAAGGTGCTCGAGGAGGCGGGTCTGCCCCCCGGAGTGATCAACTTCGTCCCCGGCCGCGGCGGCAACGTCGGCGACCCGGTCTTCGCGAGCGCGGGCTTCGCCGGATTGCACTTCACCGGCTCGACCGACACGTTCCAGGCGATGTGGAACACGATCGCCCGCAATCTCCCGCACTACCGCTCCTATCCTCGCATCGTCGGGGAGACCGGCGGCAAGGACTTCGTCTTCGCCCACGCTTCCGCGGACCCCGAGGCGCTGGTCGTGGCCCTGGTGCGCGGCGCCTTCGAGTACCAGGGACAGAAGTGCTCCGCGGCCTCCCGGGCCTACGTGCCGAAGTCTCTCTGGCCCCAGGTGAAGGAGCGCCTGGTCGCGGAGGTCGAGGCGATCCGCATGGGCTCGCCGCTCGACTTCCGGAATTTCATGGCGGCGGTGATCGACGAAGCCTCCTTCGACAAGACGCTCGAGTACGTCGAGTTCGCGCGCAAGTCCAACCAGGCGCAGATCCTGGTCGGCGGCGCCGGCGACAAGGCGGTCGGTTACTTCGTCGAGCCCACGGTGGTGCTCACGTCGGATCCCCACTTCAAGCTGATGGAGGAGGAGATCTTCGCGCCCGTGCTCACGGTCTTCGTTTACGACGATCGCGACCTCGACGCGACGCTGGCGCTCTGCGACTCGACCAGCCCCTACGCCTTGACCGGCGCGGTCTTCGCGCGCGACCGGTCGGCGATCGCCAGGATGGCGAAGGCGCTCCGGCACGCGGCCGGGAACTTCTACGTCAACGACAAGCCGACCGGCGCCGTGGTGGGGCAGCAACCGTTCGGCGGAGCGCGCGCCTCCGGCACCAACGACAAGGCCGGGGCCTCCGCGAATCTGATGCGCTGGACCTCGCAGCGGACGATCAAGGAGACCTTCGTCTCCCCGCGCGAGATCGGCTATCCCCACATGGCGGAGGATTAGGAGCCGCGGGGATGATGGTCGGGCGAGGCGCCTTCGGAGCCTTCGCCCTCGCGATGCTGGTCGTCGGCGCGGCGCCGGCGTCCGCTCGCCGGGCGAGTGGGGCTTCGCTGCCGCTGGTCGAGCTGCTCTCTCCGATGGCGGGGGAGCGCCTGGCGCCGGGCCAGTCGTTCCGCATCGCCTGGCGCCCTCTCCCAGAGCTCGCGCGACACCCGGAGATCGAGGAGTGGGAGGCCTTCCTCTCGCTGGACGGAGGTGCCACCTACGTCGAGCGGCTGACTCCGCACCTCGAAGCGGACCGCCGTTGGTTCGTCGCGAGGGTTCCCGCCGTGCCGACCGCCACGGCCCGGCTTCTGCTGCGGTTCGGCGACGAACGCCGCGAGCTCGAGATGGAGCTCCCTTGGACCTTCGAGATCGCGCGTGATGGCGCGCTCCTCGAGAGCGTGCCCCCCCTACCGGCGCGGGGCCTCGGCGAGCCGGCGCGGGAGGAGGGCGCGGGGGTCGCCCTCTGGATCGAGGGGGGGCGTAACGGAGCGCACCTGCGCACTCTCGTGGCCGGACGGCGCAGCGGCTCGTGCCGAGATTCGCAGCTCGTCACCTGGACGGAGCGGCCACCCTTCGCCCTCTCCAAGACCAGGTCGTCTCCGCGACCGTCGATCGCTTCCTCCCCTCCGGCCATCGCCGAACGCGGCGACGGTATCGTCCCCGTTTCCGCGTCCGCGACCCCTCCTTCGGCGCTTCTCGACCCGCGCCGCCGCACCTGCCGCCAGAACGAATGATCCCGCGCCGCAGCTCCCGCGGCTGACCCCCGATCCGCCGGCGTCGGCGGTGGGGGATCGAATTCAAGCGCGGCCGGCCTGGCCGGCCGCTTCTCGCGGAGGTGCAGGATCATGATGTCTCGCGACCGCCGGCCGAGGCCGGTGTACGTGCTCGTCCTTCTCATGCTTTTCGCGACGGCCGCAACACTCGCCGCCGTCGAGCTCACGCTCCTCCTCCCCGACGGCCAGCCGGCCTCGGATTACTCGATCGCGGTCGTCGGGCGACCCCTCTCCACGGTCGCCGATGCCCAAGGGCGGTTCGTCCTCGATCCCGCGCCTCCACTCCCGTTCTTGCTGGTGGCGACGTCGCCGGTAGGGGACGTCGCGGCGCCGCTCGAAGTCGACGCGCTCGCCCCCGGCGTGCTCAGGCTGCCGACCGTGGTGCGCGAGAGCGTGACCGTCGTTTCGGGCGTCGCTCCCTCGCTCGACCTGCTCCCGGGGAGCGCCGCCACCGTCATCACCCGCGAAGAGCTCGAGCAGCGAACGCCTCAGCGCCTCTATCAGGCGCTCGAATCGGTGGCCGGCGCCTCGAAGCTGGGCGACGGCGTCGATGCGGTGCCGGCGCTGCGTAATCTCGGGCGCGGCCGGACGCTGATTCTGGTGGACGGGGCACGCGTCACAGCCGAGCGGCGCGCCGGACCCTCCGCGACCTTCGTGGATCCCGCCGCTCTCGCGGCGGTCGAGGTCCTGCGTGGTCCGGGATCCGTGGTCTACGGATCGGATGCCTTCGGGGGCGTGCTCAACGCTGTGACGCGCGATCCAGCCGCCGACGGTCCTGCTCTCTCCTACGGACTCGAGGTGGCCGGAGGAGCGCTCGACGAGCGCTCGGCTTTCGTTTCGGCTTCGCTCGATCTCGGCGCTGGGGCCATCCTGGTCGAAGGGCACTACCGGGACGACGACGACGCGGAGGCGGGCGGCGGCGATGTG
Source organism: uncultured Thermoanaerobaculia bacterium (assembly GCA_964476605.1). GTDB lineage: Bacteria > Acidobacteriota > Thermoanaerobaculia > Multivoradales > JAGPDF01 > JAGPDF01. The sequence goes on along the minus strand of CAYZBH010000017.1, from coordinate 39,228 downwards.
ATCTTCAATTCGGCTTACACCAGTGCCGGGGGAGCGGTCCGCTATGCGCAGCCGGTCGGCACGGGGCGTCTCAAGGTCGGAATCCAGATCGACCGCATCGACGATCTCGGCAAGGCGGCGATCGACTCCCGTCAGATTCGCGGCTTCTATCCGCTCGAAGACTCGGACCGATTCACCGCTTCTTGGCTCGGCGGCGCGGGCGACTGGGAGTCGCTCGAGGCGTCGCTCTTCTACGGCACCTACCGGATCGTCCTCGATCGCGACCGCGCTCCGACGTCGAGCTCCAATCGGCGCATCGACCGCTCCGACACCGACGCCAAGGATGGCTCGCTCCGCTTCGTCGCGGCGCGCGAGCTCGGAGGTGGGCGGCTCCAGACGGGGCTCGACTTCACGACGCGCTTCGACCTCTCGGCGCTCACGTCGCAAACCCGCTTCGACGCGGACGCGACCACCGTCGTCCGAGTCGATCGCACGGTCTCGATCGAGGAGGCGGAGCAACGGGACGCCGGGCTCTTCGCGAGCTGGACGCGGCCGCTCGCCGAGCGTTGGAGTCTCGGCCTCGGTCTCCGCGGCGACCGCATCGAGACGGAGAACCGGGGCGGCTACGCCGGGGATCGTTCGATCGGCCACGAGGCTCTCTCCGGCAACCTCTCGCTCACGGCCGGACCGTTCGCGGGGTGGACCTCGAGCGCGCAGGTCGCGCGGGGCTTCCGTTCGCCGACGCTCTCCGATCGCTTCTTCCGCGGCCCCTCGGGGCGCGGTTTCGTGACCGGCAATCCCGATCTCGACCCGGAGACGAGCCTCCAGTACGACCTGGCCCTGCGTTGGAACCGCGGCCGTACCGCCTTCGGGGCGTTCGTCTACCGCTACGAGATCTCCGATCTCGTCGAGCGCTACGGCATCGCCAGTGATTTCTTCTTCCGCAATCGGGGCGAAGCGCGGATCGAGGGTGTGGAGCTCGAGCTGCAGACGGCGTTCGGTGGCGGTTGGAGCCTCGAATCCGGGCTCGCGATCTCCAACGGCGAGACCGACGGCGGGGCCGAGATCGACGACATCGCGCCGCCCAACGGTTGGGTGACGCTCCGGCGCTCGCTCGGCCGCGCCTTCGTCTTCGCGCGCGTGACCGCCGTCGGGAAGCACGACGCCCCCGGCCCGACCGAGCTCGCCCGGCCGAGCTACGAGCTCTACGACCTGGGCGGCGGATTCCGCTTCTCCGACCGGATCGAGCTCCGGCTGCTGGCGCGCAATCTGGGCGACGCGCTCTACTTCGTCCCGGACAACGCCGCCGACGCCGCGGTGGGGCGGAGCGTCAGCCTCTCGCTCGCCGGGAGATTCTGAGAGCGCGCTAGCGCCGCCGCCACCAGAAGTAGGCGGGGAGGCCGGCGGCGACCAGGCCGAGGCCGAGGAGCGATTCGACCGGACGCTCGAAGAGGGTGTTGACGACGAGCGCCACCGAAGCCGCGATGAAGAGCAGGGGCACCCAAGGGTAGCCCCAGACGCGATAGGGCCGATCGTGCTCCGGCGCCTTCCGCCGGAGCACGAAGACCGCCGCCCCGGTCGCGACGTGAAAGAGCACCGCCACGAAGACGACGTAGGTGTAGAGCTGGTCGTAGGTCCCCGAGACGGTGAGCAGAACCGCCCAGAGCGACTGCGCCCAGAGGCTCCGCGTCGGCACCCGGTGGACCGGGTGGATGGTGGCGAGGCTGCGGAAGAAGACGCCGTCCTCGGCCATCGGCTGGTAGATGCGCGAGCTGTAGAGGAGCGTCCCGGCGAGGCAGCCGAAGGTCGAGACGAGCACCGCCGCCGCGAGCCAGCGTGCGCCGGAGGGACCGAAGAGGGCGGCGGCCGCGGCCTCGCCGACCCGGCTCTCCGCACCCAATTGAGCGACCGGCAGCGCGCGCAGGTAGACCCAGTTGAGCGCCAGATAGAGCAGCGTGATGAGGGCCGTCCCGCCGACCAGGCCGAGGGGGAGGTTGCGCGCCGGGTCGCGGATCTCGCCGGCCGAGAACGTGAGGCCGTACCAGCCGTCGTAGGTCCAGAGGGCGGCGATCATGGCGACTCCCATCGCCGTGAGCAGGTCGACGGAGGGCAGCGGCGCCGCGATCGCGACCGCCGCGCGTGCCGGGACGAAGAGGCCGAGCGCCACGAAGAGGACGATGGCCCCGACTTTGAGCGCCGTCATCGCGTTCTGCACGAGCGCTCCTTCGCGCAGGCCGAAGTGGTTGATGAGGGTGAGCAGGAGGATCGCCGCGACGCCGGCCAGCTGCCCGCCGGAGAGCGTCCAGGTCCAGGCGCCGATCGGCTGGGTGACGAGCACGTGGCGAGTGGAGAAGTAGGGCAGGAAGGCCCCGAGGTACTCACCGAAGCCGACCGCGATCGCGGCGATGCCGCCCGACATGATGACCAGAAAGCTCGCCCAACCGTAGAGGAAGCCGGGGAGAGGCCCGTAGGCTTCGCGCAGGAAGAGGTAGATGCCGCCGGCGCGCGGGAACATCGCACCGAGCTCGGCGTAGGTGAGCGCTCCGGCGAGCGAGAGCAGGCCGCCCACGAGCCACACCAGGAGGAGCATCCCGCCGTGCGGCAGGACGCGGGCGATGTCGCTGGAGACCAGGAAGATGCCGGTTCCGATCACGCTGCCGATGGTGAGCAGCGTGCCGTCCCACGCGCCGAGACCGCGTACGAGCTCGACCCTTCCTGGACCCCGATCGGCGGGCATTCCCGGCATCCTACCCGAACGCCGGACGCCGCATCCTGAGCTAGACTGACCGCACCATGACGGGGGCAGACCTCGTGCGCGAGGTACTGGCGGCGGTCGATCGTGAGGGAGCGGTCGAGCTCGCCGCGGAGCTCGTCCGGATACCGAGTCATCCCGGCATCGAGCGGCAGGAGGAGCGCGTGGCGCTGGCACTGGGGCGCTACTTCGGCGAGCGCGACTTCATGGTGCAGATGGAGGAGGTGACCCCTGGCCGGCCCAACCTCCTGGTGAGCGTCGAGGGGGACGCGCCCGGGCGACATCTGCTCCTGTGCGGTCACACGGACACGGTGCCGGTGAACGCGGACGAGCCCGGATTCGGGCTCGCCGGCGAAGTTCGTGACGGCCGCCTCGTCGGGCGTGGCTCCGTCGACATGAAGGGCGCGATAGCCGCGATGGCGGCGGCGCTCGCCGGGCTCGCCGGCCGCCTGCCGGCAGGTCGCGTCACGCTGGCGGCGGTGATCGACGAAGAGATGGAGAGCCGGGGCGCGGAGCAGCTCGTCGAGACGAGCTTCCGCGCCGACGGCGCGGTGGTCGGTGAGCCGACCGCGAATCGTCTGGCGATCGGCCACAAGGGGCTCGAGTGGCTGGAGATCGAGCTCGAGGGGCGGGCCGCGCACGGCGGCACGCCGGAGAAGGGAGTCAACGCGATCGCCGCCGCCGGCAAGTTCATCGGGCTGCTCGAGAGCGAGCTCCAGCCGCACCTGCAGGCGCGCCGCCACGCGATCCTCGGTCCGCCGACTCTGAACCTCGGGACCATTCGGGGCGGCGATCAGCCCTCGACGGTCGCGGCCCGCTGTCTCCTGCAGCTCGACCGCCGGACCGTGCCGGGCGAGACTTATCACGCCATCACGGGAGAGCTCGAAGCGCTGCTCAAGCGCGTGGAGCATCAGTTCCCGGGGCTTCGGACCGCGGTGCGGCGAGCCCCCGGCGGCATGGGTGGATTGGTCCACGTGGCGCTCGTCACGCCGCCCGAGTCGCCCCTCGTGGGCGCGGCTCAGGAGGCGTTCCGGCAGGTGCGCGGCGCGCCGAGCGAGCTCATGACCTTCCCGGCCTGGACGGACGGTGCCCTCCTCGCCGGCTTCGCCGGCATTCCGACCGTGATCCTGGGGCCCGGAGATCTCTCCCTGGCGCACTCGCCGCGCGAGTCGGTCGCCGTCGACGAGCTCGCGGAGGCGGCCCGGCTCTACGCCGCCCTGGCGCTCGCGTTCTGCGCCGGGGGCGGTGGATGAAGCTCCGCCTCCCACACACCTTCGTCCTCCTCTTCCTGCTCATCCTGGTCGCGGCGGCGTTCACCTACCTGCTGCCGGCGGGGGAGTACACGCGGACCGAGGTCGGCGGGCGCCTGCTCGTGGACCCGGCCTCGTTCCACGCCGTCGAGCGCCATCCGGCCGGGCTGGGCGACGTCCTGCTCGCCTATCCTCGCGGTCTCGCCGCGACCGCGCCGATCGTCTTCTTCCTCTTCCTCCTGGGAGGCGCCTTCGGCGTCCTGCAGGCGACGGGTGCCCTCGAGGCGTCGATCGCGGCGGTGGTCCGAGCGGCCCGGGGTCGCGGCGAGATCGTGCTGCCGTCTCTCATGCTGCTCTTCGCGATCGGAGGCGGCACGATCGGCATGGCCGAGGAGACGCTGCCCTTCCTCCCGGGGCTCGTGCTGCTCGCCCGCCGGCTCGGGTACGACGAGGTGGTGGGGGGCGCGATCGCGCTGGTGGGAGCTGGTGCCGGATTCTCGGGGGCCTTCCTCAATCCCTTCACGGTCGGCGTCGGGCAGTCGATCGCCGGGCTGCCGCTCTATTCCGGCATGGGCTACCGGCTGATCGTCTGGGCGACGATCACGCTGGTCACCATCCTCTACGTCGGCTGGTATGCGCGCCGCCACCGCGTCCCGCCGCCCGCGAAGACCGCCGCGGGAGGCGACGCGCCACGCCTCGGCCGCCGGCAGGCGGCGGCGCTCGCGGTGCTCGTGGCGGCTTTCGCGGTGCTGGTCGTCGGCTGTCTGCGTTGGGGGTGGGGATTGGCCGAGCTCTCCGGGCTCTTTCTGGGCGTCGCGATCCTCTCCGGGCTGGTCGGTGGCCTGGGAGCGGATCGCACCGCGGAGGAGTTCGTGAAGGGCGCGGCGGGATTCGCGGGGGCGGCGCTGGTGGTGGGCCTCGCCCGCGGCGTGTTGGTGATCTTCGATGGCGCGCGGGTCACCGACGCCATCCTCCACTCGCTCTCCGACGGCGTGCGCGGGCTGCCGCCCGGAGCCACCGTTGCCGGCATCTACGCCGTCCAGATCGTGCTCTCGTATGTCGTGCCGTCGGGTAGCGGCCAGGCGGCCCTGTCCCTGCCGATCCTCGTGCCGCTCGCCGACCTGACCGGCGTCACGCGGCAGACGAGCGTCCTCGCCTACCAGTTCGGCGACGGCTTCTCGAACATCTTCACGCCCACGCAGGGGTACTTCATGGCCGGCCTCGCGCTGATCGGCGTCTCCTGGACGCGCTGGGTGAAGTTCCTCTGGCCGTTGCAGGTGATCTGGACGCTCCTCGGCCTGGGCTTCCTCCTCGTCGCCCAGGCAATGCAGTGGGGTCCCTACTGAGCATGGCGCATCGCTTCCCGGAGAGCCGGGTCTTCTATCGCAAGCTGCAGCGGGACTACCCGCTCGCCGTCGCCGCCGACGGCTGTTGGATCGTCGACGCCGAGGGGCGGCGCTACCTGGATGCCTCCGGGGGAGCGGTGGTGGCGAACCTCGGGCATGCCCTCGACGGGGTCGCGGACGCGGTGGCCGAGGCCATCCGGACGCTCGGTTACGTGAACGGCACCCAGTTCACCCACCGGCCCGTGGAAGAGCTCGCGCTCGAGCTCACCGAGCGCCTCCCTGGCGATCTCGACTTCGCCTACTTCCTCGGCAGCGGCTCGGAGGCGATCGAGGCCGCGGTGAAGCTCGCCCGCCAGATCTGGGTGGAGCGGGGACGCGCCGGCAAGTGGAAGATGATCTCGCGCTTCCCCTCGTACCATGGCAACACGCTCGCGGCGCTCGCGCTCTCGGGGCGCGAGGCGTACCGGCGGGTCTTCGCCCCGCTGCTGACTCCCTTCCCGCGCATTCCGGCGCCGGACAGCTACCGCGACCCCACGGGCCCCGGCTCGACCGGCGAAGCGCTCGAAGCGGCGATCCTCGCCGAGGGCGCGGAGAGCGTGGCCGCCTTCCTCGCGGAACCGATCGGAGGTTCCTCGACCGGCGCCGTGGTGCCGCCGCCGGGCTACTGGCCGCGCGTCGCGGAGATCTGCCGCCGTCACGACGTGCTGCTGATCGCCGACGAGGTGATGAGCGGCATGGGCCGAACCGGGCGCTGGACGGCGTGCGAGCACTTCGACCTGGTGCCCGACATCCTGGTCCTCGGCAAGGGGCTCAATGCCGGCTCCGTCCCGCTCTCGGCGGTGGTGGCGCGGCGGGCTCTGGTGGAGACGCTCGCGGCGGGGAGCGGAGCCTTCAATCACGCCCAGACCTACTCGCACCATCCGGCGCTCTGCGCCGCCGGTCTCGCGACCGTGCGGGCCATCGCGGCCGGGCGGCTCGTCGAGCGCGTCGCGGCGCTCGAGCCCTACTTCTTCGAGCGGCTGAGGAGCCTATTCGCGCACCCCTGGGTCGGGGATGTCCGGGGCAAGGGCTTCCTCGCCGCGGTGGAGCTGGTGTCGAATCGCGCCACCAAGCTCCCCCATCCGCGTTCCGCGAAGCTCGCGGAGCGCTGGGCGGAGCGGGCGCTCGCCAACGGGCTCGTGGTCTGGCCGAACGCCGGCAACGTCGACGGGGAGACGGGCGATCTGGTGATGATCGCCCCACCATTCACCATCACCGAGGTCGAGATCGACGAGCTCGTCGCTCGCCTCGCGCGGAGCCTCGAGGAGCTGGCATGAGCGGCGAGGGAAAGATCACCTATACGTCGATGAGCACCGATCCGGAGCTGCGCGCCGAGTTCGACGGCGAGCTCGCCCGGGTGGCCGGCGCCTTTCCACGCGTGCTCGAAGGGGGCGTCTCCGGGCGGCCACTCGCGGGCGCCGCGGAGCACCGCGTCGTGTCGCCGATCGACACGCGCTGGCGGATCGCGCGATTCCCATCGGCGAGCCCGGAGGAGGTGGGCGAGGCCGTCGCGGCCGCGACCGCCGCGTTCCCGGAGTGGCGGGACCGGCCCTGGGAGGAGCGCTGCGCCATCCTCCACGCCGCCGCGGACGGGATCGGTGCGCGGCGGCTCGAGCTCGCCGCGTGGATGGTCTACGAGGTGGGGAAGAGCCGGCTCGAAGCGCTCGCCGAGGTGGAGGAGTCGGCGGATCTGCTCCGCTACTACGCCCGTCGCATGGAGGAGAACCAGGGTTTCCGCCGCGTCATGGCGCGCATGAGCCCCGACGAGGCGACCGAGAGCGTGATGCGCCCCTACGGCGTCTGGACGGTGATCTCGCCGTTCAACTTCCCGTCGGCGCTCGCCGCCGGCATGATCGGCGGCGCGCTCGTGACCGGCAACACGGTGGTCTTCAAGCCTTCGGTCGACGCGCCGATCTCCGGCGAGCTCCTCTGTCGCGAGCTCTGGGCGGCCGGCGTGCCGGGGGAGGTCCTGCAGCTCCTGCACGGCACCGGCGAGCGGGTGGGACGCCGTCTGCTCGCCGACCCGCGCATCGCCGGTTTCGCCTTCACCGGCTCGTCCGCGGTCGGCCTGCGCATGGTCCGACAGGCGCTCGTGGAGTGGCCGCGTCCGGTGGTGGTGGAAATGGGAGGGAAGAACCCGGCGATCGTCACCGCGAGCGCCGACTTGGACGCCGCGGCGGACGGTGTCGCGCGCTCGGCCTTCGGCTTCGGCGGTCAGAAGTGCAGCGCCTGCTCTCGCGTCTACGTCGAGCGCCGCGTAGCGCGCGACTTCTTCGAGCGGCTCCTCGCGCGGACGCGCGCGCTCACCGTCGGCAACCCGGTGAGCGGCGACCCCTTCCTCGGTCCGGTCATCCACGCGCAGGCGGTGGAGAACTACCGGCGCTACGTCGCCGGCATCGCCTCGGCCGGCGGGGAGATCGTGACCGGCGGCGAGGTGCTCACCCAGGGGAACCTCGCGCACGGCTTCTACGTCGCGCCGACCCTGGCCCGCCTGCCCGATCCGAGACACCCCTACTTCGCCGAGGAGATGTTCCTGCCGATCCTCCTCTGGCAGGAGGTGGGCTCGCTCGAGGAGGCGATCGTCGAAGCGAACGCGGTGCCCTACGGCCTCACGGCGGGGATCTTCACCCGCGACCGGGCGGAGCTCGAAGCGTTTCTCTCGGGCATCGAGGCGGGGGTCCTCTACGCCAACCGGCGCAGCGGCGCCACCACCGGCGCCTGGCCCGGCGTGAACTCGTTCGGAGGGTGGAAGGCGAGCGGCGCCTGCGGCCCGGCGGCCCTGGGGCCCGACTACCTGCTCAAGTTCCTGCGCGAGCAGAGCCGAGCGGTCAGCGGCTTCGCCGTCTAGAGGAAGAGCTTGTCGGGATCGAGCCGCTTGCGCAGCAAGCCGAGCTCGCGCCGGCTCGGCGGCTTGGTGGCGCCGATCTCGGAGATGGTGCGGGGCTCCCAGCCGAGGTTCTCGCGCACCTGCTCGAGAGTCACTCCAGGGTGCAGGGTCTCCACCGTCATCTCGCCCGCCTCGAATCGGTAGCAGGCGAGATCGGTGATCACCCGCACCGGGCCGCCCCCCGGCATGCCGAGGCGGAGGCGCGCCGCCGGACCGTCGACGAACCCCGGCGAGGTGATGAAGTCGACGTGCTCGGGGAAGCTCTTGCGGCTCTGGGGCGCGATCACCAGCACGCGCTTGGCGTTGATCGCGATCTCGCAGGCGCCGCCGCTCCCGGGCAGGCGCACCTTCGGGTGCGCGTAGTCGCCGATCACCGTCGTGTTGAGATTCCCGTAGCGATCGATCTGGGCCCCCTGCAGGAAGCCGACGTCGATCTTCCCCCCCTGCAGGTAGTTGTAGAAGACGTCGGCCATCGAGGCGACGGCGATCGAGTTGGTGACCAGAGCCGGGTCGCCGATCGAGACCGGCACCCGCTCCGGCACCGCGCCCACCGCGCCCGACTCGTAGAGCAGGACGAGGTCGGGAGCGTGCAGGCGGCGCGCGAGATTGCAGGCGAGGTTGGGGAGACCGATGCCCACGAAGACGACCTCGCCGTCGGCGAGCTCGCGCGCCGCGCGGCAGACCATGAGCTCGGCGGGCGTGTAGGTCTCAGTAGCCATAGTTGACCGCCCGGGCCGGCTTCGAACGGGCGCGCAGGCTCGCGAGGCGGTCGCCCAGCTTGGCGACGTAGGCCGCGCGGTCGGGAACGCCGTAAACCCATTCGTCGAGATAGGCGGCGAGCCGGGCCGGGTCCTTGGAGATGTCGCGCCAGGCGACGTAGAAGTCGTTGTCCCGGTCGTAGTACCCCTGCGCGAAGGAGGGGTGGCACCCCCAGGGCTCGTGCACCACGGCGTTGACCACGAAGCCGGGGACCACGGTCCGGTTGGGGTCGGCGCGGATGACCTTCTCGGGGACGATCTCCTCGGCCACCACGATCACCTTGGCGGCCGCGAAAGCGGCCTCCTTCTGCACTCCGAGGAGCCCCCAGATCTGTGCGTTCCCCTTCACGTCGGCGCGCTGCACGTGCAAGATGGCGACGTCCGGGTTGAGGGCGGGCACGGTCGCGAGCTTCTCGTGGGTGTAGGGGCATTCGATCTCGCGGATGCGCGGGTTGACGAGCGGCAGGTCGCTACCCGCGTAGGTGCGCAGCGGCAGAAAGGGGAGCTTCGCCGCGCCGGCCGCGAAGCGGGCGACCATGCCGAAGTGGGAGTACTCCTCGAGCTCGAGCGGCAACGGCTCCGCGTGCTCGACGGCCCGGCGGAGGGCGTAGAGCGGTCCGGCGCCGGGGTTTCCGGCCCAGGAGAAGACGAGCTTGCGGGCGCAGCCGGCGGCGATCATCTGCTCGTAGACGAGGTCCGGCGTGAGGCGGCAGAGGGTCAGGTCGCGCCGCCGCTGCCGGATGATCTCGTGGCCGGCGGCAAAGCTGATCAGGTGGGTGAAGCCCTCGATCACGACGGTGGAGCCGTCGGAGACGTAGCGGCCCACCGCTTCCGACATCGACATCAGCTTCGGCGTCATGCGCGGCTCTCTCGAGAGAAAGAAGCTCGACTAGGGAGTGGTTGCTGGTCCGCCCGCGAGTCTAACAGGCGACCCAGTGGCGGGCGGTGTGGAGAAGCGCACTCGACCGCCGTCGCAACGACTCGGCGGTTGTGCCGGCCGAGTCTCTGTGGGAATCTCTCGGACCATGAGCCACGGGGGGGAGCGGGTCGCGGAGGTGCTGGTGCGTCACGGCGTCGAGACCCTCTTCACGCTCTGCGGCGGACACATCTCGCCGATCTTGGTGGGCGCGAAGAAGGCGGGCCTGCGCGTCGTCGACACGCGCCACGAGGCGAGCGCCGTCTTCGCCGCCGACGCGACCGCGCGGTTGACGGGCCGACCGGGGGTGGCGGCGGTGACCGCTGGCCCGGGCGTCACGAACACGATCACCGCGCTCGAGAACGCGCAGATGGCGGAGTCGCCGGTGCTCGTCCTGGGGGGCGCCACGGCGACGGTCCTCAAGGGAAGAGGGTCGCTCCAGGACATCGACCAACAGGCGCTGGTGGCGCCGCACGTCAAGTGGCAGGCCTCGGCCCGGCGCGTGGCCGAGCTCGCGCCGCTCGTCGAGACGGCGCTCGCCCGCGCCTGCGGCGGAGTGCCCGGACCGGTCTTCGTCGAGTGCCCCGTGGACCTGCTCTACCCGGAAGGGACGGTGCGCGAGTGGTATGGCGTGGCTCCGCGCGAGGGGGAGAGACCCCCGGGGCTCGGCAAGCGCCTGGAGCGGCTCTACCTGGGGCGGCACCTGGCGGCGCTCTTCCGGGGCGCCGATCGCCCCGGCGGCGCGCTGCCGGAGGCGCGCGCGGACGGGCCGTCGCCCCGCGCCGTGCGACGGGCGACCCGCGCCCTCGCGCGAGCGGGACGTCCGGTCCTCGTCGTCGGCTCGCAGGCGATGCTGCACGCGGTCGCGCCGGAGATCCTGGCCGTGGCGATCGAGCGGCTCGGCGTGCCGGTCTACCTCTCGGGAATGGCGCGCGGACTGCTCGGCGCGGAACACCCGCTCCTCCTGCGTCACCACCGGCGCGAAGCGCTGCGCGACGCGGACTGGGTGCTCCTGGCCGGCGTGCCCTGCGACTTCCGCCTCGACTATGGGCGGGCGATCCGTCGTGGCGCGACCCTGGTCGGCGCCAACCGGAGCCGCGAGGCGCTGGCGCGCAACCGCCGCCCCGACATCGAAGCGCCCGGCGACCCGGCTCTCTTCCTCTCCGCGCTGGCGGAGCGTTCCTCCGGTCTCCACGTCGCGTGGGCCGATTGGCTCGAGACGCTGCAGCGCCGTGACGCGGAGCGCGGGGCGGCGATCGTGGCGCAGGCCGCGGCGCGCCCCGCGACAGGGGTCCACCCGATCGCCCTCCTCGATCGCCTGGACGCCTTCCTCGACGATCGCGCCCTGCTGATCGCCGACGGCGGCGACTTCGTGGGCACGGCGGCTTACATCGTCCGGCCCCGGCGACCGCTCGCCTGGCTCGATCCGGGAGCCTTCGGAACGCTCGGGGTGGGAGGCGGCTTCGCGCTCGGCGCCAAGGTCGCGCGCCCCGAGGCCGAGGTCTGGGTGCTGTACGGCGACGGTTCGCTCGGCTACAGCCTGGCGGAGTTCGACAGCTTCGCCCGTCAGGGACTGCCGGTGATCGCATTGGTCGGCAACGACGCCTCCTGGGCGCAGATCGCGCGCGACCAGGTACCCGCTCTGGGCGATGCCGTGGGGACCGAGCTCGCGCCGCTCGACTACCACCTCGCCGCGGAAGGGCTGGGCGGCCGAGGGATCCGGATCGACCGGGAGGAGGAGATCGCGCCCGCGTTCGCCCGGGCGCGCGCCTGGGCCGCCGAAGGGAAGCCGGTGCTGATCAACGCGCGCCTCGCTCCCTCGGACTTCCGCAAGGGCTCCATCTCCCTCTGATTCAATCAAGCACGGGCGCCGGAGCGCCGCGCGCGCCCCGGTCGAGCAGCACGCGGCCGGCGAGGGCGAAGAGCATCACGGCGCCACCCGCGGACGCGAGGGCGCTCGGCCGCTCGCCGGTCAGGAGCCAGGTCCAGAGTGGGTTCAAGACCGGCTCGAGGAGCACCAGGAGAGAGACTTCGAGGGCGCCCAGCGAGCGCAGGCCGCGCATGAAGAACCAGTAGGCGAGGCCGATCTGGACGACGCCCAGGTAGAGGATGGCGGCGCCGTCGGTCCAACGTGGCGCGCCGAGGGGCAGAGCGAAGGGAAGGCAGGCGGCGAAGGCGAGAGCGTTGCCGAGCACGGTCGCCGGCAGCGTGCGGTCCTCGTTCTCGCCGGCGCGCGCCAGGCGCCGCATCGTGATCATGAGCAGGGCGTAGAAGATCCCGGAGGCGAGCGCCACCAGGTTGCCGAGCGCCGGGCGGGGAGCCGTCGCGGCGGGATCGCGCGAGCCCAGGAAGACGAGCAGGAGGCCGAGGGCGGCGAGGAGGACGAACGGCAGGTCGCTTCGCCGCATCGGCTCCGCCAGGAGCAGCGGCGCGAGGAGGAGCACCCAGATCGGAGCCGTGGACTGGAGGAAGATCGCGGCGGCGGCCGTGGTGAGCTTGGTCGCGACCACGAAGCAGACGAGCGTGGCGGCGTAGGCGAAGGCCGCCGGGAGAAGGTCGCGGCCGAAGCCCCGCCGCGCGCCTGGGAGGAGCAGGAGGAGCGCGAGCGCGGCGACCCCGGAGCGGAAGCTCGCGACCTGGAAGGCGGTGAGCGTGGTCCCCTTGATGGCGGCGCCGCCGGTGGAGAAGAGCGCCGCTGCTGCGAGGACCTGCCAACGGGCGCGCGCGGCGGCGTGCATGGCGCTGAACTCTAGCAAGCGAGCGGGGGCCGCCGCTCGGCCGCCGAGCGCTGGGATAGCCTTGCCGCGCCATGTTTCCGCTGCGCGACGAGATCCCGAGCCGGCGGGCGCCGATCGTGACCTGGGCGATCATCGCGGCCAACACGATCGTCTTCCTCTATCAGTCCGCGCTCCCCCCGGAGCGCCTGCAGGCGGTCATCTATCTCTTCGGGATCGTGCCGGCGCGCTGGAGCGATCCAGCTTGGGCGGTGAGCGTGGGGCTTCCCCCCGGTGGCGTGGCGCCCTTCCTCACCAGCATGTTTCTGCACGGCGGATTCGCCCACCTGCTCTTCAACATGTGGTCCCTCTGGATCTTCGGCGACAACGTCGAGGACCGCATGGGGCGGGTGCGCTACGCCCTCTTCTATGTGGTCGCGGGGCTCGCGGCGGGGTGGCTGCACTGGGTGACCAACGCCACGTCGACCGTCCCGACGATCGGCGCCTCGGGGGCGATCGCCGGGGTGCTGGGTGCCTATCTCGTCTACTACCCGCAGGCGCGGGTCCTCACCCTGATTCCGATCTTCTTCTACCCGCTCTTCGTGCGCATTCCAGCGCTGGTCTACCTGGGGATCTGGTTCGTCGGCCAGCTCGCGAGCGGGGCCCTCGCGTCGAACGGGGGCCCGGAGACGGGCGGCGTCGCCTGGTGGGCGCACGTCGGCGGCTTCGTGGCCGGCATGGCGCTCGCGCTCCCCCTCGCGCGCCGGGAGCCGCCGCCCCTCCTGGCGGAGTCGCGGCATTTCGTCTACAGCCGCGTTCCCGACCGCGGCCGCTGGCGCTGAGCGAGCTCTCTAGGCGATGAGCCGGGCGTAGAGGGCGGGATCGACGTTGCCGCCGGAGACGACGCAGGCGACGCGGCGGCCGCGGAAGCGCTCCGGCTCGGCGAGCAGAGCGCCGAGCGAGAGCGCCCCCGTCGGCTCGACCTTGAGGTTGGCGGCCAGGAAGAGCCGCTTCACGCCCTCGGCGATCCGCTCCTCGGAGACCTCGACGATGCCCGCGAGCCCGGTTCTCAGGATCTCCCAGTTGTGGCTGCCGAGGGAGAGCGTGCGCGCCCCGTCGGCGAGCGTCGGGGCCTCAGCCGCGTTGCTCTCGAGACGGCCCGAGCGGAGCGACCGCGCGGCGTCGTTCGCGAGCAGCGGCTCGGCCCCCCAGACCTCCGCGCGGGAATCCTCCTGGCGCAGCCCGGTCAGCACTCCTGAAGAGAGCCCGCCGCCCCCGACCGGAACGAGCACGGCGTCGAAGCCGTGCGACGCGAGCTCGCGTCCCAGCGTGGCGTTGCCGCCGATCACCAACGGGTCGTCGTAGGCGCTCGCCACGTAGGCCGCGGGATCTTCGGCCGCGAGCTCGCGAACCCGCTCGGCACGCGTCTTGAGGGCGGTGTCGAGCAGGTCGACGCGCGCGCCGTGCGCCCGGACGGCGTCGATCTTGACCCGCGCCGACTGGGCGGGCATCACCACCGTGCACCCCTTACCGAGCAGCTTGCAGGCGCAGGCGAGCGCCTGACCGAAGTTCCCGGAGGACGCGGTCAGGAGCCGTTCCTCGGGCACCGAGAGCGCCACGTTGTAGCCGGCGCGGAACTTGAAGCTCCCGGTGTGCTGAAAGGTCTCGCACGCGAGCGTCAGATCGCAGCCGAGCTCGGTTCCCAGGACCTTGGCCGGCAGGAGGAAGGTGGGGCGGATGGCGGCGTCGAGCGAAGGGGGAGCGGGCATGCCGGGCGGGATGGTAGCAGAGGGTCGAGCGCCCGGCGGTGCGGTACGATCGTCGCGGCGCGCCAGCCGGCCGCCCGCAATCGACCACCGCTCCGAGGAGGTACGCATGACGTCCCGTCTTCCGCTGGCTCCGCTGGCTCTGCTGGCTCTCTTCGCTCTCGCCGCGCCGCTTCCCGCGGCCGAGGCACCGCATCCCTTCGACGTCCGTGATCTGGTCATGATGCAACGGCTCTCGGACCCGCAGGTCTCGCCCAACGGCCACGAGATCGTCTTCGTGCTCCGCTCGACCGACCTCGAGAAGAACGGCGGACGCTACGACCTCTGGCGGGTCGGAGCCGACGGCTCGGGCCTCCTCCAGCTCACCACGAACTCGGCGAGCGACACCAACCCGCGCTGGTCGCCGGACGGCCGTGCGATCTACTTCCTGTCGACCCGCACCGGCTCCTCGCAGATCTGGCGGCTGCCGCTCGACGGCGGCGAGCCGGCGCAAGTGAGCGACCTGCCGCTCGACGTCTCGAACCTCGAGCTCACGGCGGACGGCTCGCGCTTCCTCTTCAGCCTCGAGGTCTTCCCCGAGTGCGGCAGGGAGATCTCCTGCACGACGGACCGCCTCGCGGCGCTCGAGAAGCGGAAGGAGACCGGGCTGCTCTACGAGAGCCTCTTCATCCGCCACTGGGACACCTGGTCCGATGGACGCCGTAATCACCTCTTCTCGCTGCCGGTCGCCGGGGGCGAGGCGGTGGACCTCATGCCGGGGATGCGGGCCGACGCGCCGTCGAAGCCCTTCGGCGGCAGCGAGGAGTTCACGAGCTCGCTCGACGCCGCGACGGTCGTCTTCTCGGCCCGCGACGCCGGGCGCGAAGAGGCCTGGTCGACCAACTTCGACCTCTTCGCCGTGCCGGCGGACGGCTCGGCGGCGCCGCGCAAGCTGACCACGAACCCCGCCTGGGACACCCAGCCGGGCTTCTCCCCCGACGGCAAGACGCTCGGCTACCTCGCGATGGCGCGGGCGGGCTACGAGGCGGACCGCTTCCAGATCGTGCTCCGCGACGGGCTCGACGGCGCCGAGCGCCGGCTGGCGCCGAACTGGGACCGCTCGCCGGACGAATGGAGCTGGTCGCCGGACGGCAAGACGATCTATGCGTTGGCGCAGGACGTCGGCCAGAAGGCGATCTTCGCGATCGACGCGACGAGCGGCGCCGTGCGCTCGATCGTCGGCTCCGGGACCAACGGCAACCTGATGTTCCTCGCCGACGGCAGGATCGGCTACGCGAAGAACCACCTCAAGTCCCCCGCGGATCTCTGGACCGCGAACGCCGACGGCTCGGGCGAGCGGCGGATCACGGGGCTGAACGACGCGCGGATCGCGGCCGTGAAGCTCGGGGAGCCGGAGCAGATGAGCTTCCGCGGCTGGAACAACGAGACGGTTTTCTCCTACATCGTGAAGCCGGTCGACTTCGATCCCGCCCAGAAGTACCCGGTCGCCTTCCTGATCCACGGCGGCCCGCAGGGCTCCTTCGGCAACGACTTCCACTACCGCTGGAACCCGCAGACCTACGCGGCGCGCGGTTACGCGGTGGTGATGGTCGACTTCCACGGCTCGACCGGCTACGGGCAGGCCTTCACCGACGCCATCCGCGGCGACTGGGGGGGCAAGCCGCTCGAGGATCTGAAGAAGGGGCTCGACGCGGCCCTCAAGGCCTATCCCTGGATGGACGGCTCGCGGGTCGCGGCGGCGGGCGCCTCGTACGGCGGCTACATGATCAATTGGATCGCCGGCGCCTGGCCCGACCGCTTCCGCTGCCTGGTCGCCCACGACGGGAACCTGGACGAGCGCTTCGCCTACTACGCAACCGAGGAGCTCTGGTTCCCCGAGTGGGAGCACGGCGGCACGCCCTGGGCCAACCCCGCGGGCTACGCGAAGCACAATCCGGTCGACCTGGTGAAGAACTGGAAGACGCCGATCCTGGTCGTCCATGGTGGCAAGGACTACCGCGTGGTCGACACCGGCGGCATCGGCACCTTCACGGCGGCGCAGCGCAAGGGGATCCCCTCGAAGCTCCTCTACTTCCCCGACGAGAACCACTGGGTCCTGAAGCCCGCCAACTCGATCCTCTGGCACGACACGGTGCTCGACTGGATCGATCAGTGGACGAAGGGGGAAGCCGCGAAGTAGCGATGCAGTACCGGGTCGGGCTCGTCCTCTCCGGCGGCGGCGTGCGTGGCATCGCGCACGTGGGGGTGCTGCAGGCGCTCCGCGCCGCCGGTGTCGAGCCCGACTGCATCTCCGGCACGAGCGCCGGAGCGATCGTCGGAGCGCTCTACGCCGCGGGCTACGCGGCGGACGAGATGCTCGAGTTCTTCGCCACCAACAGCCCCTTCCGGCTCTCGCGGCTCGCGCTCGGCAAGCCGGGGCTCTTCGACGGCGAGAAGGTGGTCCCCGGCTTCCTCGAGTACTTCCCGGAGGACTCGTTCGAGGCGCTCCACCGCCGTCTCTTCGTCACCGCCACCGACCTCCTGGCGGCGAAGCTCGAGATCTTCGCCGCCGGTCCGTTGGTGCGGCCGGTGATCGCGAGTTCCTCGATGCCGGCGGTCTTCTCGCCGATGGCGATCGGCGGGCGCCTCTTCGCCGACGGCGGCATCCTCGACAACTTCCCGGTCGATCCGCTGCTCGGGCTCTGCGACGTGATCCTCGGGGTCTACGCGAGCCCGCTCTCGACCCCCGACACGGAGGGGTTCGGAAGCGCCCTCGCGGTCTCGCAGCGCGCTTTCGAGATCGCGATGTTCCACGCGTCCAAGCGGCGGTTCCACCGCTGCGACCTGGTGCTCGTGCCGCCCGGCCTCGAGCAGTTCGGCCTCGCCGACGTCAAGCGGCGCGCGGAGATCTGCGCCACCGGGCGCCGCGCCGCCGAAGAGCGGATGGAGGAGATCCTCCGGCTCGTCGGGCGCGCCGGCTGAGCCGCCCGGCGGCCTACTTCGTGTAGAGGGGGTCGAGTCGCTCCGCCTGACGGCGGAAGAGGAGCCCCACCAGGTGCGGCCCCAGGAAGAGGGCGTAGCCGGAGATCGCCTGCTCGGCGAAGGCCCCCAACAACGGAATCGCTCCGAGCAGGAGGCGCGCGAGCTGGCTCGTGACGAGAAGTAACGTCAGGAGCCCCGCGGTCGCGGCCACGGCCGGGCCGACCGGCGAGAGGAGCGCCTGGAGATGCAGGTCGAGGCGGAAGGCGAGCCAGCCGCTCGTGTAGCACCCCGTGGCACCGAAAGCGAGCACGCCGAAGAGGAGCCCGAGCACGAGGCCGGCGAGGAGCGCCGCCCAGCAGCGGGCGCCCCCCTGGCCGAGCAGGAACGTGGTCGTGTCGCACCCGGCGACGCGGAAGAAGAAGACGATCGGCAGCGCGCTGATGACCCAGATCGACAGCATCCAGAGCCACTCTTTGAAGCGCTGGAAGAGGTCGGTGTAGTCGGGCCAATCGGGGAGCTCGTCGTCGCCGGTCGCGGTGACGCGCACGATCTCGAACATCAACCCCGGCAGGAAGAGGGTCACGAGCGCCAGGGCGAGCAGTCCGCAACCGGGGACCGCCGCCGCCACGGTCATCGTGAGGACGTAGGCCGGCAGCATGTAGACGCCGGTGCCGCGGAACGGGTAGACGAGCGCGTCGGCGAGGCGGTAGGGGTGGTTCATCCGCTCGTCGCGCCGGCGCGCCGGCGTGGTGTCGGGCGCCTCCGCGGCGAGCGGCAGCGCCCGCTCGCCGCAGTGGACGCAGAAGAGGAGGCGATGCCCCTCCCGCACGCAGGCCTCGCAGAGCAGCCGCCCGCACCCGTCGCAACGGAAAGCGGCCGGCGCCGCCGGATGCTCCGCGCAGGAGGGTGTCGCCGGCGTCGTCACGCTACGGACAGGTGAAGGCGTCCGTGTCGCCCGCGGTGGTCGGGAGGTGGTCGAGCGGATTGGTATAGGTGCGGATGTCGGTCGGATTCGCCATGCGCGTCACCCGCACCTCGTACTGCTGGCTCGTCAGGCCGCTCACGAAGACCCAGTAGCGGTTCCAGGGCGGCACGCAGGCGTCGACCATCTTCACGCCCATCTCGAAGTTCGTGGGGGAGAAGAACCAGAAGAAGGCCGACTCGTTGCTCTCCGCCCGCTCGCTCCCGAATGACATGATCTGTCCTGGTCCCGTCGAGCTCGCGGTGGTCCAGGTGACCTCCACTTTAAACCTCCCGCCGAGAAGGCACGCAGTATCGGCATCAGGAACGCAGGTGCCACTGCTTGCTGGGTTCAAGTAAGGAGCCAACAGAGGGAAAGAACGTGAGAAGGAGCCATCGACTACGGTTTCGTCGGTACCGCACCCGTCCTGGTTCACGCCGCAGGTTCCTGACAACTGGCCCACAACTTGACCGAGGGCATTCATGACCGGCGAACCCGAGCTTCCTCCGGAGACCCCTGTGTCTCCGAGGTTCAGGGAGTAGAGGAAATGGGTCAAAGGGGCGTCAGCGGCACAGTAGGGGCTCGGAGTCTCGTCGAGCTGATGGGTGCTGTAGGTCTGAGGCTCGATGTGGCTGGTCGCCTCTCTTACGGGGTGCGAGAGTCGATACAAGACTGTTCCCTGGGTCGGTCGCACGCTCGACCAGCCGAGAAGCGCTACGCCGGCCGGAATCTTCGTTGGGTCGATCGGGCGCATCAGCGAAACGTCCGAAGTCGCAGATGAAACGGTTAGGTTCCAGCCCGTCAGCGCACGCGTCCAGGTTTCATCGGTTCCGGGACAGCCGTTCCTGCGGAAGAAGAACTTGGCGTCGACGGTTTGTGCCTCCGCCTGTGAAGTTATGCAATGGTTCGCGGTCAGGCCCCAGTAGATGACTGTCGAGGCGTCGGTGTCGTTCAGCAATCCCCCGCTGCAGGTATAGAAGAACCCACCACTGATGAACAGATACTGGAACACCGCATCCCGCGCGGCCTCGATGGCGGGGAAGTCGCTGCTGTCGTAGCACTCGGCGTTGTGGAGGCAGGAGTCTCCCATCGGGAGGAGGGTCGCCGCGTCGGCGACCTGCTCGAAGACCCGGTCGATCCGGAAGCCGCGCGCGGGTGCTGCCGCGTCGGCCGGGAGGGCCACCTCGAGCCGGATCTCCTCCCCTTCGATGGTCGGCGTGACGAGGGACCGGTCGGCGCGAAGGAGGCGGAGGTCGAAGGGGCGGGCCTCACCCTCCGTCCCGTAGACCCAGAGCCTCGTTCCCTCCGGGAGGTCGACGTCCGCGAGCTCGAGGCGGAGCGCGCCGGCGCCCGGGATGGCGACCGAAGTGCCCCAGACCCACTCGCCGGTCGCGGCGCGGCCGAGCCAGCCGCCACCGTAGCGCTGCCCGATCGAGGCCGCGAAGCGCTCGGGCTCCGGTGCGAACCGGAGCGGCTCGGAAAGCGCGCGAGCGAAGCCCACCTGCACCGGAACCCGGCCGGAGACGGCGAGCGCGTTGTGAGCCGCCATCGCCGCGAGCTCCGGGGCGGCCGCCTCCGCGGCCGGGCGGAGAGTCGCCGCCGGCGTGAGGCTCATCGCCTCGGCGAGCCGGAGCGGTGCCGGTTCCGGGGCCCGGAAGGGGACGAGCGCCGGGTCGGGGCGGAAGAGGGGCGCCTCGTCGGCCAGGAGAGTCCCGGCGAGAGTCCCGAGCGCCAGCAGCGCGAGGGCCAGCGTGCGGTGAGCGGCGAGGGGTGAGCGTCGATTCATCGTTCCTCCTGGGGGCTAGGCATCCTGCTCGGCTGGGGACAGCAAGTTGCTTGCCGGGGCCCCTTTCAGGGCACCGCGGAGCAGGTCGACGTAGGCCTGCCGGCAGTAGTCGCGCATCATCCGGTCGCTCGAGAACTGCGGCGTGATCGAGGCGATCGCCCGCTTCATCCTACGGATCCAGTCGGCCGGGAGTCCGTCCCCGTCGCGGGTGTAGTAGGAGGGGACGATCCGCTCCTCGAGCAGCTCGTAGAGCGCCAGGGCGTCGGCGCGATCCTGCTGGGACTCGTCGCCGGGCGGTGCGGCGCCGGGCTCGCGCGGACCGATCACCCAGCCGTTGTCGCCGTCGAACCCCTCCGGCCACCAACCGTCGGCGATCGAGCAGTTGAGCGCGCCGTTCATCGCCGCCTTCATGCCCGAGGTGCCCGAGGCTTCTTGCGGCCAGCGGGGGGTGTTCAGCCAGACGTCGACCCCCTGGACGAGCTTCCGGGCCACCCGCATGTCGTAGTCCTCGACGAAGAAGACGCGGCCCTTGAGGGCCTCCGACTGCGAGAGCTGGAAGATGTGCGCGATCAGCTCCTGGCCCCCCTTGTCCGCCGGATGCGCCTTGCCGGCGAGCACGATCTGGAGAGGGCGCTCGGCGCTTCCGACCAGCTGCCGCAGGCGATGGAGGTCGGAGAAGAGGAGCCCCGCCCGCTTGTAGGTCGCGAAGCGGCGGGCGAAGCCGATCGTCAACACGTTCGCGTCGAAGACGTGCTCGATCCGGCGCAGCTCGTCCGGCGAGAGGCCGTGGCGGGCGAACTGGTCGCGGAGCCGTGAGCGGAGGAAGCGGGCGAGCCGGCGCTTCTGCCCGAGGTGCGCCTCCCAGAGCTCGCCGGCCGCGCCGTTCTCGATCGCGGAGGCGCCTTCGAACGAGGCGAGCTGGTCGGCCCAGCCGTCGCCCAGCCAGCGCTGGAAGAGCGCCTGCAGCTCGGCTCCGAGCCAGGTCGGAGGATGGACCCCGTTGGTCACCGCGGCGATCGGCGGGCGCTCCGGATCGTGCCCCGGGAAGAGGTGCTGCCACATGCGGCTCGCCACCTCGGCGTTCTGGCGGGAGACGCCGTTGATCCGCGAGCTCGTCCGCAGGGCGAGCGCCGTCATGTTGAAGGGCTGGTTCTTCTCGCCGTGGTCGTTGTTGCCGAGGGCCAGGATCGGCTCGGGGTCGAGCTCGGCCCGCTCGAGGATGGGCAGGAAGAACTTCCGCACGAGAGGGGCTTCGAAGACCTCGTTGCCGGCGGGGACCGGTGTGTGGGTCGTGAAAGCGGAGGTCGATCGCAGCTCCTCGATCGCCTCGGCGAGCGAGCGCCCCGCGGTGAGCCGCCCGCGCAGACGCTCGATCTGCAGGAACGCCGAGTGCCCCTCGTTCATGTGCCAGACCGCCGGCTCGATGCCGAGCTCGGCGAGCGCCGCGGCGCCCCCCAAGGCGAGCACCATCTCCTGCGCCAGGCGCATCTCGCGCCCCGGCGTGTAGAGGATGCTGGTGATCGGGCGGTCGGCGGAGTCGTTCTGCGGGACGTCGGTGTCGAGCAGGAGGAGCGGCACCCGTCCGACCTGGGCGAGCCAGACCTGGGCCCGGACCTCCCGGTCGACGAAGGGAATCGAAACCAGGATGCCGCGGCCGGTGTGCCCGGCCGCGGGGCGCACCGGGAGGCGGGAGAAGTCCGACTCCGGGTAGATGTGCTGCTGCCTCCCGTCGGCGTCGATGTTCTGGTGAAAGTAGCCGCTGTGGTAGAGGAGGCCGACGCCGACCAGCGGCACGCCGAGATCGCTCGCGCTCTTCAGGTGATCGCCGGCGAGGACGCCGAGCCCGCCGGAGTAGAGCGGCAAGCACTGGTGGAGTCCGTACTCCATGCAGAAGTAGGCGATCGGCCCCTCGGCCTCGGGGTAGGTGCGGGCGAACCAGCTCGTCTCGACCCCCTGTTGGTACTCCTGGTGGAGGCGCATCACGCGCTGGTAGAGGGTGACGAAATGATCGCTCTCGAGCTTCTCCTGCCAATGATGGCGGTCGACGTTGATCAGCAGCTGCACCGGATTCCGGTAGAGCGCCCAGGCGCGGCTGTCGATGGCGGAGAAGAGCTCCCGGGCCGGCGGGTTCCAGGTCCACCAGAGGTCGTAAGCCAGATCGTAGAGCCCTTGGACCTCGCGTGGCAGGTCGATGTCGGCGATGTGGAGGCGGGGCAGATTCGTCCAGGTCCTCGGCATGGCGTTCGGTCGTCTCACTCCTCGGGGGGCCGCGCCCACTCCGCCTCGATATCGGCGAAGGGGAGGTCGGCGGGGACCCAGTCCGGGAGCGTGCGCGTGCGCGGACCGAGGTCGATCAATTGGTGCAACCGGGTGATGTGCAGCCGGAAGCGTGCCTCGGCGTAGTCGCGGCCGGTCCCCATGGTCACCAGGAAGGGCCAGTCGGAAGCCGCGGCGAGCAAGAGCTGATTGAGGATGGCGCGCCGCCAGAGGCGCTTGCCCCCCCACCGCACCGCGGCGAAGGCGCGCCGCTCGGCCTCCGCGAGCTCCTTCCAGAAGTGCTCGGTTTCGGGATTCACCCAGACCCGGTGGTCGCCTCCCGCCCCCCAGGAGCCCTCGGCGAAGAAGGCGCGGCGCAAGAGAGGTTGTCCCTCCATCTCCCGGCCCGGCGTCGTGGCCTCCAGCCCCGAGCCCGGCGCCGCGAGCTCGAGGACGTGCTCGAGCCACTGCGGTCCTTCGAACCACCAGTGCCCGAAGAGCTCGGCGTCGAAGGGGCAGCAGATGACCCCGTCTCCCATGCCGTCGAGCGCGCGCGCCAGCGCGACGAAGTGCTGGGCCTGCGCCCGCGCGGTCGCGGAAGCTTCGCCGGGGAAGTAGACGAGCTTGTCCGCGAGGTCGGCATCGCTCCCGGTGACCCGCCAGAACCGGAGCCCCGAGGGCCAGTGGCGCTTGTGGAAGTCGAGATAGCTGCCGTCGCCCGGATAGCCCCCCTGGCGGGACCAGACCTGGGCCGCCGTGCGGGCGTCCCGGAGGAAGGCGGCGACGGCGCTCTGCCGCATCCAGTAGGGGCGCGGATGGGGTCCCGAAGGCTCGACGACCTCCTCGGGTGGCAGGTCGGCGCCGTAGGGGAAGGCGGGATCGCCGCGGCGCAGGAGGTGGGCGTCCACGACCGTCCAACGCAGCCCCTGCTCGGCGAGGTAGCTCTCGTTGCCGGGGCGGGACTCCTCGCTCGCGCCGGTCACCGGGTGGCGCCAGGGTCCGCCCGGGCGGTAAGCGCACTCCGGCATCCAGCAGCCGCGCGGGTCGTCGCCGAAGAGCTCCCGGTGGAGCTCGCGGCCGGTCCGGAGCGCCAGGCGGATCAGCTTCGGTGTGTGCGCGAGCGGGAGATAGACGTGCGTCCCCGCGGAGGTCGAGAGCTCGATCGCCTCGCGCTCCCAGAGGCTCGCCAAGGCCCCCACGAGATCGTGGTCGAAGCGATCCCAGAGAGCGCGCAGGCGGAGGAACTCGCCGTGCCACCAGGTGGCGAGCGGATGCCGGGCGCGGCTCTCCCAGGCCGCCCGCGTGCGCTCTTCGAGATAGCGGTCGACGACCGCCGGCGTGCGCCGGTCCTCGAGCATCGCGGCGAGCACCGGGGTCACGGACAGGGCGAGCAGGTGGCGGCGGCCGCGCTCGGCGAGCCGTTCGAGCAGATCCAGGAGCGGCAGGTAGCAGTGCACCACCGCTTCGGCCAGCCAGTCCTCGCCGTGCGGCCAGGTCCCGTGCCCCAGCACCCAGGGGAGGTGCGCATGGAGCACGAAGGCGAGGCGCCGGGGGGCCGCGGATCCGGTCCGCGCGCCCTCCGACTCCGTCCAGATGGGAAAGTCCGGAGGCTCCAGGTGGGGGCGTGACTGGAAGTCGGAGCGGAGTCGATCCCTCGCGACCGCCTCCCCGCCAGGCTGGGCCTGAGGAGGTGGGGCAGGGGGGTGCATCTCGACCTCGGAGAGCTCGCGTGTCGCGGGCACCGGCTCGCCGACGACGCCGAGGGGAATCCCCTTCTGAGGCGGGGCCGGAGCGGCACCCGCTGGTGCTTCCAGCGGAAGACTCTCCGGGGAAGGCGGAGCGGCAGCCCGCTTCCGCTTGGGTGTCGCCTTCGCGCGGGGCTTCGGAGCCGGTGCCTTGCGTGGCCGGACGGTCGCGGCCGCCCTGCGCTTCTTCGCGGGGGGCGCGTTCGTAGCCTCGGCGTCGCGCGGTGGGGGGGAGCTCGCCGCCGAGTCCGCGCCCTCCTCCCCCTTCCGGGTTCGGCGGCGCGGCCGTGGCTCGGTTTCGCCGCCGTCGCGGTCCCGTCGGCTCGGGCTCATGCGGCGCCGTTCTCGACGACGAGCGGCGCGGCGGAGATCGGGAGCGCGCTCAAGTGGATCGGCGCCAGCCGTTCCGGGCTCTTGCCCAGGGACTTCACGAAGCGCTGGGCGAGCATCCGTTCGATGGCCCGTCCGCCGTCGGTGGCGGTCTTGGGAATGGTCACGAAACCGCCGGCCATGGTGCCATGCCCTCCCCCCTTGCCGAGGCTGCCGACCAGCCGGCGCATGAGATTGCCGGCATCCGCGCGCGCGTTGGTCGTCCGGATCGAAACGTAGACGCGGTCGCCGTGCGTTCCGGTGGTGAGCGACCAGGTCTTTCCCTCCATGCGGAGCAGGAGGTCGGCGACCTCCGGCACGATGTCCGGCTGATCGACCGCGCCCAGGTGCGAGACCACGAGGGGTCCGACGCCCGCCAGATTCTCGAGCGCCCGGTGGAGGTTGCGGAAGTAGGCGACCGGCAGGCGCGCGTTCTGGATGCGCGAGAGCAACCTGCGGTCGACGCGCGGCAGGAGCTTGTCGAAGGCGGCGTGATCGGGGCCGGTGGCCTCGCGACCGAAGTCCTGCGTTTCGGAGCGGATCGCGTAGACCATGCCGGTCGCCAAGGGGCGCGTCGGCTGCAGGTCCGCCGCCTCCAGGTACTCGGCCAGGATGGTCGCGGTGGCGCCGTAGTCCGGACGGACGTCGAAGGCCTTGGCGCGGAGGGTCGACTTCCGCACCGGGTGGTGGTCGATCACCAAATCGGGCACGATGTCCTTGGGGAGCTGCGAATTGCCGGTCCAGGGCTGGCAGTCCACGAGGGCGAAGTGGCGGTAGTGCCGCTTGTTGAGGTGGCGCAGATGGCTCAGCCGGAGCTTGAGGCTCCGCACCATCTCGCGGTTCTCCGCGCGTCCGATCATGCCGCCGTAGGCGACGGTGACCGGCCGCCCGAACCGGCGCCTCAGGATGAGCGCCAGCGCGGCCGTCGACGCGAGGGCGTCGGGGTCGGGGTTGTCGTGCATGAGGATGAGCCAGCGCCCTCCCTTCGAGGTGGTCTCGATCTGGGCGGCGAGCGCCGCGAAGCGCGCCCTCGACTCCTCGCTGGTCATGGCGGCCAGGATTCTAGCAAGCGCATTCCCCGGGGCGTCCGCTATACTGCCGCCCGTTTCCGGGCCCCTCTCTCGCCGATCGCATCGTGACGCGCGTCCTCTTCCTATCCCCAGGCTATCCGTCGGAGATGCCGGAGTTCGTCCGGGGTCTGGCCGAGGTCGGCGCGGAGGTTCTCGGAGTCGGTGACTCCCCTCCGAACGCCCTTCCGGCGACCGCGAAGCGCGCCCTTTCGCGCTACCTCCGCGTGCGCTCGCTCTGGGACGAAGCGACGCTGGTCCAAGAGGTCACGGCGTGGCTCGACGGGGCCTCGGTCGACCGGATCGAGTGCCTCTGGGAGCCCGGAATGCTGCTCGCGGGCCGTCTCCGCGAGGCGCTGGGGGTCCCCGGATTGAACGTCGAGCAGACGCTCCCCTTCCGGGACAAGGAGCGCATGAAGCAGCTGCTCGACCAGGCGGGTATCCGCACGCCGCGGCATCTGCCGGCGCGCGGCGCCGGGGAGATCCTGGAGGCCTCCCAGCGCATCGGTTTCCCGCTGATCGTCAAGCCGATCGCGGGGGCCGGATCGGCCGACACCTACCGGGTGGAGGATTCGCAGGAGCTCGAGCGGGTGATTCCGCGGGTTCGCCACGTGGCGGAGGTGAGCGTCGAGGAGTTCGTCGACGGCGAGGAGTACACGTACGACACCATCTCGGTGGGCGGCAAACCCGCCTTCCACAACGTCGCTTGGTACCGTCCTCGGCCGCTCGTCGCGCGCTCGAACGAGTGGATCAGCCCGCAGGTGGTCGCCCTTCGCTTCCCGGATCAGGGGGCGCTCGCCGGGGGCGTCGCGATGGGGCTCGCCGTCCTCGAGACGCTCGGATTCGGCAGCGGCTTCACGCACATGGAGTGGTATCAGAAGGCGGACGGCGAGGTCGTCTTCGGCGAGATCGGCGGGCGCCCGCCGGGGGCGCACCAGGTCGACCAGATGAATTACGCCTGCGACATCGACGTCTTTCGCGGCTGGGCGGAGGCGGTCTGCTTCGGCCGCTTCAGCGAGCCGGTGCGCCGGCTCTACAACGTCGCCAACGTCTACAAGCGCGCCCAGGGCGCGGGCACGATCCGGAGCATCGAGGGGCTCGACGAGTTCCGGACGCGGCACGCGCGCTCGATCGTCTGGGAGAATCTCCTGCCGGTCGGATCGGCACGCCGCAACTGGAAGCAGACTCTCGTCTCCGACGGCTTCATCGTCCTCCGCCACCCCGATCTCGGCCAGTTACTCGACCTCGCGGACCGCTTCGCCCGTGACGTCCGGCTCTTCGCCGCCTGAGGTGTCATGCCGACCGTTCTGTTCGTCGCCCCCTTCTTCATGGAAACGACCCTCCGCTTCGTCGAGGCGGTGGCCGACCTGCCCGGCGTCTCGCTGGGCCTCGTCAGCCAGGACCCCGCCGAGCGCCTGCCCGTCGGTCTGCGCTCGAAGCTCGCCGCCCACTGGCGGATCGAGGACGGTTTGGCGCCGCAGCAGATCGCCGACGCGACGCGGGCGCTCGCGGGTCGCATCGGGCCGCCAGAGCGGCTGCTGGGCACGCTCGAGCAGCTGCAAGTGCCGCTCGCGGAGGTGCGCGAGGCCTTGGGAATCCCGGGCATGCGGAGCGAGGCGGCACGCAACTTCCGCGACAAGGCGCGCATGAAGAGCGTGCTCGCGGCCGCCGGGGTGCCGTGCGCCCGCCACCAGCGGGTGACCGAGGAGAGCGCGGCCTGGAGGTTCGCGGAGGCGGTGGGTTATCCGCTGGTGCTCAAGCCGACGGCTGGAGCCGGCGCCAAGAGCACCTACCGCGTCGGCGGGGCGGAGGAGCTGCGCGCGGCGCTCGACGCGTCGCGCCCGTCCGCGGAGCGGCAAGCGGTCCTCGAGGAGTTCGTGCAGGGGGAGGAGTTCTCCTTCGACACGGTGAGCGTGGGCGGGCGAGCCGTCTGGCACTCGCTTTCGCACTACCTGCCGCCCCCTCTGCACGTGCTCGACAACCCCTGGATCCAGTGGTGCGTGATGATCCCGCGCGAGATCGACGACCCGCGCTACGACGACATCCGGCACGTCGCGCGGCGGGCGCTCGAGGTGCTGGGCATGGAGACCGGGCTCTCGCACATGGAGTGGTTCCGTCGCCGCGACGGCTCGGTGATGATCTCGGAGGTGGGGGCGCGGCCGCCGGGGGCGCAGATCACCTCGCTCATCTCCTACGCGCACGACGTCGACTTCTACCGCGCCTGGGCGCGGCTGGTGGTCTTCGAGCAGTTCGAGGCGCCGGCGCGCCGCTACGCCGCGGGTTGCGCCTATTTACGCGGTCAGGGGCAGGGGAAGGTCCGTCAGGTGCACGGGCTCGCCCAGGTCCAGCGCGAGCTCGGCGGCCTGGTCGTCGAAGCGCGCGTGCCGCAGGCCGGCCAGTCCCCGTCGTCGAGCTACGAGGGGGAGGGGTACATCATCGTGCGGCATCCGGAGACTTCGGTGGTCGAACGGGCGCTCGGCCGCATCGTCTCCGCCGTGCGCGTGGAGCTCGCATGACGCTCAACGTCCTCATGATCTCGCCGGGATATCCGGCGGAGATGCCGTACTTCACGCGCGGCCTGGCGACGGTCGGGGCGCGCGTCATCGGCCTCGGGGACCAGCCCAAGGAGGCGTTGCCCGAGGTGGCGCGCCGGCACGTGGCGCACCATCATCAGGTGCCGTCGCTCTGGAACGAAGCCGCGGTGGTGCGCGAGGTCGAGCGGCTCTCCTCCCAGCTCCGGATCGATCGCGTCGAGTGCCTCTGGGAGCCCGGCATGCTCCTGGCGGCGAGACTCCGCGAGGCGCTGGGGCTGCCGGGCATGACGGTCGAGCAGACGATCCCCTTCCGCGACAAGGAGGTGATGAAGCAGCGCCTCGACGCGGCCGGGATCCGGACGCCTCGCCACTTCCGCGCCGTGACCGCCGACCAGGTGCGCGAGGCGGCGGAACGGATCGGCTATCCGGTGATCGTCAAGCCGATCGCCGGCGCCGGCTCCGCCGACACCCACCGCTGTGGCGATCGCCGGGACCTCGAACGGGCGCTCGGCGCGATCCGCCACGTCGACGAGGTCTCGGTCGAGGAGTTCGTCGAGGCGGAGGAGTTCACCTTCGACACGATCTGCGCCGACGGGAAGATGTCCTTCGAGAACGTCTGCTGGTACCGCCCGCGGCCGCTCGAGCAGCGTCAGAACGAGTGGATCAGCCCGCAGACGGTCTGCCTCAAGTCTCTCGACGTGCCGCATCTCGAAGCGGGCCGGAAGATGGGTCGCCAGGTGCTCGACGCCCTGGGCTTCCGGACCGGTTTCACGCACATGGAGTGGTACCGGAAGGCGGACGGCGAGGTGGTGTTCGGCGAGATCGGCGGCCGGCCCCCGGGCGCGCGGACCGTCGACATCATGAACTACTGCACCGACAACGACACCTACGTCGGTTGGGCGGAAGCCGCCTGCCTCGGGCGCGTCCAACGGGTCTTCGAGCGGCGCTGGAACGTCGTCATCACCTTCAAGCGCGCGCAAGGGCAAGGGCGGATCCAGCGCATCGCCGGCCTCGAGCCGCTGCTCGCCGACTTCGGGCGGAGCGTCGTCGAGGTGGACCTCACGCCGGTCGGAGCGCCCCGCCGCGACTGGCGGCAGACGCTGGTCGGCGACGGCTACATCGTGCTGCGCCACCCCGAGCTCTCGACCGCGCTCGCGATGGGCGAGCGGGTGGCGCGCGAGGTGCAGCTCTACGCCGGGTGAGGCCGCGCGCGCCGATCGCGCATAGAATCCCGCCGTCGATACCCCGCGGGAGAGCATGGCCATGGGTTTGAAGGAGGTTCTGAGCAGGCTCAAGCTGGTGGAGCTCTCCGAGCCGGCCACGAAACGGCCCGGCGCTGGAGCGCCGCGGCCCGCGGAGCCGCCGCTCGACGAGCTGCTCGCCGCGACGCCGCCCCCGCCTCCGATCGACGAGCGTGCCCTCGCCGCCGCGTCGGGAGGGGAGGAAGCGCTCGAGATCCCCGACTTCGCCTCCATCTACCGGGCCGCCGGGATCGCCGAGCCGGCGCACGGCTTCACCGCCCTCAAGGTGCACGAGATGCTGGCGAGCGCGGAGCTCGCGCCGCTCGCGCCGGACGCCAAGGCGGCGGCGCTCGCGGGCTTCCTCAAGATGAATCCGGGCGGCCCGGTGGCCTTGGGAGAGATCATTCAGGACGCGGTGCGGCGCGACCAGGCGCTCGACCGCTTCGCCGCCTTCCTCGCCGCGCGGCTGGGGGAGCGTCGCGCGGCGGTCGAGAGAGAGAACGCCGGGCTCCAGAAGGAGATCGACGAGCTCACGCGGCGCCATCGCGCCACGATGGAGGAGAACCAGAAGCAGCTCGGGGCGCTCGCTTCGCGGATCGAAGCCTGGGGTGCCGCGAAGCGCGCGGAGGAGCAGCGCCTCCACGACGCGGTGGCGCCGTTCGTCGAGAAGCCGCCCATCACCATCGACCCGTCCGCCGGCGGGAGCCGCGACGCGTGAGCGCTCGCGGGCCGGCATTTCGCACGAGGAGAGCGTCATGTTCAGTCGTCTCGCCCGCCTGATCAAGTCCTGGCTCGGCTTCTTCATCTCCTTCGCCGAGGACCCGGAGGTGATGCTCCAGGAGTCGATCGAGGAGATGCGCAACACGCTCCCCAAGCTCAACCAGATCCTCGTCACCACGCGGGCGACGGTGCTGCGCCTCGAGCAGGAGCTGGCGGAGGCACAGCGTCAGGAGAAGTCGCTCGTCGCGTCGATCAAGACGGCGCTCGGTGACGGCTCCCCCGAGGCGCGCCGACTCGCAGAGGACGACGCCGCGACGCTGCAGCAGGTACGCCAGGAGATCCAAGCGACGAGCGAGCAGCTCGAGTCCTCCAAGCAGGCTTTCGAAAACGCCAAGCTCTCGGTCGAGGACATCAAGGGGAAGCTGCGCGCCAAGATCGAGCAGTGCCGGCGCGCCATCACCGAGTCGAAGAAGGCCGAGGTGATGAAGAGTGCCGCCGACGCCTTGACCGAGCTCGACACCTACGGCACCGCCGCCACGGCCGACAAGTACCTGGACCAGATCAAGCAGCGGGTCGCCGAATCGAAGGCCGCGGTCGAGGTGGCGACCGGCGGACTCGACACCGAGCGCATCAAGCTCGAGCGCAAGTCGCGCCAGCTCCAGGCGCAGTCGATCCTCTCGGAGTTCGAGGTGGAAATGGGGCTGAAGAAGCCGGATGCCGTGAAGGAGGCCGCTCCGTTCCCGGGAGGTGAAGCGGCGGCGCCGACGCGGCAGGGCGAGAAGGCCTGAAGCGGGCGGTTCCCGGGGAGCGATGGGCTTTCTCGACCGGCATCCGGCCCTCAAGCGCGCGGTCGCCAACCAGTACCAGGCGATCCTGGTGGCGGGCGCGATCGGTTTCGCGGCGGTGCTCGCGTCGCCGCTGCCGCTCGTCCTCTGGGCGGGGCTCCAGATGATGGGTCTGCCCTTCCTCGTGGAGCGCGCCAAGCGCCGGCTCGAGATCGAGAGGAAGTTCGCGGACCGGCAGGTGGCGACGCTCTCCCAGGAGGAGCAGTTCGGCGCTCTCCCCGGCGCCTCGCGGGCGCGCTTCCAGCGCATGCAGGAGGTCTGCCGCTCGATCCAGGCGAACTATCGCGGCCTCTCGCCGGCGAGCCAGGGGCTGCTCGCCGAGCAGGCGGCCAAGTTCGACGCCATGCTGGCGGCGATCCTCCGGCGGCTCTGGCTGCTCCAGAAGTACGACGAGATCGCCGCCGCGTCGGACCACGGCAAGGTGGGGCAGGAGATCGCCCGACTCAATCGGCTGCTCGCCGCCGAGGACCTCGTGCCGCGGGTGCGCGAGGCGCTCCAGAAGAACCTCGAGATCGAGCAGGAGCTGCTGCGCGCGCTCGACAAGAACGAGCAGAGCCGGGCGGCGCTCTCGGCCGAGATCGACTCGTTCGCATCGCTGCTCGAGCTGCTGCGCCAGAAGTCGGTGGCGGCGACCGACGCGACCGCCTTCTCGGCGGAGATCGACGACGTGCTGGCGCAAGTCGAGGCGGACGCCGCCTCGGTCGAGGAGCTCGAGCGGATGCTCGGCGCGATCCCGGCCGCCGAGCGGCCGGCACCGCTCTCTCCCAAGCTCCGGATTCCCTTGGCTCCGCCGGCGCCTCCGCCCCCCCCTCCGCCTCCCGAACGGACGCGGTCGAGACGATGAGCGGCACGGACTTCCTGGCCTCGCTCCCCCCCTGGGCGGCGGGCATCGCGCGCACCCTCTCCGCCAAACAGGCGAACACCTTCCTGCTGCACGGCGTGCCGGCCGATCTGGTACCGGTGCGCGCCGGCCAGGCCACGCGCTTCGAGCCGCTCGACACCTTCCTCTCGGAGACGCTCTTCGCGAGCTGGCCGTCGCGGCTCTCCTACAACCGCGCGGAAGGGCTCGGGTTCGCGACGCCGGAGGCGCGTAAGCACTTCCTCGATCGCCTCAAGGGGTACGACGCGGTGCACGGCACGAGCTGGGCGGATGGCCTGCCGCGCGACGCCGGCAACGCCTTCGCGCTCCTCGACTCCTACTTCCGGCACGCGGCGTCGCTCGCGCCGGCGCGGCCGACCGTGCTCTTCCTCCCGTTCGCCGAGACGCTGGCGCCGAACGCCGAGGCCGCCTACCGGACGCCGGAGGATCGGGCCGTTCTCGTCTACCTGCGCAAGTGGGCGCAGGACCCGGTGCTGCTGGCGAAGAACGTGGTGGTGGTGTTGGTCACCGAGAGCCTGGCCGAGCTCGATCCGAAGCTGGTCCGCGCCTCCGCCACCCGGGAGGTCGAGATCCCGCGCCCCGACGCCGCCGAGCGGCGGGACTACCTCGGCGCCGTGCGTGCGGCCGAGTGGTTCGCCGGGCGCTCGGAGATTCCTGCCGACCGGCTCGCCGATCTCACGGCCGGCATGACGCGCGCGCAGCTCGCGCAGCTGCTCGACGGCGCGGACGCGGAGGGGGAGAAGCTCACGCTCGAGCTGGTGCGCCGGGTCAAGAAAGAGGTCATCGAGACCGAGGGGTTGGGGCTGCTCGAGTACCTGGAGCCCAAGTACGACCTCTCGATGGTGGCCGGCATGGCGGCGGTCAAGGCGCGGTTGAAGCGCGCGGCGCGCGCCATCGCGCGCGGAAACCCCTCGGCGGTGCCGATGGGCTATCTCGTCTGTGGCCCGGTGGGGAGCGCCAAGACCTTCCTGGTGGAGTGCTTCTCGCGCGAGATCGGTTTCCCTTGCGTGAAGCTCAAGAACTTCCGCTCGATGTGGGTCGGCTCGACCGAGTCGAACCTCGAGCGCATCCTCAAGATCCTCTCCTCGCTCACCCCGGTCGGGGTGGTGGTGGACGAGGCCGACGCGGCGCTCGGCAACCGGGAGCAGTCGGGGGACTCGGGGACGCAGCAGCGGGTCTTCGCGCAGATCGCGACCTTCATGGCCGACACGCGCAATCGCGGCCGGGTCCTCTGGTTCCTGATCACCGCCCGCCCCGACCTGCTGCCGATCGACCTCAAGCGGCAGGGACGCGCCGAAGAGCACATCCCGCTCTTCTACCCGGAGTCGCTCGCCGAGTACGACGAGATCTTCCAGGTGATGAAGAAGAAGCTCGGGATGCGCTGCACCGTCGCGAGCCTCGCCGAGGTGACGACCGAGGAGACGCTCAAGGGGTTCTCCGGCTCGGATCTCGAGGCTGTTCTGGTGCGCTCCATCCTGGAGGCCGAAGCCGCGGAGAGCGGGGAAGTTGGCGCCGAGCACCTACGACGCGCGGTCGCCGACTTCATTCCCACCACGAGCAACCTCGAGCGCGAGCTCCAGATCCTCGCCGCCATCCTCGAGTGCACCAGTCGCGAGCTCCTTCCCGAGAAGCTCCGCGACCTCGACCGCGCCGCCGTCCAGGCCCGCCTCTCCGAGATAAAACGCGAGCTCCGGAGCCTCTGAGCTCCGCTATTGCTCCCGCTGCGCCGCCTCGGCAAGAAGTGGCTTCGGGGCGAGGTCCTTCCGGGTATGGGGACGCGGAGAAGGCAAGGGAGAGCGCGTGCGAGCGCCGCTCTCGCTCTTGAACGAGAGTTATACCGTGGTTATACTCAAGCCTCGATGAAGACGGCTATTTCTCTTCCTGACGCTCTCTTCGACGAAGCGGAGAAGGTCTCGGCCCGGTTGGGGATCAGCCGGAGCGAGCTCTATTCCCGAGCGCTTGAGGAGCACCTGAGGAAGTTCCGGGCGAGCGAGATTCGCGAGTCGTACGATCGCGCCTACGCCGAGCCGGCATCCGACGACGAAGCGGCCCTGCGTAGGGCGGCCGCCCGTCGGCGGCTCGCGGAGACGGAGTGGTGATCCGGCGCGGCGAGATCTGGTGGGCCGATCTGGGAGCGCCGCGGGGCTCCGCGCCGGCCCTCGAGCGGCCGGTCGTGGTGGTCCAGTCGGACGCTTTGAACGCGAGCCGGATCGGGACCATCGTGGTCGCTTCGATGACCACCAACCTCGACCGCGCTCTCGCGGCGGGCAACCTCCTCTGCCCGTCGCGATGGACCGGGCTGCCGCACGACTCCGTGGTGCTCGTGTCGCAGCTCTCGACACTCGATCGAGCCGAGCTGCGCGATCGCGTCGGTTCCCTCCCGGCCAAGCTGATGCGGGAGCTCGACGCCGGGCTCCGCCTCGCGCTCGAGCTCTAGCCGAGGCCGCGCCGGTGACCCTGGACGGCGTCCACCGGGCGGTCAGGGCTTGGGCCGGTACTGAGCGACGCCGTGGGCTACCGCGTAGTCCTTCGACTTGCCGCGCGGGATCGAGAGGCTCTTCCACTCGGGGCCCGACCAGTGCTTCGCGAGGAGCACGATCTGCCCCACGTGCTGGGCGTAGTGGGCGATCTGACGCTGGATCGCCTGGAGCACCGAGTGCGGCTCGCCGCGGATCGTCACGGTCCGCGCGAGATCCTCGGGGGCGAGCGGCTCGATCGCCGCGAAGACCAGCCCCCATCCCGCCTCCCACCGCGCCATGAGCTCCTCGCGGGTGCTCGTGGTGGCGAGCTCGAACTCGGTGTCCCGGTCGCGGTCCGGCTTCTCGCCGTCGGTGGTCAGGAAATCGGTCCAGCGCGAGCGCTGATTCCCCGCCACGTGCTGGACGACGAGCGCGAGGCTGTTCGCTTCGGGATCGAGCAGCCGGAAGAAGGCGTCGTCGTCGACCTGCGCCAGGGCCTTCTCGGCGAGCTTCTTCTGCTTGCGAAACGTGAGCAGCGCCTCGTCGAGGAAGGCGCGCCCGATGTCGGTGGCGTTCATGGGCGTCTCCCCGCGCTCACCGCGCCGGTAGGACGAGCTCCCAGCCGATGTCGATCAGGTTGGGGTCGGCGATGCGGTTGCGATTGGCCTCCCAGATCTCGGGCCAGCGGCGGAGGTTCCCCAACTGGTCGCGTGCGATGCCGGAGAGCGTGTCGCCTGGGCGGACCTTGTAGACGCTCTGGCCCGCCGCAACCTTCGCGACCGGCGCCGGACCGCTCCCGCCCAGGTACTTGCGGACGATCTGGCGGTACTCGTCGGAGGCCTTGAGGCTGCGGACCGCGGAGTTGACCATCTTCAAGAGCGTCGAGGCACCCTTGCGGACGCCCACGTTGTAGGTCGATTTCGAGAGGTTGTACTCCACGATCTCGAGCTTGCCCGCGTACGGCTTGATCTCCTCCTGCGCGTAGGGGAAGTCGTAGATGAAGCCGTCGAGCTTCCCCTGATCGAGGAGATCGAAGTAGCCGTCCTCGTACTTCTCGAGGCGCGAGTAGCCGATCCCCATCCCCTGGACCTCTTCCTCGGCCGCCGGGTCGTTGAAGATCCCGACGACCTTGCCCCGCAGGTCCCCGATGCCGTGAATGCCGCGCCCCTTCTTGACCACCAGGCAGAGCCCGTAGTCGAGGTAGGCGTCCGACCAGTCGACGCCGGTGATCGAGGGGTCCGCCGTGTAGCCCGAGATGATCACGTCGGCCTTGCCGGCGATCAGCCGCGCCGGGAGCTCCGAGTACTTGCCGGGGACGATCACCACGTCGTCGACGCCGATCCTGGTCGCGACCGCCTTGGCGATCGCCCAGTCGAAGCCGTCGTAGCGGCTGCCGGACTTGAAGAGCATCGGCGGCGTGCCCGGCTCCGCGGCGACGCGGAGGACTCCGCCCTCGATGACCTTCTGCAGCGAGTCGTCCTGCGCCCGCGCCGAAGGCGCAATCAGGATCGAGCAGATCGCCAAAGAGAGGAGAAAAGCTCCACTAGAGGAACGCTCGGCGGAATTCTCGCGCATGGTTGGCATTCTCCTGGTTCGTGGCGGCGGGATCGCCGAGGTCCGTTCGGCGTCGCTGCCCCTCGTTGTTTCCTTGGGTGAGCTTCTTCTGGGACTCATCGTCGGCATCCGGAGCGTTCCCTAGCGGGACTTGGCGCAGCGGAAGCCGAGGCTCGAGCTGCGGTCTTCCGGGTTCTTGGGCAGCCGGTTGTAGGTTCGCCCGTCGGCGAGCTCCCAGGAGTCCCAGGAGCCCCCGGCCGCGAGGCGGAGATCCGGCTCGTCGGGGCTCGCCGAAGCGGTCCACTCGCTGACGTTGCCGGCCATGGCGAGCACGCCGAAGGGGGAGCGGTCGCGGTGATAGCGCGGATCGCTCGTCGCCCAGGAGGCGATCTGCCGCGGGGCGCGGGCCTTCTCGTCGCGCCGCTCGCTTCCCAGGATGTTGATCGCTTCGGGGTCGGCGAGGTCGCCGCCGGGGTAGGCGCGGCCGTCGGTGCCGCGCGCCGCCTTCTCCCATTCGAGGGCGGTGGGGAGGCGCGCGCCGATCCACTTGCAGTAGGCGGCGGCGTCGTTCCAACTCACGAAGACCACCGGATGGTCCTCGTGCGAGGAGCGATAGGCGCTGTCCTCCCAGTAGGAGGGGAGCTCGCGCGGCCCGCAGGCGCTGCCGCGCGGGCAGGCGGAGAGAAACCTGCCGTAGTCGCCGTTCGTCACTTCGTCGCGCTGGATCGAGAACGCGGGCACGTCCACCGGGTTCTGCTCGGCTCCCGAGGCGAAGAGCCCGGCCCGGACTTCGACCCAGGCCGGTGCCGCCGGCTCGCGTGCCGGCTCGCGAGCGGGCTCCCGGCGCGGCTCCACCGGAACGGGCTCCGCCGGGCGCGGCGCCTGGGGAGCCGGCGCTGCGTGGGGCCGGTTCCAGGGGAGCTGCTCCGGCGGAACGAAACGATAGACGGCCGTCACCACGAGGCCGAGGCCGACCACGAAGAGCAGGAACTTGCCGAGCGGCGTCAGACGCATCGTGGATCTCCTTGGCGAGGATGCTAGCGAAGATCGGCCGTGGTGCCCAACCGCGCTTTGATGTGCCGTCAGTCGGGGAAGATCTTGCCAGGATTCAGGATGCCGCGCGGGTCGAAGGCCCGCTTGAGCTCGCGCTGGGTGGCGATGGAGGTCGCGGAGAGCGCGAGCGGCAGGAGGCGCCGCTGGACCCAGCCGACGCCGTGCTCGCCGGTGAGCTGGCCGCCGAGCGCCAGCACGGCGCGGAAGAGCTCCTCCTCGGCGGCGTCCCGCCGCGCCTCCCAGAGGTCCGGGTCGAGGTCGCCGCGCAGGAGGTTGACGTGCAGATTGCCGTCGCCCGCGTGGCCGTAGCAGATGGCGGTCAGCCCCTGGCGCGCGGCCGCGGCGCGCGCCGCGGCGACCAGCTCGGCGAGCGCCGCGCGGGGGACGACCGTGTCCGCCTCCTTGTAGACCGAGAGCTGCTTGACCGCTTCGCCGACCCGGCGCCGGACCTGCCAGAGCCGCCGCTCGCCGGCGGCGTCGTCGGCCACCAGGGCGGCGCCGCCGCCGAGCTCCCGAGCCACCCCTTCGATCCCCTCGGCGAGCGCCAGCAGCCCCTCGGTCTCCTCGCCGTGGAGCTCGAGGAGGAGCATGGCGTCGGCCGCACGGAGCGGCTCCGGAAGGGGCTCCAGACGTCCCACGGCCGCGAGCGCTGCGCGCTCCATCAGCTCGCAGGCGGCGGGCTCGAATCCCGCCGCGAAGAACCGCTCGACCGCGGAGGCCGCTGCGGTCAGCTCGGGGAAGGGGAGGATGAGCGTCAGCGTCGCCTTGGGGAGCCCGGTCAGCCTGAGCGTCGCGGCCGTGAGGACGGCGAGCGTCCCCTCCGAGCCGACGAGGAGCTGGGTGAGCTGGTAGCCGGTCTTGTCCTTGCGGTTCCGCCCTCCGGTGTCGAGGCGCCGGCCGTCGGCGAGCACCGCCTCGAGACCGAGGACCCAGCGGCGGGTCGAGCCGTACTTGCAGGAGCGCGGGCCGGCCGAGTCCTCCGCCAGATTGCCGCCGAGCCGGCAGCTCTCCTTCGACGCGGGATCGGGGGGGTAGAAGAGACCCTCCGCCTCCACCGCGCGCTGCAGATCGGCGGTGATCACGCCGGCTTCGGCCACCGCGACGAGATTCCGGCGGTCGATCTCCCGGATCCGGTCCATGCGCTCGAGCCCGAGCACGATGCCGCCGCAGACCGGGAGAGCGCCCCCCGAGAGGCCGGTGCCCGCGCCGCGCGGCACCACCGGGAGCCGATGCTCGTAGGCGTAGGCGAGCAGCCGCTCGACCTGAGCGGTCTCGCGCGGCAGCACGGCGAGGTCGGGGAGGAAAGCGAGCGCCTCGGTCTCGTCCGACGCGAACGGCACCAAGCGCTCCCCGTCCGCGACGACCGCGTCCTCGCCCAGCGCCTCGACGAGCGCCCGGCGATCGGCCTCGCCCGGGCGTCGCAGACCGAAGCGCTCCGGAGCGAGAGGGGGGGGTGCGGTCATCGCGGGAAGCGTATCGGAGGTCGATCAGAATTGGACGGTCACGCCCACGCTCCAGACCGCCTTCTCCTCCTGCTCTCCTTCGAGAGCATCGAGAACCGGAAACTGCGCTCCGAGGCGTCCGACGACGCGCCCGCCGAGGTCGACCAGCACGCGCGGAGAGAGGAAAGCGATCGAGCCGCCGGTGTTCGGATCCTCTTCGCCGCTCGCGTCGACCTCGTCGCGCGCGGCGTGGCGAGCGTTGAGCTCGACCGTCGCGTCCCAACGCTCCGAGAGCTTGCGCTCGTAGCCGAAGTTGGCGAGCGTGGCCGCTCCGTAACGGTAGCCGGAGCCGTTACGGCCGGTGCGGCGATACTGCGCCGAGGCATAGAGCGTCGAGCTCGCATCCAGCAGGTGCACGAACGAGAGACCGGCGAACGGGTCGGTCGTTCCGGTTCCCGCCTGGGCATGTTCGTCGAGGCGTTCGCCGCCTCGCCGCGCGTCGTTCTTCCCCCAGGCTGTCTTCACGCCGGCGACCAGGGAGAGCCAGGAGCGGCGCCCCAGTCCTTCCTGCCAGGGAGAGGACCAGAGCCGCAACATGCCGTAGAGCTCGGGATCGGCGAGAGCGTCGGCAGTGACCGCCTCCCCCTCACCGGAGAGCTCCCGCCGGCTCCAGGGCAGGCGACCCACCAGCTGGAAACGCTCGCTGAAACCATAGGCGAGAGTGAGCACCGAGCGCGTCTCGACGAGGCGCTCGACAGCTCCCGCCTCATCGGCGGCGACGTGGGCCGCGAGACCTCGCGCCCCGGGGGCTTCCGCCTCGTGCTCGGCGAGGCCCTGCTCCTTCTCGAGGTGCTCGACGTCGAGCGCGAGCCGGAAGCGGCCGGCCTCGAAGACGTCGGTGCCGAGGGCATTGAAGGTCGGATCCCCGCAGCGGCAGACCGAGCAGGC
>CAYZBH010000016.1:58195-67451 GCA_964476605.1 uncultured Thermoanaerobaculia bacterium | reverse complement strand
CCGCTCTCGAAGCCGTCGCAGAGAACGCAGGTGTCGGCGAGGAAGAGCTGCTCCGTGGCGCCTGGCGAAGGCGACCTGGCGCGCACCAGCGCCTGCCGGGGATCGACGGGCGAGGCGAGGGTCCAGCCGGTGAGATCCCAACCCTCGATCGCGGTTCCGGGAAGCTCGACCGGCGAGGGGGAGTCGAGCGGGGTGTGCAGGATCGCCGTCTCGTATCCAGCGCCCAGGGGATGAGACCAGGACGCGATGAAGACCGAGTCGCCGTCGGCAGCGAGTCGGCCTGCGCTGCTCGAGGTGCCGCTGGTGAGTGGCGGGCTCACGCGTGTCGCTGGGCCCCCCTCGGCGGGGACGCTCCAGAGCTCGTAGGTCCCGTCGACCTCCTGGTCGGCGACGTAGAGGACCTGCGAGCCGTCGGCGGAGAAGAAGGGCTCGACATAGGTCGAGTCGTCGCGCACATCCCCCCCAGCCACGAGCGGAGGATTGAGCTTCGTCACCGCGCCGCCGGCGATGGGAACGCTCCAGATCTCGTCGACCCCGTCGACCTCCTGGTCCGCGACGTAGACGACGCGTCGAGAATCGGGGGAGATCCAACCGTAGCCGACGCTGCCGCCCTCGACGAGGGGGCCATTGAGCTTCACGCTCGTTCCACCGGTGATCGGCATGCTCCAGAGCTCGCTCGGCCCTTGGATGGACAGGACCACCAGCAGCAACACGTGCGCGCCGTCCGGAGAGATGGGGAGCAGATAGGAGTAGAACACGCCCTGGATGTCGACGCCGAGTTGAATTCCGCCGCCGCCGTCCAGCCGGTAGCTCCAGATGCCGTGCGAGGTCGGGCAGACGGCGCGTTCGAGGTCTGTCGAAAGCTGGCACCAATCGAGAGAAGCGTACTCGCCGAGATCCTCACCGAGGAGCATGGGTGCGCCGCCAGCCAGCGGGGCGCTCCAGAGCCCAACCCGCGCCGCGGGTCCCTGCGGTCCTTGGTAGAGGCTGTAGACGGCGCGCTGGCGCAGCGTGTCGATGCGCAGGTTCCACGGCTCCTCCCCCTCGGCGAGCTCCTGGCCGAGAACGATTGAGGGACCACCATCGATCGGAACGCTGCGGATCGTGAAGAGACCTGGGATCTGAGTGCCAATGAAGACCAAGCGATTGTCCGGTGAGAACGCGAATTGGAGCGCCTGAGGCCCGAAATCCACAACTTCGGGATAGAGGCGGACCCAGTTACTCCCCTCGGCATCCAGCCGGGCGGAGTAGAGCTGGCGTTCCGAGGTCTCGCTGGGCATGATGTAGACGACGCGCGAAGAGTCCGGTGACACCGCGAAGCCGCCGAAGGTGAAGTAGAACTCGGAGTCCGGCGAGAGGCGAAGCGGGTCCCCGCCGGCGGTCGGTGCGGCCCAGAGCGCCCGGGTGGTGTTCGCGAAGTCGTCTTGAAGGTAGACGACCCACTTGCCGTCGGGGCTGAAGACTGGCGGACAGTCACCGTAGGTGCAGCTCTCGTCGAGCGTGTTGCCGTC
The DNA here is from genome assembly GCA_964476605.1 of uncultured Thermoanaerobaculia bacterium. Lineage (GTDB taxonomy): Bacteria > Acidobacteriota > Thermoanaerobaculia > Multivoradales > JAGPDF01 > JAGPDF01. Next base: position 65,940 of record CAYZBH010000016.1, on the reverse strand, counting down.
CGGCACCTGGCTCAGCTGGTGGAAGGCCGCCTCGGCCGGTGGCGCCATGGAGAAGGCGCACGTTGCAACGAGCGCCAAGGCGGGACGGGGAAACGCCGCGGACCTGGCCATGACGCTCTCGATGGTACACCCGAACTGTCAGCGGAGGGCAGCGAGTGCTTCACGCGGCGCGCGCCGTGGCGTCCGAGCCCGCCCGGATGGGTGGGGAAAGGGGCCGATCGCGTGCGCGGGGGGGTGCTGCGTCGCCGAATTGCTGCACTGCGGCGTCCGATGCGAGATGATGATCGGGCCGGGCCCCTGTCCGGCACGATTCGGAGGAACACCATGAACATCGGAGTACCGCGCGAGGTGCATCGGCACGAGCACCGGGTCGCGCTGACCCCCTTCGCGGTCTCGCGTCTGGTGCAGCACGGCAACACCGTCTGCGTCGAGACGCGGGCCGGCGAAGAGGCCCACTTCCACGACCGGGACTACGAGCGGAGCGGCGCGCAGATCGTCTACTCCGCCGAAGAGGCCTACCGCCGGGCCGACCTCGTCTGTCGCGTCGGCATGCTCGGCGCCGACGAGCTCGACCTCGTGCGCCCCGGCTCCATCGTCTGCGGCTTCCAGCACCTCGCGGTCGCGCCGCGCGACGTCGTCACGCGGCTGATCGAGCTCGACACCACGCTCGTCTCCTACGAGCTCATCGAGGGCGAGGGGGAGTCGCGCCCCGTCCTGGTGCCGTTCAGCGAGCTCGGCGGCCGCCTCGCCGTGCAGCTCGCGGCGCACTACCTGCAGATCGAAGCGGGCGGGCGCGGCGTGCTGCTGGGGAACCTCCCCGGCGTGCCGCCGCCGACCGTCCTCATCCTCGGCGCCGGCGGCGTGGGCCGCTCGGCCGCGCGGCTGGCCCTGGCCATGGGCGCCCACGTCATCGTGCTCGACGACGACCTCGAGAAGCTCACCGCGCTCAACCGTTGCGTGGGCGACCAGGTGGTCACGGCGCTCGCCGCCGAGGCACGCCTCGCGCAATACACGCCGATCGCCGACGTGCTGATCGGCGCGGTGCTCATTCCCGGCGAGCGCGCGCCCTACGTGGTCACCGAGGCGATGGTGCGCTCGATGAAGAAGGGGAGCGTGATCGTCGACGTGTCGATCGACCAAGGCGGGTGCGTCGAGACCAGCCGCCCGACGACGCTCGACAACCCGACCTTCACCCTGCACGGCATCGTCCACTACTGCGTGCCGAACATGACCGCGAACATCGCGCGCACCGCCTCGCGGGCGCTCGCCCACGCGGCGCTCCCCTACCTGCTGGCGCTCGCCGGCAAGGGGCTCGAGCGCGCGCTCGCCGAGGACGCCGGGCTCGCCGCCGGCACCTCGCTCTTCCGCGGCCAGGTGGTCCACGCCGCGCTCGGCCATCTCCTCGGCGTCGAGATCACCCCGATCGAGCGGTTGCTCGGGAGCGGAGGGGCGCGATGAACTGGCTCGACGACTACAAGGCGAAGCTCCAGACCGCGGCCCAGGCCGTGGGCCGGATCCGGAGCGGCGACGACGTCTACTACGGCGGCAACGCGGCCATTCCGGCGGCGCTCGTGCGGGCGCTCGCCGCGCGCCGCGACGAGCTCCAGGACGTGCGCCTGCACCACGTGCTGCTCCTGGGCGAGGACCCACTCTCGGCCCCCGGCATGGAGTCGCACTTCCGCCACAACTCCCTCTTCGTCGGCCCCGCCGATCGCGCGGCGGTCAACGAAGGGCGGGCGGACTACGTCCCGATCTTCCTGCACCAGATCCCGCGCCTCTTCCACGACCGCGTGGTGGAGCTCGACGTCGCGATGGTGATGGTCTCGCCGCCGGACGAGCACGGCTTCATGAGCCACGGCGTCGAGACCCTGGCCTCCAAGGCCGCCTGCCGCGCCGCCAAGACGGTGATCGTGCAGGTCAACGAGAAGATGCCGCGCGTCCTGGGCGACTCCTTCATCCACGTGAGCCGCGTGACCTCGATCGTCGAGGCGACCGAGCCGCTGCCCAACCTGGTGCCCAAGCCGGCGACCGAGGTGGAGCGGCAGATCGGCCAGAACATCGTCGGGCTGATCGAGCCCGGGGCGACGCTCCAGATGGGGATCGGCGGCATCCCCGACGCGGTCTACGCCGCGATCGACGGGCCGCTCGACCTGGGGGTCCACACCGAGATGATCTCGGACGGCGCGATGCGCGCGATCGAGCGCGGGTCGGTCACCGGCAACCGGAAGAACCTGCACACCGGCAAGGTGGTGATCACCTTCGCGCTCGGCAGCGACGCGCTCTACGACTACCTGAACAACAACCCCTTCATCGAAGCGCATCCGGTCGACTACGTGAACGACCCGGTCGTGGTGAGCCAGAACGACAACCTGGTGGCGATCAACTCGGCGATCGAGATCGATCTCACCGGGCAGGTCTGCTCCGACTCGATCGGGCCGCGCATCTACTCGGGCTTCGGCGGGCAGGTCGACTTCATCCGCGGCGCCGCGCGCTCGAAGGGGGGGCGGCCGGTGATCGCGATCCCCTCGCTCGCTCAAGGGGGGAAGACCTCGCGCATCGTTCCCTTCCTCAAGATGGGCGCCGGCGTGGTGACGAGCCGCGCCGACGTGCACTGGGTGGTCACCGAGCACGGGGTGGTGAACCTGTTCGGAAAGAACCTGCGGCAGCGCGCCGAGGAGCTCATCGGCATCGCCGCGCCGGAGCACCGCCAGGAGCTGCTCGACGCGGCGAAGGAGCGGAAGCTTCTCGGGTGACGGCGGGGCGCGGCGCGGCCGCGCGGCCTCCCCTCAGGGGCAGGAGAAGGCCTGCGTATCCCCCTCGGTCGTCGGCAGCTGGCCGAGGGGGTTGTCGTAGGTCCGGACCGCCTCGGTCGCGGTGTCGCGCACGGTCACGCGGTACTGGACGTTGGTGAGCCCCGAGACGAAGACCCAGAAGCGGTTGTAGGGCTCGACGCAGGCGTCGACCATCTTCACCCCCATCTCGAAATTGGAGGGGGAGAAGAACCAGAAGAAGGCCGACTCGTCCGACTCCGCGCGCTCGCTGCCGAAGCTCATCACCTTCCCGGGACCGGTCGCGGCCGTGAAGTCGGTCCACTGCACCTTGACCTCGAAGCGGCCGGAGAGGAGGCAGGCGGTCTCGTCGTCGGGCGTGCAGGTGGAGGTCCGGCAATTGTCGACGCCGACGTTCAGGATCCCCTCGTTGTCGACCTCGGCGAAGCGGAGGCGGACGGTCTGGCCCGCCCAGGGGGTGAGGTCGATCGGCACGGGGTGGTAGCTGATCGCGTTCGCGTCGCCCGGTTGCAGGCGGAAGACGTTGTCGAGCACCCCCGTGCCGAGGTCGTCGATCGGCGCGGACGGGCTCATGACGTCGAGGCGCGCGGTCTGGTTCGAGGTGGTGCCCCAGTCGAGCGTGCCGTTGTCCGAATAGAAGCCGGCGTCGTTCAGGACCGAGACGTCGCAGACCAGACGCGCCCCTTCGGCGGGGACGGCCACGTCCTGATAGAGGATGTGGGCGCCGGCGCCCAGGGTGTCGGACATCGCGGCGAAGAGCCCTTGCGGGGGCGCCTCGACGGGGAGGCCGCTCTCGGGCGCGGTGGTGCCGCTCTGCGCGTACCAGTTGCCGGCGCCCGCGCCGCCGCCGGCGTCGCTCTCGAGGCTCACCACCGTCCAGCCGGTCAGGAGCGGCGTGCCGGCGCCGCCGTTCGACTCGAAGTCGCCGTTGACGAGGAGGCCGGAGGTGTCGGGCAGGCCGAGCGGCGCCGCGAGGGGGCGCGCGTCGGGATTCGATCTCGGGCGCGACGACGCGGGGTAGTTGGCGGCCGCGAGCATCGCCGGCAGGGCGGCTGCGGCGGCGATCCAGGCGAGGGCGGTGCGGGCGGTCTTGGACATGGAGTCTCCTCGGTCGGTTCCCGGCCATTGTACGGGGTCGTGTGGCGGGCGGGCCCACTTCGGCGGACGCAGGAGTCGTCTCGAGCGCCAGTTCGTTGTGTTTCGAGTGCCGGTGCCTTGTCGTCCCGAGCGGAGCGAGGGACCTCGATGGTCGTGGAGCGAAAACCTCGACGGTTCGAGACTGAGATCCCTCGCTTCGCTCGGGATGACAATGGAGACGGGATGACGGGAGCAGAACCGGGTGGGGGGCAGCGTCCGGGCGGAGCTCCCCGCAGAGGGGCCTCTGAGGCCGAGCGGTCGAAAACCTCGGCAAGCGAACACGACCCGGCGAGGCCGAAGCGGAGGCGGGCGCATTCCGTTGGCCTTCGTCCAGCGCCCGCCGGTCCCGGCGCGGGGAGATCGGACCGGACGCGGAAGGGGGAACTTCGGCTACCGAGAAACGAGAAATGGAGCCAGGCTCAGGGCGAGACGATGGACCAGTGGCAGGCGCTGCCGCCTTCGGCTTCGAAGCCGTCGAGGAAGAGCTGGGGCTCGACGCCGACGTAGAAGCGGTCCCACGAGCCGGTGAACGCCGGGATGCCGCCGACCTGGGGGTTGAAGTCGGCGTAGACCTCGAGCGCCAGCGCGTTGCCGGGCACCGAGATCGTGCCGCGGATGAACTCCCACGTCGCGCTGGTGCCGTTGAACGCGGTGGCGCTCCAGGCCGCGAATCCGTTGCAGGTTGCGTCGGTGCTGAAGCGGGCGTAGAGGCGCGCCCAGACGTTGGCGTTCGTCTTGTACATCGCCGAGAGGTAGAGCTCGGGCGTCGTTCCCGGATCGACCGGGATGCACTGGGTCGACTTGACGAGCGAGTACTGGTCTCCGCCACCCGTGAGCCCCGACGCGACGTCGAGGGCGCCGGAGAGGAGGCAGCTTCCGGAGTCGGTTCCGAGGTTCCCGGTGCCGGTCTCGGCCGACCAGTCGGTCATTCCGAGGCCGGAGTCGAAGTCCGGATTGGTGAGCAGGTTCTGGCCTGCGAGCGGCGTCGTGAAGAGGAGGAGCAGCGCGGCTGAGAGGACGAGAGATTGCGTTCGGTTCATGATCTCCACTTTCGATTGGCGGCGGAGTGTAGCCGATAGCGCGGGCGACGGCCAGCTCGGGTTCCACTCGCGCCGGCGGAGCCCTAGACTGGGCGCGTGAGCGCGCCGCGATTCAGTTTGATCGTCCCCGCCTACAACGAGGCGCTGTTGCTGCCGCGCCTGCTCGCGAGCGTCGCGGAAGCGGCGGCTCGCTCTCCCGCGGGCCCGGGAGCCGTCGAGACGATCGTCGCCGACAACGCCTCGACCGATCGCACGGCGGAGGTCGCCGCCGAGCGCGGGGCGCGCGTCGTGCGGGTCGAGAAGCGGGCGATCGGCGCGGCGAGGAACGGCGGCGCCGCCGTCGCGCGCGGCGAGGTGCTCGCCTTCACCGACGCCGACGGACGGATCCACCCGGACACCTTCGTCGCGATCGAGCGCGCGCTCGCCTCGCGGCCGGCGGTCGGCGGCTCGACCGGCGTCACCTTCGAGCGCTGGTCGGCGGGTATCCTCGCGACCTACGCGCTCTTCCTGCCGCTCGTCTGGGCGACCGGCTTCGACACCGGCGTCGTCTTCTGCCGGCGCGAGGACTTCGCGGCGGTCGGGGGCTTTCCCGAGGATCGCCCCTTCGGCGAGGACGTGGCCTTCCAGGTGGCGCTCCGGCGGCACGGCAGGCGGAGCGGCCGGCGTCTGGTGCGTCTGCGCGGCGTCAAGACGGTCGCCTCGATGCGGAAGTTCGACGCGCACGGCGATTGGCACTACTTCACGCGCATGGCGCCGCTCGCCTGGCGGCTGCTCTTCCACCGAAGCGCGCTCTCCCCTTGGGCCGAGCGCTACTGGTACCGGCCCGACCGCTGAGTCAGGCGGAAGGAAAGCGGGCGGCGAGCGCGGTGAGCGCCTCGCCGGTCACCCGATGGACGGTCCACTCGTCCATCGCCCGGGCGCCGAGACGGCGATAGAAGCGGAGCGCCGGCTCGTTCCAGTCGAGCACCGACCACTCGAGGCGCCCGCAGCCGCGCTCGACGGCGAGCTTCGCGAGGAAGGCGAGGAGCGTCTCGCCGATCTTCCGGCCGCGCAGCTCGGGGCGGACGAAGAGGTCCTCGAGGTAGAGGCCGGGGCGGGCGAGGAAGGTGGAGTAGTTGTGGAAGAAGAGGGCGAAGCCGGCGGGGACGCCCGCGAGCTCGGCGAGCACGACCTCGGCGACCCGGCGCTCGCCGAAGAGGGTCGCCGTGAGCGTCTCCTCGTCGGCCACCACCTCGTCGGCGAGCCTCTCGTAGTCGGCGAGCCCGCGGATCAGCTCGAGGATCGTCGGCACGTCCGCCGGCGTGGCGAAACGGAGAAAGGTGCGCGGACCGGCGGTGGGAATGCGATCGTCCATGGGGCCTGACCTCTCCAGCGAGGCGAAAAACGGGGAGCCCGCCGCTCGCGCGACGGGCTCCGGTGCGACGACTCGCTCGACGCGCGGAGCGTCAGGCGGGACGGCGACGGCGCAGGAAGAACACCGCGCCACCGAGCATCAGCAACGCCAGCGCGGCGAGGCCGTAGCGGCTGAGGGTCGGGACCTCCTGGGTCACGGTCTGCTGGCAGATGTCGCCGATCACGGTGACCGTGTAGTTGCAGCCGATCATGCCGCTCCCGAGCGAGTGGACCTCGACGACCAGGCTCTCGCCGGCCGGCACCTCGCCCGAGAAGACGGTCGGAGTCGGCGGGATGCCGCTGCTCAGCCCCGGGTCGGCGAGGTAGTTCGTGCAGATGTTGTTGGGGTCGAAGCTGCCGAGGTAGGCGTTGCTCTGCAGGTTGCAGGTCTCCTGGTCGAGCACTTCGAGGTTGATCGTCACGCACTGCGAGGCGCCGGAGAGGTTCGGAATGGTGTAGGCGTCGTAGTCGAACGACCCCGCGGCGAAGATGTCGCAAGCCTTCGGCGCGGCGCACGTGGAGGCGATGCCGTTGCGGTTCAGACGCGCGTTCTGGACGCCCGAGACGCTCGGCCATCCAGCGCTTCCGGATCCGAGCTGGCCGGTGATCTCGACCGGAGCGCAGGCGAAGGCGGTGAGCGTCGGCACGTCGAACTGCAGGCTGCCGGTGTCGCCATCGAACCCGCCGGCACGGACGTAGATCGTCTCGCCGGCCGGGATGAGGAGCGAAACCGAGGACTGGAGCCCGGTCGTGCCGCCGGCGTCGTCGTTGCACGCGATCTCGGTCAGCGAACCCCAAGTGCCGGTGTAGACATCGAGCACCGTGTCGTAGTCGCTGGCGAACGTGTTGGCGTCGAAGCTCTCGAGACCCCCCGAGGTGTTCGCGTGGACGTACCAGACGCCGTTCCCCGCCAAGGTGCAGGAGGAGGCGGGCTCGCCGGCCTCGTCGGTCGCGTCGGTCGTGTCGACGACGTCGGTGAACGGGATGGGGGAGATGACCGTGGCGTTCGCGAAGTTGTCGTTCGGCGGTGCCGCCTCGCCCCCGCCCGAGGGATGGTTGCCGGTGACTTTGGGTGGACCGGCCGGCAGATCCGAGCGGCTGCTGTCGGCGGCGAGCGGGGCGCCGAGGGCGACGAGCAGCAGCGCGGCACCGATCGTCAGGGTGAAGCGAGCGGTTCGAATCATGACGGGACCTCCGTGAAGGGTGAATGGACGCCTGCTCGAGGCCGAGTCTGGCAAATTTCGGCCCGTGGCACAAACCGCCCATTTTCCCCTCCCCGGCGCGACCGTGGGGATCCCGGGAGGGGGGCCCGCGGCCGAGCCCGGCTGGGGGAGCGTCTCCGCGGATCGACCGGACCCACCCTGCGCACGGTCTGCCGCCGGCCTCG
>CAYZBH010000016.1:0-58095 GCA_964476605.1 uncultured Thermoanaerobaculia bacterium | reverse complement strand
AGCGTCTCCGCGGATCGACCGGACCCACCCTGCGCACGGTCTGCCGCCGGCCTCGGCGCCGGTAGAATCCGCGACTCATGAAGAGCCTCAAGTGCCCCAACTGCGGCGGGCCGATCGATCTCTCGGAGGACGACCTGCGGACCGCCTGCCCCTATTGCGGCGCGGCGCTCGAGCGCACCCTCGCCGCGTCCCGGCGCGCGCTGGGCGTTCCCGAGAACTCGCCCGTCGCGATCGAGATCGGCCTGGGGGATCCGCGGAGCCCGCGGCGGACGGGGCGCCTCCTGGGCTGCATCGTCTTCGTCGTTCTGGCGATCGCCGGGAGCGGTATCTACGTCGTCTGGCGCGGCGCCTCGATCGGCCTCGACGTGGCGCGCCGGGTCGCGGACGCCGGATTGCAGGCCAAGTCGATCGCGATCTCGGTTTCCGAGAAGGCGTTGCCGCTCGAGCGTCTCTCCGAGGCGAGCTTCCATGGCCGGCACGCGATCGCCGCGGCGCCGCCCACCGGCGGATTCGCGGCGCTCGAGCCGGTCGGGGCGCTCCCTTGGGCGCTCGCGATCGCGCAGCGTTGGGCGTCCGACGCTGCCCCGTGGCGGATCGACGTCGAGCGGCTGCGCCCCGACGGTACGGTCAATCTGGCCGACGACGCGCACGCCAAGGTCACCTACCGCTTTGCCTCGCCCCGACGCCTCGCCGTCTTCCGCGAGCGGGCGAACCGCGAGACGGAGGCGCGCGGCGATTTCGAGTTCTGGGTCACGGTCGAGAGCGGCACCGTCTCCGCCTACGCGCTCGAGACCCTGCCGCAGATCGCCGGCCTCGAGGGGGAGGAGATCGCGCGCCTCACCTATCCGAAGAGCTTGCCGCTCCCGGAGATCCTCGCCAAGAACGCGCGGCGCAAGGAGCTCCCCGAGGTGCCCTACTACAAGGGGTACTTGATCCAGCTCGAGCGCGAGGGGTGGTGCTGGTACCTGAGCACCCTCTCCGGAACCCCTTCGATCCCCCGCTTCCGGGCCCGTGACGGGAGGATGTGGCCCTACTGACCGGCGCAGGCCTCCTTGCGCGGAGCGGCCCGCCTGCTGATAACTTTCCAGCGGGCCACCCGTGAGACTCCCACTCACCCCCCGGTGCCGCGCCGCGCTCCTCCTCCTTCTCGCCGGGGCCGTCGCTGCCGGGGCGTTCGAGCCGCCGTCGAACAAGCTGCCGTCGAGCGAGCAACCAGCGGCGCGCTGCGCGCCCGGCGACCTCCCGCCGGCGGCCGAGCTCGAAGCGGCCGGGGCCACGATCGGTGCCGTCGTCGTCTGCGCCGAGGAGATCTTCGACCTCGCGAACCCCGACGAGAACCGCTGGGTCTACCGCGCCGCGGACGCCCTGCACCGGCGGACCCGCAAGCAGGTGGTCGAGCGCCAGCTCCTCTTCCGCTCCGGCGACCCGTTCCGCGCCGACCTACTCGCCGAGTCGGAGCGGCTCCTGCGCACGCAGCGCACCTTTTACGCGGTGCGCGTCCTGCCGATCGCGTACCACGACGGCGTGGTGGACGTGGGGGTCACGACGCGCGACAACTGGTCGCTCAAGCCCTCGGTCAACTTCAAGCGGAGCGGCGGCACCAACACCCTGAACTACAAGATCCAGGAGACCAACCTGCTCGGCCTGGGGAAGAACCTGACGGTGGAGCGCGAGGCCAACGTCGATCGGACGAGCCTGCTGCTGCAATACAGCGATCCCCAGCTCTTCGGAACGCGATTCGGCGCCGAGCTCGACTACTCGGACAACAGCGACGGCCGCTCCAGGTCCTTCGCGCTGGAGCGCCCCTTCTTCGCGCTCGATACCCGCTGGGCGCTCGGCGCGCGGGTCGCCGACGCCTCGCTCGACGTGCCGCGCTACGCGCTCGGCCACGAACGCGACCGCTTCCACCGGCGCGACGAGCTGGTCGAGACCTGGTTCGGCCGCTCGGCGGGGCGCGTCGCGGGCGAGACGACGCGCTTCCGATTCGGCTTCACCTTCGACGAGAGCGAGTTCGCTCCCGTCGAGGGATTTCCCGACGCGCCGATCCCCGCGAACCGGAAGATCGTCTACCCCTGGGTCTCCTGGCAGCGGATCGAGGACCGCTTCGTCGTCGTGCGCGATCTCGACCGCATCGACCGCCCCGAGGACCTGAATCTGGGGTGGAACCTCTTCGCGCGCGCCGGGCTCTCCTCGGAGCGCTGGGGCGCCGACCGGACGGCGTTCGTCTTCCAGGGCTCGGCGACGCGGGGCGCCAGGCTCTCGGACGCCGATCTGCTGCTCGTGCGCTACGGGCTCGACGGGCGAATCGACAGCGGTCGGCCGGATCCCTGGCAGGCCTCGCTCGACCTGCGCTACTTCCGCCGCACCTGGAATCGCCAGGCGCTCTTCGCCGAGCTCGCGCTCGACGTCGCGCACGCGCTCGAGCAGGACCGGCAGCTGCTCCTGGGCGGCGACGTCGGGCTGCGCGGCTACCCGCTGCGCTATCAGGAGGGGGACCGGCGCCTGCTGCTGACGCTCGAGCAGCGCTGGTACGGCGAACGGGAGTACTTCAAGGTCGTGCGCTTCGGCGCCGCCGCCTTCGCGGACCTGGGGCGCGCCTGGTTCGCGGGCCGGCCGGCGGGGCCGGAAGATCGCGGCTGGCTCGCCGACCTGGGCGTCGGCCTGCGCGTCGCGCCGAGCCGGACCTCGCACGCGAACGTGATCCGGATCGAGCTCGCGGCGCCGCTCAAGCGCGACGGCGCGATCGACTCCGTGCAGTACCTCGTGACCACGAGCGAGACCTTCTAGGAGGTTCCCGGGGCGCCGCCCCTCGCGGGTGTAGAGTGACCCCCTTCCAACGACGTGGGTCGTCTCGACCCGGAACAAGGGGGACGGAATGAAGCCGAGCCATGGGCAGGGCAGAGCAGGACGTGTTGTCGCCGCGAGCGCGGTCGCGCTCTCCATCCTGACGACGCTGGTGATGCTGGCACCGCCTGTCGGAGCGGCGGAGGCCGCCAAGGCTCCCGCCCCGCAGCCCTCCGGCAAGATCGCCTCGCTCTGGATCTTCTGGCCCGCTGCGGGGCACGAGGCCGACTTCGTCGCCGCGACGAAGAAGCACGTCGCCTGGCGGAAGACGGCGGGAGACCCCTTCGCCTGGGAGGCCTACGAGCCGGTCGCCGGCTCCGAGCTCGGCTTCTACGTCTGGCGCTCCGGCGCGCACGGTTGGGCCGAGCTCGATCGCGAGCAGGCGTGGGAGGAGAGCTCCAAGGCCGGAGAGAATTTCCAGCGCGACGTCATGCCCTTCGTCGCCCGCTACGAGCACCAGCTGACCGAGAACGACTTCGAGCACTCGAAGTGGGCGATGCGGGACGACTTCAACTACTTCTGGGTCGAGGGACACGCCCTGGTGCCGGGAGGGCGGGCCGGCATGAGCGAAGCGCTCGACAAGATCCACAAGGCGATCGTCGCCGCCCAGTGGCCGGTGAACTACGGCGCGGAGTGGACCCTCACCGGCCGCTCGATGTTCCAGATGGTCTTCCCGTTCGTCGACTACGCGGGGATGGTCGACCCGGAACCGCCGTTGATGAAGATCCTCACGGACCAGCTCGGCTCCGAGGAGGCCGCCAAGGCGGTGCTGCAGCAGTGGGACGCGTCGACCGCCTCGTCGCAGACGACGCTCTACCGCCTCCGCCGGGATCTGTCGACGCCCAAGTGAGCGCGCGCGAACGCGCCCGCTAACGGATCGACGACCAGGCGTCGAGCCCGGCCTCGAAGCCGTCGGCGAAGAAGAGGCCGGGCTGGTCGATCCAGAGCTCGAGCGTGGCGCTCCCCTGGGCGCCGTCGGCGTCGGTCGCGGTGACCGTCACGAGGTGGCGCCCGGGGGAGAAAGCGCTCGCTGGCAGCTGGAAGCCGTTGCCGGTCGAGAAGATCCCGTCCAGGCTCGACGACCAGGCGAAGGCCGCCGGCGCGAGAAGCCCCTGCTCGCGGTCGAAGGCGCTCGCCTCGAAGCGGACGAGCTGCGCGCCCGAGAAGACCGGGTTGACGCGCGGCGCGTCGATCGTGACGACCGGCGCGTTGTTGGTCACCGCGAAGAGGCCGTCGGAGCTGTCGGTCGCCGTCTCGAAGCCGTCGCTCGCCTGGACGCGCACCAGCCCCTCTGCCGTCTTCGCGAGCTCGCTCTTCGCGAGCGTGAGGCTCTCGTCGGCGAGAGCGGTCGCGAGGGTCGTCCAGGTGGCGCCGTTGTCGGCGCTGAACTGGACGACGTAGGTGAGCGGATCGCCGTCCGCGTCGCTGCCGTTCCAGCTGATCGTCACCTCGGGGGTCGAGAGCGTCTCGCCGCCGTTGGGGGAGAGCACGGCCACCGCCGGCGGGTGCGCGCTCGCCGCGATCGCGCCCGCGACGGCGGCGGCGTGCACGACGCGGATCTCGCGGATCGCCGGGTTGTCGTCGACGAAGACGAGGAACGAGCCGCGATTCGACGGATCCCCTTCCGTCTGCATCCAGCTCCGGGGCTCGAAGGGGATCTGCTGCAGCGTGCCGCCGCCGCCATCGCGGAGCTCGAGCGAGTAGCTCCCGGGATCGGGCGCCGGCTGGCTGCCGAGACCGGGGATCCGGAGGAGTGGCTGGAGGTCGACCGTGCCGGCGGCGAAGTCGACCTCGCCGCGGACCGCGAGCTGCGTCGTGCCGGCGGGCAGCCGGTCGGGCGGCGGTGCTCCCGCGGGGGCGAAGCGGGCGTTGATCGCCTGCCGGAGCGCGTCGAAGGTCTCCTCGGCGGGCCAGAAGTGGATCGGCGTGTCGCGGCAGTAGCTCATGAGATCGAAGTAGCGGTTCGGATCGACCGGGAGCATCTGCTCGCTGTCGAGCCCCCAGATCTCGAAGTCGGGGCCGAAGGTCAGCGGGCCGAGCGCCGGGCGGAGGCCGTCCGCCTGGGGGGTGAAGCCGGTGCTGCAGGTCTCGTTGCCGAGGACGGTGAGCTGGAAGTTGCCGAAGTCGGGGGCGGTGAGGGCCGCGAGCTCGCAGCAGGCGCCGGCCTTGCTCTGGAGACCGGTCGGGCTGGTGTAGATGCCGAAGGACTCCTTCACCGAGTGCGGCCGCCCGAGGACGTGGCCGATCTCGTGCGCCACCGTGAGGCGGCCGAGCGCCTTCGGATTCGCTCGCACGAATCCGGCCGCCGCGTTGGACGGGATGTCGTGCGCGCAGCCGCCGACCCGGTCGCGGAAGAGGACTCCGTAGTAGATCGTCGAGCAGCCGTTCGCCGCCGTGCACCCGTCCTGGGCGCGCATCAGCTCGAGCTCGTCGGCGGCGACGCAGGGCATGTCGTCGTAGGAGACGTCGTTCCGCCACCAGGGTCGCGACGTCATCCCCCAGGCGAGCTGGGAGATCGGGTAGGCCGACTTCAGGCGCCGCGCCGCGTTGGCGATGTCGTCGTCGCTCGGAGCGATCTCGTTCGCGCCGTCAAGATAGGAAATCTTGACGAATCGGACCTGCGGCACGTCGACGTCGGCGAAGGCGACGGTTGCCTTGCAGTCGTGGGGGACCGGTCCGGCCGGCTCCTCGCAGTCGACGAGGATGCCGTCGAGCTCGAGCTCGAGCTCGACCGTGCCGAAGGTCCAGTCGTCGGGGAGCTCGAACCAGGGGTTGGCGTCGAGCTCGGCGCGGTCGGCGAAGGCGTCGGCGCCGGGGACCACCGAGCCCGCGAAGTTCCGCGCCTGGAGCGGCGAGCCCGGGAGCTCGAGGCCGCCGCGGGTGCCGTGCAGGAGGGGGACCACGATCCCCGGCGAGTCCGCCTCGAGATGGGCGCGGACAAGGGTCCGCTTGTGCGCGGTGAGCGGAATGCTGTTCTGCAGGTCCTGGATCACCTGCACCGCTTCGAGCCCGCGGAGCCGCGGCGGCGTCGGCGGGACGTACTCGCCGAGCGGCAGGACGAAGACGCCCGTCGTGCCGTCGAGGAAGTCGAGGCGGAGGGCGAAGTCGCCGTGCTGGTTGAGCGCGCTCGCCCGCCCCTCGGTGCCCGGACCCGAGACCAGGGTGTCGGAGGCGGTGACGCCGCCGAGCGGGACGAAGCCGCTCACGGTGCGGAAGGTCATGTCCTCGAGCTGCACCAGATCCCCTTCCGACAACACCTCGCCGAAGGCGCCGCCGCCGTCGATCGCGAAGAGGCCGGTGTCGTTCGCCGCGGTGATGCCGGGGCCGGTCTTCTTGACGAAGAGGGCGACCTGACCCTGGCGATTCATGTGCGCCGTGTAGAGGCGGTCGAAGGTCGGGTTGGTGCCTTCGCCGGGCCCGGCGGGGAGATCCTCCCCTTCGTGCGCGACGAGCGCGAAGACGCCGGGGGCGCTCTCCTTCCAGACGCCGTTCTTCTGGTGCAGCGGATCGCCCGGCTTGTCGATGTCCATCGCCCCCAGGGCGAGGCCGTTGTCGAGCAGGGCGAGGCCGAGCGGATTGCCGAGCGTCGCTCCCGCGATCCCCGGCGCCGGAGTCACGAAGGCCTGATAGGCCTGGCGGAAGCCGGCGTCCTCGGCGTGCAGACCGTTGTGCGAGGAGTCGCCGTCCTGGGGCGTGCCGCCGGTGTAGAAGCCGCCGGCGAAGCCGAGCCGGCCGATGGTGGTCATCGCGAGCTGGGTCGGATTGGCCGCGGCAGGCTTGTTGCCGCGGACGACGAAGGTGGGCACGCCGGCTTCGTCGAAGCGGTAGAAGCCGAGGACGTCTTCGGAGGTGGTGAAGAAGGCGACCGCTGCCATCGTCCCCGCCGGGTCGCGCGCCACGCCACCGAAGGAGGTGAAGCGGGGGCGCGACGGGGGATCGGGGGGCGGCGGCGCGCCGGGGGCGTCCATGATGTCGTTGAGCAGGTTGAGACAGTTGTTCTCGACCGGATCGGCCGGCACGGCCGGCGTCGTGTCGGTGCAGGTGTGGGTCGCGTCGGCCACCCAGACGCCGTCGTAGGTGCCGCTCTGGAGCGACGCCTTGAAGACGAGCCGCCCCGACTGGAAAGCCGCCGCCTCGCCGAAGCCGAAGGGGACGGCGAGGTTCGCCACCACGCTGATCGGAGCCCCCGTGACGACGTGGTTGCCGAAGATCTTCATCGGCGCGCCAGGGCGCGCGAGCAGGGTGAGGGCGCCCGCGTCCCAGAGCAGGAAGGCGTTCTGCGCGCCGTCGATCTGCGCCGGGAAGGCGACGCGCCCCGCCTCGTCGAGCCGCAGGTCGTCGAGCAGGAAGGCGATGTCGACCGCCGTCGGCTCGGCGTTGGTGACCGCGGTCACCCCCTGGCGCGCCACCAGGGAGAGCCCGGCGCCATTCCGCCAGCGGTAGATCGCATTGGAGAGGAAGGGCTGCGCGTCGGTTCCGACGGTGCAGAGGAAGGCGACGTCCCCGGCTTGGTTGATGCGCGGCGCGCTGAAGCTCTTGAAGACGATCTGCGGATCGCCGAAGCCGGGCGCGGTCTGGTTCAGGAAGGCGACGGTGTGGAGCGACTGCGCTCCGGCGACGGTCGCGAGGACGAGGCCGGCGAGGACGAGCGTGAGCGTCGGGCGGCGTCGGATCTGCGGGCGCGGCGAAAGGAGCATGCGGAGTCCCCCCCCGAGGACTGCGATCGGAACCCGTCCGGAGCGGAACGGGATCTGCTCCTCAATGCGCCGCGCCGGAGGTGAGTCCGCCAGCGGGGGCGTACGGCGCGCCGCGGGTGGCGCGCCGCGCGGCTCAGCGGAGCTTGCGCTCCTGGGCCTTCTCGCGCTGGCGCTCGCGCATCGCGACGTCGAGGCGGTCGCGCAGGCTCTTCAGGGCGCGGGCGATCGGTCCCTTGCGCTTCTCGAGCTGGCGGTCGTCGAGCGCGAGGCGCACGAGCCGAAGCTCGCTCGATTCGAGGGAGACGCGGCGGGGCGAGGTGCCGAGCCGGCGGTAGCGACCGGAGACGCACTCGATGATCGCGCCGGAGGCCTGCAGGGCGGCGAGATCGCGGAACACGGTGCGTTCGGAGATGTCGAAGTCCCCGGCCATGTCCTCGAGAGTGCGACCGTTCTTGTTGTCCAGGTAGTAATAGAGCTCGAACAGCCGCTCGGCTCGACCCATGAAACCCCTCCTCGGCGGCGGACGCGATCGCCGCGCGGCGTCATGTTAACGCCGATGACAGAAAAACGCGCAAGTGTGTCAGTTTACATTTCATTCGGAGGTGGCTTCGCGGTGCTCGCCGAAAACGCGGCGCAGCGCGTCGGCGACCTCCCCCAGCGTTGCCTCGGCGCGCACGGCGTCGAGGAGGGCCGGCAGGACGTTGGCGCCCTCGCGCGCCACGCGCTCGAGAGCGTCGACGGCGGCCGCCGCGCGCGCGCCGTCGCGTCCGGCGCGGAAGGCGGCGAGCCGTTCCACCTGCGCGCGCTCGGCGCGCGGGTCGATCTCGAGGATTTCGGGGGGCGTCTCCTCGCCGCCGGCGAAGCAGTTGACGCCCACGACCTTCGCCTCGCCCGCTTCGACGGCGCGCTGGGTGGCGTAGGCGGCGTCGGCGATCTCGCGCTGCTGGAAGCCGCCCTCGAGCGCCGCGAGCGCGCCGCCCAGGGCGTCGATCTTCTCGATGTAGGCGCGGGCCCGCGTCGCGATCTCGTCGGTGAGCGCTTCGATCGCCCAGGCGCCGCCCAGCGGATCGGTGACGTCGGCGACGCCGCTCTCGTGCGCGATGATCTGCTGGGTCCTGAGCGCGAGGCGCGCGGCGGCGGCGGTGGGGAGCCCGAGCGCCTCGTCGCGCGAGTTGGTGTGCAGCGACTGAGTACCGCCGCAGACGGCGGCGAGCGCCTGGATGGCGACCCGGACGACGTTGTTCTCGGGCTGCTGCGCGGTCAACGTCGAGCCGGCGGTCTGGGTGTGGAAGCGCACCCAGAGCGAGCGGTCGTCGGAGGGGGCGTAGCGCTCGCGCACCAGCTCCGCCCAGAGGCGCCGCGCGGCGCGGAACTTGGCGACCTCCTCGAGGAAGTTGTTGTGCGCGTTGAAGAAGAAGGAGAGCCGCGGCGCGAAATCGTCGATCGAGAGGCCGCGCGCGAGCGCCGCCTCGACGTAGGCCAAGCCGTGCGCGAGCGTGAAGGCGACTTCCTGAACCGCGGTCGAGCCGGCCTCGCGGATGTGGTAGCCGGAGATCGAGATCGGATTCCACTTGGGGACGTTGCGGGCGCAGAACTCGATCAGGTCGGTGGTGAGCTTCATCGAGGCCTGGGGCGGATAGATGTAGGTGCCGCGGGCCGCGTATTCCTTGAGCAGGTCGTTCTGCACCGTGCCGCCGACCGCATCCCAGCCGACTCCCTGCTCCTCGGCGACCGCGAGATAGAGGGCGAGGAGGATCGGCGCCGTGGCGTTGATGGTCATCGAGGTGGTGACGCGGTCGAGCGGAATCGCCTCGAAGAGGCGCCGCATGTCGGCGATCGAATCGATCGCGACGCCGACGCGGCCGACCTCCCCCTTGGCGAGCGCGTGATCGGAGTCGTAGCCGATCTGGGTCGGCAGGTCGAAGGCGACCGAGAGGCCGGTGGTGCCCTGCTCGAGGAGAAAGCGGTAGCGGCGGTTGGATTCCGCGGCGTCGGAGTAGCCGGCGTACTGGCGCATCGTCCAGAGCCGTTTCTGGTAGAGCTCGCGATGAATGCCGCGCGTGAAGGGAAAGGCGCCGGGCGCTCCGACGGCGCGTTCGAGATCGAGCGCCGCCGTCTCGGCGGGACCGAAAGCGGTCGCGAGCGGAATGCCCGACGGCGTCGAGCGCGGCGCGGATCCTTGCGCTCCGGACGGTTTTGTTGGAGATTTCACGGCGTGATTCTATCCCCCTCCAGCCCCCCAACCCTGGGGCCCTCCGATGTGACAGCCACAACATCTTGCGTACAACCCCTTGACAGAGGGGGGCGGATGCCGTACCTTTTGATACCCAGAAAACTGCACAAGAGTTTGAGCAGCGTCGCTGGGACGGTTCGGCGGTTTTTGCGTGGATGCGAGAGCGGTTGCGGCAGGTAACGCAGGGACGGCGCAATTTCGGGAGGAAGCATGGCGATGGAGAGCACGGTCAACCCCGACGGCGCGGCGGCTCGCAATCCGGTTCCGAGCGGCGTCGGCGAGGCCGAGTCCCTGGCTGATCTGACTGCAAAGGCTGCCGCGGCTGCGCCCAAGGGGCTGAAGTTCCAGCGCTACTACACGACGGCGGGGCTCGACCCCTTCGACGCCGTCGAATGGGAGCTGCGGGACGCCGTGATCGGCAACGAGAAGGGGGAGAAGGTCTTCGAGCAGCGCGGCGTGGAGGTCCCGAAGTTCTGGTCGCAGACGGCGACCAACGTCGTGGTCTCCAAGTATTTCCGCGGCCACCTGGGAACGCCGGGGCGGGAGCAGTCGGTGCGCCAGCTGATCGGCCGCGTCGTCGACACCATGACGCTCTGGGGACGGCAGGGCGGCTACTTCGCCTCCGACGCCGACGCCGCCACCTTCCATGCCGAGCTCAAGCACATCCTGGTCCAGCAGCTCGCCTGTTTCAACTCGCCGGTCTGGTTCAACGTCGGCATCGAGGACAAGCCGCAGTGTTCGGCCTGCTTCATCAACTCGGTCGAGGACACGATGCAGTCGATCCTGACGCTCGCCAAGACCGAAGGGATGCTCTTCAAGTACGGATCCGGCACCGGCTCCAACCTCTCGAGCCTGCGCTCCTCGAAGGAGCGGCTCGCCGGCGGAGGCACCGCTTCCGGTCCGGTCTCCTTCATGCGCGGCTTCGACGCCTTCGCCGGCGTCATCAAGAGCGGCGGCAAGACCCGTCGCGCCGCCAAGATGGTGATCCTCAACGTCGAGCACCCGGACATCCTCGAGTTCATCCGGTGCAAGGAGATCGAGGAGCGCAAGGCCTGGTCGCTGATCGACGCCGGCTACGACGGCGGATTCAACGTCCCCGGCGGCGCCTACGACTCGATCGCCTACCAGAACGCGAATCACTCGGTGCGAGTGAGCGACGACTTCATGAAGGCGGTCGCGGAGGATCGCGACTGGACGACCCGCGCGGTCACCGACGGGCGGCCGATGGAGACCTACTCGGCGCGCGATCTCATGCAGGCGGTGGCGGAGTCGACCTGGGTCTGCGGCGATCCCGGGATGCAGTACGACACCACCATCAACGACTGGCACACCTGCCCGAACACGGCGCGCATCAACGCCTCGAACCCGTGCTCGGAGTACATGTTCCTCGACGACACCGCCTGCAACCTGGCGTCGCTCAACCTGCTCAAGTTCTACGACGCCGAGCGCGGCTTCGACGTCGAGAGCTTCCGGCACGCCTGCGAGGTGGTGATCTCGGCGCAAGAGATCATCGTCGACCATGCGAGCTATCCGACGCCCGCGATCGGCCGCAACTCGCACGACTACCGCCCGCTGGGCCTGGGCTACGCGAACCTCGGCGCCCTGCTGATGGCGCGCGGCGTGCCCTACGACTCCGAGCAGGGGCGCGACTACGCGGCGGCGATCACCGCCCTGATGTCCGGCTCCGCCTACGCGCAGTCGGCGCGCATCTCCGGCACGACCGGTCCGTTCGCCGGCTTCGAGCGGAACCGGGAGCCGATGCTCCGCGTCATGCGCAAGCACCGGGACGCGATCAAGCGCATCGATGCGGCGCACGTGCCGCTCGATCTCCTGCAGGCGGCCAAGCAGTCGTGGGACGAGGTCATCGAGGCGGGCGAGGAGCTGGGACTGCGCAACAGCCAGATCTCGGTCCTGGCGCCCACCGGCACCATCGCCTTCATGATGGACTGCGACACCACCGGCGTCGAGCCCGACATCGCGCTCGTCAAGTACAAGAAGCTGGTGGGCGGCGGCATGATCAAGATCGTCAACCAGACGGTGCCGCTCGCCCTGAAGCGCCTGGGCTACGACAAGGCCGAGGTGCGGGCGATCGTCGAGTTCATCGACGAGCACGACACCATCGAGGGGGCGCCGCACCTGAAGCCCGAGCACCTGCCGGTCTTCGACTGCGCGTTCAAGCCCGCCCAGGGGTCGCGCTCGATCCACTACATGGGTCACCTCAGGATGCTGGCGGCGACGCAGCCGTTCATCTCGGGGGCGATCTCGAAGACGATCAACATGCCCGAGGAGTCCACGGTCGAGGAGATCGAGAGGGCCTACCTCGAGGGTTGGCGGCTCGGGCTGAAGGCGGTCGCGATCTACCGCGACGGCTGCAAGCGGAGCCAGCCGCTCTCCACCCGCAAGGACGAGACCAAGACGTCGATCTCGGTGCCGATGCCCGGGCGGCGCAAGCTCCCGGACGAGCGGCGCTCGATCACCCACAAGTTCTCGATCAACGGGCACGAGGGCTACATCACGGTCGGCCTCTACGACGACGGCCAGCCGGGCGAGATCTTCCTGGTGATGGCGAAGGAGGGCTCGACGATCTCGGGTCTGATGGACGCCTTCGCGACCATGGTGTCGATCGCGCTCCAGTACGGCGTGCCGCTCCGGGCGCTGGTCGACAAGTTCTCGCACACCCGCTTCGAGCCCTCGGGATTCACGAAGAACCCCGAGATCCCGATCGCCAAGTCGATCACCGACTACATCTTCCGCTGGCTGGCGTCGAAGTTCCTGTCGGCCGAGGAGAAGCAGGAGGTCGGCGTGGTCCTGCGCGAGCCCGCGCCGGAGGCGGCGGCGCCGCGCCCGGTGGCGGTCGAGGGCAGCGCGAAGATCACCTTCATCAACTCCACGGACGCGCCGAGCTGTCACGATTGCGGCGCGATCATGGTGCGCAACGGCTCGTGCTACAAGTGCACGAACTGCGGCTCGACGAGCGGTTGCAGCTAGCAGGGCAGTTTTCCGAAGCGCGCAACGGGCAATTGGGCCCGATGCCATAAAGGAGGCTGGAGAGATGGCCACCAAGAAGGCGGCGAAGAAGAAGGCGGCCAAGAAGCCCGCCAAGAAGGCTGCGAAGAAGAAGAAGTAGCACCGCTTGACTTCCGTCGATTGATTCTTCCGGGCGCTCCGGCGCCCGGACCCTGTTTCTCGTTTGACCCCATGAGCCTGGCCGTGAGGCCTCGGCTCTTTTTTCTTTGCCGGCGAAACGATAGGGTCCGCGCGATGAGCTCCGCGACCCCCTCCCGCGTTCCCCAGCTCCTGATCGGCGCCGCGATCGTGCTCGCCGCGCTTGCGATCGCGCTCTCGCTCGGCACGGGTTCGCGCGGCGGCTCCGGCGTCGAGGGCGGAGAGGGGGTCGGCCAGCCGATGCCCGACGTCACCTTGGCGTCGCTCGGTGGCACGCCGCTCAACCCCAAGGACTTCGCGGGCCGGGTGGTGCTCTACGACTTCTGGGCGACCTGGTGCGGACCCTGCCACCTGCAGGCGGACGTGCTGCGCGAGATCTACCCGCGCCAGGCCGGCAAGGGAGTGGAGTTCGTGGCGATCGCGACCGGGGAGGAGACCTCGGTGGTCCGGGAGTACGTCGCGTCGCGCCCCATGCCCTACCCGGTGGCGAGCGACCCCGAGGAGGCCATGGGCTCGCGGCTCGGGATCGAGGCGCTGCCGACCCTCATCGTCATGGACCGGCGGGGGCGTATCGCCTTCCGGCACGTCGGCTACGCCGACGCGGAGACGATCGAGGAAGCCCTCGCGCGCGCCGGCGCCGGCTGATTCCGTGGACCAGCTCGAGCTTCCCTTCGGCCCCCGCAGCGGCACGGTACGGGAGCCGAGGCGCCGCCGCGCGCCGTCCGCGCGGCGCCCGGACGCTCTGGTGCGCCTGGGCGTCGCGGCGCAGCGACGCCTCGGGCGCCGCCGTCCGCTGCCGTTCGCGGTCGAGTTCAATCCGCGGCTGCGCTCGACGCTCGGGCGCGCCGACTTCGCGCGCGCGACCGTGGAGCTCAATCCTCGCCTGCTCGATCGCCATCCTCGGGAGCTCGTGCCCACGCTCCTGCACGAGCTCTGTCATCTGCTCGCCGGTCCGCGCGCCAAACATGGACCCAAGTGGCGTGCCCTGATGGAGGCGCTCGGCCTGCCGCCGCGCGCCTGCCACGACCTCGACACCTCGGGAGCGCGCGGCCGGCGCCGGGTCTGGGCCTGGCGATGCCGCAGCTGCGGCGAGACCTACGTGCGGCGCCATCGTGGGGCGCGCCGGTTCCGATGCGGCGACTGCGGTGGGCGCCTCGTCGTGGCGGGGGAGCTCGCGGAGGAGAGCCCCGAGGCGACCTGATCCGGGCCGGCTGCGCCGCAAAGACGAAGGGCGGCCGGAGCCGCCCTTCGGGACCTCTGCGGAAAGAGGCGGATCTACTGCAGGACGACGAGCACGACGCGACGGTTCTGCGCCCGCCCTTCGCGCGTCTTGTTGTCCGCGACCGGCTCGCTCTCGCCGTAGGAGATGACCGACATGCGGTGGAGCGCGATGCCCTGGGTGGAGAGGTAGCGACGCACCGCCTCGGCCCGCTTCTGGCCGAGCGACATGTTGTACTCCTCGCTGCCGACGTTGTCGGTGTGCCCCTGGATCTCGATGTAGACGTTCCGGTTGTCGGCCTTCAGCTTGCCCACCAGCTCACCGAGCGCCGCCTTCGCGTCATCGGAGAGCTCTGCCTTGTCGAAGCCGAACTTCACCTTGTCGTCCGAGAGCACGGCCTCGTAGAGGAACTTGCCCTCGGCGAGCTTGCCGGCGGCGAGCGCGCGATCGAGCGCTTCCTGGGCCGTCTTGGAGGCCTCGGCGGCCGCGGCGGAGTTCTTGTTGATGCGCGAGTCGTGCTCGCGGATCTTGGTCTGCGCGTCCTCGACCTGCGATTGGACGCCGTCGACGCGCTCGCCGACCTTGCCCACCTCGCCCTGCACGTAGTCCTTGCTCGCGCATCCCCATCCGCCGAGCGCGAGCAAGGCGACCGCTGCCGTCATCGTCAGGTTCTTCGTCTTCATCTCTGAGCCTCCGTCCTGGGTTGAGACCCTGCCATCGACTGCACGATAAACGTCCCGTCGCCGCTAGGGGCGCGGCGCCAGGCCTTGATAACCCTTGCGGGCGAGCACCCGCTTGGCGCGGCGATCCCGCACGGTCACCGCGATCTGGCGGAAGCCGGGCTTGCCGGCCGCCGCGGTTTCGAATCCGAGCACGTACTGGTACCGGAGGTCGTCGGCGATCGAGGCGCAGGCCTCCTTGACGTCGTCCGGACCGTGAATCGTGAAGTAGCGCCCGCCCGTCATCTGCGCGAGCAGATTGAGCACGTCGGAGTAACGATAGACCTTTTCGCCGTCGGTGCCGAGGGCGTACGGATCGCCGGAATCGAGCCCGAGCACGTAGACCGGCAGCTCCGCGCGGCGCACCAGATCGCGCGCCTCGGCGGCGGAGATCTGGCTCGCGTTGTCGACGCCGTCGGTGATCAGCACCGTGGCGCGCTTGATGTTGCGCGAATCGCTCGAGATCGAGGGCAGCAGCGCCACGGCGTCGTGGAGCGCGGTCTTGCCGTAGGCGTACCAGGTGGCGACCGACTCGCGGAGCGCCGTCTGGTCCTCCGTGAAGGGAACGTCCACCACCGTCTCGTTGCCGGCGAAGGTCGCGATCGCGTACTCGTCGCCGGGCCGCGCCGCGTCGAGAAAGTACTCCACCGCCTCGTGGCTCGCGTCCAGTCGGCCTCCGAGCGCCATCGAGCCGGAGAGATCCTGGAGAAAGACCATGCTCCAGGGCGCCTCGCCGCGCCGCTCGAAATCGGTGAAACGGACCGTCCGGCCGTCGACCTTGAGCTCGAAGTCCTCGCGCTTCAGGTGATCGAGGTAGCCGCTCTGACCCTTCACGATCACCGGCACCAGGATCCAGGCGACCGAGACCTGCTCCTGGAAGGTCGGAGTGGAGCCGTCCACACCCCCCTGGGCCAGGACGGCGGGGAGTCCCGAAAGCAGCGTCAAAACGGCCAGCGCCAGAGCGCGCCGTCTCGCTCTGCTAGGGTTCCCGCCCGGGGGTGTCATGGTCAATATTCGCGACATTTCGATCAAGTGCGGCAATTGCGGCACCTACCAGACCCTCACGGCCTTCTCGCGGCGCGACGACTGGAACGTCTACACCTACGAGTGCGAGAACCAGCGCTGCGATCCGGCGGTCACACGCACCTTGGTCGAGGTACCCGCCCAAATCGATGCCTTCGCCCGCCGCGACCCGGAATGGCGCGGCGGCGGCAAACACGGCGCCTTCGGGAGCGACTCGCCCGAGGGTTGAGCAAGCGCCGTGCCTGATTCCGCTCTGTTCCCCCTATGTTACGCTGTTTTGGGCGCCGGAGGCGCCGGACGATGTCCGCCTCCGGCCCCATCCCATTCCTGGAGGGGACGATGAAGAAGACGGTCGTTCACATCGTGGGCACCGGCACGATCGGGGAGCCCCTGATCGGGTTGTTCACCGACTTCCGCGACAAGATGGGGATCGACGAGGTCACCTTCCACAAGCGCACGCCGCTCGGCTCGGACCGCTCCAAGGTCAACCACCTGATGGCGCGCGGCGCCCGGCTCGCGACCGACGAGGACCAGCGCGACGCCTTCGAGAAGATGGGCCACAAGGTGAGCTACGAGGCCGAGGAGGCGATGGCGCGCGCCACGGTGGTCGTCGATTGCACGCCCGCCGGCAACGAGATGAAGGCCAAGTACTACGCCAACCTGCAGGGGCCGCGAGGCTTCCTCGCGCAGGGGAGCGAGTTCGGCTTCGGCGTTCCCTACGCGCGCGGCGTCAACGACGAGGTCCTGGTTCCGGGCGAGACCCGTTTCATCCAGATCGTCTCCTGCAACACCCACAACATCACGACCCTGATCAAGACCCTGGCGCACGAGGGGGGCGACGAGTACTCGCTCGCGCGCGGGAACTTCGTCTGCATGAGAAGGGCGAACGACATCTCGCAGACCAAGGACTTCTCCCCCGCCCCGCAGGTGGGAAAGCACGACGACGCGGAGTTCGGAACCCACCACGCCCACGACGCCTACCACGTCTTCGAGACGCTGGGACAGAAGCTGGAGCTGTTTTCGAGCGCGGTCAAGCTCAACACGCAGTACATGCACTCGATCTGGTTCCAGCTCGTCTTCGACCGCGACATCACCAAGGAGGAGATGGTCGCGCGCCTGAAGTCGAACGTCCGCGTGGCGACGACCGACAAACGTAACTGCAACGAGATCTTCAGCTTCGGCCGCGACCACGGCTACTACGGCCGGATCCTCTCGCAGACCGTCGTGGTGCTGCCGACGCTCGCCGTGCACAAGAAGCGCGAGCTCGTCGGTTTCTGCTTCACCCCCCAGGACGGCAACTCGCTGCTCTCCTCCGTGGCCGCGGCGCTCTGGCAGATCGAGCCCGAGCAGGAGAGCGTCGGCAAGCGGCTCGAGCCGCTCCGGCGCTGGATCTACCAGGAGATCTGACCACGTCCCGCTCCCCGGCCCCGCCGGTCGCGCTGCGCCTCGGGGAGCTTTCGATCGAAGGCTACTCGCTGGCCGGCGAGGAGACCTGGTTCCGAGTCCATCCGCCCGGCCTCGCGCTCGACGTGGGGCGCGGCTCGGCCGCGCTCGCGGGGGCGCGCGACCTGTTCGTGACGCACGGCCACCTCGATCACGCCCTGGGCGTGCCCTTCGTGCTCTCGCAGCGGACGCTCCACCACGAGGCCGGCACGCGCGTCTTCTGCCCGCGCGCGATCGCCGAGGACTTGGGGGCGCTGGTCGCCGCCGCGGAGCGGCTCGAGCGAGTCGTTTACCGGTACGAGCTGGTGGGTCTGGAGCCGGGGGAGCGGGTTTCGATCGGTCGCGATCTAGCGGTCGAGTCGTTCGCGACCGACCACGTGGTGCCGAGCCTCGGCTACCTGCTGCTGCGCCGGCGTCGCCATCTGAAGCCCGAATACCGGGCGCTCGCGGGAGCGGAGCTCGCCGACCTCAGGGCGCGCCGGCAGCCGATCGAGGACGAGGACGAGGAGGTCTGGCTCGCCTATTGCGGCGATACCGGGCCCGATCTCTGGGCGCTCGCGCCGCGCGTCGAGGAGAGCCGGGTGCTGCTGCTCGAGTGTACTTTCGTGGGGGAGACCATGCGCCAGCGGGGCGCCGCCTATCGCCACCTGCACGTCGACGACCTGGTGGCGCACCGGGAGCGGCTGGTGCGCCACGAAGCGATCCTCCTCCACCACCTGAGCCGGCGCCACGCCCCGGAGGAGCTGCGGGCGGAAGTGGAACGGCTCTTGCCCGAGCTCGCCGCCCGCGTGCACGTGCTCGGCGAGGGGGCGCGATGACGCCCGGGCGCGGTTCCTCGGGCGGTCGTTCGGGAGACCGGTCGGGCGGCCGTTCGGGAGGCCGGTCGGGCGGTCGTTCGGGAGATGGGTCGGGCGGCCGTTCGGGAGATCGGTCGGGCGGTCGCTCGGGCTCTGGACGGCCGCCGCACAAGCGCCCTGGCGCGCCGTCGGGCGACCGCCCTGGCGCCCCCTCTCGCGAGCGCCCGAGCGCCCCCTTTCGCGACCGCCCCGGCGCCCCCTCCGGCAACCGCCGCGGAGCTCCCGCGGGAGATCGCCGGGGCGGCCCTCCCCGGCGACCCGCGGAGCCTCGGGGAGCCCGCCCGGCGCCCGCCCGGCCGCCAGAGCCCGAGCGGGTCGAGCCGCGTCCCGTGGAGCACCCGCGCGCGGAGCGGGCACGCCCGCCGGCGGGGCTCCGGCTGATCGAGATCGAGGAGCTCGAGCTGACGATCGAGAAGCTGGTCGCCGGAGGCGACGGGATCGGACGCTTCGAGGGAATTCCGATCTTCGTGCCCCGTTCGGCTCCGGGCGACCGTCTGCGCGCGCGGCTCGTGGAGCGTCGGCCCGGATTCGGCCGCGCGGAGATCGTGGAGATCCTGGAGGAGGGGCCGGGGCGGCGCGAGCCCCCCTGCCCGCACTTCGGCCGCTGCGGCGGCTGCGACTTGCAGCATCTCGACGACCGGCGGCAGCTCGAGCTCAAGGCGGAGGCGACTCTCGAGACGCTCCGCCGGCTCTCGGGCCTCGCCGTGCCGGCGCCCAGCGAGATCGTCGCCGGCGCGCCCTGGGGGTACCGCACGCGGGCGCAGCTGCACACGCGCCCCCTGGCGGGCGGCGTCGAGGTCGGCTACCACGCGCGCGGGAGCCGCGAGCTGGTCGCGGTGGACCGTTGCCCCGTCCTCTCGCCGGCGCTCGAGCGGGAGCTCGCGACGCTGGGGCGGCGCCTCGCCGCCGGTGCGCCGGCCCGGATCGACCTGGCGGAAGGGGAGGCCGGGGCGGTCGCCTTCGCGCCGCTGATCGAGGGGCTGCCGCACGGCGAGCTCGCGCGCCGGATCGGCGAGCACGAGTTCCTCTTCGACGCGCACTGCTTCTTCCAAGGGAACGCCGGGCTCACGGCGCGGTTGGTGGGGCTCGCGGTCGGCGAGGCGAGCGGCGAGCGGGCGCTCGATCTCTACGGCGGCGTCGGCCTCTTCGCCCTGCCGCTCGCCCGGCGCTACGGGCGGGTGACGCTGGTCGAAGGAGACCGCGTGGGAGCGCGCTACGCGCGGCGCAGCGCGCGCCACAACGGCGTCGACAATCTGGAGGTGATCGCGCAGGCGGTGGAGAGCTGGGTCGGCGGCGGTCTCGTGGAGGATCTCGACCGAGTCCTCGTCGATCCGCCGCGCGACGGACTGGCCCTGCCGGTCCGACGACTCCTGGCGGCGCGCGCGCCGCGACGCCTGACCTACGTCTCCTGCCACGCCGCCGCGCTGGCGCGCGATCTCAAGGACCTGGGCGAGAGCTTCCGCATCACGTCGCTCGCGCTGGTCGACCTCTTTCCGCAGACCGGACACATGGAGACGGTGGCGCAGCTCGAACGTCGGTGAGACCGGCCGGTCATCGGCGGTTCATTCCTCGTCGTCAGAGTCGCTCGTCCAGGGGGAAACGAAGATGCCTAGCCGCCGCGTCCTGACACGCATCGCGCTCGTTCTCGCAGGGCTCCTCGGCGTGGCCCAGCTCGTGCCCTACGGGCACCGGCGGACCAATCCGGCCGTGGTCTCGGAGCCGGCCTGGGACGCTCCGCAAACGCGCGCCCTCTTCTTCCGCGCCTGCGCCGATTGCCACAGCAACGCGACGCGCTGGCCCTGGTACGCACGGATCGCTCCGGTCTCCTGGCTGGTGGTGCGGGACGTCGAGCGGGGGCGCCGGCACCTCGACGTCTCGGAGTGGCAGCGCCCGCAGCGCCATGCCCGCGACGCGGCCGAGGAGCTCCGCGAAGGGAAGATGCCACTCCCCCTCTATCTCGTCGCGCACGCGGAAGCGAGGCTCACCCCCGCCGAGTCGGCGGCGCTCGAGCAGGGCTTGATCGCGACCTTCGGGGGCGATCGCGAGCGCGGCGAACGAAGCGGGCGGGGGCGGGACGACCACGACGACTGAAACGGCGACCGCGTGCGACTCCGGGGAGGCGTTTGATGGCCGCGGAGAGCATCCCGTAGAGTGAACGGGTGACCTCCCGTACTCTCCGGCGCTCGATCCTCGCACTCGTTCTCCTCGCCGCGGCCGCGCTGGTGGCCTGGCGCCTCCTCGTTCCGAAACGCATTCCCGTGCGCGTGGTGGCGGCGGAGCGCGGCACGGTGGAAAAGACCGCGACCAACAACCGCGCCGGCACCGTCGAAGCGCGCCTGCGCGCCAAGATCTCCCCCGACCAGGGGGGACGGGTGGCGGAGCTCCCGCACCGCCGCGGCGATCGCGTGCGGCGCGGCGACGTCTTGCTGCGGCTCGACGACTCGCTCGAGAAGGGGCAGGTGGTGGTGGCGCGTCGCGAGCGGGCGGCGGCCGCGGCGGAGGCCGAGCGGGCCTGCCTCGCCGCCTCGCTCGCCCGGCGCGAGCTGGAGAGGAATCGGAAGCTCGCCGAGGAGCGCATCGTCGCCGCGGACTCCCTCGACCGCTTCGACTCGGCCGCGCGCGAGGCGGGCGCCGCCTGCGGCTCGGCACGCGCGGGCGAGGAGCGCGCGGTGGCGGCGCTCGCGCTCGCCGAGACCGCGCTCGACAAGCGCACCGTCTATGCGCCCTTCGACGGCATCCTCGCCGAGCTCTCGACCGAGGTCGGCGAATGGGTGACTCCGGCGCCCCCCGCGGTGCCGGTGCCACCGGTGCTCGACCTCGTCGATCCGACTTCGATCCACCTCGCGCTCCCGATGGACGAGGTCGACGCCGCGAGCCTCGTGCCCGGCTTGCCGGCGCGGGCGACCGTCGACTCGCACCCCGGAAAGACCTTCCCGGGCCACGTGGCGCGCGTGGCCCCCTACGTTCTCGACGTCGAGGCGCAGAACCGGACGGTGGAGATCGAGGTCGAGCTCGAGGACCAGAAGCTCGCCGCCACGCTGCTTCCGGGCACCTCGGCGGACGTCGAGGTGATTCTCGAGACCCGGCACGACGTCTTGCGCCTGCCGACCGCAGCGATCCTCGCCGGCGACAGGGTGCTGGTGGTCGAGGGCAACCGGTTGGTCGAACGCAAGGTCGGGCGCGGCCTCTCGAACTGGGACTTCACGGAGATCGTCTCCGGCCTCGAGCCTGGAGAGAACGTCGTCTCGGCCATCGACAGGCCGGAGATCCGAGCCGGCGCCGAGGTCGAGATCGAGACGGCGGCGACGCCGTGATCGAGCTCGATCACCTCTCCCGAACCTACGAGATCGGCGGCGAGCCGGTGCGTGCGCTGGTCGAGGTGAGCGAGTCGATCGCGGCCGGCGAGCACGTCGCCATCATGGGCCCCTCGGGTTCGGGCAAGTCGACCCTGCTCCACCTGATCGGTTGCCTCGATCGCCCGACCTCCGGCTCCTACCGCTTCGAGGGGCGCGAGGTCTCGGAGCTCGCGGAGGCGGAGCTCGACCGGCTTCGGCAGGAGCGCTTCGGCTTCATCTTTCAGGCCTTCCACCTGGTGCCGCGCCTCGACGGACTCGCCAACGTGGAGCTTCCGATGGTCTTCGCGGGGCTGCCGCGCGCCGAACGGCATGCACGGGCCCGCGAGGCGCTCGACGCGGTGGGGCTCGCGGCGCGCGCGTCGCACCGGCCGAGCGAGCTCTCCGGCGGCGAGCGACAGCGGCTGGCGATCGCCCGCGCGCTCGCCATGCGCCCCACGGTCATCCTCGCCGACGAGCCGACCGGCAACCTCGACTCGCGATCCGGCAACGTGGTGCTCGACCTGCTCGACGCGCTCAACGATCGCGGCCTGACGCTGCTCGTGGTCACGCACGACCCTCGCGTGGCGCGCCGCGCCGACCGCACGCTCATCCTCTCCGACGGCGTCATCGTGCGCCGCGCGCGCGCCGACGAGCTCGCGAACGCGCTCGCGGAGTGGGAGCTGGGCGCCGAGCCCGGCGGCGGGAAGCCGTGAGCCCCCGCGACCTCGCCGCCTACGCCGGACGGGCGCTCGTCGGACACCGGCTCAGGAGCCTTCTCTCGCTCTTCGGCGTGGCGGTCGGCATCGCGGCGGTGGTGCTCCTGACGGCGCTCGGCGAAGGGGCGCGCCGCTACGTGGTCGACCAGTTCGCGCAGATCGGCTCGAGCTTCGTCGCCATCGTGCCGGGGAAGACCGACACGACCGGCGCGCTCCCCGGGGTGGGAGGCATCCCGAACGACCTCACCCTCGACGACGCGCGCGCGCTCGAGCGCGCGCTCCCCACGGCGCGCTACGTGGCCCCCTTCGTGGTGGCCACGGACACGGTCGCCTTCGGCGAGCGGCGGCGGCGGGTGATGGTGGCGGGGGTGACCTCGGCCTTCGCCGACCTGCGCCGGCTCCGGGTCGCGCGCGGGCGTTTCCTCCCCGCGGGAGAGGCGGAACGGGGGGCCGCGCTCGTCGTGCTCGGCAAGAAAGTGGCCGCGGAGCTCTTCGGCGGGGCCGACCCGATCGGCGAGGCGGTGCGCATCGGCGGGCGGCGGTGCAAGGTGATCGGCGTGCTCGCGTCGCGCGGCCAGCAACTCGGCATGAACATGGACGACGTCGTGCTGGTGCCGGTCGCGACCGGCATGCGGATGTTCAACCGCACGTCGCTCTTCCGCATCGTCATCGACGTGGGGCCGGGCGGGGACACGGCGCCGGTCTTGAAGCGGGCCCGCGAGGTCCTGATCGCGCGCCACGGCGAGGAGGACGTCACGTTCATCACCGAGGCGGCGGTGGTCTCGTCGCTCTCGGCGATCCTCAACGCGCTGACGCTCGCGGTCGCGGCGATCGCGGCGATCTCGCTCGCGGTCGCCGGCATCGGCATCCTCAACGTGCTGCTCGTCGCCGTGGCCGAGCGCACCGCCGAGATCGGTCTCCTGCGGGCGGTCGGCGCCTCGCGCCGCCAAGTGCAGATCTGCTTCCTCGCCGAGGCGATCCTGCTCTCGGGGAGCGGCGGATTCCTGGGTCTCGCCACGGGAGTCTTCGGCGTGCACGTCCTGGTGGGGCTCTGGCCGGCGCTGCCGGCGGCGCCGCCGGCCTGGGCGATCGTGGCGGCGATCGTGCTCTCGCTCGCGGTCGGCGGCGTCTTCGGCTGGCTCCCGGCGCGGCGGGCGGCGGAGCTCGATCCGGTGACGGCGCTCGCCGGGAGATAGGCGATGGGCGACCTCCTCCTCCTCTCGCTCGCGACCCTCGCCAAGCTCCGGCTGCGGACCGCCCTCTCGATGCTCGGCATCGCGATCGGCGTCGCCTCGGTCGTCCTGCTGACCTCGATCGGCGAGGGAACGCGCCGCTACATCCTGAGCCAGTTCTCGCAGTTCGGCACCAATCTGCTCGCGATCAATCCCGGGAAGACGGAGACCGCCGGCATCCCGGGCGTCTTCGGCGGCTCGACGCGGCCCCTGACCATCGACGACGCGCAGGAGCTCGAGCGCATCTCGGGCGTCGAGGCCGTGGTGCCGGTCGCCGTCGGCTCGGCGCGCGTGGAGGCGCCGTCGACCGGTCTCGCGCGCCGCGTCATGGTCTACGGCGTGACCCCCGAGATCCGCGAAGTCTGGCGCTTCCGGGTGGCGCAGGGCGCCTTCTGGGCGAAGGGGGATCCGCGACGCGGCGCGCCGGTCTGCGTGCTCGGCCAGACGCTGGCGCGCGAGCTCTTCGGCGAGCGGAGCCCGCTGGGGGAGTTCGTGCGCGCCGCCGGCGGTCGCTTCCGGGTGATCGGCCTGATGGAGCCGAAGGGGACGATGCTCGGCATCGACATCGACGACGTGGCCTACGTGCCGGTGGCGACGGCGATGGACCTCTTCAACCTTCCCGAGCTGCTCGAGGTCGACCTGCTCTACGCCCACTCCGGCCTCGCGCGCACGGTCGAGGAGGCGGTCCGGCGGACGCTCACCCGGCGCCATGGCGACGAGGACTTCACGCTCACCACCCAGGAGGCGATGCTCGAAGTCTTCGGCAACGTCATGGGAGTGGTGACGATGGCGGTGGGCGCGATCGCCGGCATCTCGCTCTTCGTGGGCGCGATCGGCGTTCTCACCATGATGTGGATCGCGGTGGGGGAACGGACGGCGGAGATCGGTCTGGTCCGCGCCTTCGGCGCGAGCCGCCGTCAGGTGCGGCTGCTCTTCCTCGCGGAGGCCGGTGCGCTGGGGCTGGCCGGGGGCGCGACCGGGCTCGCGGCCGGCTTCGGGCTCTGCGCCCTCCTCAGGGCGGCGGTGCCCGGCCTGCCGGTCGCGACGCCGCTCGCCTACGCGTTGGCGGCGCTCGGCATCAGTCTCGCGACCGGGCTCGCCTCCGGCGTCGCACCCGCCGCTCGCGCCGCCTCGCTCGATCCCGTCGCGGCGCTGCGCGCCGAATGAGCCCACGGCGCTGCGCGCCGAATGCGGTCACGGCGCTCCGCGCCGAATGAGATCACCGCGCTCGGCGCCGAACGAAGGCGGGGGCGCTAGAATCAGTCGGTCACTCGGAAGGCGAGCGGGGGGGCTGCGAATGACTGACCTCGATCACGAGAGAACGCCGCGGCTGTCGGTGGGCGAGCTGCTCCGGCGGGAGGAGGAGGAGCTGCGCCGGGTCGCGGCGGCCGGGCCGGGTCTGGAGCTCGGCGCGGTCTCCCATGCCGGCCGCGTGCGCGAGCAGAACGAGGACAGCTACCTCGCGACCCGCGTGGCGCGTTCGCTCGAGGTCCTCTCGACCAGCCTGCCGGCGAGCGATCTCGCGCCGCGCCTCGACCTCCAGGGGCACATCCTGATGGTCGCCGATGGCATCGGCGGCCGCGCGGCCGGCGAGCACGCGAGCCGGCGCGCCATCGCCGCGATGATCGAGCTCGCGACGCGGGTGCCGGACTGGATCTTGAACGTCGATGACGAGCGCATGGCCGCGGAGCTCGCCGAACGGGGGCGCGGCTACTTCGCGCGCGTGGACGAGCTGCTCGAGGCGGAGGCCGCGGCCGACCCTTCGCTCGCCGGCATGGGCACCACCCTGACCCTCGTCTACCTGCTGGGGAGGGACCTGTTGCTGGCGCACGTCGGAGACTCGCGCGCCTACCTGCTGCGGGCGGGCGAGCTTCGGCGCCTGACGCGCGACCAGACCATGGCGCAGGCGCTGGTCGACGCCGGCCTGATCTCCGGCGACGACGCGGCGTACCACCGCCAGCGGCACGTCCTGACGGGCGCCCTGGGCGGGCGGGCGGGTCGCCCGCAGATCGAGATCGGACGGCATCGCCTCGAGCCCGGCGACCGCATCCTGGTGGCGAGCGACGGACTGACGGGAATGGTCCCGGACGCGAGCATCGCGGCGATCCTCGCGAGGCACCCGGGCTCGCAGGCGGCGGCGGAGGCGCTGCTCGAAGCCGCCCTCTCGGCCGGCGGGCACGACAACGTCACCGTGCTGGTGGCGCGGCCGACCGACTGATCGAGTCCCGGTCCGGCTGCGTAGAATGCTCTCGATGCCCGCCGGCTCCCGGTTCCGTCTTCGGCTCGCCAAGGAGGACTTCAAGTTCTCGGTCGCGCACTTCACGCTCTTCGGCGCGCATTCGGCCGAGCCACTGCACGGCCACAACTACCGGATGACGATCGAGGTCGAAGGGGAGGCGCTCGACGAGCTCGGATTGCTGGTCGACTCGGATCGCGTCAAACGCGCCGTCCGCGCGCTCTGCGCGGAGCTCGACGACCACGTCCTCCTACCCGCCGAGAGCCCGCACGTCGAGATCCGGCGCGACGGAGGGTCGCTCGATTGCCGCTTCGCGGAGCGAGACTATCGGCTTCCCGCCGGCGAGGCGCTGCTGCTCCCCCTGGCCAACGTCTCGATGGAGCTCCTCGCCGTCTGGAGCTGGCGCCGCCTGGCGCCGCAGCTCGCCGGCGCCTCGGTCCGGCACCTCGCCGTCGAAATCGAAGAGTCCCCGGGCCAGGCGGCGCGCTACGCGGCGCCGCTCTCCTAGGCACTGCGCGCTACGCGGCGCCGCTCTCCTAGGCACTGCGCGCTACGCGGCGCCGCTCTCCTAGGCACTGCGCGCTACGCGGCGCCGCTCGCCTAGGCACGGCGCGTTTCGGCGCGCCGCTCGCCCTCAGGAGGGGGGAGCCGGCGGGAGCTCCCGTCCGCGCCACGCCGCGAGCCGACCGCGCCGGCGATCCCGTCCCGCGAGCAGCGTGACGACGGCGAGGAGCACCAAGTCGCAGGGGAAGAAAAGCCCGACCGCCGCGGACGCGCCGGCGCTCGCGCGCGCCCAGGCCGAGGCCCCGGCTCCGGCACCCCAGAGGAGAGCGGCGGCGCGCCCATCCCCGCCGGCGAGCGCCGCGGCCAGGAGTCCGAGCGTCGCCGCCGCGCTCGCGAGCAGAGCGAGCTGCAGCGGCAGGTTGCGGCCCAGGAAGAGTGCGAGGTTGCGCCGCCAGCCGGCGAAGGCGGCGCCGAAGCCGTCGTACATGCGAACCGTGAGCGCCCGTCCGGCGCGCAGGAAACCGACCCGATGCCCCCCCGCGGTGAGCCGCTCGGCGAGCGCCACATCGTCGAGCGCCTGCGGGGCGATCGCGGCGAGCCCTCCGATCGCGGCGAGCGCCCGGCCGTCGAGCAGAAAGAACTGACCGTTGGCGAGCGGCGGCCGCCCCTCGCCTCGTGCGTAGGGGCGCCAGTCCCTCAGGCGTAGGTCGAGGAGCGCGAAGACCGCCGGCGTCAGGATCCGGTCGCCGAGGCTCGACCCCTGCTGGTGGCCGGCGAGCGAGAGGGCCGCGAGACCGTGAGCGTCGACCGCCGCGTGCGCCCGCGCCAGGAGATCCGGGGCGTGGCGCGCGTCGGCGTCGGTGAGCAGGAGCCAACCGTCCCGCTCCTTTTCGGAGAGACTCTCGAGGCCGCTCACGAGCGCATTCACCTTGCCTCCCCATCCCGCGGGAAGGGGCCGGGCCGCGACCACCGAGAGCGGCAGGCGCCCGGCGAGCCCGGCGAGGAGCTCGGGCGTCCGGTCGTTCGAGGCGTCGTCGATCGCGACGACGCGAGAGACGCCGGCCATGGCGGCGAGGCCGGTCAGGCAGTCGGTCGCGTTGCCCTCCTCGTCGCGCATCGGCACCAGGACGACGGTCTGGGGCAGCTCCGCGGCGGGAAGCGGCGGCGGAAGACGAGGCGCTCGCGCGCGCGATCGCGCGAGCCACGCCGCGAGGGCGAGCCAGAGGAGAGCGAGCGCCCCGGCGCCTACAGTCACCCGGACCGCGTCTCGCCCGCGGCCGGCGGCAGCAGCGCTCGCAGCGCCGCGAGCACCTCGCCGGGCGCGGCATGCCGCCCCACGGCGCGCTTGGAGAAGAGGGAGGCGCCGTCCCAGCGCACTTCGAAGACGCCTCCGGAGCCCTTGATCAGCTTCGCCCGGAGGCCCAGCTCCCGCTCGATCTCGGCCGCCAGACCGGCGGCGCGCGGGAGGTAGTTTCAAACCACGCAGTATTCGATCGTCAGCTGGGACATCGGAGGCCTCCAGGAGCGGCGGACCGGTCCGCCTGGCCTCGACGCCCGCGCACGGCGCCGGCGACGAAGCGCGCGTAGTGATGGCGCAGCGTGCCGAGGTCGGGCACCACTTCGGCGTCGGCGAAGCCGGCGGCGGCGAGCGCGACCGGCCAGGCGTCGTAGCCGAGGAAACCGGCCGAGGAGCGGACGCCGGGCTCGAGCTCCACCTCGTTGAAGCCACGCATGAGCCGGAAGACGAGCTCGACCGAGACCGGCTGGTCGGGGAAGAGGCGCAGGCACTCGCCGGCCACCAGATGCCCGCCGGGAACGAGCGCCGCGCCGAGCGCCGTGAGGCTCTCGCGCAGGCGGCGCGCGACGTGCAGGACGTTGACGGCGAAGACGAGATCGAAGCTCCCGGCCTCGACGCCCTGGGCGACGGCCGGGGCGTCGATGTCGAGCGCCGCCTCGTGCAACGGCAGGCCCGGGAATCGCGCCACGAGCGACCGCAGGGCACGCCTCCGGAGGAAGGGATTCGGTTCGGTCAGCCGGTACTCGGCGACATCGCCCAGCCGGTCTCGGTGCTCGAGCTCCTCGAGGAGCGCTTCGGCAGCGCTGCCGGCGCCCGCTCCGACTTCGAGCAGGCGAAGTCCGGGTCGCTCCGGCAGCGCGTTCGCCGCGGCTACCGCCGCGATGCGATTCGACAGCGCGTAGACGGGGTTCTGGTTGCTGAAGTAGTCGAGCCAGAGCTGCATGTGAGCGCCGGAGAGGAGCGCCTGCTCGCCCGTGGTCGTCCCGGCGAGGATCGCCGGGTAGGCCTCGGCGGCGGCATCGAGCAGCGCCAGCGTCGGCCGGTTGCGGGGGTCGAGATCGAGACCGATGGTGCGGAGCGCCTCGAGCTCGGCATGACGCCAGCCCGCGGCGCGGCGGAAGCGCGCCGTCGAGCCCTCTCCCGATCGCTCGAGCAGCCCCTCGCTCGCGAGCCGCCGGAGGAGCCAGTCGAGGGCCGGGCGTCCGGCAGGGACGAACGAGCGCGCCGCCACGAGCTCGTCGAGCGTGGCGCCCTTCGCCAGGGCTTCCCCGACCCCCAGCCGATCGACGAGCGCGATCGCCCAGTCGAGCGCGTAGCGATCGACCAGCTCGCAGCTCAGGTAGAGCCCCTCGCTGAAGAGGTCGCAGGGGATCTCGCCGAGGAGCGCGTCGGCCGATCGATCGCGGGGCGGCGGAGCGAAAGGTGCGATCACCGGGTTCATTCTAGAGCGGGTCGCGGACGGCCGGCCGCACCTTTGGGGTGGGTTAGGATGACCGGCATGCGCGACCTCCTCGTTCCGGCCCGCGAACCCGAGGAGGACCCGCGCATCGGCCGCATCGCGGGCCACGTGCGCGGCATCCTCGAGGAGCTCGGGCTGGATCTCTCCGAGGAGAATCTCCGGGAGACCGACCGGCGGGTGGCGAAGCTCTACCTCGAGATGTTCCACGGGCTCGAGGAGGGGGCCGAGCCCAAGGTGACGACCTTTCCGAACGACGAGCGCTACAGCGCCATGGTGATGGAGAAGAAGATCCCCTTCTACTCGATGTGCGCGCATCACCTGGTGCCGTTCTACGGGCACGCTCACCTCGCCTACATCCCCAACGACCAGATCCTCGGTCTCTCGAAGTTCGCGCGCATCCTCGAGTTCTACGCCAAGCGCCCGCAGCTCCAGGAGCGCCTCACCGAGCAGGTGGCGAACTACCTCGAGAGCAAGCTCGAGCCGCAGGGGGTGATGGTGGTCATCGAGGCGCGCCACCTCTGCGTCGAGATGCGCGGTGTCAAGAAGGCGGGGGCGCTCACGGTGACCTCGGCGATCCGCGGCATCTTCCACCAGAAGACGGTGCGCGAGGAGTTCCTGGACCTGCTGCGACACGACTGAGCCGCGGCCCGGACGGAAGAGGAAGGGGACGAGGGATGACACGAGCGCGGGCCATCTTCGCGGGGAGCGGCGTCGCCGTGCCTCCGCGCGTCGTCGACAACCTGGCTTGGTCGCGCGTCCTCGAGACGACGGACGCCTGGGTCCGCGAGCGCAGTGGCATCGTCGAGCGGCGCTTCGTGGAGCGGGGGCAGGCCTCCTCGGACCTGGGTGCCGAGGCGGCGCGCGCGGCGCTCGCCGACGCCGGCGTCGCGCCGGACGAGGTCGACTACTTGGTGGTCGCGACGATGACGCCCGACCACTACTTCCCGGGGTGCGGCACGTTGATCCAGCAGAAGGCGGGGCTCCGGCCGGTGCCGGCGCTCGACCTCCGGCAGCAGTGTGCCGGCTTCGCCTACGGGCTGCAGGTGGTCGACGCGCTGATCGGCGCCGGCATCGCGCGCACGGTGCTCCTCGTGGGGACCGACGTCCACACCAGCCTGATGCCCTTCTCGGAGCGCACCTGGGAGCTGCTCGAGGGGCGGGGCAATGGGGCGCTCGATCCGGAGGAGTTCGCCTGGAATTCGCGCTTCCGGCACCTCGTGGTGCTCTTCGGCGACGGGGCCGGGGCGATGCTCTTCCGCGCGGGCGCGCCGGAGGGGGGGCGCGGCATCCTGGGCTCCGAGTTGCACGGCGACGGTGCGCACCGCGACATCCTGATGGTGCCGGGGTTGGGCTCGAGCCGCCGCCCGTTCGTGACCGCCGAAGCGATCGCCGCCGCCGACACGGTGCCGGTGATGGAGGGGCGCCAGGTCTTCAAACTCGCGGTGACCCGCATGCCCGAAGCCACGACGACGCTCCTCGCGCTCAACGGCTACGGCATCGCCGATCTCGATCTCCTGGTCATGCACCAGGCGAACCTGCGCATCAACGAAGCGGCGCAGAAGGTGCTCGGGCTGCCCGACGCCAAGGTCCACAACAACATCCAGCGCTACGGCAACACCACCTCCGCCACTCTCCCCCTCGCCTTCCACGAGGCGCGGCAGGAGGGTAAGGCCCCACCCGGCTCCCTCGTCGCCTTCGCGGCCTTGGGCGCCGGCCTCCACTGGGGCGCCGTGCTGCTCAGGGTCTGAGCGCCGGCGCTCGCCCTACGGCTTGAGCAGCTGGTTGCGCTCGAGCTTGAGGAGCTCGCGGTCGATCGCGGAGAAGAGCTCCTGGGTGCGCGCCTCCCAGGCGGCGGCGGAGAGCACGCCCGGCTTGCCGGTGAGCTCGACGCGGGTCTCGGTGGCGCTCTGGCGGACCAGCTTGATGCGCACGTCGGCCCAGAGGAGCGCCCAGCCCTCGTTGACCTCGACGCGCGAGTCCATCGGCGTGCGTGCGATCTGGAGGGCGTTGAGGAGGGCGGTCAGGACGGGGCTCGCGGCGCCCGAGTAAGGGACCGCGTAGACGCGGCTCGCGGTGGGGCTGCCGAAGGGGGGCGTCCAGCCGTCGGTCTCGAGCAGCTGCTGGAAGGACCCGTTGGCGGCGAGATCCCCGAAATTGGCGTCGGTTCGCGCGCGCACCCGCGAGCGCTCGTCGAGCGCGACGGCGCGCGCCAAGTGCTGCACGGCGAGCGCGGAGTAGCCGGCGAGGGCGAAATTCGACGCCACCAGGTAGTAGGCGTCCGCGGAACGGGCGTTGGCCCCGAGGTAGCGCTCGAAGTCCGCCGACGCCTCGGAGAGACGGCCGGCGAGCAGCTGCACCGCGCCCTGGTTGAGCGCGTTGTCCGGCGCCGCGGGATCGAGAGTCTCGGCCTTGCGGAGCGCCGCGAGCGCGTCGTCGTAGCGCTTGTCCGAGATGGCGAGCGCCGAACGATTGAGCCAACCCTGGCGGAGCGTGGGGTCGAGCTCGAGAGCGCGGTCGAGGTCCTTCCGGCAGGCGTCGATCTCCCCCTCCATGCACTGCGCGGTCGAGCTGAGGAGCAGGGCGCGCGCATTCTTCGGATCCCGCTTCAAGATCGGCTGCAGGAGCGTCAGCGCCTCCTCGGAGCGCCCCTGGTCCACCGCGCGCTGGGCGGCGGCGAGCGGGTCCGGAGCCTGGCCTGCGGCCGGCATGGCGGCGAGGAGGAGGGTGAGCGGGAGAGCAACGAACGCGAGGCGGTGCGGCACGCCGGGAATCTATCAGGACAGTAGAATGCCGCCATGCCCCAGTCCGCACCCGCGCCGGCCGAGATCGCGGCGGCGCTCGCCAAGCGCGTCCTCGGCCAGGAGGAGGCGGTGCGCGAGATGGCGATCGCGCTCTCCAAGAAGCTGGCCGGCCTCAGGGTGGGCAACATCCTGATGATCGGCTCCTCCGGCACCGGCAAGACCACCCTCATGCGCGCCGTCGAGGGATATCTCGCGAGCGACCCCGAGCTCGCGGTGCGCTCGACCGTGGTCCGCATCCACGCCAACGTGCTCGGCGAGGAAGCGCGCGCCGGCCGGCCTGGCGAGGCGGTGCTCCGCCGCCTGGTCGAGCGGGCGCGCGAGCAGCTCGGTCCGGGCGCCACGCCCGGCGAGATCCTGGAGCGCGCGCGCCACGGGCTCGTCTTCGTGGACGAGGTCGACAAGATCCGCTCGCACGTCGGGGAGCAGACGAACGTCTCGGGTATCCGCGCCCAGGAGGCGCTGCTCACCCTGATCGAGAACGAGGCGGTCCCCTTCGAGCCGCCGGTCTGGATGGGAGGGGGAGCGATCACGGCTGACTCCTCGGGGCTCCTCTTCGTCTGCGCGGGGGCCTTCGAAGGGCTCTACGACGCGGTCTTCGATCGGGTCACGATCGGCGAGGACAAGGGGGCGCTGCAGCCGGTGACGGTGGTGGAGGGGGCGAGGGTGCGCGAAGAGCTGCAGTTCCACCTGCGCGACTGGCTGCGCAACGTCGACCTCTTCCAGTACGGCATGAGCCCGCAGTTCCTCTCGCGCTTCGACGCCGTCGTGCTGCTCGCCGATCTGGGCGAGGAGGAGCTGCTGCGCATCTTCCTGGAGATCCCGGAGTCGGGCTTCCAGCAGAGCCGCGCCTTCTTCGAGAGCCGGGGCGTCAAGCTCGCCATGTCGCCCAACGCGGCACGCGAGATCGTGCGCGCCGCGGCCCGCCAGCCGCGGTTGGGCGCCCGCGCCCTGAAGGAGGTCTTCCGGCGGGTGGTCCGCGATCTCGAGTTCGAGCCCGAGAAGCACGCCTCGGGAGGGGTGCTGTTGCTCGACTTGCCGCAGGTCCAGCGTGCCCTCGGAGAGAGCTGAGGCAACCCAGGGCACGGAGGGCGACGCGCGCCTCGCGGGGCTCGTGCTCCTCGCGCTCCTCGCCGCCGCGTTCGTCGCCGGCTGTTTTCCGATCCTCGAGAGCGATCTCTTCTGGCACTTGGCCGCCGGGCGCTGGATGCTCGAGCACGGGGCGGTGCCGCGCGTCGATCCCTTCCGCTTCACCCCCGCCGGGCTCCCCTGGATCGATCACGAGTGGCTCTTCCAGCTGGGTGCGCGCGGGCTCGAGCTCGTGGCCGGCCTCCGGGGAGTGATCCTCGCCCGGGCCGCGGCGCTCGCCCTCTTCGCCGCGTTGCTGATGACCCGCGCGCGACGCGCCGGCCTCGGCGCCGGGCTCGCCGGCCTGGTCGCGCTCTGGGGGCTCTTCGGAGTGCGGCCGCGCTTCCTCTTTCGGCCGGAGATCGTCACCCTCTTCGCGCTCGTTCTCCTGCTCGCGGGGCTCGAGCGCTGGCTCCGGTCGCGCCGTCGCACGCTCCTCGCGGCGCTCGCGCTGCTGGTCGTGGTCTGGGTGAACGCCCACGGCCAGGCGATGCTGGCCCCGGTCGTGTCGGGGCTCTTCCTGATCGGCGCGCGCTGGGGGGGCGAACGGCTCGCGTGGCGCGACGTCGCCGGGCCGCCGCTCCTCTTCGCGGGCTGCCTGCTCGCCAACCCTTACGGATGGCGTCTGGTCGAGGTCCCGCTCGGGATCCTGGGCGCGCTCCGCGATCTGCCCGCCGCGAACCCGGAGTGGCTCTCCTCGTTCGCCGCGCCGCAGCCCTACCTCTATGCGGGCTTCGCGACGGTCGTGGCGCTCGCGCTGGCGGCGCGCCGCGCGAGCGGACGCTGGCCGGCGCCGGCCTGGGCGCTCCCGGCGCTCGCGATGGCGGCGCTCGCGCTCACCGGCGTCCGTCATCAGGCTCTCTTCTTCGCGACCGCGACGCCCCTCGCAGCGGCCGCGCTCGCGGTCTTCCCGGAGGCCTCCCCGACCTGGCGGCGGGCGCGGAGCTTCGCCGCCCTCGCGACCGGGAGCGCGCTCGCGGCCGGCCTCTGGGCCGGCTTTCCCCCGGACTCGGGGCCCTTGCGGCCGCGGCACGGAGGGCTCGCCTTCGGATTCGGCCTGGCGGCGGATCGCTTCCCGGTCCGATTGGCCGACCGGCTCGCGGCGCATCCGGAGGTCGGTCCGCTCTACAACGACCTCGTGCATGGCGGCTACCTCGTCTGGCGTCTCTTCCCGCCGCGCCGGGTCTTCCTCGACGGGCGGATGGAGCTGCGCCCGGAGCTGCTGCACGAGATCGCCGCGGCGCGCGGCAGCAATCTGGGTTGGGAGGCGCTGCTCGCGCGCTACGGAGCGGTGGGCGCTTTGGTGGGTTACGACGCGCGGGAGCGGCCGCTCGTCGAGCGGGACGCCTCGGGCCGGCTGCGCGAGGTCGACCGCCGCACCGCGTCGAGCCTTCTCTTTCCCCCCGAGCGCTTCGATCTCGTCGCCTGGGACGACGCCGCCATGCTCTTTCTGAAGCGCGGGACGCCGGGCTGGCCCGATCCTCCCTACCGCTTCGTGCAACCCGAGGACCTCGGCTGGACGCTGCGTCGCGCCGCCGTCGATGCCGCCTACCGCGCCGGCGCGCTCGCCGAGGTGGAGCGCAAGCTCGCGGAGGAGCCGGACTCGCAGCGCGCGCTCTTCCTGGTGGCCAGGCTGCGCGCGCTGGCCCCCGTCTGAGCGTTCAGCTCTCGGACTTCGTGCCGCGCGTCGCCCGCTCGGCGAGCAGGCGCTTGTGGCGGCGGATGCGCAGGCGGCGGCGGATGCCGATGGGCAGGAAGACGGCGAGGGCGAAGGCGCAGGCCACCATCACCAGCTCGCGCGCCAGCGCGCCGCGCTCGGCGCCCGACGCCGCGGAGAGGATGGCCGACGAGAAGTAGGTCAGCACGGTGATCGACGGGAGCAATCCGATCGCGGACGAGAGGAAGAAGCGCCAGAACTTGACGCCGACCACCGCGGCGGCGGCGTTGACGAGCGTGAAGGGGATGGGCAGGAAGCGGGTGGCGACGAGCGGCAGGAAGCCCCGCCGGTGGAGAACCTTCTCCGCTTTCTGGACCTTGCTGCCGCCGATCCGCTCGATGAAGTCCCGGCCCAGGAAGTGGGCGAGGAAGAAGCCGGCGAGCGAGGCGGCGAGGATGCCGAGGTAGCTCCAGACCGTCCCCCAGAAGAAGCCGAAGATCGCCGCGC
Source organism: uncultured Thermoanaerobaculia bacterium (assembly GCA_964476605.1). GTDB lineage: Bacteria > Acidobacteriota > Thermoanaerobaculia > Multivoradales > JAGPDF01 > JAGPDF01. The sequence goes on along the minus strand of CAYZBH010000016.1, from coordinate 23,026 downwards.
CGGCGATGATGAAGGGGGTCGCGGGGACGCCGATCGCTCCCAGCACGAGGATCGCGCCGACGTGCGCGAGCGGTGCCCACCAGAGGCCGCGCGCCGAGGCGAGCAGCGCCTGGATCCGCTCGACCGTGAGGTAGCGGGCGAGCGGCGTGTAGCGGGCGGCGAGGAAGCCCCCGACCACCAGGAGCACGAGGATGCCGAAGCGCGCCGCGGCGCCGTGGATGCGCGGGTGGGACGGGTCGCGCGCCGCGCTCACGGCTCGCCGGCGTCGAGCTCGAAGAACTGTCGCAGCTGCGCCACCCAGATCTCCTGCGAGGCGGGGTCCATGAAGTTGAGGCGCAGCTCGTTGATCATCATGACTTCGGCGCGTTGCCAGTCCGACCAGCAGATCGGGCAGACGCGACGGCGGAGCTCGGCGCCGAGCGCCCCGCCCATCGGGGCCGCGGCGAGTCCGGCCGGGCGCTGTCCGCAGCGCGCGCAGAGGGTGCCGGCGTCGCCTCCGGAGCTCATGCTCTGACCTCGCGGCGCCCGTGGCCGAGCGCCGACCGGAAGTGCTCGATCGTGCGCGCGAGGCCGGCCTCGAGCGAGACCGTGGGTTCCCAGCCGAGCACGCGCCGCGCCTTCGTGATGTCCGGCTGCCGGGTTTTCGGATCGTCCACCGGCAGCGGCCGGAACTCGATCCTCGAGGCGGATCCCACCAGGGCGCGGATGCGCTCGGCGAACTCGAGGATCGTCATTTCGTGCGGGTTGCCGATGTTGGTGGGCTCGGTCTCGTCGGACATCAGGAGCCGGAAGATGCCGTCGATGAGGTCGTCGACGAAGCAGAACGAGCGGGTCTGGCTGCCGTTGCCGAAGACGGTCAGGGGCTCGCCCGCGAGCGCCTGGGAGACGAAGGCGGGGACCACGCGCCCGTCGCGCAGCCGCATGCGCGGCCCGTAAGTGTTGAAGATGCGAACGATCCGCGTCTCGAGGCCGTGCACGCGATGGTAGGCCATGGTCATCGCCTCGGCGAAGCGCTTGGCCTCGTCGTAGACGCCGCGTGGCCCGACCGGGTTGACGTTCCCCCAGTAGCTCTCCGGTTGCGGGTGGAGGAGTGGATCGCCGTAGACCTCGGAGGTCGAGGCGAGCAGGTAGCGGGCACCCTTCGCCTTCGCGAGGCCCAGCGAGTTGTGGGTGCCGAGCGATCCGACCTTGAGGGTCTGGATCGGGAGCTCCAGGTAGTCGATCGGGGAGGCGGGGGAGGCGAAGTGGAGGACGTAGTCGACCGCACCCTCGACCTCGATCGGCTTCGAGACGTCGTGGCGGAGGAAGGCGAAATCGCGCCGGCCCTCGAGGTGCGCGATGTTCTCGACCTTGCCGGTGATCAGGTTGTCGACCGCGACCACCGACATCCCCTCGGCGAGCAGGCGCTCGCAGAGATGAGAGCCGAGAAAGCCCGCCCCACCGGTGACCAGCGCCCGTTTCACGCCGTCGCTCCCGCGGCGGGAGCCGCTTCGGAGCGGCCGATCGAGACGTAGCGGAAGCCGGCCGCGGCGACGCGCTCCGGCTCGTAGAGGTTGCGCAGGTCGACCATGAGCGGGCGCTTCAGCAGCTGCCTCAGCTGCTCGAGGTCGAGAGCGCGGAACTGGTTCCACTCGGTCGCGATCACCACGCCGTCGGCCCCGCGGGCGGCGTCGTAAGGGTCGGCGCAGTAGTCGATCGGCGGCAGCAACGGTCTCGCCTGCTCGGTCGCCGCAGGATCGTAGGCGCGCACCTTGGCACCCGCCTTGACGAGCCCCTCGACGACGGGGATCGCGGGCGACTCGCGCATGTCGTCGGTGTCCCCCTTGAAGGCGAGTCCGAGCAGCGCGACGGTCTTGCCCGCGAGGCCGCCGAAGGCCTTCTCGACCTTCGGCACCATGCGCTGCCGCACGCGCTCGTTGGCCGAGAGCACGGCGTCGATGATCTCGAAGCGCATGCCGTGCTCCTCGGCGATCTGGGCGATGGCGGAGGTGTCCTTGGGAAAGCAAGAGCCGCCGTAGCCCGGGCCGGGGTGGAGGAACTTGGGATTGATCCGGTTGTCGAGCCCCATGCCGCGCGCCACCGTCTCGACGTCCGCGCCCACCCGCTCGCAGAGCTCCGCGATTTCGTTCACGAAGGTGATCTTGGCGGCGAGGAAGCCGTTGGAGGCGTACTTGATCATCTCGGACGACTCGATGTTGGCGATCACGAAGGGGACCCCCGCGGCCTTGAGCGGCGCGTAGATCTCGAGCATGACGTCGACCGCGCGCTGGGTCCGGGCGCCGATGACGACGCGGTCGGGGCGGTAGAAGTCCTCGAGCGCCGAGCCTTCGCGCAGGAACTCCGGATTGGAGACGACCGCGAAGTCCTGGCTGCCGCCCGATTTCTCGCGCACCACCTTCTCGACCATCTGGCCGGTGCCGACCGGCACGGTCGACTTGGTGATGACCACCTTGTAACCGTTCAGGTTCTCGCCGATCGCCTCCGCGACCTGGCGCACGAACGAGAGGTCGGCCCGGCCGTCCGGCAGCGGAGGCGTGCCGACCGCGATGAAGACCGCCTTGGCCTCGCGGATCGCGGGGGCGAGGTCGGTGGTGAATTTGAGCCGACCGGCCTTGACGTTCTTCTCGACGATTTCTTCCAGCCCGGGCTCGTAGATGGGAATCTCGCCGCGCTCGAGGGCTGCGATCTTGGCGGCGTCCTTGTCGACGCCGGTCACGGTCATGCCGAAATCGGCCAAGCAGGCGCCGGTCACCAACCCGACGTATCCGCTGCCGACGACGCAGATTTTCATGCTCGCACCTCTGGGAAATGCCTCGCTTCGGTCGTAGGGATCCGGCCGCAGGCTCGGAGGCCGCCCGACCGGCCGTAGTCGAAGCCTATCGCGGGCGGGGGGGGGCGGGCGAGCGAGCGGCGGCGCGCGGCGAGCGGCGGCTCCGCCCGGCCGGCTTCAACCGCCGGCGCGTCCCCGGTACCAGGCGACGTAGCGCGCGAGGCCCTCGCGGATCGGCACCTTGGGGGCGTAGCCCAGGAGCTCGCCCGCCTTGGTGACGTCGGCGAAGGTGATCGGGACGTCGCCCGGTTGCTCGGGGAGCATCTCGACCTTCGGCTCGACGCCGAGCTCCTCGGCGATCCAGTGCACGAGGTCGCTCAGGCGGGTGGTCTGCGAGCCTCCCAGGTTGAAGATCTCGAAGCGGGGGGCGAGATCGAGCGCCGCCACCACCCCGTCGACGATGTCGTCGATGAAGGTGTAGTCGCGCCGCGTCTGGCCGGTGCCGAAGAGGGGGAGGCTCTCGCCGCGCGCCAGCAGGTCGGTGAACTTGGCGATCGCCATCTCGGGACGCTGGGAGGGGCCGTAGACGGTGAAGAAGCGCAGGCACGAGGTCTTGAGCCCGTAGAGGTGCGAGTAGTTGAAGCAGAGGAGCTCGCCGGCCCGCTTGGTGGTGGCGTAGGGGGAGATCGGGAGCTCCACCGGATCGCTCTCGGCGAACGGGATCTTCTCGTTGATGCCGTAGACCGAAGAGGAGGAGGCGAAGACGAAGTTCTCGGGGCCGTGGCGCCGCGCCGCCTCGAGGAGGCGCAGCGTGCCGATGCAGTTCACGTCCTCGTAGAGGATCGGCTCCTGGAGGCTCGGGCGGACGCCGGCGCGCGCGGCGAGGTGGATGACCGCGTCGAAGCGTCCCGTGGCGAAGAGGCGGTCGACCAGCGCCGCGTCGCGGATGTCCCCTTCCACCAGGTCGACGCCGCCCGTCGCGAGGAGCGCGCGCGCGTTGGCCCGCTTCAGGGCGGGATCGTAGAAGTCGTTGAAGTCGTCGAGGACGGTCACCCGGTCCCCGCGGGCGACCAGCCGCCGCGCGGTGTGCGAGCCGATGAAGCCGGCGCCGCCGGTGATGAGAACGTGTCGGGTCATGGAGATCTCGCGCCTTCGCCGCGGGCAGCCTATCGCACCGCGCCGGCGCCCCTCGCCGGCCGAGCGGACACCGGCAGTCGCCGGCGGTCCGCGGGGAGCTCAGGGCGCCTTGCCGGGCGGGGGAGCGCTCTCGACCTCCTCGCGCAACCGCTTCTCGGCGCCCGCCTTCTGGCGGTTGCGGAGCAGGCGCTTCAGGATCTTCGACTCGTTGACCCCGGAGACGATGTCCTTCATCGCCTGATAGAGCTCGGGGTCGTTGATCGCCTGCGCCGCCGAGCCGGGGCCGTGGTCGAGCTTCTCGGCGACCCGGGCGAGGTTCTCGACCATCGTCTTGAGCTCGGTCGCGAGCTCCTTGCCGTACTCCTCGTCGTTCAGGAGCCTGGGGAGCAGGGCCTCCGATGCGCGCAGCGACCGCGCCGTCTCGGCGACGTCGGCGGTCGCGCGATCCAGATTCTCGAGCGAGCGCTCGAGGCGCGACTTGGCGGCGCCGTCGGTGAGCAGCAGCGCGAGCGCCCCTTCGCCCGCTTCGGCCTGCGCGAGGAGACGGTCGAGGCGTTGGACCGTGCCCTCGAGCTGCGCGCCGAGCACCGGGTCGTGCAGGAGGCGGGGGAGAGGTCCCGGTCCACCGCGAATCTCGTCGGCCAGGGCGCGCACCGAATCGAGGGTGCCGAGGAACTCGGTCGTGACTCTCCGCCCGGGCTCGACGTCCTTCGAGAGCTCGCCCAGGAGCCCCTCGCCCCGCTCCATGCGTCCCAGGATGGTGGTCAGCTGCTCGGTGATGCGTGCGATGTTGTTGATCACGTCCTCGCCCGAGGCGCGCAGCTGCTCGACGTCGGTGACCGGGGCGGTCGAGATCTCGCCGCCCTCGGGCACTTCCGGGAAGCTCGCCGATCCGGTGGAGATCTCGATGTACTTGTCCCCCAGCAGGCCGAGCGTGCGGATACGCGCCATCGAGTCGGCGCGCACCCGGCGGACGAAGCGGGCGTCGACCAAGATCCTCACGTCGATCTCGTTGCGCCCCACGTCCTCGGGCAAGGTGACGCGGTCGACGGAACCGACCGCGACACCGTCGAGCTGCACCGTGCTGCCGGTCTGGAGACCGGAAACCGAAGGAAACTGGATGACGTAGGCGCGCTTGCGGACGAACAGGTTCCGGCGCTCGCCGATCAGGAGGATGGCCAGGGCGGCGACGGCGATGGCGGCGAAGAGGAGGAATCCGACGCGACGGGCGGCGCGGGCGGTCTCAGTCATGGTCCTCGTGCTCCCTTCCGGCGAGGAAATCGGCGAGCAGCGGGTCGCGCTCTCTCTCCGCCTCGGCGAGCGTTCCGAGGAAGCGGAACGCCCCGCCATCGAGGAAGGCGACGCGGTCGGCCACGGCGCGTGCGAGCGCCAGGTCGTGGGTGACGACGACGGCCGTTCCCCCCCGGTGATCTCGGGTCGCCCGGATCAGCCGCGCGATCGCGGCGGCGGTCATCGGGTCGAGGCCGGTGGTGGGCTCGTCGTAGAGCAGCGCCTCCGGGTCGAGCGCCAGGGCGCGCGCGAGCGCCACGCGCTTGCGCATGCCCCCCGAGAGGTCGGACGGCATCTTCTCCTCGGTGCCCTCCAGGCCCACGCGCGCGAGCAGCTCGGCCACTCGCGCCGCGAGCTCGGCGGCGCCGGGGCGGCGGTGCTCGCGCAGCGGGAAGGCGACGTTCTCGAAGACGTTCATCGAGTCGAAGAGCGCGCCGCTCTGGAAGAGCATCGCCACCCGGCGACGGAGCGGGTAGTAGGCCCGTTCGGCGAGCCCCACGACTTCGTGGCCGTCGAAGCGGATCGATCCGGCGTCGGGGCGCTCGAGGCCGATCAGGAGGCGGAGCAGGACGCTCTTACCCGATCCGGAGCGGCCGAGCACCACCAGACACTCGTCGCGCGCGATCTCGCAGGCGACGCCGGTGAGAACCGGGCGGCCGGCGTAGCCCTTGGCGAGGCCCTGGATCGCGAAGAGGGGTGCGCTCACAGGACGTAGAAGAGCTTGGTCAGGAAGAAGTCGGAGACCAGGATCAGGATCGCCGCCACCACGACCGTGTTGGTCGTGGCCCGGCCGACGCCGTCGGCGCCTCCCCGTGCCGTCAGGCCGTGATGACAGCCGACCACGGTGATGAAGAAGGCGAAGCAGAGCGACTTGCCGACGCCGCTGCCGATGTCCTGGAGGGTGAGGGCGGAGAGCACGTCGTTCAGATAGAAGGTCGCCGTCAGGTCGAGCTGGACGACGGCGATCAGCATGCCGCCGAGAATCCCCAGGAGATCGCCCAGCAGCGTGAGCGCGGGGAGCATGACGAGCGCCGCCGCGAGCTTGGGCGCCACCAGCTTGCGCACCGGGTCGGCGGCCATCGCGCGCAACGCGTCGATCTGCTCCGTGACCTTCATGGTGCCGAGCTCGGCGGTCATGCCCGAGCCGATCCGCCCGCCGACGATGAGCGCCACCAGCACGGGCGCGAGCTCGCGCACCAGGGACTTCGAGACCACCATGCCGATGTAGTACTTGACCCCGAGACCGGGCAGAGCGAGAGCCGTCTGGAGCGCCAGCACCATGCCCGTGAAGACGGTGGTGATGGCCGCGACGGCGAAGGAGCGAACGCCGATCTGCTCCATCTGGCGGAGCCCCGCACCGAGCTCGAACGGGGAGGTAGCGAGGGTCCGGAGGCTCCGCGCCGCGAGCTCGGTCATGCGTCCGGCCTCCTCGGCCGCGGCGGCGACCGCCGCCAGGAGTCTCATGCGGCGAGAGGCCGCGCCAGCAGGGCGTGCGCGATCGCGAAGGCTAGGTCGCCGGCGGCCGGCGCCCAGAGCCCGGCGAGATCGGGTCGCCCGAGGGCCGCGATCGCGAGCACGGCGGCACCGGCGGCGCGGCCGAGCACCGTCATCCAGACGAGCTCGCGGTGGCGCGCGGGATCGCGCGCGACCAGGAGGTAGAAACCGGCCAGGAGGGAAAGCAAGAGGGCGACGAGCCAGAGGTAGAATCGCTCCCCCGGCAGCGGCAGGCCGAGCGTCACGGCGAGGCTCCCGGGAGCCGCCACGAAGGCGAGCGCGAGAGCGACGTCGTACGCCGCCCCGATCCTCAGGCTGAGCGCGAGCGGACCGAGCGAGGCGCCGCGGGCGGATTGGGCGGATGGGGCCGATCGAGCGGACATTGCGTGAACTCTAACAGGCGGACCCCGGGCCCTTTCGACGGCACGAACCCTCCGTGAACCTAGCCATCCCGCCCCCCGTCACGTTCCGCCCCGGCCCCCTCCGCGTCCTCTGGGCGACGCTCGCCGGCAATCTCTACCTCGTCGTCGGGACGCTCGCTTGCGCGGCGCTGGCGCTCCTCGTCGCGCTCGTGCCGCCGCGCGGCGATCGAGTCTACCGGGTGGCGCGGCTCTGGGCGCGCGGGCTGCTCGCCGCGAGTGGCGTGCGCCTGGAAGTCGCTTCGCGCCTGGGCGCGAACGGGCCGGCGCGGCGCGTCTTCATGGCGAACCACCAGAGCCTCTTCGACATCCCGGTGCTGCTCCTCGCCCTTCCCGGCCAGGCGCGCTTCCTCGCCAAGCGGAGCCTCTTCCGCATTCCTCTCTTCGGGTGGGCGCTGCGCGCCGGGGGGTTCGTGCCGATCGATCGCGCGAACCGCGCGACCGCGCGCGAGAGCTTCGCCGCGGCGCTCGATCGGCTGGCGGAGGGAGCCTCCCTGGTTGTCTTCCCGGAGGCGGAGCGGACGCTCGACGGCCGCCTCCTCCCCTTTCAGCGCGGGGGGTTCCTGCTCGCGCTCAAGAGCGGCTGGCCGATCGTCCCGGTCGGAATCTCGGGGGCGTTCGAGGTCCAGATGCGCCGCAGTTTCCTCGTGCGGCCGCGCCCGATCGGGGTACGCTTGGGGGCGCCGATCGACGTCGCGGCGCGCTCGGTGCGGGAGTTGGGCTCGCTGATCGAGGCAGTGGAAGCGCGGGTGGGGGAGCTCGCGGGGGTCGAGCTCCCGAGGAAGGAGACGCCGGTGGGCGTCGAGCGGGCGCCCGGCGGCGCCGGAAAGGATCGGACGGCATGAGCGGCGATCGCGAGGCGGCGATCTGGGAGGCTCTGAAGAGCGTGAAGTTCCCCGGCATGAGCCGGGACATCGTCTCGTTCGGCTTCGTCAAGGACGTGCAGGCGAGCGCGGGCGAGGCTCGGGTGCGGCTCGCGATCGTGACCCAGAACCGCGACGCCGCCGACGAGGTCCGCGCGGCGGCCGAGCGCGCGGTGGCGGCAGTTCCCGGGGTCGAGCGGGTGGAGGTGACGCTCGAGGCCTCCGCGCCGGCGCCGACCGAGAGCGGGGCGCGCGCCATCGCGCAGGATCCCGGTCTGATCCCGGAAGTCGAGGCGGTGGTGGCGGTGGCGAGCGGCAAGGGAGGGGTCGGCAAGTCGACCGTGGCGGCGAATCTCGCGATCGGCCTGGCGCGGCTCGGGCAGCGCGTCGGGCTCCTGGACGTCGACATCTACGGCCCCTCGGTGCCGACCATGTTCGGCATCGTCGATCGCCCCACGGTGATCGGCACGCGCATCCGCCCCTTCGAGAAGTACGGAGTCAAGGTCATGTCGCTCGGCTTCGTGCTCGAGATGGACACGCCGGTCATCTGGCGCGGCCCCATGGTGATGCGGGCGATCGAGCAGATGCTGGGCGACGTCGAGTGGGGGGCGCTCGACGTCCTGGTGCTCGACCTCCCGCCGGGAACCGGCGACGCGCAGCTCACCGTGACGCAGAAGATCCCGCTCGCCGGCGCCGTGATCGTCACCACGCCGCAGGACGTGGCGCTCATCGACGCGCGCAAGGGGCTCGCCATGTTCCGGAAGGTGGAGGTGCCGGTGCTCGGCATCGTCGAGAACATGTCGACCTTCGTCTGTCCGCACTGCGGGAAGGAGACCCACGTCTTCCGGAGCGGCGGTGGCGAGCGCACGGCGCGCGAGCTCGGCACGGCCTTCCTGGGCTCGATCCCGCTCGACCCGGCGATCGCGGAAGGGGGAGACGCCGGCACGCCGATCCTCGTCGCCCAGCCCGAGGGGGCGCACGCGCGGGCTTTCATGCAGCTCGCCGATGCGGTCACCGAGGCGGTCGCCCGCGAGGCCGCGAGCCGGAGCAAGATCAAGATCTTCTGATCGACGGGACGAGCGCACGAGCCCCCGCCTTCACCAGTAGGAATGCTGGTATCTGTACTGGTATCATCATCGCATGGACGCCAGTCAGAAGATCACGGTGGAGATTCCGCAGGAGCTGCTGCGCAAGGCGCTCGCGGCGAGCGGGCAGGGGGTCACGGCGACGGTGCGCGAGGGTCTGCGCCTGGTCGCGGCCGGTTCCGCCTACTCGAATCTCCGCGCCCTGCGGGGCAAGGTGCGCTTCTCGAAACCGCTCGCCGAGCTGCGGGCGGACCGCACGTGATCGCGGCGGACACGAGCACCTGGGTGGCTTTCCTCGGGGGTGACGCCGGGGACGACGTCGCCCTTCTCGATCGGGCGCTGGCCGACGGGCAGGTCGCGATGCCGCCAGCTGTTTTGGCCGAGCTTCTCTCCGATCCCAAGTTGCCGCAGGAAGTTTCGACCCAGCTCGTCGAGCTGCCGCTGCTCGCGCTCGCTTCGGGCTACTGGGAGCGCGCGGGGCGCCTGCGCGCCAAGGTGCTGGCGCGCGGCCGGAAGGCGCGGTTGGGCGACGCGCTCATCGCCCAGGCGTGCCTCGACCACGACCTGCGGCTCATCACCCGCGACGCGGATTTCCGCGCCTTCTCGGCAGCGGCCGCCTTGCGACTCCTCGCGCCCTGACCCGCACGATTACTTCGGGGTGCGACCGGTGGTTGAGGCTGTCGGTCTCGTTGACCTTTCGCTCGATGCGATCGGCGGCAGCGGTGCAGCGTCGTGCACCAAAGGTGTATCATGCGGTGCATGCGCACGAACCTCCACCTCGACGAGGGACTTCTCGACGAAGCCATGCGCCTCTCCGGAGCGCGCACGAAGCGGGCGGTGATCGAGGAGGCTTTGCGGGCCTACGTCGCGCAGCGGAAGAGCGAGGAACGCCGCGCTTCCTACCGTGACCGGTTGACCAACCTCGAGGCACGTACCGCCGGCATCCTCCTCACGGACAGTTCGGTCGAGATCCTGCGGGCCGATCGAGACCGGTGATGAGCCGTTTCGTCCTCGACGCGAGCGTCGCGGTGGCCTGGTACCTTCCGGAGCGCTTCTCGCCGGCCGCGCGGGTCTATCGCGACCGGTTGATCGATGGGCGCCTCCGTCTCCTGGTCCCGGGCCTGCACTTTCTCGAGGTGGCGAACGTCTTGCGGACGCAGGTGAAGAGTGGTTCGGTCGGCGCCTCCTTGGCGCGAGAGATCTTCGACCTTCACCTCGAAGCGGATCTGGAGGTCGTCGAACCATCGCTCGCCCGCCCCCTCGAGCTCGCCCTCGCCTGGGACATCACGGTCTACGATGCCACCTACGCCGCGCTCGCCCTCGACCTCGAGGCGCCGCTCCTCACGGCGGAACGTCCGACCCGCCCCTGGATCAAGCGGCTCGGAAAGCTGGCGATCTCGATCGCCTGATCCTCACCCCTTGACGACGCCCACCGGGCGGAGGCGGGCGACCTTCTCGGCGATGCCGGCGCCGGCCACGATGTCGACCACCTGGGTGACGTCCTTGTAGGCCTCCGGCATCTCCTCGTCGACCGTGGCGCGGCTCGCGGCGCGGACGATCACCCCGCGGGCGCGGAGCTCCGCCACCAGGTCGCGCTCCCGCGCGGCGCGCTTGGCGGCGTGGCGCGACATCCGCCGCCCCGCGCCGTGACAGCAGGAGGCAAAGGTCTCGCGCGCCGCGCGCTCGGTGCCGAGCAGCACCCAGCTCGCGCGCCCCATGTCGCCCGGGATGAGGACCGGCTGGCCGAGCGCGCGGAAACGGGGCGCGAGCTCCGGATGCCCGGGAGGGAGCGCGCGCGTCGCCCCCTTGCGGTGGACGCAGACCCGACGCCGCCGACCGTCCACCCAGTGCTCTTCGAGCTTCGCGATGTTGTGCGCCACGTCGTAGACGAGGCGGGTTCCGGATCCGACGCTCTCGCCGTAGGTCTCGGCGAGCGCCTGGCGCACGTAGTGGGTGATGACCTGCCGGTTGGCGAAGGCGAAGTTCGCGGCGGCGTTCATCGCCCCCCAGTAAGCCTCCGCCTCGGGAGAGCCGAGCGGGGCCGCGCAGAGCTGCGGGTCGGGGAGCGCGATGCCGTAGCGGCGGCTCGCCTCCAGCATGCGGTCGAGGAAGTCGTCGCAGGTCTGGTGCCCGAGGCCGCGCGAGCCGCAGTGGACGAGCACCGCGAGACGTCCCGTTTCGAGTCCGAGCTCGGCGGCCGCGGTCGCGTGGTGGACCTCCTCGACGACGCCGATCTCGCAGAAGTGGTTCCCCGAGCCGAGCGTGCCGAGTTGGTCGCGCCCGCGCTGCCGCGCGCGCGCCGAGACCTCTCCGGGATCGGCCGGCGCGAGGCGGCCGCCGGCTTCGATCGCTTCGAGGTCTTCCGCCGTTCCGTAGCCGCGCTCGATCGCCCAGCGCGCCCCGTCGACCAGCACGCGGTCGAGGTCGCGATCGGCGAGGCGCAAGTCCGAGCGCGACGAGCCGACGCCGGAGGGGACGGCGTGGAAGAGGCGCTCGACCAGCCGGCCGAGCTCGGGCCGCGCGGCCTCGAGGTCGAGCGGCACGGCGAGCAGTCGCACGCCGCAGTTGATGTCGTAGCCGACGCCGCCGGGCGAGACGACGCCGCCGCGTGGATCGAATGCGGCCACGCCGCCGATCGGGAAGCCGTATCCCCAGTGCACGTCCGGCATCGCGATCGCGGGACCGACGATGCCGGGGAGCTCGGCGACGTTCGTGATTTGGGAGAGCGCGGCGTCCCCTTCGAGCTCGGCCAAGAGGCGCGCGTCGGCGAAGACGAGCGCCTCGGCGCGCATCCTGCCGTGCTTCGGGATGCGATAGCGGAAGCGGTCGACCCGCTCGCCCTGGACCGGCGCTCGCTCCGCGCCGGTGCCGGTTCCCCGCCGCCGGCTCACAGGTCGAGGATCAGCTCGGCGAGATACCCCTCGGGGGTGTGCTCGAAGAGATAGCCGTGGCGCGTCACCGCCTTGACGGGCCGTTCGCTGGCGTGACGCATCGGATCGTAGGTGTCTCCGAGCAGGACGATCGGCGAGCGGAGCTCGAGGCGCGCCGGCAGGAACCCCTCGGCGTCGTAGAGGAAGACGAGCTCGCGCACGAACCGGAAGAAACGCTCCTCGTCGTCCTCCCCCGAGGGCTCGAGGGTGCGCACCTCGCGCGCCTCGACCGGGGAGGCGCCGACCACCGTCTCGCGCACGAAGTCGACGGCGCTCTGGTAGAGCCCCTGGAGGCTCCCGGCCTCGAGCTCGGCGCGCCAGTCGGCGGTGTGGGGGAGGATGCGGTAGGCCACGGCGAGAGGCTACCTCGCCCGCGGCGGGACCACCAAGACGGAGACGCCCGCCTCGCGCGCCACCTCGCAGGCGACGCTGCCCAGGAGATAGCGCTCGATGCCGCTCCTGCCGTGCGTGCCGAGGATGACGAGGTCGGCGGCGCGCTCGCTGGCCTCGGCCAGGATCTCCTCGGTCGGCTTGCCCGAGCGCGCGCGCGGGCGCACCGTCGCGGGCTCGGCGTGCTCGGCGATCAGCCGTTCGAGCTCGTCGGCGGCGAGCCGGCTCACCTGCTCGGCGGTGAACTGGAGCGGCACCTGTTGCGGGAAGGGGAGCAGGACGAAGAGCGCCTCGACCGCCGGCCAGCGCTCCCGGCAGATCTCTCGGAGCAGATCCAGACCCCATCCGAAGGCTTCGGTCGAAGGGGGAGAGAAATCGACCGGCAGCAGGACCCGGCGCGGAGGCTCCGCGAACGCGCCACGCGCGAGAAGAACCGGCCGCCGCGCGTGGCGCAGCAGCCGGTCGGCGGTGGAGCCGAGGATCTTGCGGCCGAGGCGCGACCCGCTTTCGGCCGGTCCGACGACCACGAGCTCGGCGCCCACGACGCCGGCGATCTCTTCGAGCACCAAGTGCGCGGGGCCTTGGGAGAGATGGGCGCCGGCGATCTCGCCGGCCGCGGCTCCCGCGCGCGCCGCCTGAGCGGCCAGCGCCTGCCTGAGATCGTCTTCGTGCTTGGCGATGAGCTCGTTGCTCGCCCAGGCCACCGGGAAGGGATCGCCGACGTAGGGCATCGGCGGAACGTAGGCGTGCGCGACGTGCAGCTGGGCGCCCGCGAGCCGGGCGAGCCCGAGCGCGCTCGCGACCACCGCATCGCTGGCCGGTTCGAGCGAGCTGCCGACCACCAACTTGTTGAGCGGCTTCGCCATCGCTTCCTCCCCGGAACGGGCCGCGCCATCCGGCCATTCCGGAGCGTAGGGCCCGCCCCGAAGGGGGAGAACGCCCGAGAGGGGGGAGGCGCCCCCTCCGTAGGGGCAGGAGCGGAGGCGATATCCTGATGCGCGATGAGGACGGCGATCGTGGCCGACGCGCACATCGGTGGTCCGGGGGGGGAGGCCGCGCCACTGGTGGAGCAGCTCGACGAACTGCCGGGGCTCGGCGCCGGGCGTCTCCTCCTGATGGGGGACCTGCATCAGGCCTGGATCGGCTTCCGCCAGTACGAGACCGAGGCGGTGCGCGCGCTGGTCGCGGCGCTCGAGCGGCTGCGCGCCGCCGGCGTGCGCGTCGAGTACGTGGAGGGGAACCGCGACTTCTTCCTCGCCGACGGACCCTACCGGCGGCACTTCGACGCGATCGGAACGGAGACCGCCTTCGTCGAGGGCCACCGCCGCTACCTCGCGGTGCACGGCGACGGGCTGAACGACCGCGACCGCCAGTACCTGGCATGGCGATGGCTCTCCAAGAGCTGGCCGGTCGAAGCGGTCGTCCGGCATCTGCCGCGCGCGGTCGTGGGGCGCTTCGTGGACGCGACCGAGCGCAAGCTCTCGCGCACCAATTTCAAGCACAAGGCGGTCGTGCCCGAGGCGCCGATCCGCCGGTACGCCGAGCGACGGTTGGCCGAGGGGCACGACATCCTGCTGCTCGGCCACTTCCACGAGCCGCATCGCTGGCAGGTCGCCGGCGGGGAAGTCCGGCTGCTCGACGCCTGGTTCCGCACCCGCCGCGTCGAGTGGCTGGAGCCCGTCTAGGGGCGCCTTCCAGCCGGTTCCGCGTTCAGTCGCGCGCGAGCCGCGAGCCCGCGGGGGCGCGCCGCGGCGAGCGGAGCTTGGCGATCCGCTCGCTCACCCCGCTCTGGATCTCGACCAGCGACAGCACGAAGCCGAAGGAGTGGTCGCCGCCGCGCAGCAAGCCGACGAGCTCGTCGAAGCTCGCGAGGAGCTCCACCTGGCGCCCGACGTAGACGTAGGACGCGGTCGAGAGCTCCGAGGAGCGTTCCGACAAGCGTTTGACGACGTGGCGAAGGGTGCGCAGCGAGACGTGCTGCTCGCGCAGCTCCCGCGCGATGCGCAGCAGGTAAACGTCGCCCAACGAGTAGAGGCGGCCTCGTCCGCGCCCGCGTCCCGCGGATCGCGCGATGGAGGGCTTCAGGAACTTCGAGCGGTCCCAATAGTCGACGGTGAAGAATGGCACCCCGCTGACGCGTGCCGCCTCACTCGAGGTGTAGCCGGTGTCCTCCATCGTCTTCTCCCGTCCCGGCGCGGGCGGCGCGACTCCTCCGCTCTCCTGAACTCGGCATGGTACCAAGCAAGCGGTCCTCGTGCGAGCGCGTCTCGGAACATAGTTGTAAAAACATGCTTGTAATGGCAAGCTTGTAATGAATGGACGTCGGGTGGAGGCCGGAACCACGCCGCGGAGCGGCCGGGTACGCGGTGCGCGGATGACGGCGGTGCGCAACCTCGCGCGAGCTTGGCGCCTCCTGCGCGCACAGGGGGGCGTGCCGCTCGCGCGCATGGCGCTTCATCAGGCGCGGCGCGGAATGGCGCGCCGGCGCAGCGGGCACGAGTTCCTCCGTTCGCGACCGGCGTTGGGAGACCTCCTGGGGATGACCACGCCGGAAGAGCAGGCGTGGCTCTACTGGTACGCGGCGCGGGAGCACCAGGGGCGGGGCGCGATCGTGGATCTCGGCTGCTGGCTCGGCGCCTCGACGGTCCCCCTGCTCGCCGGCCTCGACGCCAACCCGGCCGCCGCGGCACGCGCCTCGACCGTGCACGCCTACGATCTCTTCGTCTGGGAAGAGTGGATGGAGGACTCGGTCGCAGGGACGCGGCTCGCCGGCCGGCACCGGCCGGGCGAGAGCTTCCTGCCGGCCTTCGCCGAGCGGACGGCGCACTGGAAGGATCGCCTGAAAGTGCACGCCGGCGACCTCTGTAGGGAGAGTTGGCCGAGCGGGGAGCCGATCGAGATCCTCTTCAACGACGCCGCGAAGAGCTGGGAGCTCGCCAACACGGTGCGCCGCGAGTTCCTTCCCGAGCTCGTCCCCGGGGTCTCGCGGCTGGTCGAGCAGGATTTCGCGCACTACTTCACGCCCTGGGTGCATGTGCTCCGCCACCGGCTGCGAGATCACCTGGAGCCGCTGCTCGCGATTCCCTACTCCGGATCGATGGTCTTCCGCGTCACGCGGGAGATTCCGCGCGAGCTCGTGCAGCAACCTCTTCACTTCGCCGACTTCGACGCCGAGGAGGTGGAGCGGGCCTTCGCGGAGTCGCTCGCCATGGTGGACCGGCCGATGCGCCCCAACGTCTGGGCGGCGCGTGTCATGTGGGAGGTCCACCAGGGCAAGCTCGAAAGGGCTCGCGCGCTCTACGCGGAGGCGCCGAAGCGGGGCTACCGCGGGCTCGATCTCGCCAAGCTGCCGAACTGGCTCGCGCGCGGCCGAAGCTGAGAGCGGGGATCCGTCGCTGCTCGCGCGCCGGAACCGCGGGCGCCCCCGAGTGCTAGCCTTCTCGCGGCGCGGGCGAGGAGGCGAACCTGAGAGTCACGATGCTGGGGAGCGGCACGTCCACCGGGGTTCCGGTGGTGGGGTGCGACTGCGCGGTCTGCCGCTCGGGCGATCCACGCAACAAGCGCACGCGCCCGTCGGTGTTGCTCGAGATGGCGCGAGGCAACGTGCTGATCGACACGCCCCCCGACCTGCGCGAGCAGGCGCTCCGGGTCGGCCTGGCACGGGTCGACGCGGTGCTCTTCACGCACGCGCACGCGGATCACATCTTCGGCCTCGACGACCTGCGCCCCTTCAACTTCCGCCAGGGGGGAGCCATCCCCTGCTACGGCGCCGCGGAGACCCTGGCGCGGATCCGCCAGGTCTTCTCCTATGCCTTCGAGACCTCGCAGGAAGGGGGAGGCAAGCCCCAGATCGAGCTCCACCCGGTACGCGCTCCCTTCGCGCTGCTCGGGGAGGAGTACGTGCCGGTGCCCGCTTGGCACGGCGAGCTCGAAGTCTTCGGCTACCGGCGGGGGAGCTTCGCCTACCTGACCGACGTCCATCGCATCCCCGAGGAGAGCTGGCCGCTGTTGACAGGGCTCGACGTGCTGGTGCTCTCGGCTCTGCGCTATCGTAGGCATCCGACGCACTTCAGCCTGGAGGAAGCGGTCGAGGCCGCCCGGCGAATCGGGGCGCGACGCACGATCTTCACCCACCTCGCGCACGACGTCGACCACGCCGCGCTCGCGACTCCGCTCCCTCCCGGCATCGAGTTGGGCTATGACGGGTTGGTGGTGGGAATCGACTGAGGGGATCGAGGTCCCGGCCTGGCGGCTGATCTCCGGGCGCGCCACCCCTCCACCTTCGAAGAGCCTCACGCACCGCTGCTTCAACGCGGCCCTGCTGGCCGGCGCGCCGACGCGCGTCGAGCGGCCGCTCGCGGCCGAAGACACCGAGCTCTTCCTCGGGGCGCTCCCCGTGTTGGGGTGCGGCGTGGAGCGGCTGCCGGCCGCCGTGACTCTGACCCCGGCGCGGGTGCCACCGCCCGGGGGCGAGATCTTCTGCGGCAACGCCGGGACGCTCTTCCGTCTCCTCCTGGCCACGCTGACCACGCTGCCGGGGACCTGGATCCTCGACGGCGTGGCGCGCCTGCGCGAGCGGCCGGTCGGACCGCTCGTCGAGTCCCTGCGGGAGTTGGGCGCGCGGATCGACGAGCTCGGGACGCCGGGGCACGCGCCGCTCCGCGTCCACGGCGGCACGCTCGCCGGCGGATCGACGCGCCTCGACGCCTCGCAATCGAGCCAGTTTCTCTCGGCGCTGCTGATGGCGGCGACGCGGGCGCGCGGACCGGTCGAGATCGAGGTGGAAGCGCTGGTCTCGGCGCCCTACGTCGAGCTCACGCTCGACCTGCTGGCGCGTCAAGGGGCGCGCGTCGCGCGCGACGGGCTGGAGCGATTCCGCGTCGAGCCGCGAGCGCTCGCCGGCGGCCGGCTCGAGGTGGAGCCCGACCTCTCCGCGGCCGCCTATCCCGCGGCCGCCGCGGCGCTCGCCGGCGGCGAGATCCTCCTCGAGGGGGTCTCGCTCGCGTCGCGGCAGGGGGACCGGAGGATGCTCGAGATCCTCGCCGCGATGGGGGCCGAGGTCGCGAGCGCCGCCGACGGCGTCCGCGTCGCCCGGAGAGACCTCCTGGCCTTCGTGGGCGACCTCGGAGACATTCCGGACCAGGTCCCGACGCTCGCCGCTCTCGCTCCCTTCGCGCGCGGCACCACGGTGATCCGCAACGTCGCCCACCTGCGCCTCAAGGAGAGCGACCGCCTTGCCGCGATGGCGAGCGAACTCGGTCGGGCCGGCGCCCAGGTCGAGGAGCGCGCGGACGGTCTCGTGATTCCGGGCGTCTGGGCCGACGGCGCTCCGCCGAGCGGGGCGGTCACCATCGATCCACACGACGATCACCGCATCGCGATGGCCATGGCGCTCGTGGGGCTGCGGCGACCGGGACTCACGATCGGGCGACCCGGCGCGGTCGCGAAGTCCTATCCCGGCTTCTTCCGCGACCTCGCGCGCTGGCTCGGGGAGCCGGCGTGAGCGCGGCCGAAGGGCTCTCGCACGCGGCCTTGGCGCCCGCCACCGGGCGGGCGCTCGCGGAGGCCGCGTTGACCGATCGTGCGCGTCTCGGCGTGCTCGTGCAGGGAGCCGGTCTCCTCTCGCTCTGCGCCGCCGCCGGCTGGAGCCTGGCGCGCGGCTGGTCGGGGGCGACGGTGGATCGCCGAGGAATGCTCTCCGGTGTCGCGGTCCGACCGGGCGCCGGCCGGCGGAGCGCCCAGGAGCTCTTGCGCGAGCTGCTGCTCCGTCTCTTCCGCGGCGGCTCCAGGATCGCCGGCCGCGGCGAGGCGCGCCGGGCGGCGCGCGAGCTGCTTTCGCTCTGGCGCGGACAGATCGCGCCGATGTCGGCCGACGAGGCGATCGGCCGCATCTTCGACGTGGCGCCGTTTCTGTGGTGCGAGGAGCTCGCCGGGGCCCGCCAGGCGCTCGCCGGCAGCCTGACGCGCCAGGGGCGCTCGAGCCTCTGGCTCGCCGGCCCCCCGGCCGTCAGACGGCGGCGGATCTCGGGAGCGAGCACCCCCGCCGATCGTGCCGACCGTCCGGCGAGCGCGCTCGCCGCCGCCGGACGCTGGAGCGACGCGGTGCGTGCCTTCCGGGAGACGCCGCCACGCGGCGCCGCCGAGCAGCTCGCCTACGCCGACGCGCTGCAGGCGATCGGCCGCTTCGAGGCGGCGTTGCTCGTGCTCTCCGGACGCGAGGACGTACCGGCGCTCACCCTCGCCGCGAGCTGCCATCTGATGCTCGGTGACCTCGCCGCGGCGCGCGACCGGGTCGGCCGCCTGCAGGCGGTCGATCTCACCGCCGGCGAGCGTCTCGCGGCGGGGGACGTCGCGCTCCGCATCTTCGCGATCAGCCGCGAGCGGCAGGCGGCGGCCGACTGGGCGTCGGCGGCGCTCGCGGGCGCGCGCGGCGACGAACGGTTCCGCGCCCACCTGCTCGCCGCCACGGCGGCGCTCGATCACGGGGATCTCGATGGGGCGGAGCATCACTTGCTCGCCGCCGAACCGATGCGGGAGCGGCCGGAAGAGGCCTGGAGATGGCTGGAGGTCCGCTCGTGGCTCGCGGCTGCCTGCGACGACAGTCCGGCCCTGATCGACGTGGTGCGTGCCCTGCTCGCGCGCCGGCGGCGCAAGATGCGGCGGGTCGAAGCTGGCCGCTACTGGAACAACCTCGGGCTCGGGCTCATGGGCGCCGACGACCTGCCGCGCGCGGAGCGGGCGTTCCGCCATTCGGCGCGGCTGCTCCGGCAGTGCGACGGGCCGCTCGCGCTCACCCTGGCGCAGTCGAACCTCGCCGACGTGCGCTTGCGTTCGGGACAGCTGCTCGACGTCGAGCCCCTCCTCAAGGCGGTGACCGAGCACAACCGCCGCTCGGGCAACCGGCGCGGTGTGGCGGCGGACACGGCGCTCTGGATGCGGTTGGAGCTGGTGCGCGGGCGGCCGGAAGAGGCGCTCGCGCGCTGGCGCGCCTTCCGCGCCGAGCAGAAGGTCTGGGGGAACGACGACTACGCCGACGTGATGCGCGTGCTCGCGTCCCGCGCCCTCGGCTGGACCGGACGGGCGGAGGAGGCGGCGCGCGAGCTCGAGGGGCTGCCGCGCGAGGCGCTGGCCGAGCTCGAGCCGGAGGAGCGTCCGGCCCTCTACGCGCTCGCTGGCCTGCACGAGCGGGCGCGCACGGAGGCCAGGGGATCGCCGCTCGGTCCGCTCTGGCGCGCCGCGCTGGCGGGGGCCGAGCCGCGCGCCGCCGCGCTCGCGCGGCTCGAACGGTTGCAGGAGTTCCGTCGCGCGCGCCTGGTGCTCGACCTCGAGCTCGTCGCCCCGCGGGTCCTGCCGGAGTCGGAGCTCCGGCGCGCCGCGGCGCTCTTCCGCCGGCTCGAGGCGACCCGCTACGCGGCGCTCCTCGAACGGGGCGAGGGGGGCTCGTGGCGGGCCCTCGGCGCCTACCTGGGCGCGCCCGCGCCGTCGCCGGCCGCCTTCGCGGAGGTTCTCGCGGCGCTCGGCCATCCCGAGGCAAGCCTCGTCTGGCGCGGCGCGGGCGGCGACCGGTTGCTGATCGAGGGGGATGGAGAGGCCGCCGAGACGCTCTCGGCACCCGTCGGTGGCGGCGTTCTGGAGCTCGCCGCGTCGACCCTCGACGAGCCGCTCCGGGTCGCCTTCGCGCTCGCGGCGCGCGACCTCGCGCCCGCCGGCGCCCCCGCGGGAGCGCCGGCGGCCGCGGCCGGCATGATCGGCCGCGCCCCCTCCTTCCTCGCCGCCGTCGAGCGCCTCCAGCGGTTCGCCGCGAGCGAGATGCCGGTCCTCCTGCGCGGCGAGAGCGGCACCGGCAAGGAGCTCGCGGCGCTCGAGATCCGGCGCCTCGGCCGGCGGGCGGCGGGACCCTGGATGACGCTCAACTGCGCCGCGCTCTCGGAGACGCTCGCGCTCTCGGAGCTCTTCGGCCACGCGCGGGGCGCCTTCACCGGCGCCGACCGCCCGCACACCGGCATCTTCGAGAGCGCCCACCGGGGCACGGTCTTCCTGGACGAGATCGGCGACCTGCCGTTGGTGGCGCAGGGAAATCTCCTGCGCGCGCTGCAGGAGGGGGAGATCCGCCGCTTGGGCGAGGCGACACCGCGCAAGGTGGACGTGCGCGTCGTCGCGGCGACCCACCGGGACCTCGCCGACATGGTGCGCGCCGGGACCTTTCGCCAGGACCTCTTCTTCCGTCTCAAGGTCTCGATGGTCGTGATCCCGCCGCTCCGCGAGCGGGGGGAGGACATCCTGCTCCTGGCCGAGCACTTCCTTTCCCGGTTGCGCGACGGGTGCCCCGCGCTCCGACTCTCGAGCGCGGCGCGGCAGGCGCTCCTCGCCTACCCATGGCCCGGCAACGTACGCGAGCTCGGCAACGTCCTCCAGGCCGCCGCGGCGCTCGCCTCGGGTGGCGTCATCGAGCGTTGCCACCTCGACCTCGAGCCGCACGGCGAGCTCGCGGTGGGGGACTACCATCGCTCGGTCGACGACTTCCGCCGCGCGACGCTCGCGACCGCCCTCGCCGCGTCGGGGGGGAACCGGGCCGAGGCCGCGCGCCGGCTCGGGCTCTCGCGGCAGGCGCTCTCCTACCTGGTGCGCGAGCTCGCGATCGAAGTCGAGCGCTGAGGCGGCGGCGCCGCCCGCCACTCCACGCGCCGTCTAGGGCGCGAGGTGATCCCAGCCGAGGTCGGGAAGAGGGTGGGGCTTGCCGTCGGCGTCGAGGAAGCGGATGCTCCGCGCGCGCGTGGTGCGCCCGATGGCGCGGGCGCGGAAACGGGCCGGGGGCTCGACTCCTTCGGGGAGAGTGAAGAGGAGGACGTAGTCCTCTCCTCCGGCGAGCGCCACCGCGATCGGGTCGAGCCCCAGCGCTTCGGCGAGCGGAATGAAGCTCGGGGCCACCGCGCGCTTGAGCGCGCGGAGATCGAGCTCCGCGCCGACGCCGCTCGCGACCACGAGGCGGCGGAGATCCTTGGCGAGCCCGTCCGAGAGGTCGATCGCGGCACCGGCCTTCCGGCCGCGCGCCGCGAGCCAGCTCCCGAGCTCGAGCTGCGGACGGGGGAGGAGGTGGCGGCGGAGCGCGCGCGCCGCGGGGCGCGCGAGCCCGGCGGGGAGCGCGCGCGGCAGCCCGTGGGCGTGCGTACCGTGGAGCGTGACGCCGCGCGCCGCGAGCTCCGAGCCCAGCGCCGCTTCGCCCACCGTGCCACCCAGCCAGAGCACCTCGCCGGGACGCGCGCGATCGCGCGCCAGGGAGCCGGCGCCCGCCGGACGCTCGCCCAGGAGGGTGAGCGCGAGGTGGAGCGATTCGGCGCGCGCCAGGTCGCCGCCGGCGAGGGTTACTCCGTGCCGGCGGCAGGCGGCGACGAAGGCGCGGAAGAAGGCGCGATGGTCGAAGCCGGCGGGAGCCGCGAGCGCGAGGAGCGCCAGGCGCGGCACGGCGCCGCTCGCCGCGAGGTCGGAAAGATTGACGGCGAGGAGCCGGCGGGCGACGACGGCCGGTGCGAGCCCCGGATAGAAGTGCGTCCCCTCGATCTGCTGGTCGACGGTGGCGACGAGCCGGGTGAGCGGCGGTAGGGAGGCGGTGTCGTCGCCGAGCAGGTGGTCGCGGCCGAGCCGGCCCGACAGCCAGGCGACGAGGGCCTCCTCCCCGGGGCGGCGGGTCCGGCTCACGAGCCGCGCGTCCGCAGGGCGCGCGCCGGGCGTTGGCGTGCCGCGGAGTGGGGCGGGACGGGGCGCGGGGCGGCGCTCGCCGCGGGCGTGCGGCGCGCCGGCAGCAAGGCGCGATCCAGCACCTCGTCCATCGCCTCGACGCTGGTGATCTCGAGGGCGCTCTTCGCCTCCTCGGGAACTTCCGAGAGCTCGCGGCGGTTGAGGCGCGGAATCAGCACCGCGCGGATGCCCGCCGCGCGCGCCGCGAGCAGCTTCTCCTTCAGGCCACCGATCGCCAGCACCTCGCCGCGGAGCGTGATCTCCCCCGTCATCGCGAGCCGCCGGTCGACGCGCCGCCCGGTGAGCGCCGAGACGATCGCGGTCGCCACCGTGATGCCGGCCGAGGGTCCGTCCTTCGGGATGGCGCCCGCTGGCACGTGCACGTGCAGGTCGTGGGTCGGGAAGAAGTCGCTCGCCTGGCCGTGGCGGGCCGCCCAGTCGCGGACGAAGGAGAGGGCCGCCTGCGCCGACTCCTTCATCACCTCGCCGAGCTGGCCGGTCAGGACCAGCTGCCCCTTGCCCGGGGTCGCGAGCACCTCGACGAACATGAGCTCGCCTCCGGCCGCGGTCCAGGCAAGGCCGGTCGCCACGCCGACGCGGTCGCGCTCGAGCAGGTCCTCGCTCTGGAACCGGGGTTGGCCGAGGTACTTCTCGACCTGCCGCGGCCCGAGCTCGAGTCGGCGCGCCTTGCCTTCGGCGACCGCCACCGCGGTCTTGCGGCAGACGCTCGCGATCTCGCGCTCGAAGCTCCGGAGCCCCGCCTCGCGCGTGTAGCCGTCGACCATCCGGCGGAGCGCCTTGTCGGTGAAGTCGAGCTGTCCGTCCGTGAGGCCGTGCTCGGCGAGCTGCTTCGGGATGAGGTGGCGGCGCGCGATCACCAGCTTCTCCTCGAGCGTGTAACCGGAGAGGCGCA
>CAYZBH010000015.1:0-67596 GCA_964476605.1 uncultured Thermoanaerobaculia bacterium | reverse complement strand
ACGTCAGGTACCGTGAGCTCGCTCCCCTGATCATGAGCGGCGTGCTGGGTCTTCTGATGGCGTTTCTCGCGTACGGCCGAATGGTTCTCCGGCCGCTCGGCTGACCGGGGACCCTGGAATCGAGCCGAAACGTTCCGTCGGCGAGGGAGGCGAACGGGATGACGAACGTGCGCGATCGTTGGGCGGCGGGAGCGACTTACGAGGAGTTCATGGGCCGGTGGAGCCGGCTCCTCGCGGTGCGGTTCGTCGACTGGTTGGGGATTCCGCCGGGCCGCCACTGGCTGGATGTCGGATGTGGCACCGGATCGCTCGCGCACGCGATCTGCGCCCACGCCGAGCCGGCGTCCGTCCTCGGCTGCGATCCCGCCGAGCCCTTCATCGCCTTCGCTCGTGACCAGGCGCGCGATTCCCGGCTGGCCTTCGTCATCGCCGGAGTGGGAAACCTCCCGCGCCGGGCCGAGGGTTTCGACAGCGTCTCCTCGGCTCTCGCCCTGAACTTCTTCCCCGATCCCGGGGCCGCCGTCGAGGAGATGCGGTCGGTCGCGGTACTGCGGGGGACGGTGTCGGCCTGCGTCTGGGACTACGCGCGAGGGATGGCGTTCCTGCGCTCCTTCTGGGACGCCGCGGCGGCGTTGGATCCGGCGGCCCGGGACCTCGACGAAGGGCGACGCTTCCCCCTCTGCCAGCCCGACGCCTTGACGACCCTCTTCCACGCGCAGAGGCTCACGAACGTCCGCTGCGAGGCGCTGGAGATCCCGACCGCGTTCTCCAGCTTCGAGGACTTCTGGGCGCCGTTTCTCGGCGGGACGGGGCCCGCCCCCTCGTTCGTGGCGACCCTGGACGCCGATCGCCGAGCCGATCTGTCGCGCCGGCTCGAAACGTCTCTCCCGCGACGAGCGGACGGAACGATCGCCCTCGGTGCGCGCGCCTGGGCGGTCCGGGGGACGGTGAGCTGAAGGCGGCCCGGCCGGCGGTGGCAACCGCCCCGGCGTGGCACGTCGCCGGCTCGGACGCCGGTAGCCGGCCATGGCATCATCGGGACCCTTCGAACGACGCGTGGTGAACGGGGAGGACCATGAAGCCGAAACCGAAGGAAGAGCTGCTGCAGACGCTGCAGGCCCGGTTCGAGCAGAACGCGCGCCGGCACGCGGGAATCGCCTGGGCCGGCGTGCGGGCTCGGCTCGAAGCCCATCCCGATGCCCTGACGTCGCTCGCCGAGATGGAGCGGACGGGAGGAGAGCCGGACGTGATCGGCTTCGAGGAATCGACCGGCCGGTACACCTTCTGTGACTGCTCCCCCGAGAGCCCGAAAGGCCGCCGAAGCCTCTGCTACGACCGGAAGGCACTCGACGCGCGCAAGGAGAACAAGCCGGGGGGCAACGCCGTCGAGACGGCCGCGTCGCTGGGGATCGAGATCCTCACCGAGGAGGAGTACCGTGCGTTACAGCGGCTCGGGGAGTTCGATCTCAAGACGTCGAGCTGGGTGAGGACTCCCGCGAACGTCCGGGAGCTGGGCGGCGCCCTCTTCTGCGATCGCCGGTTCGGCCAGATCTTCGTCTACCACAACGGGGCCGAGTCCTACTACGCGGCCCGGGGCTTTCGCGGCCGGCTCGAGGTGTGAGGTTCGCGGGATCCCGATGCCGCTGAGCTTCGATCCGCTAGTCTCGTAGATCTCGGAAGATGACCGTCGCTCGCCTGCTCGCGCTGGTGATCTACTGCTTCCCACTCTCGGAGCTGGCGCTCGCCTTCTATCGGCGCGCTTCGCACGCGACCGCCACGACGCGAGATCGCGGCTCCCTCTACCTGCTCTGGGGGGCGATCGGCGTCGGCGTGACGGCGGCCGTCTTCTGCCAGAACCTCGCCTTCGGGCGCCTCCCAGTCGCCGCGTCGGTGCTCCACCCCGTCGCCCTCGCCATCCTCCTCCTGGGTCTCGCCATCCGCTGGACGGCGATCCTCTCCCTGGGCCGCTTCTTCACCGTCAACGTGGCGATCGCCCGCGATCACCGGCTCGTCGACACCGGCCTCTATCGCTCGGTGCGCCACCCCTCCTACTCGGGCCTGCTCCTCGCTTTCCTCGGGATGGGTCTCGCTTTCCGCAACGGGCTCGGGATCCTGCTCATGCTGCTGCCGATCGTGGCGGCGCTCGGACGGCGGATCGCGATCGAGGAGCAGGCGCTCCACGCGGCGTTCGGCGCCGAGTACGAGGCCTACGCGGCGCGCTCCTGGAGGTTGGTGCCGTGGCTCTACTGACACGGCGGGAAGAGCGGCGGCGAGGGGAGAGGTGACGAGGGTGCGGAGTCCCCGCTACGTCCACACCAACCTGATCGCGCGCGACTGGCGCGCGCTCGCCGCCTTCTACCGGCGCGTCTTCGGCTGCGAGCCGGTGCCGCCCGAGCGCCACTTCGCGGGAGCGACGCTCGAGGCGGGCACCGGCATCCCCGGCGCGTCGCTCGAGGGGGTCCACCTCCGGCTGCCGGGGCACGGCACGACAGGTCCGACGCTCGAAGTCTTCTCCTACTCGGCGCTCGCCGATTCCCTCACGCCGTGCGTCAACCGCCCCGGCTTCGGTCATCTGGCGTTCGAGGTCGACTCGGTCGAGGCGGCGCGCGAAGAGGTCCTCAGCGAGGGGGGGCGAGCGGTGGGGGAGATCGTCACGCTCACCACGGCGGACGGGCGACGGGTCACCTGGTGCTACGTCACCGATCCCGAGGGGAACATCCTCGAGTTGCAGGCCTGGAGCTGAGATGCCGATCGGCCGCAGGCGGTGTCTGCATCTTCTGGTCTCGGGAGCTCTCGCGTTCCCGCTGCTCGCGGTCCCGGGCGCCTCGGAGGTGAGCCCGCGGGCGGTGCTCGCGCACGCGAAGGGGATCTGGAGCCTGCCGCCGCAGGGGGACGACCGCCGCTGGATCGTCCTCCACGGCCTCGCGGAGGCGACCGAGCAGAGCGTGCTTCACCTCGAAGTGCTCTCCCGGCGAGAAGGGGAACCGGCCTGGAAGGTCACGCACGTCGTCGACCACATGGCCGCGACTGTCGCCGCCGTGGCGGCCGCCGTCGTCGAGCCGCTCGCGAGCGGCGCCGTCTACCCGGAGCGCTTCGACGATGCCAAGCGCCGGTGGGAGGAGCGGGCGGCGAAAGGCGATGCCGAGATCTGCTCGACCTCGGTGCTCGACTGCATGGACGAGAGCCTGCGGGCGGGCCACGCCTCGGGAACTTCACGATGAAATCGGAGCGGGAACCGGTTTTCTTCCTCGACGCGGCGGCTTTTCGCGCCTGGCTCGAACGGCACGGCGCGAACGCCGCCGAGCTCGTCGTCGGCTTCTACAAGGTGGGCTCGGGGCAGCCGAGCATCACCTGGCCCGAGTCGGTCGACGAGGCGCTCTGCTTCGGTTGGATCGACGGTGTGCGCAAGCGGATCGACGACGACGCCTACCAGATCCGCTTTTCGCCGCGCCAGGCCGGTTCCATCTGGAGCCGTGTCAACATCGCGCGCGCCCGGGCGCTCATCGCCGAGGGGCGCATGCGGCCCGCGGGGCTGCGGGCGTTCGAACGACGGATCGAGCGGAAGTCGACCGCCTACTCCTACGAGCAGGAGGGGAAGCTGGTGCTCGCTCCAGACGAGCTCCGCCGCTTCCGGAGTCACCGGAAGGCATGGGCCTTCTTCGAGAGGGTGGCGCCGAGCTACCGCAAGGCGATCACGCATTGGGTCGTCTCGGCGAAGCGCGCGGAGACGCGCGCGCGGCGCTTCGAGGAGCTCGTCGAGGCCTGTGCTACCGAGCGCAAGCTCTTGAAGTAGTCCGTAGCGCCTCAGGCGAGACGCTATAGTCCCGGCCCGATGGAAGAGACCTTCCTCGCATGCGACCGAATCCCCTGCTGACGACGCTCGCGCTGCTCTATGGGGCGGCCGGCCTGGCGCTCACCTTCGCGCCGGGCGAGATCCTCTCGTTGGCGGGCGCTCCGCCGGCGCTGGCGAACGCCTGGTTCGCGCAAGCGCTGGGCGCGGCGCTCCTCGGCTTCGCTTGGCTCGACTGGTTGCACCGGACGACGGTCATGCGCGGCATTCTCGGGCGCACCGTCCTGCTGCCGAACCTTCTCTTCGCGTCGATCTGCGCTGCCGACGCCGCCAGCGCCCTCCGGCACGGTGCGTCGAGCCCCCTCCTGATCGGCGCCACCGTCGGCTTCGGAGCGATCGCCGTGACGCTCGGCTCCCGCCTCTTCGTCCCCACCGTGGCGGAGCCGGGCGGGACGGAGTAGCGGCGACGGGGACCGGCGTGCAGGCGATCGTCGACTTCGTCCTCGAGCTCGACAAGCTCAAAGGGGTGACACGGAAGACGCGGCCGCTCGGCCTCGACCGCTACGAGAATTCGGCCGAGCACAGCTGGCAGCTGGCCTTGCTCGCGACCGTGCTGGCGCGCCACGCGGCAGAGCCGGTGGACGTCGACCGTGTCGTCGCCATGCTCCTCGTCCACGACGTGGGCGAGATCGACGCCGGGGACACGATGGTCTACGCCGAGTCGGGTTGGGAGGAGCGAAAGGCCCTCGAGGAGCGGGGGGTGGAACGCATCTTCGGCCCGCTGGCGGAGCCCGAGCGTTCGCGCTTCCTCGCGCTCTGGCGCGAATTCGAGGCGGGCGAGACGCCGGAGGCGCGCTTCGCGCACGCGGTCGATCGCGCCATGCCCGTGCTCCTCAACCTCGCGAACCGCGGCCAGAGCTGGCGGGAAAACGGCATCAGCCACCGCCGGGTGGTCGAGCGCGTCGGCCCACCGATCCGCCGCGGCTGTCCGCTCCTCTGGGACCATCTCGAGAAACGGCTGGACGCGGTTCGCGAGCTGGGATTCTTCGCCGACTGAGGAAGCGATGGCGCGCGCGACCAGCACGTCGGTCCCGATGTCCTGCGGCCCGGACTTGGCTAGGATCGGAGGCCTCGCGTCGGGGCAGAGGTGCCCGCGGCGGAAGGGGGAGACAGCGATGATCCGGATCGTCCGTCTGGGGACACCGCGCGTGGCCGGCGAAGGGCTTCGCCTCGGCACCGTCCGCCGGCCGCCGCGGGGCGTGCCGAAGGAACGCTTCGCGGCCGACGACTGGTACGACGTCTGGCTCCCCGATCTCGCGCCGAGCGTCGAGACGATGCAGCGGGGGCAGGCGGCGACGACCGCGGCCGACTGGAACGCCTTCGTGCGGCGGTATCGCACCGAGATGAAGAGGGCCGAAGCGGTGCGGCTGCTGGACCTGCTCGCCGCGCTCTCCCAGCGGACCGATCTCTCGGTCGGCTGCTACTGCGCCGACGAGGCGCGCTGCCACCGTTCGGTGCTGCGCGAGCTCCTGCGCGACCGTGGCGCGGCGTTGGCGCCGCAGGCGGCGGAAGGGGGACGCCGATGACCCGGGGCCGCTTCGTGGCCGGTATCGCCGCGGGCGTCTGGTTGCTCCTCTGCGCCGCCGCGCATTCGCTGCTCGGCTGGCGGGCGCTCGCGGCCGAGCTCCGGAAGAGGGGCGCCGGCGAGGAGTTGGTGCGCAGCCTGGCGATCGGCTGGCACTTCGGGGGCGCCGCGTTGGTCGCCTTCGGCTGCATCGTCCTGGTGGGCGTCACGGCGGCGAAGCGGGGCGCCCCGAGCGCGCTCCTGGCGCCCCGGATCGTCGGCGCGATCTGCTTCGCGTTCGGCCTCGCCGCGATGGTGGCGACCGGCGGCGAGCTCTTCTTCCTGGTCTTCGTCCTCCCCGGCGCGCTCCTCTTCTACGCGGCCGGGAGTCCGCGCGCCGGCGCTCACTCGTAACGGAGCGCCTCGACCGGATCCAAGCTGGCCGCTCTCCGGGCCGGCCCGTAGCCGGCGACGAGGCCGGTCGCGAAGGAGGCGAGCACGCCGCCGGCGACCGCCCAGAGCGGTGGCGCGGCGGCGAGCCCGGGCGAGGCGAGGGTGATGAGGCCGCCGAGCGACGCGGCCAGGAGGACACCGAGCACGCCCCCCACCGCGGCGAGCATCGCCGCCTCGAGCAGGAACTGGCGCAGCACCTCCTCGCGCGGCGCGCCGACCGCGCGCCGGAGGCCGATCTCGCGCGTCCGCTCGGTGACCGAGATGATCATCACGTTGGCGATGCCCAAGCCGCCAATGCCCAACGAGACCGCGGCGAGCGCCACCGTCACCAGACCGATGAGCGCCGAGAGCTGATCGAACTGGGCGATGATCTGATCGGCGGTCGAAAGATGGAAGCTGTCCTCGGCGCCCGGGGGATCGCGGCGCAGCTGGCGGAGGATGGCCTCGGCCTCGACGCGCGCGAGATCGCGCTCGCCCGGCTCGGCGCGGATGTAGAGCACGGTCGTGTCGGCGTCGGGGAAGAGACGGCGCGCGGTCCCGAGCGGGATCGAGACGACGTTGTCCTGGCGGTTGACGCCGAAGAACCCCCCCTTGCGCGGCGCCATCTCGCCCACCACCGTGTAGGTGCTCCCCCCGAGCTCGAGCTCGCGCCCGACCGCGGAGCGGGTCCCGAACAGGGCCTTCGCCACGTTCGCTCCGAGCAGCGCGACGCGCTCGCCGCGCCGCTCCTCGAGCTCGGTGAAGGGGCGGCCGAAGGCGAGGTCGGCGGCCACGACGTCGATGTAGTTGGCGCTCACCCCCTCGACCAGGATGTTGTCCGCCTCGACGCCGCCCGAGCGCGCGATGAGCGCGCGGCCTCCGGTGACCACCGGCACGATGCGCATCACGGCGACGTCGCGAATCGCCCCGCCCAGCCGCGCGAGCGGTTCGGCGTAGGCCGGGTCGAGCGTCCGGCGCTGCGCTTCGGCTTGCGAGCCGGGGTTGTAGGGATCGCCCCGCCGGTGGAACGCGAAGATGTTGTCGCTGCCGAACTCGCGGAAGAGGAGCGCCACCTGGGTCCTCGCGCCCGCCAGGAGCGAGGTGACGAGGGTCACCGTGACGATCCCGATCACGACGCCGAGGATGGCGAGACCGGAGCGCAGCGGTTGGCTCCGCACCGCGCCGAGCGCCAACCGCGTCGACTCGGCGAAACGGATCCGGTAGGCCCGCAGATGGGGGAGGAGCCTTCTCACCCTTCGCTCCGCAGAGCCACCACCGGGTCGACGCGCGCCGCGCGGTGCGCGGGGTACCAGCCGGCGACCAGCCCCGCCGCGGTCGAGGCGGCGAGCGCGCCGGCGACGGCGCCGGGATGCACCGCGAGCGCCATGCCGGAGAGGCCGGCGGCGAGGCGCACGAGGAGCGCCACGACCGCCGTTCCGGCGGCCCCGCCCAGGAGCGCGGTGAGGGTCGCCTCGGCGAGGACCTGGCGCACGATGTCGGGCGCCGTCGCCCCGAGCGCGCGGCGGACCCCGATCTCGAAGGTGCGGCGGGCCACCGAGACGAGGGTGGTGTTGGCGACGACGACGATCGCGGCGGCCAGCGCGGCGAGCCCGATGAGGGGCGCGATGGCGCCGATGCGCGTGGTGAGCGCGCCGACGAAGCCGCGGGCGGCGGTCGGCACGAGGAGATCGAAGTCGTCCTCCACGCCCGGGCCGAGGCGGTGGCGGGCGCGCAGGATCGCGCGGCCGCGGTCCTCGGCGCGCTCGACCGAGGCGCCGTGCGACGGCCGCGCCGAGATCTGGAGCGAGCCGGGCGTCCCGAACAGCGCCGCGTAGAGCTGGAGCGGCATCCAGACGTAGCGGTCGAGGTTCATCCCCCCGGTGGTGCCGAGCCGCGCCTGCACGCCGACCACCATGAGCGCCCGACCGCCGACGCGGATGGAGCGACCGACCGCCTCGCTGCCGGGGAAGAGCTCGTCCGCGATCTCGCGGCCGATGACCGCGACCGGCGCGGCGCGGCGCTCTTCTTCGCGGGTGAAGAAGCGCCCCTCGGAGACCGAGAGGTCGCGGATGTCGACCAGCGCCGCCTGCGTGCCGGCGATGCCGATGCTCTCCGCGCGCCGCGATCCGGCGACGGCTTCGCCGCGCCGTTCGGCCGTGGCGGCGACCGAGAGACCCTCCCCCGCGGTCTCCTCGAGGAAGCGGAGATCGGAGCGCAGGAGCGGCCGGTTGCGGGCGAGCTTCGCCTCGAGCTCGCGGCGACCGAGCGCCCCGGGCTGCGCCACCTGGGCGAGCAGGAAGGTGTCGCTGCCGAAAGCGCGCGCCGCGTTCCGCTCCGCGGCGAGCTGGAGCCCGCGCGCGGCGGTGTCCACGAGCACCAGCGTCGCCACCGCGCCCGCGATGGCGGCGGCGGCGAGCGCGCTCCGCAGCGGATTGGCGCGCAGGTTCTGGACCGCCTGGCGGAGCGGCTCGAGATGGCGGTCCCAGGATGCGAGGCTCACGACGGCGAACGCTAGCAGAGGTCTCGTGCTAGATTTCACAATCCATGCGAAGGCGACCGCTGCTGACTTTTCTGGTGCTGTTGGCGGTCGCCGCCGTCGTCGCCCTCCTGCTCGTCGGCCGCGGAGAGCGGCCCACGCTCGTCGACGTCGAAGCCGTCGCGAAGAGGGCGCCCTTCCGGGCCTACGTCTCCGGCACCGGCGAGATCGTGGCGGCGCGCTACGCCGACATCGGATCGAGTGTCATGGGGCGGCTGGTGGCCCTCGCGGTGCGCGAGGGGGATCGGGTCACCCGCGGCGAGGTGCTGGCACGCATCGATCCCGTCCCGGCGGCGAGCGACGCCCAGGCCGCGGCCGCGGCGTTCGACGCTCTCGTCTCGGATCGCGCGGCGCTCGCCGCAAGCTCCGACGAGGCGGCGCGCGCCCTCGCGCGGGCGCGGGCCCTGCACGGCGAGGGCGTCGCCTCGCAGGCCGAGCTCGATCAGGCGGTGGCGGCGGCGGACGCCGCGCGCGCCGCCCTCGAGGCCGCCGAGAAGCGGGTCGCCGAAGGGCGGGCCCGCCTGGCGCGCGCGCGGGACGGTCTCGCGAAGACCGAGATCACGGCGCCCATGGACGGTGTGGTCACGCGACTCGACGCGCGCGAAGGGGAGATGGTGGTGGTCGGCGTGCAGAATCAGCCCGGCACCATCCTCATGACCCTCTCGGACCTCGCTTCGATCGACGCCCAAGTGGAGATCGCCGAAGCGGACGTGCTGCGGCTCGCGGTCGGACAGGCGGCCACCGTGACCCTCGAGGCACTCGCGGGTCGGGAGTTCACGGGGCGCGTCGAGGAGATCGGCGCGAGCGCCTTGCCGGTCACGGGCGGCGCGGTCGCGGCGCGCGAGTTCCGCGTCGTCGTCCGGATCGACCAGCCGGTCGCGGAGCTGCGGCCGGGGCTCACCGCCGACGCCCGCATCCTGGTGGAGGAGCGGAGCGAAGCCCTCACGGTGCCGCTGCAGGCGGTGGTGCTGCGCGCCGGCCCGGACGGCGTCGAGCGCTCGGGAGTCTTCGTCGTGGAAGGGCGCCGGGCGACCTTCCGGCCGGTCGCGACCGGCATTGTCGGAGGTCTCGAGGTCGCGGTGGAGGGGCTCCCCGCCGGCACCGACGTGGTGGTCGGTCCCTACGCGGCGCTGCGCGAGCTCGCCGACGGCAAGGCGATCAAGCGCCGGCCGGTCGCGCGCTGACGCTCCGCCCTCCCCGTTCGTCTACCCCAGGTTGTGGAAGACCTTCTGGACGTCGTCGTCCTGCTCGAGGACGTCGATGAGCTTGAGGACCTCGTTGGCCTGCCCCTCCGGTAGCTCGACCGGAGTGGTCGGAATCCACTCCGACTCGGCGGAGATCGGCTCGATGCCGCGCTCCTCCAAGGCGCGCTGCAGCTGGCCGAAGTCGGCGAAGGTGCAGCGGACGAGAAGCTCCGGCTCTCCCTTCTCTCCCGCCGTCTCGCCCATCTCCTGGAGGCCGAAGTCGATGAGCTCGAGCTCCAGCGACTCCTGGTCGATCCCCTCGGTGCGCAGCCGGAAGACCCCCATGCGCTGGAACTGGAAGGCGACGCTGCCGTTGGTGCCGAGATTGCCGCCCCCCTTGTTGAAGTGGGTGCGGACGCTCGAGACGGTGCGCGCCGGGTTGTCGGTCGCGGTCTCGACCAGCACCGCGATGCCGTGCGGCGCGTAGCCCTCGTAGAGAACCTCCTCGTATTCGATCGCGTCCTGTCCGGAGGCGCGCCGGATCGCCGACTCGACCTTGTCCTTCGGCATGTTGCAGGCGCGCGCGTTCTGGATCGCGCGTTTCAGGGCCGGGTTGGCCTCGGGGCTGGGCCCGCCCCGCTTGACGGCGATGGTGATCTCCTTGCCGATGCGGGCGAACTGCTTGGACATCCGGTCCCAGCGGGCGAACATCGTGTGCTTGCGAGTTTCGAAGATACGTCCCATGGTCCGTCTCGAGGTGCGAAGGTGAGGCGATGAGCGCGGCTCGCGAGAGCCGCTGGATGGTTCCGGCACGGGGCCGCGCGGGCCGCGCCCAATCTAGCCCGAGGCTCGGGGGCGAGTAAAGGGCGCCGGCGCCGGAGCTTCCGGCGAGGGGCCGGCTCGCACTATCCTCGGGAGGGCGTCGAGAGTGGGAGGGGCGAGGGACCTTGGACAGCCGCAGAGTCGGGAGCGAGACGCGAATTCCTCTGGGTCCCTGGGTCGGTGGGCTGATGGGGCTCGGCTGCGGGCTGCTCGGCCTCGCCTTCGGTGGATGGGGGTGCGTCGGGGGCGTCGTGGTCGGCGTGCCGCTCGGTTGGATGCTGGGAGACGTCGTCCTGAAGTGGCACCGGAACCGCCTCTGAGGCGTCTTTCGTGCGCCGCGGCGACTGCGGCGGAGCGGGCGATAATGTAGCCTCCAACGGTCCCTTCGAAGGAGGCCCTCATGGTGATCCGCCGCGTCGCCCCGTTTTCGCTCGGGAAGCTCCTGGGAGCGCTCTATCTCCTGCTCGGGCTCCTCATCGGTTGCATCGTGGCCATGGTCTCGGCGATCGGATCGAGCCTGGTCCCAGCCGATCAGCTTCCGATCCCCTATGCCGGCGTCATCTTCGGCGTGGGCGCCGTCGTCGCCTTCCCGCTGCTCTACGGCTTCTTCGGATTCCTCGGCGGTCTGCTGATGGCTGCGCTCTACAACGTCGCCGCGGGATGGACGGGCGGAATCGAGCTGGAGACGCGCTGAGCGACGACGTGCCCGCGAGCGATCCCTCGCCAGCGCGTGGGCGGCGTTCCGGCAAGGGCCCGTTCGCCTTCGCCGTCCTGCTCTCCTCCCTCTGGGCGATCGGACAACTGGCGCGCGACCGCTGGCTCCCGACGGCGCTCCTCTTCTACCTGCCGTCGGTCCTCGTCGCCGCCCTGCTGCTCGTGCTCGCGGCGAGCCTGGCGCTCGCGGGTGCCGGGCGACGAGCTCGGGCCGTGCTGCTCCTGGCGATCCTGCCGGGGGCGATGGTGCTGGGCGTCGAGAACCGGTGGCTGGGCGCCCGACCGCACCCCGCCGATGAACCCAGCGTGCGCGTGGCGGGTTGGAACGTGGCGGGATTCCGGTTCGGTCCCGGGCGGATCGGCGACGCGCTCGCCGCCTGCGACGCGGACCTGATCCTCCTTTCGGAAGCGGCCGGCCGCGGTCCCCGCGACCTCCAGGCCCGCTTCGCCGGCGCCTATCACAGCTATTCGTCGGGCGCCTTGACCTTCCTCGTGCGGGGCGAGCTCACCGAGGTCCGTTCGCTCGAGGCGGGTCAGGAGCTCCAGCTCGTGCTCGTGCGCTGGAGCCTCGGCGGCGAGCAGATCAGCGTGCTGGGAGCCAATCTCATCTCCTCACCGCTGGTGCCTCGCGATCCACTGCTCTCCCGCCTCGTCGCGACCGTGGCGCGCGAGCGGCCGGACCTGGTACTGGGAGACTTCAACGCCCCGCGCCGCTCGCGGGCGCTCACCGCGCTGCCGCCGGGCTATCGCCACGCCTATGACCTGGCCGGTCACGGCTGGTCGGCGAGTTGGCCGGTTCCGGTGCCGTTGCTCCCGATCGACCAGGCGATCGTCGGGCCGCGCCTGCGCGCGCTCGACTACCGGCTCCTCTCGACCCCGTGGAGCGACCACCGGCAGCAGATCCTCGATCTCGCCTGGCCGCCGGCGGCCCGGCCGGAGGGGTGACGACGACACCACGGGCGGGAGAGAATCGGCGCTCGCGGCCGGACGACGGCCGAGAAAGGAAGCCCGTGCCCGACCTCCGGCGCATGCTGCTCGTTGCTCTCGTTGCCCTCCCGGCGCTCGCGGGATGTCGCACGGCGGCCCCCCCAGCGGCTCTGCCGGCAGCCGCTCCGGAACCGGTCGCCGACGCGCGCCTCTCGGGCGTGCTCTGGCTCCAGACCTCGGCCGAGTACCAAGCCATCGCGCGGAGCTCCTTCGCGGCGGCGCGGCGGGCGCTCGGCCAGGCGCTCGCCGATCCGACGTGGACCGCCGCTCTCGAACAGACGGGCGACGCCACGAGCCTGCCGCCGGCCGTGATCGCCGACATCGACGAGACGCTGCTCGACAACTCCGCCTACGAGGCCGAGTCGATCCTCGCGCGGCGTCCCTACGACAGCGTGCGCTGGCGCGCCTGGGTCGAGCGACGCGCGGCCACGGCGGTTCCCGGTGCCGTCGAGTTCGCGCGCTACGCGGCCGGGCGCGGGGTGACGTTCTTCTACGTGACCAATCGCGCCGCGCCCGAGGAAGGCGCGACGCACGAGAACCTGGCGCGTCTCGGCTTTCCCTTCACGGAGGGTGTCGACACGCTGCTCGCGCCGGGTGAGCGGCCGGAGTGGACGAGCGACAAGACGAGTCGGCGGGCCGAGGTGGCGAAGAGCTACCGCGTGCTCCTCCTGCTCGGGGACGATCTCAACGACTTCGTCTCCGGGGCGTGGGACTCGCCCGCCGAGCGCAAGGCGCTCGCCGCGCGCTACGACGAGCGGTGGGGCGAGCGCTGGATCCTGCTCCCGAATCCCTACTACGGCTCCTGGGAGCGCGCGCTCTACGGTCACGATCGCAAGCTGTCGGACGCCGAGAAGCTCGCCCGCGAGCTCGCCGCGCTCAGGGTCGGGGAGTGAGGTGACGCCGGTGACGCCGCGCCGTCCGCACTCGACCTTCTGGCAGGAGCTGGGGCCCGGCGGGCTCTCTTCGCTGCTGCTCGCCTTCGCGACGGCGCTCGCGGGGCTCGGGCTCCCGGTCGCGCTGCGGGCGCGTCAGATCCTCGGCGCCGCGGCGCGCGACGAGACCGGGTGCGCTGACGCCATCCTCGTGCTGGGGCGCGAGCTCGTGGACGACCAGCCGACCGAGGTCTTCCGGGCGCGGCTCGAGCAGGGAGAGCGCCTGCTCGCGGCCGGTCGCGCGCCCCGTCTGATCGTCTCGGGCGGCTGGACCGGTCACGCCTCGCGGAGCGAAGCCGAGGCGGGGCGCGGCTACCTGCTCGCGCGCGGCGTGCCGGCCTCGCGACTCATGGTCGAGGACCGCAGCCGCCACACGCTCGAGAATCTCTTCAACGTGCGCGAGACCCTCAGGGAGCACGGCTGGAGCCGGCTCCTCCTGGTGAGCGATCCGCTCCACCTGGCGCGCGCGGCTGCCCTGGCGCGCGGACTGGGTCTCGAGGTCCTGCTCTCGCCCGCGGCGACGGCGCCACCGCGCCCCGGATCCCCCGCCTGGGCGGCGCGCGCCACGCGCGAGGCCTTCCTGCTCCACTGGTACCACGTGGGCATGGCGTGGAGCCGCCTGCTCGGCTCGGCGCGCATGCTGGATCGCGTCACCTGAGCGCGAGGCGCCGGCTGGCGATAGGATTTCGTCTCCCTTTTTCTCTCGAGGAGCCCCTCATGTCCCCACGCCCTCACTTCGCTGCCCCGCTCCTGGCTTTCGCCCTCGCGCTGCCGGTCGCCGCGGCGCCGGGCCCCGACTACGACGCCCTCGGGCGCATCCGCGACGAGGGATTCCGGCGCTCGCGGGTGATGGAGACCGTCGGTCACTTGACCGACGTCATCGGACCGCGCCTCACCGGCTCGGCGCGCATGAAGGCGGCCAACGACTGGACGCGCGACCAGCTCGCCTCCTGGGGGCTCGCGAACGCCCACCTCGAGGGGTACGAGTTCGGCGAAGGGTGGAACTTCACGCGCGCCGAAGTGCGGATGA
Source organism: uncultured Thermoanaerobaculia bacterium (assembly GCA_964476605.1). Taxonomy (GTDB): domain Bacteria; phylum Acidobacteriota; class Thermoanaerobaculia; order Multivoradales; family JAGPDF01; genus JAGPDF01. The sequence goes on along the minus strand of CAYZBH010000015.1, from coordinate 53,605 downwards.
CCGCGCCGACGGTGGCGGTCCTCGCGGCGCTACCCAAGGCCTGGACGCCGGGCACCGAGGGTCCGGTGCGGGGCGAGGTGATGGTGGCGAAGCTCGAGAAACCGGAGGATCTCGAGGCGCTCGCGGGGAAGGTCGAGGGGAAGATCCTCCTCGTCTCCGAGGCTCCGGAGCACAAGGACCCGATGCAGCCGGTCTTCCGCCGTCACGACGCCGACAAGCTGGCCGAGCTCGCCCTCTACGACATTCCCGAGGCGCGTGATCGCGAGGCCTGGCGCGAGCGCTCGCGCAAACGGCGCGAGCTTTGGCGGAAGGCGAACGAGCAGCTCGCGAAGGACGGCGCCTTGGCGACGATCGAGGTCTCGACCTTCGAGAACGGTCTCGTGCGCGTGGGGGGAGGCGGCGGACAGGGGCTCGTCGACGGCGCCCCGGGGATCCCCGGGCTGGTGATGGCGATGGAGCCCTACGAGCGGTTGCTGCGGCTGGTCGACGACGGCGAGAAGGTCGAGGTGGAGATCGACGTCGCGGCGGCGTTCGAGCGCGACGGAACGACGGCCTGGAACACGATCGCGGAGCTGCCGGGAAGCGACAAGGGTGGTGAGATCGTGATGGCGGGCGCCCACCTCGATTCGTGGCACGGAGGCACCGGTGCCACCGACAACGCCGCCGGCTCGGCGGTGGTGATGGAGGCGGTGCGCATCCTCCAGGCGATCGGCGTGAAGCCGCGGCGGACGATCCGGGTCGGACTCTGGAGCGGCGAAGAGGAGGGGCTGCTGGGCTCCCGCGCCTACGTCGAGCAGCACTTCGCGAGCCGTCCGGAGCCGACCGACGAGGAGGAGCTCGCGCTGCCGAAGCGCTACCGGAAACCCACCTGGCCGATCCAGCCGAAACCCGAGCACGCGAAGCTCTGGGCCTACTTCAACCTGGACAACGGCGGCGGCAGGGTGCGGGGCGTCTACGCGCAGGAGAACCTGGGCGCCAAGATGCTCTTCGAGAAGTGGATCGAGCCGCTCAGGGATCTCGGCGTCGAGATCGTCACCATGGACAACACGGGGGGCACCGACCATCTCTCCTTCGACGGGGTCGGGCTCCCCGGCTTCCAGTTCGTCCAGGATCCGCGCGACTATTCGACCCGGACCCACCACTCCAACATCGACACCTACGAGCACCTGGATCGCCAGGACCTGATGCAGGCCTCCGTGGTGATGGCGAGCTTCCTCTACCAGGCGGCGACGATGGAGGGTCCCTTCCCGCGCCAGCCGATGCCGCAGGAGCCGCCCAAGGGGAGCGGGGGGAAGAAGGCGAAGGCCGAGTAGAATCGGGCCGGAAGCGCGCGGGGGCTGGTGCTCTCCGCGGTCTTCAAAACCGTTGTCCGGAGCCCTCGGCGGCGACGGAGGTGGGTTCGATTCCCATGCGCTTCCGCCACACCCCCCTCTGACCTCAGAGGTCGAGGCGCAGGATCTCGCAGCGCTCCCCGGCCGCGCGCGGCGGCGAGCCTGCGGGGACGCGCACCAGGGCCGTCGCGGTCGCGAAGGCCGGCAGATCGTGCGAGCCGCGGGCGTCCCGCGGCGCGACGACGAGCTCCCCCCGCGCGAGCGTCCAGGCGGCGGGGAGAAAACGGTCGCGCCCCTTGGCACCTTCGATCGGCGTCGCGAGCCGGGCCGACTCCGCACCCTGCCAGAAACCGTCGGCGCATCCCGCCAGGCGGCGTAGCGCCGGGGCGACGAAAAGCCAGAAGGCGACCATCACCGAGGCCGGGTTTCCGGGCAGCCCGAAGATCAGCGTGCCGGGTCGATGCGCCGCGACGAGCGGTTTGCCCGGCTGGATCGCGACCGCGTCGAACAGGAGCTCGCAGCCCAGCGCGGTCAAGGCCTGCTCGGTGAAGTCGGTATCACCCATCGAGACCCCGCCGCAGGTCAGGAGCACGTCCGCGTCCATTCCGCCGGCGATGCGGGTCGTGAGCTCGTCGGCGTCGTCGCGCGCGATACCGAGGGAGCGACCACGGATCCCGAGCGTCGCGAGCGCGGCGAGCAGGAAGTCGGTGTGCGAGTCGCGGAGTTGGCCCGGCCCGGGCTCGGCCTCCGGCGGCAGCACCTCGTCCCCGGTGGCGAGCAAGGCGACGCGGGGCGGGCGATGCGCCAGGAGGGAGGCGATCCCCTGGCTCGCGAGCAGCGAAAGCGCACCCGCGCCGAGTCGCAGACCCGGCGGGAGGAGCGGCGCGCCGCGCGCCAGGGCCTCGGCGCGGCGGCGGATGCCCGCGCCGACGGAAACCGGGGTCTCGAGACGGACGTGGCCTCCGGCGCGCGCGGTCGCCTCGACCGCGACGACGCGGTCGGCTCCCCGGGGCACCACGGCGCCGGTGGCGACCCAGGCCGCGGACCCTGCCGGCAGCGGCTCGGTGGGTGGCCCTCCCGCGTGCGACGCGAAGGCGATGGGGAGCTCGCTCGCCGGCGCCAGATCCCCCTGGTAGGCATATCCATCCAGGGCCGACACGTCGTCCGCTGGCAGATCAGTCGTCGCCGCGAGCGGGGCCGCCAGCACGCGCCCGCGGGCCGCGGCGCGTTCGACGCGTTCGGCGGGGAGCGGCGCGAGGAGAGGCTCGAGACGGGACCAGGCGTCTTCGGGGAGCAGCACCTGGCGATCCCATCACCGGCGGGGGGAGGTCCGCAACCGGGCAGAGGAGCGCACGGTATGATCGCGCCTTCGGGGGCTTCCACGTGGAGAGGGTCTACCAGTACCGGGGGGATCTCAAGCAGACGGCGCTGCCGGAGATGCTCGCCATCATCCATCAGGCGCGGGTGGCCGGCGTGGTGGAGGCGACGCTCGGCGAGACCGTGAAGCGGATCTACCTCGAGAACGGCTACGTCGTCCACGCGTCGTCCAGCGACCTTGTCGACAGTCTGGGCGGCTATCTCAGGCGCACCGGCAAGCTCTCCGACGCGGACTTCCACGCCGCGATGCAGAAGCGGGGAGCCAGCGACCATCGGCTCGGCGAGGTCCTGATCGAGCAAGGGCTCCTCTCTCCGGCGCAGACGTTTCAGGCGATTCGCGAGCACATCGAGGCGATCCTCTGGAGCCTCTTCGCCTGGGAGGAGGGGACGGTCACCTTCCGGATCGGCGCCTTCGACACCCAGGACATGGTGCGGATCCAGATCCCGCTCCGGCAGGTGATCGTCCAAGGAGTCAAGCGCGCGGCGAACGCCAAGTCGCTGGTGCAGCGCATGGGGGGCAAGGCCATTCTCTTCGGGCCCGCCTACCGCTTGGAGGATCTGATCGAAGCGGCGCTCGACGAGCAGGAGTACCGGCTCCTCGCCTTGGTGGACGGCAAGCGAACGGTCTACGACCTCTGCACGCGGGGCCCCTTGGCGCCCCCCGAGAACGCGCGCCTGCTCTACGCTTACAGCGTCCTGCAACTGATCCGCAAGGCGGGCGTCGCGGAGCCGTCGGCGCCGGCCGGTGGAATCAAGATCAAGCTGCGCCCGGAAGGCTGAGGGGCGCGAGGACCGACATGCCGCTCTACGAGTATCTCTGCGATTCCTGCTCCCAGCGCACCGAGGCCTTGCAGCGGCTCGACGAGCCGCCCCTCACCGTCTGTCCCAACTGCGGTGGCGCGCTGAGAAAGTTGCTCTCCGCGCCGGCCTTCCAGTTCAAGGGGAGCGGTTGGTACGTCACCGACTACGCCGGCAAGGGGCGCGGGGAGAGCAAGGGCACCTCGAGCGCGAAGAGCGATGCCGCGACCTCGTCCGCGAGCGCTCCGGAGAAGTCGTCCGAGGGTTCGGCGACGAAGGAGACACCGGCGCCCGGCGGCAAGGCCGCGCCCACTTCGGGGAGCGGATCGGGCGGCGACTGAAGCATGGTGAGGTCTCTCTGGAGACGCCGCGCGGTCGCAGGAACGCTCGCTGTGGCTTCGATCCTGGGTGCCGCCGGGGCCAACGCGGAGAGCTGGCGGCCCGCGCCGCTCTTCGGGGGCGACGTGCGGAGTCTCGTCTTCGCTCCGGACCCTCCGGCGCGCGTCTTTGCGGGCACTTCGGGCGGTCACGTCTACCGCTCGGACGACGGGGGCGAGACCTGGGGTAACGCCGGCGTCGAAGTCCCCTTCGCCGGGTGGGTGGTCGGGACCCTGCGCTTCGATCCGAACCGGCCGGAGCGTCTCTGGGCGGCGCTCTGGGGGATCTGGGGCGGGGGCGCGGTCGCCCTGAGCGACGACGCCGGGAGGAGCTGGTCCTTCCGCCGCCTCGAGAGCGGGAAGGGCGAGCAGATCTACGATCTCGCGCCGGTGCCCGGCGTCGCGGACCGCCTCTACGCCGCCACCCGACGGGGGGTGCTGCGCTCGGACGATGCCGGCGCGAGCTGGCGTCGCGTGGGGGAGAACGAGCCGGGGCTCGTGCACGTCGCGAGCCTCTACGTCGATTCGCAGCAGCCCGAGACGATCGTCGCCGGCACTTGGCGGCGCGCCTACCGGAGCAACGATGGAGGCGCGAGCTGGCGCGGCATCTTCACCGGCATGTTCGTCGATACCGACGTCTTCAGTCTCCACGGCGTCGCGGAGCGGCCGGGCGAGCTCTGGGCCTCGACCTGCGGTTGGGTCTACCGTGGCGACGCTCTCGGCGAGCGTTGGACGCGCTTCACGTCCGGCTTCGCGGAGCGCCGCACGCCGAGCTTCGCGGTCCTCGGCGGCGAGCGCCTGATCGCCGGGACCATCGCCGGCGCCTACCTGTCGACCGACCGGGGAGCCTCGTTCCGGCGCACCAGCCCGGACGACTTCGCGGTGCTCGCGATCGCCGTCGCGCCGGACGACCCGCGGCGCGTCCTGCTGGGCACCGAGGGGGCGGGAGTCTGGGTCTCGAGGGACGGCGGCGAGAGCTTCACGCGCCGGCCGCTCGGCATGCGCAACGTGCGCGTTCCGGCGCTCGCGCGGATGGGAGACCAGGTCTTCGCCGCCGTGGCGCACGCTGGGCCCCTCTCCGGCGTCTACCGCTCGCCGGACGGTGGCGCCTCGTTCGATCCGTTGCCGAGCGCGCTGCCGACCGTGCTCGCCCTCGAGGCCAGGAACGGACGGCTGCTCGCCGCGACCGAAGAGGGTCTCTTCGCGCTCGGCGAGAAGGGTTGGGAGCGCATTCCGGAGCTCGGCGAAGCGCGCGTGGTGGCGCTCGAGGCGGGCGCGGACCGGCTGGTCGCGCGGACCCTCCAGGCGGCCTTCGAGCTCCGCCAGGGAAAGTGGGTGCGCGTCGAGCGGTCCGGCAAGAGGAGCGGGGCGCCGCTCGAGGGCGAGGACGCGCGCTTCGCCGCGATCCTCTCCGCCGGGGACGGCCAGCGCGCCCATGCCACGGGCGATCCCCGCTTCGCCTACGTCGTCGCCTCGGTGCGCGGCGCGGCGCTCTGGGACGGCGAGCTAGGCCGCCTCTGGCCGCTCGCTCCACCGTTCCCGGCCGGGGAGATCCAGGCGGCGCTCGTGGTGAGCGATCGGCTCCTCCTGGGATCGTCCGGCTATGGCCTCTGGGAGATGCGCCTGCCGGAGTGATAGCGCGCGCGGCTCAGCGCGTCGCGAGCGACTCCAGGATGCGCAAATACGCGGCGTAACGCTCCGGCGAGAGCAGACGCCGTTCGGCCGCCGCGCGCACCGCGCAGCGCGGCTCGTGGGTGTGGGTGCAGTTCGAGAAGTGACAGCCGTCGAGATGAGGGGCGAACTCGTCGAAGTAGGAGGCGAGCTCCCGCGGCTCCATCCTCCAGAGACCGAACTCGCGAATGCCCGGGGTGTCGATGACGCGCGCCCCGTTGTCGAGCCGGTAGATGCGCGAGCGGCTGGTGGTGTGGCGCCCCCTGGCGTTGCCGGCCGACACGTCCCCGACCGCGATCTCGGCCTGCGGCGCCAAGGCGGCGAGCAGCGAGCTCTTGCCGACTCCGCTGTGGCCGACGAAGACGGCGACCTGCCCGGCGAGCAGGCGCGCGAGCGCCTCGAGTCCCGATCCGCTCCGCTGCGAGCAGAAGAGCAGGGGGTGTCCCAGCGCGCGGTAGGACGCGAGGGCGGCGAGCTCGGGCTCTTCCGCGGGGTCCTGGTCGAGCAGGTCGATCTTGTTGACCACGAGAGCCGCGGCGACGCCGCCGTGCGCGAGCGCCACCAGGAAGCGATCGACCAGGCCCGGGGAGAACGGGGGCCGGCGAACCGAGGTGACGATCACCGCGAGATCGAGGTTCGCGGCGAGCACTCGCTCGCGGTGGGCGAGCAGGGGGTCGGGGCGGGAGAGCCGATTGCGGCGTGGCAGGATCTCCGCCGCGACCAGCGCGCCGTTCGGGCGCCGCCCCAGCCGGATGCGGTCCCCGACCGCGAGCTCGCTCTGTTGGGCGAGGGTGAGCGCTTTGGGCAAGTGACAGGGTACCGTCGCGCCGCCGAGCTCGACGTCGCACTCGCCACGCGTGATCGCGACCACGAGCCCTTCGCCCGCCTCCGGGGCCTCGCCGGCCTCGGTCTCCGGCCCGGCCGCGGACGCGCGGAGCTTCCGGGCCCGCCGCTCGACGGAGTCGGAGCGGCGCCGGCCGTGCTTCTCCCGCGTCGGAAGCTGCTCGAGATCCTCGGGCAGCAGCTCGTCGAGCCGCACGCGCGCGGGTACCGCCGCTGGCTCGGAGCCGCGTCCGGCGCGCTGGCCCGGCGGGCCGCCCCGCCGCGCCTCCTCCTTGGCTTCGACGTCGCGCCGATGGCGCTTCTCCTGGCGCTCGAGCGTCGGACCCTCGCGATAGGGCATCGGCTTCAGCCGCGGCCGGTCAGCCCGGCCTTGCGCGCGTAGTAGCGAAAAGAGCGGAACGTCATGCCGAGGATCTCGGCCGCCTGCGTCTGGACGCCGCCCGAGCGATCGAGCGCCTGGCGCATGAGATCGGCGCGAACACGCTCGAGCAGGGCCTCCAGATCGAGCCCCTCCGCGGGCAGACCGATCTCCTGGTCGCCTCGCGCCCCGCTCGCCGAAAGGGGCCGCGGCAGATCGGCGGCGGTGATCACGGGTGCGGTCGAGAGCGCGACGGCGCGCTCCACGATGTTCTCGAGCTCGCGCACGTTGCCGGGCCAGGTGTAGCTCTCGAGGAGCCGCATCGCCTCGGCCGAGATGCGCTTGACCTGCACGCCGAGGGCCTCGCAGAACTTGGTGAGGAAGTGGTCGACCAGGAGCGGGATGTCCTCGCGGCGCGCCCGGAGGGGGGGCACGTCGATCGGGATGACGTTGATGCGGTAGTAGAGATCCTCCCGGAAATCGCCGCGCGCGATGCGCTCCGGCAGATTCTGGTTGGTGGCGGCCAGGATGCGGACGTCCACCGCTTCCTCGGTATTACCGCCGACCCGACGGACCAGCTTCTCCTGGAGCGCGCGCAGGAGCTTGACCTGCATGGTCAGGCTCATTTCGCTGATCTCGTCGAGGAAGAGAGTTCCGCGCGTCGCCTCCTGGAAGAGACCCTTCTTGTCGCGCACGGCGCCCGTGAAGGCGCCGCGCTCGTGGCCGAAGAGCTCGCTCTCGAGGAGATTCTCGGGCATGGCGCCGCAGTTGATCGAGAGGAAGCGGTGCGTCGCGCGCGGGCTGGTGTAGTGGATGGCGCGCGCGATGAGCTCCTTGCCGGTGCCGCTCTCGCCCGAGATGAGGACGGTCGAGCTGGTGCGGGCCACGCGCTCGACGAGGGAGAAGATGGCCTGCATGCGGGGACTGCGGCCGATGATGTTGCTGAAGGCGTAGCGCTGCGTGAGCTCGCGCCGGAGGTAGGTGTTCTCCTCGTAGAGGCGGTTCTTCTCGAGCGCGCGGTGGAGAACGACCTTGAGCTCCTCGATGTCGAAGGGCTTCGGCACGTAGTCGTAGGCGCCGAGCTTCATCGCCTCGATGGCGCTCTTGGTGGAGGTGTAGGCGGTCATCAGGATCACCGAGCTCGGGGATCCCGACTCCTTGAGCTCGCGGAGCAGGTCGAGGCCGTTGCCGTCCGGCATCATCATGTCGCAGAGCACGAGGTCGGGAGTGCGCTCGGAGAGGCGGGAGCGCGCCTCGCGAACCGACGCCGCGGTCTCGACTTCGAGCCCCTCGCCGGCGCAGAGCACGGACAGGAAATCGACCAGGCTCGCCTCGTCGTCGACGATGAGAATGGAGCCGCTCACGCGTCAACTCCCGGAGGCGGCGAGCGCCGAGGCGGCCTCGCGGTGCGCGGGCAACTCGACGGCGATGACGGTCCCGCGCTGCGGCCGGCTCTCGACCGAGAGCGTGCCGCCGTGCTCCTGCACGATGCGGTAGACGATCGCCATGCCGATGCCGGTGCCGCCGTCGAAGGAGGTCTTGAAGGGTTGGAAGAGCATCGTCCGCTGCTCTTCGGTCATGCCGTGTCCGGTATCGCGGAACTCGATCCGATAACTGTCGCCACGCGGGCGGCCGTGAATCTCCAGCGTGCCGCCGTCGGGCATGGCGCGGAGCGCGTTACGCGCCAGATTCCAGAAGATCTGGCTGATCTGGTCGGGGTCGCCGAGCATCTGGGCGTTCTTCGGCTCGAGATCGAGGTGGAAGCGGTGCTTGCCGGTCGCCTCCTCGGAGTTGCGGAGGAGGGCGGTGTTCTCGCCGATCAGCGCCGCGATGTCGAAGCGCACGGTCGATCGCTCCTTGGGCTTGGCGAAGCGTAGGAATCCCTTGATCGTGCGATCGAGGCGCTGGCTCTCCTTGACGATGATCTCGAGCAGGCGGCGCTGTGGCCCGCTCGCGCCGACCGAAGAGGAGAGGAGCTGCACCGATCCGGAGATCGCCGCGAGGGGGTTGCCGACTTCGTGCGCGAGACCGGCCGCGAGCTCGCCGACCGCGGCCATGCGGTCCTTGAGCCGCAGCTCCTCCTGGAGCCGGCGCCACTGCGACAGGTCCTGGAAGACGATGATCCAGCCGGTGGGAACGTCCTCCGCGTCGGTGAGCCGGCTGACCGTGAAGCCGACCGGGATCTCTCGTCCGTCCCGCTGGAGGAGACTCTCGGAGCGGATCTGCTCGGCGAGCCGCGTGAGGTTCGCGGCGGCCCGCCACTCCGGCGAGGGGAAGAGACCGCTCTCCTCGAGGGAGCGGCCGATCAGCGCGGGCTCGCTCGCCCCCAGGATCTCGAGAGCGGCGCGGTTGACGGAGGTGACGCGGCCCTCGAGATCGGTCGAGATGAGCCCCGAGGAGATCGACTGGATGACGTCCCGGTGGAAGACCTCGAGGTTGGCCAGGCTGCCGCTCTTGGCGGCGAGCTCCTCCTCGGCCCGCTCGACGTTCGCCGCGAGGTAGGAGGTGAGGAGCGCGACGGCGAAGAAGCCGAAGAGGTGGACCGCGAGATTGTAGGAGATGCGCCAGGAGATCTCGAGCGAGCTGGGGAGGGGCGAAAGGGCCGGCAGCCACCCGCGCGCCAGCGCCGCGAGGAGCGCGGCGTAGGCGATGTAGGAGATGCCCGCCACGGTGAGGCCGGCGCGGCGCTGCAGGACCACCGCGGCGACGATGATGTCGACCAGGTAGAGCATGGAGAACGGGCTCGTGATGCCGCCGAAGAAGTAGACGAGCCCGGTGACCAGCAGCAGATCACCCGCGAACTGGATGTAGGCGTGGAGGACGCCCCGCTCGCTCAGCCAGCGCAGGAGGAGGATGTAGAGCGCGCTCGCGACGTAGGTCGCCGCGACGATGACGAAGAGGACGTTGAACCCGGGCAGCTCGCCCCGCGAGGAGAGCTCGAAGACCAGGTAGGAGAGCAGGACGCTCGACACCACCACCAGGCGGATGACGATCATCCAGCGCAGGTGCCGGTCCAGGGAGGACGACGAGGTCGAGGTCTCGATCATGCCGGGAGAGCGGAAGGGGAGGAGGTGATCCTCCTCCCCGGAGTGCGTCGCGAGCGGGCGGAAGGAGCCGGCGTGGGCCGCCGTCCTATCCGATCTTGCCGAGAATCGAGTACATGGGCAGATACATGGCGGTCACGATGGTGCCGATGAGGGCGCCCAGGATCACGATCATGAGCGGCTCGATGAGTTTCATCAGGCCGGCCACCGCGGTGTCCACCTCTTCCTCGTAGAAATCGGCGATCTTCGACAGCATCTGGTCGAGGGCGCCGGTCTGCTCGCCGACGTTGATCATCTGCACGACCATGGGCGGGAAGACCTTCGTCTCGGCGAGCGGTCCGGAGATCGTCTTGCCCTCCTCGACGCTCTTGCGCACCGCCATGATGGCGTCCTCGATGATCGCGTTGCCCGAGGTCCTGGCGGTGATCTCGAGGCCGTCGAGAATGGGCACGCCCGAGCTGGTGAGCGTCGCGAGCGTGCGGCAGAAGCGCGCCACCGCGATCTTGCGGAGCAAGATCCCGATGGCGGGGATCCGGAGCAGCATGCCGTCGATGATCCGGCGCCCGCGCTCCGTCTTGTGGTAGCGGCCGACCGCGAAGTAGATGACTCCGATGCCGATGAGGATGAAGATGAAGTAGCGGGCCAGGAAGTTGCTCGCCGCCACGACCATGCGGGTGAGGAACGGCAGCTCACCGCCCAGGCCGGCGAACAGCTGGGCGAAGACCGGGATGACCTTCCAGAGAATGATCGCCACCACGCCGCAGGCGATCACGATCACCGTCACCGGGTAGACGAGCGCCGCGCGGACCTGGGCGTTGAGCTTCACCACCTTCTCGATGTAGGTGGCGAGCCGCTGCAGGATGATGTCCAGGATACCGCCGGCCTCGCCGGCCGCGATCATCGAGACGAAGAGGTTGTTGAAGGCGCGCGGATGCTTGCGCATGGCGTCGGCGAGCGAGGAGCCCGATTCGACGTCGCTGCGCACCTGGTGGATGATTTCCCGGAAGTTGCGGTCCTCCTCCTGCTCGCCCAGGATCTCGAGGCACTGCACGAGGGGCAGGCCGGCGTCGAGCATCACCGAGAACTGGCGCGTGAAGATCGCCACCCGCTTGGAGTTGATCTTGAGCGGCAGCTTGGGGAGGATGCGGATCTCCCGTCCCTTCTCGCGGATCGACGCGAGCTGGATGTTCTGCCGCCGCAAGGTCGCCACCGCGGCGTCGCGCGTATCCGCGATCAGCACGCCCTCCTGAAACGCTCCGAAGCGGTTCTTGCCCTTCCAGACGAAGCTCGGCATCGGTTAGCTCCTTGGCGTGGCGGTGGCGCCGGCGCCCTCGGTCAAGTTGGGGTTGAGGGCCGACGGTCCGCGGGCGATGATCTCCTGCAGCTCGTCCGGATAGGACGAACGGGCGAGCGCGGTCTGCAGGGTGATCATGCGCTTGAAATAGAGGGAAGCGAGGCACTGATTGAAGGTCTGCATCCCGTACTTCGCCTGACCGGTCTGCATCATTCCGTAGATCTGGTGGACCTTGTCCTCGCGGATCAGATTCCGGATCGCCGAGTTCGGCACCAGGATCTCCATGGCGAGCGCGCGACCTTTACCGGAGGCGCGTGGCAGGAGCGACTGGCAGAGGATTCCCTCGAGGACGAAGGAGAGTTGCACCCGGATCTGGCCCTGCTGGTGGGCGGGGAAGATGTCGACGATCCGGTTGATGGTCTGCGCGGCGGAGTTGGTGTGGAGGGTGGCGAAGGTGAGGTGCCCGGTCTCGGCGATGCGCAGCGCCGACTCGACCGTCTCGTAGTCGCGCATCTCGCCGATCAGCACCACGTCGGGGTCCTGGCGCAGGCACGAGCGCAGCGCGTTCGAGAAGCTATGGGTGTCGGCATGGAGCTCGCGCTGGTTGACGATGCACTTCTTGTGGCTGTGGAGGTATTCGACCGGATCCTCGATGGTGACGATGTGCTCGGCGCGTTCCCGGTTCACCTTGTCCAGCATGGCGGCGAGAGTGGTCGACTTCCCGGAGCCGGTGGGGCCGGTCACCAGGACCAGGCCGCGAGGTTTCTCGCAGATCTTCTCGACCACGGGCGGCAGGCCGAGCTCCCGGAAGCTCCGGATCTCGTAGGGAATCGTCCGGAACGCCGCCGCGATCGCCCCGCGCTGGTGGAAGACGTTCGCGCGGAATCGTGACAACCCCTTGATTCCGAACGAAAAATCGAGCTCCAGATCCTCCTCCAGACGATGCTTCTGGTTGTCCGTGAGGATCGAGTAGGCGATCGCCTTGGTCTCGGTGGGAGTCAACGGGGGGAGGTTGAGGGGCTTGAGCACGCCGTCGACGCGGATCTGCGGCGGGGAGTTGGTGGTGATGTGGAGGTCCGACCCCCCCTGCTCGACCATGGTCTTCAGAAGCTGATTCAAGGTCGGCGGCATGGTACTCCTCTCCTGATGCGACAAGAAATGTCACAGTGCAGTGTACATCAAGCCGGGCCCTCGCGCTATGGCCCCTGTCGCACCGCAACTGGCGGAGCCGCCTAGGCTTCGCTACGCTCCGCCGGGCGGCTTTTAGCCGCCGGGGGGAGCCCGATGGACACGCCGTTCGCCGAAGAGTCGCTGGGTCGGGCCTACGACGCGCGCCTGATGCGCCGCCTGCTCGGCTACCTGCGGCCGCACCTGCGGCTGGCGCTCGCCGCGGCGGCTCTCATGGTGCTCTCGTCGACCCTCCAGCTGGTGGGTCCCCTCGCCACCGCCACGGCGCTCGATCTCTACGTGGCCCCCGACCAGCGGACGGCCGCTCCGGTCGCGCACCTCGTCGCCCGCGCGCTCGCGGGGCTGGGCTGGAACCCCTCGCCGGTCGAGGGGCTCGCCCTGCTCGCCTCGCTCTACGGGTTCGCGTTGGTGCTCGGGGCGTTCACCCTCTACCAGCAGGGCTACCTTCTCCTCGAGCTCGGCCAGCGGGTCATGGCCGACCTGCGCGGCGAGCTCTTCGCGCATCTGCAGCGCCTCGATCTCGCGTTCTTCGACCGAAATCCCGTCGGACGCCTGGTCACCCGTGTCACCACCGACGTCGACGCGCTCAACGAGCTCTTCACCGCGGGCATCGTGTCGATCGTGGGCGACCTTCTGGTGCTGGCCGGTATCGCCGCGGTTCTCTTCTGGCTCGAGTGGCGGCTGGCGCTCGCCACCTTCGCGATCCTGCCGCTCCTCTTCCTGCTCACCGCCTGGTTCAAGCTCAAGGCGCGCGAGAGCTTCCGCGAGGTGCGCCTCCAAGTGGCGCGCTTGAACGCTTTTCTGCAGGAGCGGCTCTCGGGCATGGCGATCGTGCAGCTCTTCGGCCGGGAAGCCGCGAGCCGCGACGAGCTCGCGAGGATCAACGCCGAGCACCGGGACGCCAACGTGCGCGGGATCTTCTACTACGCCGTCTTCTATCCCGGCGTCGAGTGGCTGACCGCGCTCGGCATCGGCTTGATCCTCTGGCGGGGCGGCGTTCTGGCGCTCGGGGGTAGCGTCTCGGTGGGGGTGCTCATCGCCTTCCTGCAGTACGCGCAGCGCTTCTACCAGCCGCTCGCCGATCTCTCGGAGAAGTACAACATCCTGCAGCAGGCGATGGCCTCCTCCGAGCGCCTCTTCCTGCTGCTCGACACGCCGGCCGAGATCGTGCAGCCGGCCTCCCCCTACCGGCCGGGCCGGGTGCGGGGCGAGATCGAGTTCTCGGGGGTCGGCTTCGCCTACAAGCCGGGGGAGCCGGTGCTCCAGGACGTCAGCTTCCGCGCCGCGCCCGGCGAGATGCTGGCGGTGGTGGGGGCGACCGGCGCGGGAAAGTCGACGCTCGCGGGGCTCCTGCTGCGCTTCTACGACGTCACCCACGGCGCAATCCGGGTCGACGGCACCGACGTCCGGAGTTGGGACCTCGGCGCGCTCCATCGCGCCGTCGGCCTGGTGTTGCAGGACGTCTTCCTCTTCGCCGGAGACATCGCGGGGAACCTGCGCCTCGGGGCACCGGAGGTCGACGACGAGCGTCTCCGCTGGGCGGCCCGAGAGGCCCAGGCGCTGGAGTTCATCGAGCGGCTACCCGGCGGCTTCGCGGCGCCGGTCGCGGAGCGCGGGGCGGGGCTCTCGGTCGGTCAGAAGCAGCTCCTCGCTTTCGCGCGCGCCCTGGCTTTCGATCCGCCGGTCCTGGTCCTCGACGAGGCGACCGCTTCGATCGACAGCGAGACCGAGCGGCGCATCCAGACGGCGCTCGCGCGGCTGCTCTCGGGGCGCACCAGCCTGGTGATCGCGCACCGGCTCTCGACGATCCAGCGTGCGGATCGCATCCTGGTGATGCATCAGGGGCGCCTCGTCGAGCAGGGGACCCACGCGGAGCTCCTCGCGCTCGGCGGCGTCTACCGCCGGCTTCACGAGCTGCAGTATCCGTCGGGTCCCGGCGGCGCCGCAGCGGCGCGCGCTTGGGAGCGCACGCTCGCGCCTCCGGCTCCCGGCTGAGGTCTCCTGCCCGGGCGGGACTTGCGAGGTCAGGAGATCGGACCGACGGCCGCGACGAGCTCGAGCAGTGGCTCCATCTGACGCTTCGCGCGCTCGGCGTCCCCGATCGCGTAGCGGCTGGTGACGGTCACCAGCCGGCCGCCGCCGTCCGGATGGAGGAAGAAGATGCAGCGCTCCTCTTGTCCCGCGGTCTCGGCGCGCGTCGTGTAGGCGGGGCCGCTGGGAGCGACGAGCTGCGCGGCGCCGAGCACCTTGCCTCCCCCGGCTTCGATCCGGTCGCGATAGGCCTTGGTCACCGCGACGAGGTCGACTCCCGCCGGATCCGCGGCCGTGACGTCGACCGCGATCTCCGCTTCCGAGGTCCGGAGGGCGAGCCGCGAACCATCGTTGGCAACCACCGCGACGCCGGGCGGAAGCTCCACCCAGCGCAGTCCGAGCGCCGCGTTCTCGACCGGCGGCGAGACGGCCGGGGGCGGCGGAGCGGGCCTGCAGCCCCAGACGGCCAACGGGAGCAGCGACAAGAGGGCGGGAAGTCGGTGGCGTTTCATGGTCTGGCTCCTCGGTCGGCCACCACTCTAGCGCCTCGCGCCGGAGGCGGGGATCGTGCGTCCGGCTTCGCCGGCCCTCGGATCGCCGGCCGCGAAGAGCGTGCCGTTTCCGTCGCGCAGCACGAGGTTGACCTTTGGCAACTGCGTCGCCTTCGCGAGGGTGTGACCGCGGCGGGCGAGCTCCCCCCGCGCCTCTTCGCTCAGCGCGCCGGGCTCGAATTCGAGGCGGTCCGGCAGCCACTGATGGTGGAGGCGCGGGCGGGCCACCGCGGCGCGCGGCGCGTCGCCGTCGAGGAGCGCGAGAAAGACCTGCAGAACGGCCGACGGAATGCGCGATCCGCCGCGGCCGCCCAGCGCGACGAGCGCTCGATCCCGCCAGGCGATCGTGGGGGCCATGGAAGAGAGGGGCCGCCGTCCGGGGGCGATGGCGTTGGCGCGACCCTGCAGGAGCCCGAACTCGTTCGCGCGACCGAGGGCGGTCGTGAAGTCGTCCATCTCGTCGTTCAGGAAGAAGCCGGCGCCGGGCAGCCAGAGCCCGCAACCGTAGAGCTCGTTGAGCGTCGTGGTGAGGGCGACGGCCATGCCGTCGCCGTCGAGCACCGAGAGGTGGGTCGTGTCGCTCCCCTCCGAACCCGCCTCGTGCTCTCCCGACGGCGGGAGCGAGACGCCCGCGCGGAGCTTGTCGACGCCGGCGGCCAGTCGGTCGAGCCGCTGCGGCGCGAGCAGCCGCTCGAGGGACGAGCTTCCCGCGCCGGGATCTCCGAGCCCGAAGCGGTCGGCGTAGGCGAGTCGAAACGCCTCGGCGAGGCGATGCGCGCGGTCGATCGAGTCCGGCGGGAGGGAGCTCCAGCCCAGCCGCTCGAGGAGGGCGAGCGACTCGGCGAGCAGAAAGCCCCCCGAGGAGGGGAGAGGCATGGCGGCGAACGACCAGCCGAAGGCCTCGAAGCGTAACGGCGCACGCCACGCCGGCCGATAGGCGGCGAGATCCCCGCTGGTGAGGATGCCGCCGTGCCGCCGGCTCGCCTCCTCGATTGAGGCTGCGGCGGCGCCGGTGGTGATCGCCGAAGGGCCCTCCCGCGCGTAGCGTTCGAGCGTCGTCGCGAGGGGGGAGAGATCGACGCGCTCTCCCCAGGTCACCGGCCTGCCATCGCGAAACCAGACCGCGGTCGACTCCGGAAAACGTGCGAGCCGATCCCGCTCGTCGGCGAGCGTCGAAGCCATGCGCGCGGAGACTTCGAGCGGCCGCCGCGCGAGCTCGAGCGCCGGCGCGACGACGCGCGCCCAGGGTAGGCGGCCGAACCGGCGATGGAGCTCCCAGAGACCGGCGGGAGAGCCCGGGACGCCGGCCGCGAGCGGCCCGACGAGCGACGCGTTGGGGATCGGTTCGCCCCGACCATCGAGGTACATGGCCGCGGTCGCGGCGGCCGGGGCGCTCTCCCGGAAGTCGAGGGCGGCGATCTCCTCGCCGCGCCGGACGAGGGCGAAGCCGCCGCCGCCGAGGTTTCCGGCTTCGGGGTAGACGACCGCGAGCGCCAGCGCCGTGCCGACCGCCGCGTCCGCCGCGTTCCCTCCGGCCGCGAGCAGCGCCAGGCCGACGTCGTTGGCGGTCGCGTCGCCAGAACTGACCGCACCTGCTGCGAGCGCAGCGGAAGCGGCGCCCGAAGCGGATGCCGCGAGCAGGAGGGGGAGAGAGGCGCGAACCAGGAATCGTCGCATGGCGAGAAGCCTAGCGAACCCGAGGGCGCGGTCCGGGCCCTTGACAGGTCTCCCCAGAGAGCGCTACTCTGGAGTTAGTGAACGATAACTCACACCTTGCGGCGGAGTCGCCGCCGACCGCGCGCCAGCGCGAGATTCTCGAGCGGGCTCTCGAGCTCGTCGCCGAGTCGGGGCTCGCCAACCTGACGCTGAAGAGAGTCGCCGACCGGGTGGGTTTCACCGAGCCAGCGATCTATCGCCATTTCGCGAGCAAGCAGGTCCTGGTGCTGGCGTTGGTCGACCTCCTGCGCGAACGGTTGCTCGGCGGCATGCGCGCGCTCGCGACCGACTTCGCGGTGCCGCCGCGCGTCCGCCTCGAGCGCATGGTGCGACACCACGCCGGCCTGCTGCGATCGATGCGGGGCCTGCCGCTGCTCCTGCTCGCCGAAGGACTCGCCTCGGGAGATGCGGCGCTGCTCGCCCGGATGAACGGAGTGTTGCGGGGGTACCAGGCGATGTTGATCGCGCTCCTCGAAGAGGCCGGCGTCCCGCCCACGCCTCCGCTCGCCCACCAGGCGATGGCCTTCTTCGCTCTGCCGGCGGTGCTCGGCATTCAGTTCCGGGCCTTCCCCGATCAGGCGCCGGACGAAGCCGAGATCGACACGCTGGTCGCCCACTACGTTCGCGCCCTTCTCGCCGGCGCCGGAGGAACCGCGTCATGACGAAGTCGACTCCGAACTCGATCGCGAGGCTCGCGGCCTGCGGCCTGCTGCTCGCCGGTCTTTCCCTCCCGGCGCGCGGAGAGGGACCGGGGCTCACCGTCTCCGCCGCGGTCGCGACCGCGCTCGGGGACTATCCGAGCGTCGCGGCGGCGCGCTCACGGCTCGCCGAGGCCGAACAGGCGCTCGGCGAGGCGAGGGCGGCGCGCGGACCGTTCCTGCGGGCGCTCGTCTCCGGCCTCCACTACGACGATCCGATGCTGGTGAGCCCGATTCACGCCTTCTCGCCCGCGGACTTTCCCCCCTTCGACGAGACGCTCTTCCAGGGCAACGTGAGCGTGAGCTGGATGCTCTTCGACTCGGGTGCCCGCCGCGAGCGGGCGCGGCAGGCGGAGGAGCAGCACGCGGCGGCCTCGGCGGCCCTCGACGCGACCGAGCAGGCGCTCGCCGCGCGCGTCGCCACCGCGTTCGGAAGCGCGCTGGCGCGGCGCGACATGCTGGCCGCCGAGGAGGCGCGGGTGACCGCGCTGCGGCTCGAGCTCGACCGCTCCGCGCTCCTGGTCTCCGCCGGCAAGGCGGCCGAGGTCGAGCAGCTGCGCGCGGAAGCGGCTCTCGCCACCGCGGACGCCGACCGCACGCGCGCGGCGACCGCGCTCGACAGCGCCGAGCGCGACCTCGCGCGCCTGCTCGGCGCCCCGGTCGAGGAAACGCGCGCCGGATCCCTCGTGCCGCTCGTCGCTCCCGCCGCTCCGCCGGCCTCCCGTGAGGAGCTCCAACGCCGGGCGGTCGAAGCGAGCCCGACGGTGCTCCAGGCGCGCCGGCAGGCGGCGGGGGCCGACGCCGCTCGTGCGGCGGCGCGCACCGCCTACTTTCCCGACCTCAAGCTGGTCGGCGCCCTCCAGGAATTCGCGGCCTCGGGAGTCGATCCCGTTTCGGACTGGAACGCCGGCGTGCAGCTCTCCATCCCGCTCTGGGACGGCGGCCTCACCCGGGCGCGGGTGGCGCGCGCGAGCGCCGCCGCGAGCGCCGCGACCAGCGCCGCCGCGGAGGCCGAGCTCGAGGCGAGCGAGGCGGTCGATCGCGCGCTCGCGAGTCTCGCCGAGTCGGAGGCCAGAGCCACCGCTCTCGCGCGCGCGGCGGACCGTTTCGCGGAAGTCGCCCGCGTGCAGAAGTTGCTGCTCGAGGTCGGCACCGGCACCCAGACCGACTACCTCGCCGCTGAATCGGAGCTCGCTTCCGCGCGCGCGCGGCGCGCGGAGGCCGAGACGGCGGCGCGTCTCGCCCGCGTCGAGCTCGCCCGTGCCACCGGCGAGCTCTCGCCAGACTGGCTATTCCGCAACCTGGAGACCCCCCGATGAGTCCCAAGCGTGTCCTACCCGTCCTCGTGGTTCTCCTCGCCGCCGCCGGGTTCGCGGCCTGGAATCTGGTCTGGAAACCGCGCGCCGCGGCCCGGGAAGGCGTCACCGCCTCCGGGACCGTCGAGGCGACCGACGCCCAGCTCGGATTCCAGGCGCCCGGCCGCATCGTCGAGATCGTTCCTCGCGAGGGGGACCGGATCGATGCCGGGGCGCTCGTCGCCCGGCTCGACGCGACCGAGCTCGAGGCCCGGCGTGCCGAGGCCGCGGCGCGGGTCGAGGCGGCGCGCGCGGCCCTCGCCGAGCTCGAGGCGGGATCGCGTCGCGAGGAGATCGCGCAAGGGCGGGCGGCGCTCGCCGCCGCCGAGGAGCGTGTCGAGGATGCCGGGAGGGATCTCGAGCGCGTCGAGACGCTCTTCGCCGGGCGCGCGGTGGCGCGCGAGACGGTCGACAAGGCGACGCTCGCCCTGGAGCTCGCGCGCCGACAGCGCGACCAGTCGGCCGAGCAGCTGGCGCTGCTCGAGAAGGGACCGCGCAGCGAGCGCATCGCGGCGGCGCGCGCCCAGCTCGCGTCGGCCGAGGCGGCGGTCGCGACGCTCGACGCCGCGCTCGCCAATCTCCGTATCGTGGCGCCCTTCAGCGGCGTGGTCACGGTGCGCCATCGCGAGCCCGGCGAGATCGTCGCCGCCGGCGCTCCGGTCGTGACGCTGCTCGACCCCGGCGACCGCTGGGTCCGGATCTACGTGCCGGAGAACCGCCTCTCGCGGGTCACCCTGGGAGAGCGCGCGCGGATCAGCTCCGATACGTTCCCGGGCAGGAGCTACGACGGCGATGTCGCGTTCATCGCCTCGAACGCGGAGTTCACGCCCAAGAACGTGCAGACCACCGAGGAGCGGGTGCGGCTCGTCTATGCGGTCAAGGTGCGCATCACCGGCGATCCGGCGGAGGAGCTCAAACCGGGCCTGCCGGCCGACGTTCGCCTCGTGGAGGCGGAGTGAGCGACACGACGGGACGCCCGCCGGCGATCGAGGCGCGCGGGCTCACCCGGCGATTCGGCGACCGCACGGCAGTCGCCGGGCTCGACTTCGACGTGGCCTCCGGCGAGCTCTTCGGGCTCGTCGGACCGGACGGAGCGGGGAAGACGACGACGCTTCGCATGCTCGCCGGAGTGCTCCGGCCGAGCGCCGGCGACGCGCGGCTCCTCGGAGTCTCGGTGGCCGCCGAGCCGGAGCGCGTGAAGCCGGATTTGGCTTACATGTCGCAGCGCTTCGGCCTCTACGCCGATCTCACCGTCGACGAGAATCTCGAGTTCTACGCCGACCTGTTCGGAGTTCCCCGCGCGGAGCGTGCCGCGCGCCTCGCCCTCCTCTTCGCCTTCTCGAACCTCGGGCCGTTCCGGAAACGGCTGGCGGGCGCCCTCTCCGGCGGCATGAAGCAGAAGCTGGGTCTCTCCTGCGCTCTGGTGCACGAGCCGAAGATCCTGCTGCTCGACGAGCCCACCTTCGGCGTCGACCCGGTCTCGCGCCGCGATCTCTGGCGCATCGTGCACGAGATGGTCGCGCGCGGCGTCACGGCGGTGGTCTCCACCGCCTATCTCGACGAGGCCGAGCGCTTCGACCGTGTGGCGCTCCTGCATCACGGCCGGGTGCTGGCGGTGGAGACACCGCATGCCTTGGTCGCCGCGTTCCCGGACACGCTCCTCGAAGTGGTCGTGACGGCGCCGCGCGCCGCGCGTCCCGTCGTGGAGACGCTCGCCGGAGTCCGCCGGGCGCACCTGTTCGGCGACCGGTTGCACGTGAGCGTGGCGAACGAGACCGTACCGGCCGAGCTCGCGCGCGGGCTCGCCGCGGCCGGTCACCCATCGGAGGCGGTGCAGCCGATCGCTCCCACGCTCGAGGACGTCTTCCTCGCCCGCATCGCCGAGGCCGATCGGGAGGCCGCGTGACGGGCGCGCCCGCGGTGGAGGTGCGCGAGCTCACCCGCCGGTTCGGCGACTTCGTGGCGGTCGACCGGGTGAGCTTCGAAGTCGCGCCCGGCGAGGTCTTCGGGTTCCTGGGGCCGAACGGCGCCGGCAAGACGACGACCATCAAGATGCTCAATGGACTTTTGCCACCGAGCGCGGGCGTCGGACGGGTGGCCGGCCTCGACATCGCGCGCGAACGGCGGGCGATCAAGCGTTCGATCGGCTACATGTCGCAGCTCTTCTCGCTCTATGGTGATCTCACGGTGGAGGAGAACATCGCCTTCTTCTCCGGGCTCTACTCGGTGCCGCGCGAGCGCCGCGCCGCGCGGCGCGATTGGGTGCTCGAGATGGCGGACCTGGTCGACGAGAGGAAGCGCCTGACCGCGGAGCTCTCGCTCGGCTGGAAGCAGCGTCTGGCGCTCGGCTGCGCGGTGCTGCACGAGCCGCCGATCCTCTTCCTGGACGAGCCGACCTCGGGGGTGGATCCGATCTCGCGGCGGCGCTTCTGGGACCTCATCTACTCGCTCGCCGACGCCGGCACCACGGTCTTCGTGACCACGCACTACATGGAGGAGGCGGAATCCTGCCATCGGCTGGCGCTGATGAACCGCGGCCGCCTGATCGCGCTCGACACGCCGGCGGCGCTACGCTCCGGTGCCCGCGAGCCGCTCCTCGTGCTGGCGACCCCCGATGCCGTCGCCGCCCTCGCGGCGCTCGACGGAGCTCCCGGCGTGGTGCGCTCGGGGCTCTTCGGACGCGACCTCCACGTCACCGTGCGCGACCGCGACGCGGCGCTCGCGACGCTTCCCGAGTGGCTGGCCTCGCGTGGCGTCCACGTGTCACGCCTGGCGGAGATTCCGCCCTCGCTCGAGGACGTCTTCATCGCGCTCGTCGCCGCGGCGGGCGGGGCGGTCGAGGACTGACGCCGTGGCCGCTCTCGATCTGGTGAGATTGCTGGCGGTCGCGAAGAAGGAGGCGCGCCAGCTGCGCCGCGACCGGCGGAGCCTCGTGCTCGCCTTCGTCCTGCCGCTCGTGCTGCTGGTGCTCTTCGGCTACGCGATCTCGTGGGACGTGCGTGACATCGCGCTCGCGGTGGTCGATCACGACGGGACGGCGAAGAGCCGTGAGCTCATCGAGACCTTCGAGGCCTCGGGATACTTCACGGTGGTCGCCCGGCCCGCGAGCCCGACCGAGGCGCGCTCGCTCTTCGCGCGCGGCCGCGCGATCCTCGTCCTGGTGATCCCGCCCGGCTTCGCGTCCCATCTCGGCCGGGGCGTGCCGGTGGAGGTGCAGGCGCTGCTCGACGGCTCGGACGCCAACACGGCGACCATCGCCCAGGCCTACGCGGAGGCGGTCGCGCAGTCCTTCGGCCAGCGCGTGCTGTTGCGCGGCGAGCGGCTCGCGCTGCCCTTGGGCGCCGAGTCCCGGGTCTGGTTCAACGAAGAGCTGGCGAGCCGCAACATGATCGTGCCCGGCCTGGTTGCCGTGATCATGATGATCATCGCGGCGCTGCTCACCTCGCTCACCATCGCGCGCGAATGGGAGCGCGGCACCATGGAGCAGCTCGCGGCGACCCCGGTGAGCCGGGTGGAGGTGGTGCTCGGGAAGCTGCTGCCGTATCTGGTGATCGGCTTCTTCGACACCGTGCTCTCGAGCGCGCTCGGCGTCTGGATCTTCGACGTGCCGTTCCGCGGCCCCGCTCTCCTGTTCGCCGCGCTCTCCCTGCTGTTCCTCGTCGGCTCTCTCGGCCTCGGCATCTTCATCTCGGCGGCGGCCCGCTCGCAGGTGCTGGCCACGCAGGTCGCCATGGTGGCGACCTTCCTGCCGGCTTTCCTGCTCTCCGGCTTCATGTTCGCGATCGAGGTGATGCCGAAGCCGCTGCAGGCGATCACCGCCCTGGTGCCGGCGCGCTACTTCCTGGTGGTCACGCGCGGCATCTTCCTCAAGGGCGTGGGCGGCGAGGTCCTCGCTCCCCAGGCGGCGGTGATGGTGCTCTACGCGCTGGTCGGGCTGGCGCTCGCGATCGCGAAGTTCCGCAAGGAGATCGAGGGATGATCGCGGAGAGCTTGGGTCGCGTGCGCGAGATGGTGCGCAAGGAGTTCCTGCAGCTCTTCCGGGATCCGAAGCTCGTCCGTCTGCTCTTCGTGGCGCCGATCCTGCAGTTGATGATCTTCGGCTACGCGGTCTCGACGGAAGTGCGCAACACCTCGCTCTTCGTGATCGACCCGGAAGGGAGCCGCGCAGCGCGCGAGTTGGTCGACGCTTTCACGGCGAGCGGCTACTTCCGGGTCGTCGGGCGGAGCGACCAGCCCGGCCGTCTGATCTCGGTCCTGGAGCACGGGGGCTCGATCGCTGGACTCGTCTTCCCAGCCGGTTTCGAGCGCGACCTGGCCGCGGGCAGGGCGAGCGTCCAGCTCCTCTTCGATGGTACCAACTCGAACACCGCGACGATCGCCAAGGGCTATGCCGAGCGGATCGTCCAGCGCTTCGCGCTCGAGCGCGCCTCGCTCGCGATCCGGCCGGCGCTCGACCTGCGTCTCTCGGCCTGGTACAACCCCGACCTCGACAGCCGGAACTACAACGTTCCGGCGGTGATCGGGCTCCTCCTGATGCTCGTTTCGCTGCTGCTGACCGCGCTCGCGGTGGTGCGCGAACGGGAGATCGGCACCCTCGATCAGCTCCGCGTCTCGCCGCTCGGCGCGTTCGAGCTGCTGCTCGGCAAGACGATCCCGTTCGCGCTCGTCGGCATGGCCGACCTCGCTCTGATCTCGACGGTGGCCCGGCTCTGGTTCGAGGTGCCGATGCGCGGCAGCGCCGCCCTGCTGCTCGGCGCGACGCTGCTCTTCCTGCTCTGCGGGCTCGGCCTCGGGCTGGTGGTCTCCACCATCTCGAAGACGCAGCAGGAGGCCTTCCTCTCCTCCTTCCTCATCTTCATTCCGACCATCTTGCTCTCGGGCTTCATGTTCCCGGTCTCGAGCATGCCCACCGTGTTCCGTTGGCTGACGCTCGGCAATCCGCTCCGCCATTTCCTCGAGTGCGTGCGCGGCATCTTCCTGCGGGGCGCGACGGCGGCCGACCTCGCGCCGCAGCTGGGGGCGCTCGCGTTGCTCGGCGTCGCGCTCTTCGGGGTCGCGGTCCTGCGCTTCTCCCGCGGCGCATCGGAATGAAGAAAGGCCCCCGGAGGCGAGCCCCGGGGGCCTGGGACCTCTGGCGCTAGGCGCCGCGCGAATCAGTAGCTGACGCGCAGGGCGTAGGTCGCCTTGGTCGACGAGTAGCGGTAGACGCGGACGTAGACGTTGAGCGCCGAGCCGCCGCTGTTCGTCCAGGAAGCCTGGTCCGGAGTCGTGCCGCCGTTGGTCGAGCTCGCGACCGCCGAGCCGCTCGTCGAGTTGTAGATGTAGAGGTCGTAGTCGGCGGACAGGCCATTGAGGAGAGCCGTGACCGTCGCCCCCGCCGGCAGGGAGAGCCGGAAGTAGTCGCTGGTGTTGGTCTCGCCCACGAACGTGCCGGCGATCTGGTTGCA
Organism: uncultured Thermoanaerobaculia bacterium; assembly: GCA_964476605.1. Lineage (GTDB taxonomy): Bacteria > Acidobacteriota > Thermoanaerobaculia > Multivoradales > JAGPDF01 > JAGPDF01. The sequence goes on along the minus strand of CAYZBH010000015.1, from coordinate 29,526 downwards.
GCTGCCGGAGATGACCTGTGGCGCCGTACGACTGTTGTTGGGCTCCACCTCGGCGGTGTTGGTGCAGCCGGTCGAGTTGCTGACCGTCACCGAGATGGTGGAGGAGGTGCCGGTGTTGCCGGCCGCGTCGCTCGCCCGCGAGTAGATCGAGTGCGAGCCGTTGGCGGCGCCGGTCGTGTCCCAGGAGTACGAGTAGGGCGAGCTCGTGTCGGTCGCGACGAGCGCGCCGTCGATGTAGAACTGCACCTGGGTGACGCCGACGTTGTCGGAGGCCGACGCGGTGACGGCGACGGTGCCGGAGACCGTGGCGCCGTTGGCGGGCGCGGTGATCGACGTGGTCGGAGGCGTGGTGTCGCCACCGCCGCCGCCGCCGACCGCGAAGACCAGGTCGTCCCGATCGTTGTACGAGCCGCTCACGCAGGACCCGGCGCTGCCCGTGTAACGGAAGGCGGCGCGCACCGCCTGCAGGGAGCCTCCCGAAGGAAGGGTGTAGGTTGCGGTCAGGACCTGGGCGCCGGCCGCCGTCGGGCTCTGCGTGCCGATGAGCGTCCAGCTCGGGCTGTTGGCGTCCGCGGCGTAGTAGAGGTCGAGATAGTCCGACGTATAGGTGGAGTAGGCCCAGACGGTGGCTTCGACCCGGATCTGCTTGCCGGGGGCGAAGTCGGTGCCGTCGACGGTGTAGACCTTGAGACGGTCGTTCGACTCGTCGGAGTGGAAGGTGCCCGAGGTCCCGTCCGCGCAGCTGTCGGCGATGGTGTTGGGCTGGTTGGGCTCGGGTCCGAGGGTGGCGCGGCCGAGGACGAGGGAAGCGCCGGTGTCGCAGGAGTTGCCGACGGCGGCGCATTTCGGAGCCTGCAGGGTCGCGTCGAAGACCGCGGTGCCGCCGCCCGAGCAAGCCTGGGTGGTGGCCGAAGCCTGGCTCGAGTTACCCGACGAGCAGGAGCCGTTCGACGCCGAGACGACGTAGTAGTAGGTCGTGTTGCACGTCAAGCCGCTGTCGGCGAAGGAAGTGGTGGCCGAAGTGCCGACCGCCGTGTAGGGGCCGCCGCTCGTGGTCGCGCGCGAGACCGTGTACGAGGTGGCGCCGGAGGAGGCGCTCCAGGTCACGGACGCCGCGGTCTGCGACGAGGAGCTCGCCGAGACCCCGGTGGGGGCCGCGGGCGGCGTGCAGCTGCCACCGGACGGCGTCACCGAGACGCAGTTGGAGGGCGCCGAACCCGCCGACTCGTTGCCGGAGGGCTGGGCGACGACCTGGTAGTAGTAGGTGAAGCCGTTGGCGACCGCGGTGTCGCTGTAGGAGGCCGACGAGAGGTCGTTGGCGATCTTCGTGAAGCCGGCGTTGCAGCCCGCCTCGTTGCGGTAGACATCGTAGACGCCCGACGAGCCGCTCCAGGAGAGACCCGCCGAATTGGCGCCGCCGCTCGCCGACAGGGTCGGCGACGCGGGGGGCGTGACCGCGGCGAAGGTGGTGTTCCAGCCCGTGTCCGTGGTGCAGGCGATGCCGTGCCGGTTGAACGCCGCGCCGATGGCGCCGCCGTGCGGCGTACCGTCGTTCAAGTTGCCGTTGTCGTCGTCCACGGTGCGCAGCGACCGGAAGTACGAGCCCGTGAAGCAGCCGTTCGCCGTCCAGGTTCCCGACGCCGTGCAGTTGAAGGCCTTGGTCGCGGTCGAGCGCGAGAGGTACCAGAGCCGGTCGACGATCGCCCAGGCGGAGCCGCTTCCCGGGCTCGGAAGATCGCGCGCCGCGAGGTCCCAGAGCGCTTCGGAGGAGACGTACGATTCGCAGTGTCCCTCACGGCCGCAGGGGCCCTTGTAGCTGGCGCTGGTGGGGCAGCGGGCCTGGGTGAAGCTCGAGACCGTCGCCGGCGTATTGGAGCTGTGTTTGGCGTAGTCGATGTCGCGCACGCCCGAGCAGCTGGTGCAGGCGTCGCCGTAGCCGCCGCAGTTCGAGCTTCCGAGGAAGCCATTGCCGATGCAGGAGGCATGAGTGAACAGGGCGGCCGAGAAGTCGCCGTAGGTCTCGCCCGTGCCGTAGTCCGACGAGGAGCCGTTGCCGTCGTTCGAGTCGAGACCGTGGCCCCACTCGTGGAGCGAGACGCCCGGCAGCTCGCCCGTGTTGGCGCAACCGCCGCCGGAGCGGAAGAAGTTGAGAGTCGAGCCTCCCCAATAGGCGTTGCAGGTCTGGTTGAGGTTGACGTTGACCGTCAGCTTGGCGTTCAGCCAGGAGTTCGACGGCAGCCAGCCGCGGCCGATCTCCTTGGCGCGGTTGACCATGTAGAACTGGGTGCGGGAGGCGTGGGTGTTGCCCGAGCCGCCGCTGCCCGGCGTCGTGCAGTCGGTGCCGCTGCCGGAACCCATGGCGATCACGCCGGAGGCGTCGGCCGCCTTCGAGATCGAGCCGCAGGTGTCGGAGATGGCGACGTACTGGCCGTTCAGGGTCGTGGTCCCGGTGGTGCCCGAGAAGAGCCCGGCGGAGTTCGTGTAGGTGCTGGTCGCGACGTTCGCGAACGGCAGCGGCATCACGACCTCGGTCGCCGGCCGGTCGCTGCGGTAGGTGCCGCCGGTGGCCGACCCGTACTCGTTGACGTCGGCGAACTCGACCAACTCGCCCGTCGCGGCGTCGACCCGTCCGCGCCAGGTGCCGACCACGCCCTCGCGGCGGAAGAGGAACTCCCAGACGCCGATGACGCCGCGGCCCTGTCCGGGCGCGTAGCCTTCCGCGTAGCCGGCATCGGCGAGCGAGACCGGAAGGAGCTTGTAGCTGCCGCTGTCGAGGACCTGATCGCCGGGCTGCAGCCCGTCGACGAAACGGAAGAGGGTCGCCCAGGCGGTGTCGCGGCTGACGCGCGCCGCGGGCGCCATGGTGCCGGGCGCCGGGAGATTTTCGGTCCCGAAGCTCACCAGGTTGCCGTTGTTCACCGAGAAGACGACGCGCGCGCCTTCGATTCTCGCCTTGCCGAGGTAGACGTCGAAGTCGACGAACCAGAGATAGTCGGAGACCTTGCCCGAGCGGCCGGAGTTGAGCTGCAGGGCCGCCGGATCGACACCCATCATCTCGGCGGCCCCGTCCAAGAAGCGCCGCGCGGCGCGCTCGAGGTCGGCGAGCGCCGGAGCGCGTCCCGGGATCGCGACCAGGCGATTGCCGCGGCCGGGAACCCAGGCGATGTTGCCGCCCTGGGCGTAGTCGACGCGCGCCGTGCGCTGGTCGACGTAGGCGATCCAGGCCACGTCCTGCGCGTCGGCGAAGGCGCGCCAGGCGGTGTCCGTTTCGTTGCTGATCTTGCTCTGCACCTCGGAGATCGGCGCGCTGTCCGCGACCGGACGGCGATCGCCGATGTCGAAGGCGCGCGCTGCGAGCGAGTCGCTCGCGTCACGCAGCGCTTGAGCGCCGGCCATGCCGGAGACGAGCAGGCCGGCGGTGAGTAGGACCAGGATCAGGGCGTCTCGGATGCTCTGCTGGTGCTTCATCCTCTCCTCCTACGAACGAAGCGCTCACGAAGGATTTCGTGAGCGTCCTTGGGTGACGCGATCACGCCGACAAGGCACACCGAGGGCAGCACCCCTCGGCCTCCCAGCCGCTCCGGTCCACGCCGCGTTGGCAGGTGCCGGCTCTTGAGGTGATGCCTCTCCTGAAATGCAACCTGTTAGGGTTGGCGTCAAACTAGGACCGGACCGGGACGATGTCAAGCCTTTTTTTTCGAGAGCGCCTTCATAGCGTTATCGCATGAGACGCCGGGAGATCCGCCCTCGAGCGCGCTTCGTCGTCCTGCTGCTCGCTCTCGGCCTGCTCGCGTCCTCAGCGCTCGCGGAGCGACCCGACCTGCTCCTCGTCACGCTCGACACGACGCGTGCCGATCATCTCGGTGCCTGGGGTTGGCCGTACGCGTCGACGCCCCGTCTCGACGCGCTCGCGGCCGGAGGTGTGCGTTTCGCGCGCTGCGACAGCGCGGCGCCGATCACGCTTCCTTCGCACACCACGCTGCTCACCGGGCTCTTTCCGCCGCGCCACGGCGTACGCGACAACGGCACCTTCGCGCTCGCTCCGGCGCCGGCGACGCTCGCCGAGCGGTTGCGCGCGGCGGGCTACGACACGGCGGCGGTGGTCTCGGCCGTGGTGTTGCACCGGCGGCACGGGCTCGGGCGGGGATTCCGCCTCTACGACGACGATCTCGGAGCCGGCTACGCCCAGGGCACGGAGGTCGCCGAGCGCGATGCCGCGGCGACCACCGACGCGGCGATCGCGGCGCTGGCCGGCCTCGCGCATCCCTACTTTCTCTGGGTGCACTACTACGACCCGCACGAGGAGTACCGCCCGCCGAGCCGCATCGCCGATCGCATGCAGGGCCCGAATCGTCTCTACGACGGCGAGATCGCGTACGTCGACGAGCAACTCGGCCGCCTGCTCGCGGCCTTGCCAAGGACCGCCGTCACGGTCGCGGTGGGCGATCACGGGGAGATGCTCGGAGAGCACGGCGAGCTCACCCACGGTCTGCTGCCGCTCGCGGCGGCGCGCCGGGTCCCGCTGATCGTCTCCGGGCCGGGCGTGCCGGCCGGCCGACGCGTCGACGAGCTGGTGCGGACCGCCGACGTGATGCCGACCCTGCTCGACCTCGCTGGCGTGTCGGCGCCGGATGGCCTCGACGGCGTGAGCCTCGTCCCCCGGTTCTCCGGCGGGAGCGGGCCGACCGGAGCGCCGCCGCTCGCCTACAGCGAGAGCTTCCTCCCCTACTACGCCTACAAGTGGTTCCCGCTGCGTGCTCTCTCCGATGGCCGGGTTCTCTACCTCGAAGCGCCCCGGCCGAGCGTCTTCCTGCTCGACCGCGATCCGGGCGAGGCGCGGGACGTGGCGGCCGACGAGCCGGGCCTCGTGAGTCTCTGGCGGGCGCGTCTCGAGCGGCTCCTGTCCGCTTCCGGCGAGAATCTCGAGCGCGCCGCGGAGCCCGACGCGGGCCTCTCGGCGGAGCAGCTCCGGCAGCTCGCGAGCCTCGGCTACCTGGGTGGCGGCGGCGGTGGCGAGCTCTCGGCGGAGCTGCCGGATCCGCGGGAGCGGGTCGGAACCGCCCGCGAGCTCCACGCGGCGGCGGCGCGAGTGCAAGCGGGGGGGTGCGGGGCGGCGCTTCGCGAGCTGCAGCGCATCGTGCGCGACGACGCCCACAACTTCCCGGCCCTCACGCTCGCGGGACAGTGCCTGCGCGACGCCGGGCGACACGCGGAGGCGCTGGCGCTCTACGAGCGGGCGGGGCGTGAGAACCCGGCCTCCGTGGTGCCGGTCGTGAACCAGGCGGGTTGTCTGGTCGAGCTGGGGCGACGGACCGAGGCCGAGCGCGAGTTCCGCCATGCGCTCACCCTCGATCCGAGCTCCGGGGACGCGGCGGTGGGGCTCGCCAGACTCTTCCGGGAGCGGGGCGGGAAGGCGGAGGCGGCCGCGGTGCTCGACGCGGCGATCGCGAGCGGAGCGCTCGCCTCCGAGGTCTTTCGCGAACGCGGCACCGTGCGGGCGGAGAGCGGAGATCTCGCGCGCGCCTTGGCGGATTTCCGCGAGGCTTCGCGCCGGGCTCCCGGCGATCCGGTCTCGCTCGAGAACGCGGCGCGCGCGGCCTACCTGCTGGGGCGGACAGCGGAAGCGGTCGCGACCTACCGCACGCTGCTGCGCGCCGCTCCCGATCGCGTCGATCTCTGGAAGACCCTGGTGGCCCTCGAGCTCGAGGTCGGCGACACCCAAGAGGCGGCGCGGGCGGCGCGCGAGGCGCTCCGGCACGAAGTCGACCCCGCCGAGCGGGCACGCTTGGAGGAGCTGCTCTCGGGCCTCGCCCCCTGAGGCGTCCTCAGCCGCGGAGCTCCTTCTCCAGGAGCTGGCCGGCGATGACCAGGAAGTCGTACTCGGTCACGATGCCGACCAGACGGCCGTCCTTGACCACCGGCAGGCTGCCGATGCGGTGACGCCGCATGAGCTCGATCGCCTCGAGCGTGGCCGTCTCCGGACTGACGGCCACGACGTCGGTGGACATGACTTCACGCACCGGGATCGGCCCCTTGCCGAGGTCGGCGGCACGTTCGGCGATGACCGCGACCAGGGCGCGTTGGGTGACGATGCCGAGCAGGCTGTGGCTCGCGTCCTCGACCGGGATGTGGCGGATGTTCTTCCACTTCATCAGCGTCGCCACCAGCTCGATGCCCTCGTCCGGTCCGACGGTGACCAGGTCGGTCGTCATGTACTGTTCGATGCGCGCGTAGTGCTTCTCCCAGCCGCCGGCCTGCTCGAGCGTCGCGGTCGGCCAGGTGTGGACGGCGAAGCCGTCCTTCTGGTGCTGCACGGTCGCGGCGGTGATCGCCGCCAGGCGTTCCGCGCGCCCGCCGCGCTCGCGTAGCTCGGCGTAGGAGTCGAGCTGCCATTGGGCGCCGGTCTGCTTGCTGCGCACGCGCTCCTCGATGACCCCGAGGTAGCGATCGCGGTCGGCGGGATCGATGCCGCGGACGTCGAGACCTTCGCGCGCCACGGGCAGCAGCTCCTCGAGGATCAGCTCCTCGGCCGGCACCTGCTGGTGCCCCGGCCAGGCAAACTGAGCTCCCAGCCCTTGTCGCGCCGCGGCCACGAAGTTCTCCTGCGCGGTGTCGAACTCCATCACGCGGCGGATGTCGGGATGGATCCGGGAGAGCCCCGAGAGCAGGCCGAACCAGAAGGCCGCGTTCGCCATCTCGTCGAGCACCGTGGGACCGGCGGGAAGGATGCGGTTCTCGATGCGCAGGTGCGGTTTGCCGTCGAGGATCCCGTAGCAGGGGCGGGTCCAGCGATAGACGGTCCCGTTGTGGAGGCGCAACGCCTTGAGCTCCGGGACGCCGCCGCCGCCCAGCACCTCCAGCGCGTCCTCGTCGATGTCGGCGGAGAGCAGCACGCGGAAGCGGGTGATGTCCTCCTGCAGGATCTCGAGCACCGAGTCGTCGACCCAGCGGCGGCCGAAGGAGACGCGGGGCACCTGCTCACGCAGGTGCAGCCCGGCCGCCCGGTGGTCGACCGATTGCTGGAAGAGCGCGATGCGCGTCTCGCGCCAGAGGCGCCGCCCGAAGAGGAGGGGCGAGTTGCAGGCGGCGGCGAGGACCGGCGCCGCGACCGCTTGCGTCAGGTTGTAGAGCGGCGCGAACTCCTCGGGTCCCACCTGGTAGTGCGCCTGGAAGCTGGTGTTGCAGGCCTCCACCATCACGCTGTCGTGGCGGATGATGAGCTCGTCGGCCCCCTTGATGAAGAACTCCCAGTCCTTGCCCCGGAGCCGCCGCATCGCCTCGTTGAGCGCGAAGTAACGGGGCTTGGGCGTCATGTTCTCGAGCGTCAGATCGGAGATGTCGATGGTCGGCAGGATGCCGATCATCACCACCTCGGAGTCGAGCTTGTGGGCGGCGCGGCGCGCCTTGTCGAGCAGATCGACGAGCTGCTTCTCCATGCGCGCGAGGCAGTCGCCGCCGAGCTCCATGGGGTCGGTGTTGAACTCGAGGTTGAAACGCGCGACCTCGGTCGTGAAGTGCTCATCGCGCAGCGCCTCGATCATCTCGATCGCGAGCGGGGCGGGCCGGTAGCGGCGGTCGAGCAGGAAGAGCTCCTGCTCGGCGCCGATGCGTCGCACGCCCGACTCCAGGCGCCCCTCGCGCAGCATGACCTCGAGCGCCTGCAGGTCGCCGAGGAGCTTCCGGGTGAAGCCCCGCAGGGACTCGGAGTCGAGCTCTCTGACGTCTTGCTGGCCCATGGACGCCTCGCTTGGTCGGGGCGCGAGTCTACCAACGCCGCCGCGTGGAAAAGAAAAAGGACCGCCGCCCGGAGGCGACGGTCCCTTGGGACAGGGCGCCGGGGCCCGGAATCAGGCCGTGCGGCGGCGCAGCAGCAGCAAACCCGCGAGCGCCAGGAAGCCGGCGAGCGCGGCGAAACCGAAAGAGCCGAGGGTCGGGATCTCGAGGACGTTGGACACCGGTCCGCCGCCCGCGACGCAGCTCGCCGCGGCGACGATGTCGACGTCGTCGACGAAGAAGTTCTGGTCCCCCTGGCCCGGGTTGTTGACGATCGAGTTGAAGGCGAGGGTGTGGCTTCCTCCGTCAGCCCAAGCCGAAACGTCGACGTTCTGCGGGGAGTAGCCGAACGTGCCGCAGCTCGCGTCGGTGCCGGTCATCAGGAACACCTGGCTTCCGTCTACGGTGGCTTCGAGGAAATCGGCCGCGTTGCCCGAGCAGACGAAGGCCTCGGTCCAGAAGGAGAGCGTGGCGGAGCCCCCCGCGGGAATCGTGATCGCCTGCGTCACCGTGCCCTGCTCGAAGGTGGCGATGCCGCCGAACCAGGCCCACCAGTCGCCGGTCCGCGGACCGGTGCCGGTGCCGGTGCCGCAACCGGCGATCGTGCAGAGGGGCGTGCCGAAGTTGGTGGAGAACTCGGTCCAGTCGGCGTTGGGGCTCCCACCCTCGAAGCTGCCGTCGGCGACGATGCCGGCACCGCCGTTCGACGCCGTCGAGGAGTTGTTGCCCGGATTGCCGTCATCGCCGTCGCCGTCGATCGTCGCGGTGTTGTCGACCTGAACGCAGCCCGGGGTCGCCATCTGCACCGTCAGGTTGCAGCTGGCGCTCGCGCCGTCGGTGAGGGAGCCGACGTTCCAGGTCCAGTCCTGGCCGGCCGCGCCGCCGCCGCAATCGTCGCTCACGTAGACGAGAGAGGCCGGGAGCGAGTCGGAGACGACCACGCCGGTCTCGTCACCGGGACCGTCGTTGGTCGCGGTGATCGCATAGACGAAGGGACCGGACTCGGCGACGCCCTCGGGGGCGGCCTTGGTGATCGCGAGGTCGGGACCCTGGCCGCCGAGGACGATCGTCCCGGGCCCGGTCAGGGTGTTGGTGAAGGTCCCCGTGGTGCCGTTCGAGAACGCCGTGGTGACCACGATGTAGGTGACGCCGTTCGAGAGCGCCTGGCCGAGGATCTCGGAAGTCCCGATGCCACCGGATCCGTCGTCGTTCGCGTTCACGCAGTTCGTGAGCGCGTTGGACGGGTCGAAGCTGTTCTGATAGAGGGTGATGAAGCCGTCGTAGTCCTGGACGCTCGTGATGTCGTAGCTGCCGGCGCTCGAGACCGTGAAGGTCTTGGTGTGGTAGTTGACGGCTGTGCCGACGCCGGAGAGCCCGCCGCAGCCGCTGAGCACGCGGTTGTAGGTGGGGCCACCGGCGTTGGTGTCGGTGTACGAAACGGTGTTGTCGGGGGTCGGCGTGTGCTCGCCGAGGGCCTCGTGCCCCTTGAGGGCGTGCTCGTCGACCGACGGAGCGTTCCGCTCCCGGGCGACGCCGGCGGCGGCTGCGACCGGGAGGGCCAGGGCGAGAGCCGCCAGGGTAACCAGGACCTTGTTTCGCTTCATTCCGACCTCCTTCGAGAAACCGATCTTTCGACCTTCACGGACACAGAACACTCCTGCCGGAAAGTCCGGGGAGCGAACGACAAGACTCGGATGGAACGATTAGAGCCGGGAACCCGGCCGATGTCAACGGGCCGGGCTCCCGTGTCAGGGCGCGGGTCAGACAGTCGCGGGCGCCCCGACGAGCGGCGCGATGGCGGGGTGGCAGACCTCGCCGCTGCGGCAGAGCAGGGTGCCCATGACCTCCTGGTCGGACTCGGGAATCCCGAGCTGCTTGTCCTTCCAGAGGAGCTTCAGCAAGGTGAGGAGGTTGCGCGAGTAGACGAGGCTCGCGTCCGAGGGCACGGTCGCCGCGAGATTGGTGGGTCCGACGATGCGCACGCCCCGGTGGACGACCTCCTCGTCGGGTCTCGTGAGCTCGCAATTCCCACCCTGCGCGGCGGCGATGTCGACGATCACGGCGCCGTGCTTCATCGCCTCGACCATGTCGCGTGTGAGCAGGATCGGAGCCTTCTTGCCCGGGACCTGAGCGGTCGAGATCGCGACGTCGGCGATCGCGAGGCGCGCCTTGAGGATCTCGCGCTGCTTGGCGAGGAAGTCCTGGGTGACCTCCTTGGCGTAGCCCCCTTCGCCCTCGGCCGAGCCGAGCTCGGGCAGGTCGATGAAGCGGCCACCGAGCGATTCGACCTGCTCCTTGACGGCCGCGCGGACGTCGGAGACCTCGACCGTGGCGCCGAGCCGCTTGGCGGTGGCGAGCGCCATCAGGCCGGCGACGCCGGCGCCGAGCACGACCACCTTGGAGGGTTGCACCGTGCCCGCGGCGGTCATCAGGAGCGGGAAGAACTTGCCCAGGCGTTCCGCGGCGACCAGCACGGCTTTGTAACCGGCGACGGAAGCCTGCGAGGAGAGGACGTCGATCGCTTGCCCGCGCGTCGTTCGCGGCACGAGCTCCATCGCGAAAGCGGTCACCTTGCGGTCCGCGAGCGACCGGACCAGATCCAGGTTGCGGTAGGGGTCGAGCAGCGAGAAGAGCATGGCGCCGGCCTTGAATCGCCCGGCCTCTTCGGCGGTCGGCGGCGCGACCTTGAAGACGACGTCGGCGGCACGCCAGGCGGCGGTGCCGTCGGCCACGATCTTGGCGCCAACGGCCTCGAAGTGCGCGTCGGGGAAACCGGCTTCGTCGCCGGCGCCCGCCTCGATCGCGACCTCCATGCCGAGCTGCACGAGCTTCTTGACCGTCTCCGGGCTCGCCGCGACGCGGCGCTCTCCGGCTCGGATTTCCTTGGGAACGAACAGCGTAGTCATTGGAGGGGCTCCTCGCAGGGCGATACGACCATGCGATGGTATCGACCCCTTCGCGGCCCTGGCAAGCGCCCCCGGGTGGTCTCGGGCACCCACCGCTCGGACCGGGAGAGGGGCCAGCCCGAACGGGTGGTGCGGACGCCCGTCAGTCGCGGACGCGGTGCTCGGCGCGCGCCAAGTCGAGCACCGTCTTCACCGGCGCGAAGGTCGAGCCCGGAACCTCGACGAAGACCGTATTCCAGCCCGCCATGGCGCCATTCCAGAGACCGGGCCGCTCGTAGACGGTGATCTCGGCGCCCCCCTCGAATTTCCGCGCCACGAACGCGGTATCGGGATCCACGAAGCGTTCGAGCGCGTAGGGGCGGCCGTCCGGGGCGCGGAGACTCACCGCGAGGTCGACGGGGTTGAAGTGGGTCGCCCGGCGAAAGACCTCCGCCTGCTCGGGCCGCGCGAGATCGACCTGCGCCGATTCGACGATCTGCGGGGTCGCCCCATCCGCACCCTCGACCCAGTAGGGACCCCCTCCGGGCTCGCCGGTATTGGGGACCACGCCGCAGACGCGAAGCGGTCGGTCGAGCAGCGCGCGCGCGGCGGCGAGGCGATCGACGGGCTCGGTGGGCTGGGCGGACTCGAGCCGCTCCACCGCGCGGGGAGGGCGGCGCCCGAAGCGCGCCGCGACGGCGGCGAGCACTCTCTCGACGCTTCGCGCGTCGGGCTTCCGTTCGAGAGCCGCGCGCAGGTCGCGAACCTCCTCCTCGAGCTCGAGCAGACGGCCCACCAGGAGCCGTTTCCAGAGGACGACCTCACCATGGCGCTCGGCAGGGAGCACGTTGTCGATGTTCTTGATCGTGGCGAGGTCGAAGCCGCTCCGCTCGAGGTTGCCGAGGAGCGCGCCGTGTCCTGACGGACGGAGGAGGAGCGCGCCGTCCGCTCGCCGGGCCGGACCTCCGTCGGCTCCGAGCGCGAGGGCCGCCGTGCTCGTTTCCTGGACGGAGAAGGCGATCTCGAGGCGCAGTCCACCCGACTCGAGCCGCGCCCGGAGCTCTTCGAGCGCCTGCCGAAACCGGTCCCGGCTCTCCGCCGCCACCGTGAAGTGATAGCGACAGACGCCCGCGCAATCGGCGAGCGCGCCGAGCCCCTCGGCGAGCTGCTCCTCGAACGCGGTGGTCCATCGGTCGCCGTGCGCATGGAAGGGAAGGAGCCCCTTCGGGAGGCGCGCGCCGTCCAGGCCGTGCGGCTCGAGCAGCAAGGCGAAGAGAGGCTCGAGCGGCTCGTCGCGAAGCCGGGCGGTGAGCTCGCCCACGCTCGCGCCGGTGATCGCGGCGAGCGCGCGGGAGAGCGCGAGATGGGGGAACGCCGCGATCAAGTCGATCGCCTCCCGCGCCAGGGGATCACCCGCCCGGGCGTTTTCGGAGAGCTCGGCGAGCGTCGCGTCGCGCCAGCGGGCGCGCAGGACGGAGACGGCGCGGAACATGCGCGACGCGGCTCCCGAGGCGGGAACGAAGCGACCCACCCTCCCCGCGCCGCGCGCGGCGTCGGCGCGGGCCAGCAGGTCCGGGCGCTCTTCGGGCAGGAGCCGCTCGATGCCGTCACCGAGCGTGCAGGGACGGGAGAGCGTCACCGCGGGTGGCGGCGCCGCAAGAAGGGCGAGCTGACGTTCGGCTTCGGTCCGCTCGATGCCCGCCGCCGCGAGGTGGGCGACGTCGCGCGCCGTGAGCACCGAGCGCTGGCTCATGCGAAGCGGGGCAGCCGCTCCTCGAGAGCGCGCAGGCGCGGCGCCGCCGCGTCCTTGGCCGAGAGCCGCGGCGATGCGAGCGGCCATTCGATGCCGATCTCGGGGTCGTTCCAGGCGATCGCGAAGTCGGCTGCGGGGTCGTAGAGCGTCGTGCACTTGTATTCGATCTGGGCGCGCGTCGAGAGCACGCAGAACCCGTGCGCGAAGCCGGGCGGGATCCAGAGCTCGAGGAAGTTCTCGGCCGAAAGCTCGACGCCGAACCACTTGGCGAAGGTCGGAGAGCCGCGACGCACGTCGACCGCCACGTCGAAGACCCGCCCTTCCGTGCAGCGCACGAGCTTTCCCTGTTCGCCCGGAGTCTGCAGGTGGAGGCCCCGCAGCGTGCCTTCGAGGGAGAGCGAGTGGTTGTCCTGGACGAATCCGACCTCCAGGCCGAGGCCGCAGAACTTGGCGGCGTGGAAGACCTCGAGGAAGAAGCCGCGCGCGTCGCGATGCACCTCCGGTTCGATCACCGAGACGCCGGGCAGGGGAGTGGCGTGGAGCCTCATCGGCTCTCCTCCGCCTCCGCGACGATGCGCCGCAGATAGTCCGCATAGTCGGTCTTGCCGAGCCGTTCAGCGCCGGCGAGCACCTCCGCCGCGCCGAGATAGCCCATTCGGAAGCCGATCTCTTCGAGGCAGGCGACCTTGAGCCCCTGACGCTGCTCGACCGCGGCGATGAACTCCCCGGCCTGCAGGAGCGACTCGTGCGTGCCGGTGTCGAGCCAGGCGATGCCGCGTCCCAGGACCCGCACCTCGAGCTCGCCCGACGCCAGATAGGCGCGGTTGACGTCGGTGATCTCGAGCTCGCCGCGCGGCGAAGGGGCGAGCGTGGCCGCGATGTCGAGCACGCGGTTGTCGTAGAAGTAGAGGCCGGTAACGGCGAGCGACGACCGCGGCCTCGCCGGTTTCTCCTCGAGCGCGCGCGCGCGACCGTCGGAGCCGATCTCGACGACGCCGTAGCGTTCTGGATCGCGCACTCGGTACGCGAAGACGGTGGCGCCGCGCTCGCGCGCGGCGGCGACCTGGAGATCCTCCGGGAAACCGTGGCCGTAGAAGATGTTGTCGCCCAGAGCCAGCGCCACGCGATCGGAGCCGACGAAGTCGCGGCCGATCAGGAACGCCTGCGCGAGGCCGCCGGGATGGGGTTGCTCGGCGTACTCCAGCCGGAGACCGAAATCGGAGCCGTCGCCGAGCAGCCGCGCGAACGCGGGCAGGTCGAGCGGTGTCGAGATGACGAGGATCTCCCGGATCCCGGCGAGCATGAGCGCCGAGAGGGGGTAGTAGACCATCGGCTTGTCGTAGACGGGCAGCAACTGCTTCGATACGCCGCGCGTCACCGGGTAGAGACGGGTGCCGGAGCCGCCCGCGAGCACGATTCCCTTCATCGTGCCGAGTATATCGGCGCGGACGCGAGGGGCGGGGATAGGATCGCGCGGTGACGCCCGTCGAAGCCGTGGTCCTCGCCCTCGTCCAGGCGGTGACCGAGTTCCTCCCCATCTCCTCCTCCGGGCACCTGATCCTCATTCCCCGTCTGCTCGGCTGGAGCGACCAGGGGATCGAGTTCGACATCGCGACCAACAGCGGGACGCTGCTCGCGGTGATGGCCTTCTTCCGCACCGACGTGCGTCGCCTCGTCGCCGCCGCTTGGGCGGGCGTGACGCGCCGTGCGCCGGCGGCTGCCGGCGATCTCCGCCTCGTCTGGGCGCTGCTCGCGGGGACGATCCCGGCGGCGCTCGCGGGGCTGCTGCTCAAGGGGTTCGTGGCTGGAGCGGCGCGCAACGTGACGCTCATCGCGGCGAACGCCATCGGATACGGGCTTCTCCTGGGACTCGCCGACTGGCGGGGTGCCAAGCGGCGCGACGAGGGGGAGATCGGTCCGCGCGAAGCGCTCCTGATCGGTTGCGCGCAGGCGCTGGCTCTGGTCCCCGGCACGTCGCGGTCCGGCGTCACGATGACCGCCGCGCTGCTGCTCGGTTTCCGGCGTCCGGCGGCGGCCCGCTTCGCCTTCCTGCTCTCGATTCCGATCGGGCTCCTGGTCGGCGGCAAGCAGCTTTTCGACCTCGCGCGCGGGGAGCCGCTCGGCGTACCCCTCCAGGCGCTCGCGATCGGGGTCGCGGTTTCGGCGGTGGCCGGCTACGCGGTCGTGGCGTGGCTCCTCGCCTGGATTCGCCGCCACCCGCTCACGATCTTCGCCGTCTACCGCGTGTTGCTCGGCCTAGTGCTGTTGCTCCTCGCCGGGCGCTGATCCGGCCGGAGGCCGGAGCCAGGAGAGCAGCACCGCGCCACCCAGCAGCGCCGCGATGACGCCCAACGACCAGCCGATGGGGACGTGCCAGATCTCGGCGAGCAGCATCTTCAACCCCACGAAGGCGAGCACCAGGCCGAGCCCGTACTTGAGGAAGTGGAACTTGCCCATCAGGCTCGCGAGCAGGAAGTAGAGCGAGCGCAGCCCCAAGACCGCGAAGATGTTCGACGAGAAGACGATGAAAGGGTCGCGTGTGACCGCGAAGATCGCGGGGATCGAATCGACCGCGAAGACGACGTCGACGAAGTCGATCACCACCAACACCAGGAAGAGGGGGGTCGCCACCAGGCGGCCCGCGGCGCGAACGAAGAAGCGCTCGCCGTGGAATTCCGAGGTCACCGGCAGGAGGCGCTGGCAGAGCAGCAGGACCGGATTCTTCGCCGGGTCGATCTCTTCGTCGCCGACGAAGAGGAGCTTGCCTCCGGTGTAGACGAGGAAGGCGCCGAAGACGAAGATCATCCAGCTGAACTTGGCGAGCAGCGCCGCGCCGGCGACGATGAAAGCGCCGCGCAGCAGGATCGCGCCGAGGATCCCCCAGAAGAGCACCCGGTGCTGGTGCTCGGCCGGAACCGCGAAGTAGGAGAGGATCACCAAGAAGACGAAGAGGTTGTCGACCGAGAGCGCGTACTCGATGACGTAGCCGGTCGTGAACTCGAGAGCCGGTGCGCCACCGAAACGCCAGGCGATGAAACCGGCGAACCCCGCGGCGAGGGTGACGAAGAAGAGCGTGTTGCGCGCCGCGATCCGGGGCGAGATCACGCGGGAGCCCCGGTTCAGGACGAAGAGATCGAGCCCCAGCACGACGGCGCAGAGCGCGAAGAATCCGATCCAGACGGTGGGCGGGGCGATCGTGGGCATGGGCGGGAGCCGCGCGACCTCGGAGTCTACTAGGTCGGCTCGCGGCGTGCGGGCGTGCTAGCTTCTCTCGCGTGGCGCTCTTCATCACTTTCGAAGGCTTGGACGGCAGCGGCAAGTCGACCCAATTGAGGGCCGCGGTCGCCTGGTTCGAGCGGCGCGGGCTCCCCTTTCTGGTCTCGCACGAGCCAGGGGGAACGCCGCTCGCGCAGGCGATCCGCGAGGTCTTTCTGGATCGGCGCTGGGGAACGATCGACGGCGGGGTCGAGATGCTCCTGGTCTTCGCGGCGCGACGGCAGCACCTGCTCGAGCGCATCGAGCCCGCGCTCGCCGAGGGACGGCACGTGCTCTGCGACCGCTTCACCGATTCGACGCGGGCCTATCAGGGTTACGGCCGGGGTGTCGACGAGGCCTCTATCGCCGCCATCGAGCGGGTGGCGACGGGCGGCAAGCGGCCGGACCTGACGCTTCTCTTCGACCTGCCGGCCGAGCAGGCGCGTCGCCGCGGGGCCTCCGCGAGCCGGCAACGCAGCGGCACGGTCGATCGCCTGGACGCCGAGACGCTCGCGTTCTACGAGCGTGTGCGCGCCGGTTATCTGGAGATGGCGCGGCGCGAGCCCGAGCGTTTTCGCATCATCGATTCTTCCGGCGACGCGTCCGCCACCTCCGAGCAGGTCATCGCGGCGCTCGCCGCGCGCGCGGAGCTCGCCTCGTGAGCGTGCCGCGCTGGCTCGCGCTGGCGCGGGAAGGTCGGCTCTACCCCTCGGTGATCCTCCACGGCGGCAGCGAGGCGGAACGACGCGAGACGGCGATCGAGATCGCGCGCACGCTGCTCTGCGACGAAGAGAGCGGAGCGCGCCCTTGCGGGACCTGCCGGCACTGCCGCCGCATCGCATGGCCGGACGGGGAGGTGGAGAGCTTCCATCCGGACGTGGCGTTGCTGGAGCGCGATCTGAAGACCTCGACCTCGGCCGAGGCGACGCGCGGGATGTTGCGGGCGGCGCAGCTCTCCCCCTACGAGGCGCGAGGACAGGTCTTCGTGATCGCGGACGCGGGCAGCCTCAGCGCCGAGGCTTCGGACGCCCTCCTCAAGGCGATCGAGGAGCCCTACCTTTCGGCGCCGCGTCACTTCCTGCTGCTCGCGGCTTCGCGCCTGGACCTCTCGGCGACGCTCCGCAGCCGCTCGCTCGCCCTCTTCCTCGGTCCCGCGGAGGCGCCGGATGCGGAGGCGACGGAAGCGACGGCGCGGGAGCTCGCGGCGGCGATCGCGCGCCATCTCGACGCGGGGGGCGGGCTCTGGCTCCTCGAGACGGCCGCCATCCTGGGACGTCTGGGCGGCTTCGAGGATCCGCGCTCGGAGCGTCCCTGGACCGAAGCTGCGGCGGCGGTGCGGGCGACGGTGACGATGGAGGATTGGCCGGCGGACGTGCGGCGCTCTCTCCTGGCGCTCGCCGAGGAGCTGCTCACGGCTTCCGCCTGGCGGCTGCGCGGCGTCCCTCCGGAGCGTCTCCTCGAAGGGGTCGTTGCCGGGCACCTGGCCTCGCTCGGGGGCCAGGCGGCAGGCTGATCCGCGGGACGATCGGTTCGACCTCCCGCCGAGGCGGGACCGGCATGCAGCTCGCGCCGGAGCCAGGTGCGCGACGTGAGCCAGTCGCGGCGCTCGAGCACTTTGGCGAGCTGCCACCAACGGCGCCCCCTCTTCGCCCGACTCCAGGCGCTTCCTGCGTTCGGAGCTCACCGCCCGCGTCCGTCAGCCCAGAGGCCTGCGGAAGCATGGTCAAGCAAGCGCGGCGCGGAACCCTCGCCGGAGAGCTACTTCTTGGGGGGCCGGCTGGGCCGGAGCTCGATCAGGCTGGGCAGGGCGCGCGCGGGGTAGGCGAGCAGATCGGTGACGGCGCGCGCGACATCCTCCGGCTGCAGACGCCAGCCGGCGCCGTCCTTCATCGCGCCGGAGCCGAAATCCGTCTCGACCGACCCCGGGCAGATCGCCGCCATGCGAATCCCGTCGTGGCGCAGGTCGAGCATCGCGGCTTCCGACAGGCCCACCAGCCCGAACTTGGAGGCGTTGTAGGCGGAGCCCCCCGCGAAAGCGTTCTTGGCCGCGAGCGACGCCACGTTGAATATCCACCCCTCGCCCTGGCGTTTCATCACGCGGGCGGCTGCCTTGAGGGTGTAGAAGGCGCCCAACAGATTGGTCTCGATGACTTCACGGAAGTCGTCCCCCGAGAGCTCGTCGACCGGCGCGAAGTGGCCGAGGCCGGCATTGTTGACCAGGACGTCGAGGCGCCCGGAGCGCTCCACGATCTCGTCGACCATCGCCTCGACCTCTTCCTCCCGGCGCACGTCGCAGACGCGCGTCGCGACGCGGTCGGGGAGGCGGTCGCCGATCTCCTCCGCGGCGAGGCGCAGGGCGTCGGGACTGCGGCCGCAGAGGTAGACGAAGTAGCCGCGGTCGGCCAAGGCCTCGACGATGGCGCGGCCGATGCCGCGGCTGCCGCCGGTGACGAGAGCGACGGGTTCGTTGTGGGGGGACATGGAGACCTCCTTCGGGTCGAGGGGCGGCGCGATCGTACCGGAGCCTGCGCCCTACCCCTTGCGGGCATCCGTATAATGAACTGCGTGAAAGGCTGGGCGAAGCTCTCGACGGTCGTTCTGGTGGCGGCGTCGCTTGTCGCCGGCGGGCTCGTCCCGGCGGCGATGGCCGTCGGCCGGGGCGATCGCTGCCACTGCCCGCTGATGGCGAAGCTGGGCTTGGCGCCCTGCACCACCGGCGGTTCGCTTTCGGCGCCGATGGACTGCTGCCGACGCGGCGCCGCCCCGGCCGCCTCGCTCCCGACTGGCACGGCGCTTCCCCTGCCGGCGTCGGTGCCGGTGAGCCCCCCCTGCGACGCGGCGGTGGCGCTCGAGCTCCCCGGGCTCCCGGGAGAGGCGAGCGCGGCCCGGCATCGGCTCGGCCTCTTCACGCTGCACTCCATCTGGCGCGTCTGAGCCTCTCTTAGCGGGAGAAGTGTGTCCGGCGGACGCGCTGTCCGTCGGCCCGACCCATCTTTCGCGAGGAGAGGCGCATGCCAAGTGGCCAACGGATCACCCGTCTCGTCATCCCTGCCTTGCTCGTCGTGGGCGCCCGGGCGCTCTGCGGCGAAGCTCTCGATGTCGCCGCCCTCGAGCGACGTGCGCTCGCGGGCTCGCCCCGGCTCGCGGCGGCCGAGGCGCGCTGGACCGCGGCGCGCGCGGCTGCGGAAGGGGCGGGCGCGCTCGACGACCCCAGCTTGCAATTCTGGCTGCGCAACGCGCTGCCCGGGCTCGTGTCGGACAAGACAGCGAAGTTCGAGGTCGAAGCGATCCAGCCGCTCCCCTTTCCGGGCAAGCGCCAGGCGCGGCGGGATCTCGCCGCGGCGGAGGCGGCCGCCGCCGGCGCCGCGCTCGTCGAGGCGCGAGCTGATCTCGTCGCCGAGCTGCGGCGGACGTTCGCAGAGCTCTCCGCTGCCGACCGCGAGGAGCGCCTGCTCGCGGAGGCGCACGAGCTCTTCGAGCTGCTGGAGGCGACGGTCACGACGCGATTGAGCGCCGGCCAGCAGTCGACGCTCGACGTGCTCCAGGTGCAGCTCGCGCTCTCGCGCCACGATCAGATGATCGACACCGTGTTCGCGCGCTTCCAGAGCGCCAGGGCACGCCTCGCGGAGCTCGCGGGGACGCGCGCGGACGCGCTGCCGCTCGCTGTGGGAGAGCTTCCGGTGCCCGATTTTCCGGTGGCCGAAGGGGCGTTCCCGATCGCGGTCGAGGAGGCGCCCGGGGTGCGCCGGGCGGCGCTCGAGCTGGCGGCGGCGGAGCGGCGGGAGCGCCTGGCCGAGCTCGATCTGCGCCCCGACTTCGGCGCCGGCGGCGGGACCGAGTGGGCGGAGGGGGCGGGAGCGGCGCTCACGCTCCGCTTCGGTGTCGAGCTTCCCCTCTTTCGCGCCGCGCGCGTGCGCCCCCGGATCGCCGCTGCGACGGCCCAAGTCTCGGCGGCGCGTGCCGATCTGGAGGCCGAGCGGCTCGCGGTCGACGCCGAGTCGGTGCGGATCGGCGCCGAGCGCGATCGGCTCACGACGACGCTGCAACGCCTGACCGAGTCGCTGCTGCCGCGCGCGAGCGCCGCGCTCGACGCCGCGCGGGTCGCCTTTCTCAACGGCCAGGGGACGCTTCCCCGGCTCCTCGAGCTCTCTCAACAGTGGTTCGACACCCGGATCGGCATCGCGCACGCGGAGGCGGAGCGCTTCGCGGTCTGGGCCGACTGGCGGCGACTGGCCGAAGGGAACCCGGCCTCGACCGCGCCGGAGGAGGTGCGCTGATGGTCACGATGATCAGGAATCGACGGCGGTTCGCGGGCCTTGCGGTACTGCTCCTGGTCGCCGCGCTCGGCTGCGGCACACCCCCGAAGGCGGTGGCGGCGGTCTACTACTGCCCGATGCATCCGGACTACGTTTCGGACCACCCCGGAACTTGCCCGATCTGCCACATGGACCTCGTCCCGAAGGCGGCCGAGACCGGAACCGGCGTGGCGCGAGACGAGGGCTCCCACGCGCTGGTCGAGGTCTCGGCGACGGGACGGAGCCTCGCCGGAATCGAGACCGTGTTGGCCGGGCGCAAGCCGTGGAACGGCGGCGTGCGGACCGTGGGCACGGTCAAGGCCGACGAGCGGCGCACCTTCCGGATCGAAGCCCGTTTCGGCGGCTGGATCGAGAAGCTGCCGGCGGACTTCACCGGACAGTTCGTGAAACGCGGGGAGGTGCTCGCGGAGATCTTCTCGCCGGAGCTCCTCGCCGCGCAGCAAGAGTTCCTGCTCGCCCGGGACGTCGGCGCGCGCTTCCACGGGTCCTCGCTGCCGGAAGTCCGCCAAGGCGGAGAAGAGCTCGTCGCCGCAGCCCGCCGGCGGCTCGAGATCTTCGCGCTTCCGCCCGGTTTCGTCGACGCGATCGCCGCCCGTGGCGAGGCGCGGCGCACGGTCCCGGTCGTCGCTCCAGCTTCCGGCTACCTGGTTTCGAAGATGGTCTTCGCCGGCCAGCAGGTGATGCCCGGACAGGAGATGTTCCGCCTGGTCGATCTCTCCGCGATCTGGGTCGAGGCGAGCCTCTACGAGATCGACGCCGTGCGCGTGGCGTTGGGTGACGAGGCCCGCCTCTCGCTCGCGTACGACCCGACCGCGACACGCACCGGACGGGTGAGCTACGTCTACCCGGAGATCGATCCGGCGACGCGGACGCTCTCCGTCCGCTTCGACGTGTTCAACCCGAAGCTCGACTGGAAGCCGGGGATGTTCGTCGACGTCGAGCTCGCCGGGCGATCCAGGGAGGCTCTGGTGGTGCCCGACGAGGCGGTTCTCGACACCGGCGAGCGCAAGCTCGTCTTCGTCGAGGCGGCGCCCGGCCGCTTCGAGCCGCGCGAGGTGACGATCGGCGAGCGCCGCTCGGGCGAGGCGGAGATCCTCGCCGGCCTCACGGCGGGGGAGCAGGTCGCGACGCGCGCCAACTTCCTGCTCGACAGCGAATCGCGGCTGCGCGCGGCGCTCTCGGCGCGCGCGGCTGCGAGCGCGGCTTCGCAGACCGGCGGCGGCGGGCACGAGGGACACCGATGATCGCCCGCATCATCGAGTGGTCGGCCCGGAACCGGCTCCTGGTGCTCCTGGGCACGGTCGCGGCGATCGCCTACTCGATCCACGTCCTCGGGATCATCCGGCTCGACGCCCTGCCCGACCTCTCGGACACGCAGGTGATCGTCTCCACGCGCTGGGACCGCTCGCCCGACATCCTCGAGGACCAGGTCACCTACCCGATCGTCTCGGCGCTCCTCGGCGCGCCCAAGGTCAAAGCCGTCCGAGGCTTCTCCGACTTCGGCTTCTCCTACGTCTACGTCATCTTCGAGGACGGCACGGATCTCTACTGGGCGCGCTCGCGCGTTCTCGAGTACCTGTCGAAGATCCAGCCGCAGCTCCCCCAAGGGGTGCGCACCGAGCTCGGTCCCGACGCGACCGGTGTCGGCTGGGTCTACCAGTACGTCCTCGCCGACCGGGCGGGGAAGCACGGAGTCGAAGAGTTGCGCAGTTTCCAGGACTGGACGCTCCGCTACGCGCTCCAGAGCGTTGCCGGCGTCGCCGAGGTCGCGTCGCTCGGCGGGTACGGCAAGCAGGTGCAGATCACGGTCGACCCGAATCGGCTCGCCGCTTACGGTCTCGGGATGCGCGAGCTCACCGACGCCGTCCGCCGCTCGAACGACGAGAGCGGCGGACGGGTGATCGAGTGGAGCGGCGCCGAGGCGATGGTCAGGGTGCGGGGCTACGCGAAGCAGATCGCCGACTTCGAGCAGATCGTCGTCAAGGTCGGTCCGGGCGGCGTGCCGGTGTTGTTGCGCGACGTCGCCCGCGTCGCCTGGGGGCCGGAAATCCGTCGCGGCGTCGCCGACTTCGATGGCCTCGGAGACCATGTCGGCGGCATCGTCGTCATGCGGCACGGCGAAAACGCGAAGAACGTCATCGGACGCGTCGAAGCGAAGCTCCGCGAGCTCGAGCCGTCGCTCCCCGAGGGGGTCGAGGTGCTCCCCACCTACGACCGCTCGGTCTTGATCGACCGGGCGATCGAGACGCTCAAGCACGAGCTCACGATCGAAATGATCGTGGTCTCGCTCGTCATCCTCCTCTTCCTCTGGCACGTCCCCTCGGCGCTGGTGCCGATTCTCACCATCCCGATCTCGGTGCTGCTCTCGTTCATCCCGCTCTACTACTTCGGCGTGACCGTCAACATCATGTCGCTCGCCGGGATCGCGATCTCGATCGGTGTGTTGGTGGACGGCGCCATCGTCGAGGTGGAGAACGCCTACAACCGGATCCACCTCTGGCAAGGAAAGTGGCTCGCTTCGGGCCATTCGATCTCGGGCGAGCTCTCGCCGGCGGCGCGCGAGGAGCGCCGGCGCGAGTTCTTCCACGTCCGTCTCGAGGCTCTCAAGGAGGTCGGCCCCTCGGTCTTCTTCTCTCTGCTGGTGATCGCCGCCGCGTTCCTGCCGATCTTCGCTCTGGTCGACCAGGAGGGGCGTCTGTTCAAGCCGCTCGCCTGGTCGAAGAACCTGGCGATGGCGCTCGCCGCGCTTCTCGCCGTCACCCTCGACCCGGCGATGCGCATGCTCTTCGCCCGTATCGACCCCTTCACATTCCGTCCCCGTTGGCTCGCCCGCCTGGCGACCGGTGTCGCGGTCGGTCGCTACTGCGCGGAGGAGGAGCACCCGATCTCGCGCGGGATCCACCGGCTCTACGAGCCGGTCTGCCGCTGGACGTTGCGCCATCCGAAGAGCGTGATCGGCGGCGCGTTCGTGTTGCTCGCGGTTTCGCTGCCGATGTACTTCAAGCTCGGCAGCGAGTTCATGCCGCCGTTGAACGAGGGGACGATCCTCTACATGCCGACGACCCACCCCGGGCTCTCGGTCACCGCGGCGCAGGAGCTGCTCGAGACGCAGGACAGGGTGCTCGAGGGCTTCCCCGAGGTGGAGTCCGTGCACGGCAAGGCGGGTCGGTCGGACACGTCGACCGACCCTGCGCCCTTCTCGATGATGGAGACGACGGTGGTCCTGAAGCCGCCGTCGGAGTGGCGAGCCAAGCCGGTCTGGTACGACTCCTGGCCGGAGTGGACGAAGCCGCTCTTCCGCCCCTTTTGGCCCGACCGGATTTCCTGGCAGGAGCTGGTCGCCGAGCTCGACCGGGCGTTGCGCATTCCCGGTGTGACCAACGCCTGGACGATGCCGATCCAGGCGCGGATCGACATGCTGTCGACGGGCGTCAGAACGCCGGTCGGCGTCAAGATCCTCGGGCGCGACCTCGAGGAGATCCAGCGCCTCGGTGTCCAGCTCGAGGGATTGCTCGCCGATCTCCCGGGAACGCGCAGCGTCTTCGCCGAGCGCGTGGCCGGCGGCTACTTCGTCGACATCGCGCCACAGCGGGAACGGCTCGCGCGTTACGGGCTGACGATCGAGGATGTCCAGTCGGTGATCGGCGCGGCGGTGGGCGGTGAGAACGTCACCACGACGATCGAAGGGCGGGAGCGCTACCCCGTGAACCTGCGCTACCCGCGCGAGCTGAGGGAGGATCTCGCGGAACTGGGCCGCGTGCTGGTCGCGACCCCGTCGGGCGCGCAGGTGCCGCTCGAGCAAGTGGCCGAGATCCGTCTGATCCACGGTCCGGCGATGATCCGGGACGAGAACGGATTCCTCGCCGGCTACGTCTTCGTCGACGTCGCCGGACGCGACGTCGGCTCCTACGTCGAGGAGGCTAAGCGGCTCGTACGCGCCAGCGTCGTTCTGCCGCCCGGCACGACGCTCGTCTGGAGTGGTCAGTACGAGAACATGTTGCGCGTTCGCGAGCGTCTGAAGATCGTGGTGCCGGTGACGCTCGTCCTGATCTTCGTGCTGCTCTACGCGAACACGAGGTCCACCTTCAAGACGGTGTTGATCCTGCTCGCCGTCCCCTTCTCGGCCATCGGCGCGATCTGGCTCTTCCATCTCCTGGGCTACAACGTCTCGATCGCCGCCTGGGTCGGCATGATCGCGCTCCTGGGGCTCGACGCCGAGACCGCGGTCTTCATGCTCCTCTTCCTCGATCTGTCCTGGAAGGAGGCCAAGGAGGCGAACGCGCTCGGCTCGCCGCAGGAGGTCGACGAAGCGATCGTCCACGGCGCCGTCAAGCGCGCCCGGCCGAAGATGATGACCGTCGCCGCCGCCTTCATGGGCCTTCTGCCGATCCTCTTCTCGACTTCGGCCGGCGCCGACGTCATGAAGCGGATCGCGGCGCCGATGATCGGCGGCTTGATTACCTCGTTCGCGGCCGAGCTGCTGCTCTATCCGGTCGCCTACAAACTCTGGAAACGACGAACGGAGCGGTTCCTCGAGGGCTCCCCGGCGGAGGCTTGAGGAATACCCCGAGGGGCCGGTACCGTTCGAACGATGGGAAAGGAGAACGACATGCATCGGCTGGGAATGGTCGAACTGGGGTTGCTGCTGGTCGCCGGAGCCGGATTCGCCGCGCCGGTGAGCGCTTCGGAGGCGGCCGGGAAGAATGCGCTCGCCCAGGTCGTGAGCGCCTACGAGCCGATTCAGACCGCGCTCGCGGGTGATTCGACGAGCCGAGTCGTCGAGGCGGCGGCCGAGGTGGCCGCGAAGGCGACGGCTCTCGTCCCCCAGGGATCGGATCGGCCGGAGCCGAGCGAGCTCATCGCCGCGGCGCGTGCAGTCAAGGGCCCGGACCTGGCGACGATACGCGAGCAGGTGAAACGGCTCTCGCTGGCCCTGGCGAAGCTCGTGCAGAGTCAACCCGTCGAGGGCTTCGGCATCTACTTCTGCCCGATGGCCGACGCCTACTGGCTGCAGAAGATCGGTCCGGTGCGCAACCCCTACTTCGGCAAGTCGATGCTGACCTGCGGCGAGCAGGTCGAGAAGGTGGAGGGTTAGGAGAGATGGCGCGCCGAAGGGGTTCGGTCGCGAGGCTCTGCCTCGCTCCAGCGGTCGTGGCTCTGGTCTTCGCGACCGGTTGCGCATCCCTTCCGCGGTACGCCTGGAAGGGACCCGCGGTGCCATCCGATGCCTGGTCGCCGCGCCTCGGGGACGGCCGCGAAGTGCGCATCCGCCCGCTCCCCTTCGGACCCGGGCGGACCGCCGCGACGCTCGATTACCTGCGTACGCGGAGCGGTGACCCCTCGATCGCGACGATCGAGCTCGTGCCCCGGATGGTGGTCGTCCACTGGACGGCGATTCCGACGCTGCGCAAGACCTGGCGCGCTTTCGCTCCCGAGCTCCTGCCGGCCGACCGTCCCGACATCGCGGCCGCCGGGCGGGTGAACGTCTCCTCGCAGTTCCTGATCGACCGGGACGGGACGATCTACCAGCTGCTGCCGGAGACGATCGTGGCGCGGCACGTCATCGGGCTCAACCGCGTGGCCATCGGGATCGAGAACGTGGGTGGGCCCGAAGCGCCTCTGACCCCCGCACAGCTCGACGCGAACGCCGCCCTGGTGCGCCACCTCGTCCGCAAGTACCCGACGATCCGATACCTCATCGGTCACCTCGAGTACAGAGCGTGGGAGGACTCCTCGCTCTGGCAGGAGCGCGACCCCGGCTACCGCACCGGGAAGATCGACCCGGGCGAGGACTTTCTCGCCCGCCTGCGCGAACGAATCGCCGACCTTCGCCTGCTGGCGCGAGAGGCCCTCCCCGAGTAGCCGAAGACGTCGGGGGCGATCAGGCGGTCGAGAAGAGCCGGAGGTCGGGCAGGTCGGCGAAGTCCTCGACGTTCAGGGTCCAGAGCGCTGCGTCGCGTGCGATGGCACAGGCGGCGATGGCGATGTCGATCTCGCGGCCCCGGCCGCGCGCGAGCTCGGAGTAGAGCCTGGCGGCGATCGCGGCCTCGTCGGCGCCGAACGGCAGAGCCATCGCCCGCGGGAAGAGTGCCTCCTGTGCCTCGAGCTCCTCGCGCAGGCGCGGACCGCGCAGCCACTCGTAGAGGACGAGCGAAGGCAGGGCGATCCGCTCGCCCCGCTCGATCTCGCGTCGGAGCGGCATGGCCGAGCGATGCGGACCGCTCAGGGCGTCGACGAGGAGCGAGGTGTCGAGCAGGATCATCGAGCGGGGCCGCCGGAGGCGCGGCGCCCAGTGGACCGGCGCGCCCGGCGCACGTCGGCGATCTCTCCCTCGACGGCGGCGAGCGGCCGCTCGGGAATCCGCGCCACCAGCTCGTCGAAGGCGCGCAGGAGGCGCAGCCGCTCCCCTTCGGAGAGCTTGTCGGTCCGGGCCGCGTACTCCGCGACCGCCTCGCGCACGACCTCGCTCTTCGACTTGCCGAGCTGGGCGGAGGTCCGGTCGAGACGACGCAGAGTTTCCAGATCGAGTGAGAAGGTGGCCTTGGGTTGTGCCATAGCGAAGGAATACTACCATACTCATTCTGGCGAGGCGCCGACCTCTTGGCGCCTCCGGTCGGAAGCGGTGCTCGAGTCCGGCCGGAGGCCGAAGTGACCCGCTCCCCGCCCGGAAGCGGAGGGGGGCCTTGCGGGGGAGGAGGTAGGGTAGACGAGCCCTTCCCTCCACAGGGTGGAGGAGGAGAAAGCCAATCATGAGCGACCACCACCCCGACTCGAGCCCGATGCCGAAGAGAAGCTCCGGTCTGCGCGTCCTGTCCGACGAACCCTCCGGGACGCTCGACCCGGTCTGCGGCATGATGGTCGACCCCAATGCCGGCAAGCCGTCGACCCATCATGCGGGGACGACCTACTGGTTCTGCTGTCCGGGATGCAAGGCGAAGTTCGAGGCGGAGCCGGCGAAGTACCTGGCCGGTCACCGCGAGCCGATGGGGCAACATGGTCATTCGCTTCCGGTTCCGGTCGCGGTTCCGCCGGGCACGACGTGGATCTGCCCGATGTGCCCGGAGGTCGAGAGCGACGTCCCGGCGCCCTGCCCCAAGTGCGGCATGGCGCTCGAGCCTGCGATGCCCCTCGCCCCGCAGACGAAGACCGAGTGGACCTGCCCGATGCATCCGGAGATCGTCCGCGACGCGCCCGGGAGCTGTCCGCTCTGCGGCATGGCGCTCGAGCCGCGCACCGTCGAGGTCGATGAGCGACCGAACCCAGAATACGTCGACATGAAGCGGCGCTTCTGGATCGCGTTTCCGCTCGCCGCGGCGACCCTCGTCCTCGCCATGGGGGAGATGCTCCCGGGCGACCCGCTCGGCCGGCTCCTCTCGCCCCAGCTTCGTGTCTGGTTGCAGCTCGCTTTCGCGACGCCGGTCGCGGTCTGGGCGGCGTGGCCCTTCTACCAGCGCGCGGTGGCGTCGGTCGCGAACAAGAGCCTCAACATGTTCACCTTGATCGGTCTCGGCACCTTCGTCGCTTACGGCTTCAGCCTGGTCGCGACCTTCGCTCCCGGGTTCCTGCCGCACACCTTCCGTCACGGCGGAGTCGTGCCGGTCTACTTCGAGGCCGCGGCGGTGATCACGGCGCTCGTGCTCTTCGGACAGGTGCTCGAGCTGCGGGCGCGTGCGCAGACCTCGTCGGCGCTGAGGAAGCTCCTGGGTCTCGCCGCCAAGTCCGCGCGCCGGATCGCGGACGACGGCTCGGAGCACGACGTGCCGCTCGCCGAGGTGCGTGTCGGCGACCTCTTGCGCGTCCGCCCGGGCGAGAAGGTCCCGGTCGACGGCGTGGTCGTGGAGGGCGCGAGCTCGATCGACGAGTCGATGGTGTCGGGCGAGCCGATCCCGGTCGAGAAGGGTCCCGGGGAGAGGGTGGTCGGCGCCACGGTCAACGGCAACGGTGCTCTCGTGATGCGCGCGGAGAAGGTCGGCTCGGAGACGCTGCTCGCGCGCATCGTCGCGATGGTCGCCGAGGCGCAGCGAAGTCGCGCGCCGATTCAGCGCCTCGCCGACCGGGTCTCCGGATGGTTCGTGCTCACGGTGCTCGCGGTCGCAGCGCTCACCTTCGCCCTCTGGGCGACGCTAGGCCCCGAGCCCCGCTTCGCGCACGGTCTGGTCAACGCGGTCGCCGTGCTGATCATCGCCTGCCCTTGCGCGCTCGGCCTCGCGACGCCGATGTCGATCATGGTCGCGTCGGGACGCGGCGCCTCGATGGGCGTGTTGTTCAAGAACGCCGAGGCGATCGAGCAGCTCCGGCAGGTCGACACGCTGGTGGTCGACAAGACCGGGACGCTCACCGAAGGGCGGCCGAAGCTCGCGGATCTCGTCGCTGCGAACGGCCTCTCCGAGGAGGACCTCCTGGCTTGGGCCGCCGCGGTCGAGCGTGGCAGCGAGCATCCGCTCGCCGCGGCGATCGTCGCCGGCGCGGAAGCGCGCGGCGTTCGGATTCTGCCGGCCGAGGGGTTCGCTTCGGCGACGGGACGCGGGGTCGTGGCGACGGTTGCCGGGCGCAAGGTGGTCCTCGGCAACCGGCGGATGCTCGACGAGGCCGGGATCGATCCCGGAGCTCTCGCCGAGAGCGCCGAGCGGTTGCGCGGTGCGGGCAAGACCGCGATGTTCGTCGCCGTCGACGGTCGCGCCGCCGGCCTCGTCGCCGTCGCGGATCCGGTCAAGGCGACGACTCTGGCCGCGATCCGCGCCCTCCACGCCGAGGGGATCCGCATCGTCATGCTGACCGGCGACGCGGGGCGCACGGCTGCGGCGGTCGCCAAGGAGCTCGGTCTCGACGAGGTGATCGCCGAGGTCGAGCCCGACCAGAAGGCGGAGGCGATCGCGAAGCTGCAGTCGGAGGGGCGCTTCGTCGCCATGGCCGGGGACGGCATCAACGACGCCCCGGCGCTCGCCCGCGCCCAAGTCGGCATCGCCATGGGGACCGGCACCGACGTCGCGATGGAGTCCGCGGGTATCACCCTGGTCAAAGGGGATCTCAACGGCATCGCCCGCGCACGCAAGCTCTCGCACGCGACGATGTCGAACATCCGCCAGAACCTCTTCTGGGCGTTCGCCTACAACTCGCTCGGCGTGCCGATCGCCGCCGGGGTGCTCTACCCGTGGACCGGGTGGCTGCTCTCCCCGATGCTCGCCGCCGCCGCGATGAGCTTCAGCTCGGTGACGGTGATCAGCAACGCGCTCAGACTCCGTCGGCTCGTCCTCTGAGGAGTGGGCGCTCGAAATCGTCGTCGGACCGATGTTGCAGCGAGATGGAGCGCAGCACCCCACGCGTTCCTGGCCCGCACCGTGGGCGGGGGACGGAAAGCGCGCCGCGGGCCGCGATGGAGGTTCGCGGCCCGCGAGGATCAGATTCTAGAAGTCAAGCGCGCGCCCGGCGGCGCAGGAGGAAGATAGCGAGGCTCGCGAGGAGCAGGCCGAGCAACGCGAGGCTGGCGGTCGAGAGCGTCGGAATCGCGAGCACCGAGGGCTCCCCGAGCGCGATCTGTCCGGGA